>JBGAFQ010000023.1:0-40959 GCA_044227195.1 Thiobacillus sp.
GTCGCCAGCCTCGGCTACTACGCCCGCGGCACCATGCGCTGGGTGAACTACGACGACGTCCCTGCCCACGACCGCCTCGACCTGCGCATCGCCAGGCGCTTCAAATGGAACGGCGCGCGCGCCGAAGTCGCCCTCGTCGGTCAGAGCCTGCTGGGCGACTACCTGGAGATCAAGGGCGAGGGCGACCTGAGCGTGAACCCGGACCGGGCGTTCGAGCCGCGGGGGTATGTGACGGTGAGGGTGGAGTATTGATTGGGGTGAGCGGTAAGCGGGGAGTGGTAAATGGATAAGGCGGGAGGATGGTGAAGTGAAGCCTGATTGCAGGTGGCAGGTTGCAGTCGGCTTGAATTGGGCGGCATCGAGAATTACTCTCGATGCTGCCTAAATTACGTAATGCCGCTCCAAGCTGATCCATGGAATCCCGCGCTCCCCACCGAAGTCTAGGAAACGACCCTGCGGCTTTTGCAGAGCGCTTTGTCTTGGACCGAATAGCGGGATTCACGAAAGACATCGACATTTGTTTGACTCCCGTACCGTCGAAGACAAGGCGCGGTCTTACGCATGCCTACTTTCCCGCCCTTGCAGCGTGCTGCGCGACCTTGGAGTACATGGCCGGCCTCTACAAAGGAGGGCGCCTAGATGCCATCGGTTGGCGCGATGTTGCAGCCTGGTCGAACCGATATCTTCCTCAACCGGACTACGAAGAAGACACAATCCGGGTTCTCGTTGAAGCATTTCGCAACTCTATTGCCCATCGAGGCATTGCCAGCGGTGTATGGATCGACCGCAAACCGGGAAACGGACACGGCCGAAGATTCACATGGAAGGTGTACGCCGACAGCCGACATCCGGCAATCTCCTTTATTGAAGAGAACCACATACTTGTGAGTGATCCGCCATGGCACTGCCCATACAGTCATCGAGCACATATCCATTTGCGATCACTTTCCGCTGATATAAAAAAGGGGGCCGTCGCATATGCGAAGGATGTTTACTCGGATGCAGCGCTGAACAAGAAATTCTTCGCGTGTATGAGAGCGTTGTACCCTGAGGCATGAATCAGCGGCATAACCTTTCATTCGAGAGGATCTGAGCGAAAAGCAGTACAGGCCGTTCACTTCCACGTTAAATAATCCCCATGCCCCATCCCTTCTACATCCTCGACGTCTTCGCCGACCGCGCCTACGCCGGCAACCAGCTGGCGGTGGTGACGCATGCCGACGATCTCTCCACCGAGACGATGCAGATGATCGCGGCAGAGACGAATTACTCGGAGACGACCTTTGTGAACGCGCAGCCGGAGGCGGACGGCGGCTACCGCGTGCGGCTGTTCACGCCGGCGCGCGAGCTGGCGTTTGCGGGGCATCCGCTGGTGGGCACGGCGTGGGCGATCCGGCGTTTCATGGAACCGGAGGCAAGCGGCCCGGTGCGGCTGAACCTGCAATTGGGACAGGTGCCGGTGCGCTTCGAGGCGGGGGCGGACGGCGAGACGCTGTGGTTCCGCGCGCCGCCGGTGACGCTGGGTGCGACTTGTCCGCGCGAGGCGATGGCGGCGGCGCTGGGCATCGCGCCGGACGACATCGATCCGGCGACGCCGGTGCGGCAGGTGGCGGCGGGCACGGCGGCGATGATCGTGCCGCTGCGCAGCCTGTCGGCGCTGAAGCGCAGCTGGCTGAACCTGGAGGCCTACGCGCCGCTGCTGGCGCAGGGCTTTCCGCCGCTGACCTACCTGTTCACGCGCGAGACGCACGACGCGGCGAGCGACCTGTGCGTGCGCTTCTTCTTCGAGGCGCACGGCGTGCGCGAGGACCCGGCGACCGGCAACGGCGCGGCCTTCCTCGGCGCCTACCTGCTCGAATACGGCCATGCCGACGTGGACCTGCGCATCGAGCAGGGCCATGAGTTGCGCCGGCCTTCTTCAATTCGCCTGCGTGCGCGCAGGGTGGACGACGTGCCGGAGATCGAGGTCGGCGGGCAGACCGTACTCACGGTACGGGGCGAACTCGTCTAGCCATGGAACACGTGCTCGTCAGCGCCTGCCTGCTCGGCGAAGCGGTGCGCTTCAACGGCGGCGACATGCGCTGCGACGACGCCATCCTGCAGCGCTGGCTGGACGAAGGCCGGGTGGTGTCGGTGTGCCCGGAAGTGGCGGGCGGCCTCGGCGTGCCGCGCCCGCGTGCGGAAATCGCCGGCGGCGCGGGCGGCTTCCGGGTGCTGGCCGGCGAGGCGCGTGCCTTCGACACGACGGGGCGCGACGTGAGCTTCGAACTCGTGCACGGCGCCGATGTGGCGCTGGCCCGCGCGCGCGAAAAGGGCATCCGCATCGCCGTGCTGAAGGAGGGCAGTCCCTCGTGCGGCAGCGGCTTCACGCTCGACGGTAGCTTCACTGACACCCGCGTGCCGGGCACGCTGGGCGTGTCGGCGGCGCGGCTGGCCGAGGCTGGCGTGCACGTGTTCAGCGAAGCGCAACTGGCCGAGGCCGACGCGCTGCTGCGCCAACTCGAATCCCCATGCTGAAGGACACCGCCATGCTCACACTCTATGACCGCGAAGGCTCGGGCAACGCCTACAAGGTGCGCCTGCTGCTCGCACTGCTCGACGTGCCGTACGAGCGCATTCCGGTGGCAATCAAGGACGGCCGCAACGATGTGGACGCCGCGTATCTGGCGCTGAATCCGCGCGGCCAGATTCCCACCCTGGTCGACGGCACGGAGCATCTGTGGGGCTCGACCGCGATCCTGGCGTATCTCGCCGCGCGCCACGACCCGGCGCGCACCTGGCTGCCACAGGACCCGCTACGCCTGGGCCAGGTCATGCAGTGGCTGGAACTGGCGCAGAACGAAATCGCCAATGGCCTGTTCCGTGCGCGCGTGATCGCGCACATGGGCCTGCCGGGCGACCTCGACGCGGCGCAGGCGCAGGCCCGGATGGCGCTGGACGTGCTGGAATCGCGGCTGGCTGGGGCGGACTGGCTGGCGGGCGAGGGACCGACGATCGCCGACGTGGCCTGTTTTCCCTACGCGGCGCTGGCGCACCAGGGCCGCGTCGACCTGGCGCCGTATCCGGGCGTACGGCGCTGGCTGGAACGGGTGAAGGCGCTGCCGCGCTTCGTCGGCATGCCCGGCGTGTGAGCCGGGCAGGACGGCTTATTTCTCAGTCAGTTTCCGGATCACCCCGGCGGCCCATTCGCGGCCGCCCAGGCCGAAGGCCAGCGCGAAGGCGAGGCCGATGGCGCCGAAGCCGATCTGGAACGCAGCGGTCAGGAGTTCGGTGCCGATGGCCAGCTGTTCCAGCGCGACGAACACGACGAAGATGATGACGCCGTATTCCGAGAGGGTGCTGATGGTGAGCGCGCCCTGCACGCCGACGTTGTTGAGATAGGCGAACACCAGCCGGTTGATGAAGCGCGCGACCAGGATGCCGAACACCAGCACGAGGATGGCGACGATCACGTTGGGAATGTAGAGCACGACCTTGTTGAAGAGGTCGGCCACCATGTGCAGGCCGAGGCTGTTGGCGACCACCACGATGACGATGAAGATGACGATCCAGTAGGCCAGCTTGCCGAGGATGCGCGACAGGCTGAGGTCGAGATGGCCCTGCTTGAGGAAGGCTTCGATGCCGGTTTTTTCGGAGAGGGCGTCGAACTTGAGCACGTCGAGCAGCTTCATCACGGCGGTGCGGATCAGGTTGGCGAACAGCCAGCCCACGAACAGCAGCACCAGCGCGGCGATCAGCTGGGGGACGAACCCGGCGAGCTGGGTCCAGAAGGCGGTGAACGAGGCGACGAACACATCGAGTTGTTGCTGCATGGCACTCTCCCATCACTGCTGACGAAAGCGGCCATTATAGCCAAGGCAGCCGGGCAGCTTTTTGACATGGCGGATGACCGCGACGAGCCGTCATATTCCTGTTTTCAGCAAGGTTTTATGCTTACACTGAATAGATGCCATTCAGCCCGAGTCCCATGTCGCCGAACGTTGCTTCGCCCGGATTCCTGCCCCTCCCGCAACTGGACGCGCTGCTCGAAGCGCTTGTGCGGCGAGGCTATCGTTGCCTGGGCGCGCAGGCGGAACGCGATGCGCTCGTCCTGCGCGAACTGGAAGCGGGCACGCACCTGCCGCGCGGCCTGCAGGCCGAGCAGACAGCAGGGCAGATCAGGCTGACACGGGATCCGCTGAACCGCTATTTCGCCTGGGCCACCGGCCCGCAGGCGATCAAGCCGCTGGCCTTCGCACCGCAGGAATCGCTGTGGCGCGTGGCGCGCGGCGCCGACGGCGCGCTCCGCTTCGAGGCGACGCTGCCCCGGCTGACCAAGCTGGCCGTGATCGGCGTGCGCGCCTGCGACCTCGCCGCACTGGCGCTGCAGGATGCGCATTTCCTGCGTGACGGGCGCGTCGATCCGCACTACGCGGCGCGCCGCGCCGGCCTGTTTCTGGTCGCGGTGCAGTGCGCGGTGCCGGCAGCCACCTGTTTCTGCGCCTCGACCGGCGACGGCCCGACGCCGACCGCAGGCCATGACATCGCGCTGGCCGAACTGCCCGAGGGCTTCGTCGCCACGGCCGGCAGCGAAGCGGGCCGCGTGTTCCTTGAAACATTGAACCTGGCACCCGCCACGCCGGAACAGATCGAAACGGCGCGCACTCAGGGCGAGGCCGCGGCGGCCGCGCAGACGCGTCGCCTGCCGGGACACGATTTGCGCGACGCGCTGATGACGCAACTGGAGCACCCGCGCTGGGACGATGTTGCCGCGCGCTGCCTCGCCTGCGGCAACTGCACGGCGGTGTGTCCCACCTGCTTCTGCCACGCCGAGATCGACACGCCCGCAGTGGACGGCGCCGCCAGCGTGCACGCGCGGCAGTGGGATTCGTGCTTCGGCGAAACCCACGGCCACCTGCACGGCTTCAACGTGCGGGGCGACATCCGCAGCCGCTACCGCCAGTGGCTCACCCACAAGCTCGCCGGCTGGCACGACCAGTTCGGCCGCAGCGGCTGCACGGGCTGCGGGCGCTGCATCGCCTGGTGTCCGGTGGGGATCGATCTCACCGCGGAAGTCGCGGCCCTGACGGAGGCGCAGCCATGAACGCACGCACGCAGCTCGATGCCGGCCCGCCGCACGCCGCCACGGTGGTGGCGCGCACGCAGGAGTCGCCCTCCATCTTCACCCTGCGTCTGCGTCTCGACGAGCCGGCGGCGCAGGCGGCGTACCGCTTCGCGCCGGGACAGTTCAACATGCTGTATCTGTATGGCATCGGCGAGGCGCCGATCTCGATCATGTCCGACCCCGAGGAGCGCGACGGCATCGGCCACACCATCCGTGCGCAGGGCCGCGTGACGCAGGGCCTGGCGAAGCTGCGGCCGGGCGACAAGCTGGGGTTGCGCGGGCCCTTCGGACGCGGCTGGCCGCTGCAGGAGGTGAGCGGCTGCGACGTGGTGCTGCTGACCGGCGGGCTGGGCTGCGCGCCGGTGTTGTCGGTGATCCACTACGTGCTGAAGCGGCGCGAACGCTTCGGCAAGCTCGTCATCATCCAGGGCGTGAAGCACGCCGAGGACCTGATCTGGCGCGAACAGTACGAGCGCTGGGCGAAGCTGCCCGACACCCAGGTGCTGGTGGCGGCGAACGAGGGCGAGGCGCTGTGGCCCTGGCACGTCGGGCGGATCACCGACCTGTTCAGTCTCGCGCGTTTCAATCCGGACTGCGCGGTGGCGATGATGTGCGGGCCCGAGGGCATGATGCACGTCGGCGCCGACAGCCTGCTCGCGCGCGGCCTGCCGGAATCGCGCCTGTTCCTCAGCATGGAGCGCAACATGCAGTGCGCGGTGGGGCGCTGCGGCCATTGTCAATTGGGGAGCGCCTTCGTTTGCCGCGACGGCCCGGTGTTCAACTGGGGCGAGGTCAGGGCGCTGCTCGCGCACCGGGGATTCTGATGGACGGCGAACGCAAGCCGCGCGTGGCGGTGCACAAGTTCAGTTCCTGCGACGGCTGCCAGCTCGCGCTGCTCAACCTGGGCGAAGACCTGCTGACGCTGGCGGCGCGCGTCGAGCTGGTGCATTTCGCCGAGGCCGGGCCGATGGACCCCGAGGCCGAAGTAGATGTCGCCTTTGTCGAGGGCAGCGTCTCGACGCCGGAAGACCTCGAACGCATCCGCCGCATTCGCGAGCACAGCCGCATCCTCATTGCCATCGGCGCCTGCGCGACCACCGGCGGCATCCAGGGGCTGCGCAACCAGGCCGACGGCGCCGCGTGGATCGCGCAGATCTATGCCCACCCGGATGCCATCGCCAGCCTGGCGCAGTCCACGCCGGTGTCGGCGCACGTCAAGGTCGACTTCGAACTGTACGGCTGCCCGGTGGACAGCGCGCAGATGCTGGCTGCAGTCAATGCGCTGCTGCTCGGTGCAACGCCGCGCGAGACCACCGACAAGGTCTGCGTGGAGTGCAAGCGGCAGGGTTATCCCTGCGTGATGGTGAGCCGCGGCATCGCCTGCCTGGGGCCCGTGACGCGCGCCGGCTGCGGCGCGCTGTGCCCGGGTCTGGGGCGCGACTGCTACGGCTGCTACGGCCCGGCGGAAAACGCCAACACCGATGCGCTCGCCGCGCGCTTCCGCGCGCTGGGACTGGATGCGACGGCCGTCGCGCAACGCTTCCAGAGCATCAACAGCCAGGCGCCGGTTTTTTTGGCAGCCGCGCAAAGGGCGAGGACGGGCCATGACTGAACAGACGCGCTCGGTGGCGATCCACGTGCCCGTGCTGGCGCGGGTGGAAGGCGAGGGCGCGCTCGACCTGCGCATCGACGACGGCCACATCACCCAGCTGCGCCTGCGCATCTTCGAGCCGCCGCGCTTCTTCGAGAAATTCCTCGAAGGCCATCACTACACGGAAATCCCCGACCTCGTCGCCCGCATCTGCGGCATCTGTCCGGTGGCCTACCAGGTCACGGCGACGCAGGCGCTGGAGCAGCTCTACGGCGTGGAACTGAGCCCGTGGGCGCGCGCCATGCGCCGCGCGTTCTATTGCGGCGAATGGCTGCAGAGCCACAGCCTGCACATCCACCTGCTTGCCGCGCCGGATTTCTTCGGCTGCGGCAACGCCATCGAACTGGCGCAGATCGCGCCGGACGCGGTACGTCGCGGCCTGCGCCTGCAAGGGCTGGGCAACGAGCTGATGGACCTGTTCGGCGCGCGTTCGGTGCACCCGGTCGGCGTGCGCATCGGCGGCTTCCACGCCGCGCCGCCGGCCGCGCGCGTGCGCGAACTGCACGAGCGGCTCGTTGCCGCCCTGCCGGAAGCCGAGGCACTGGTGCGCTGGGCGGCCGCCATCCCGCTGCCGCCGGACGACCAGGACTTCGTCTCGGTGGCGATGCGCCACCCCGACCGCTACGCCATCGAAGCGGGCGACATCGCGGCCAGCGATGGTCTGCTGATCGGCGCAGACGCCTACGACGCGCACTTCGCCGAACGCCACGAGCCGCATTCCACCGCGCTCTTCAGCCGCTATCGCGGCCAGGCCTATCTGGTCGGTCCGCTGGCGCGCCTGAACCTCAACCGCGACCGCCTGCCCGCTGCGCTGCAGGCATTGCTTGCCGAA
This sequence comes from Thiobacillus sp., assembly GCA_044227195.1. GTDB lineage: Bacteria > Pseudomonadota > Gammaproteobacteria > Burkholderiales > Thiobacillaceae > Thiobacillus. The sequence goes on from JBGAFQ010000023.1 coordinate 7,588, forward strand.
GTCGGCTTCGCGCTGCCGAGCCGCAATGTGTTCCACAGTCTGCTCGCGCGCGCGGCGGAAATCTGGCTCGCGCTCGACGAAGCCGCGCGCCTGCTGGCCGATTACCGGCTGCCTGATTCGGCGTGGGTGCCGGCGACGCCGCGTGCCGGTGTCGCCACCGGCTGCACCGAGGCGCCGCGCGGCCTGCTGTGGCACCGCTACGAAATGGACGCCGACGGTCGCGTGGTGAATGCGCGCATCGTGCCGCCGACCAGCCAGAACCAGGCGCGCATCGAGGACGACCTGCGGCTGTCGCTGCTGAATTTCGGCCTGGACCGGCCGGACGAGGCGCTGCGCCTGCACTGCGAGAAGATCATCCGCAACTACGATCCCTGCATTTCCTGCGCCACGCATTTCCTGCGGCTGAACCTGGAACGGACATGACGCGCGTGCGCATCCTCGGCATCGGCTCGCCGGCGGGCGACGACCAGGCCGGGTGGTGGGTGGTGGATGAACTGCATGCGCTGGGGATCGAAAACGGAAACGGCATCGAGCTCGTCAGGCTCGACCGTCCCGGCGCAGCTCTGGTGCCGCGTCTGGAATACGCGGCGCATGTGGTGCTGGTCGATGCCATGTCAAGCAACGCGGTAGCGGGGACGATCCGGCATTTCGACCGCATGGACTGGCGTGGCTACGACGGCGGTCTGTCCAGCCACGGCTTCGGCGTATTCGACGCGCTGGCGCTGGCCGAGGCGATGGACAGCCTGCCGCCGCGGCTTGATCTGTACGGGATCGAAATCGGCACGCTCGCGCTGGACGATGCGATCACCCCGGCCGTGCGCGAAGCGGCACGCACGCTCGCGGCCGGTCTGGCTGACAGGTTGCGTTAGAGATCTTCGCGCCGCAGCATGAAGACGAACTGGTCGCCGCCTGCGGTATCGAGCCAGGTGAAAGGCAGGGCGGGGTAGGCGGCTTCGAGCGCATCGCGGTTGTGGCCGATCTCCACCACCAGCACGCCGCCCGGATTGAGATGCGCCTTGGCCGCGGCGAGGATCTGCCGCGTGGCGTCCAGGCCGTCTTCGCCCGATCCCAGCGCCAGCGCGGGTTCGGCCTGGTATTCCGGCGGCAGCGCGGCGACGGATTCGGCATTGACGTAGGGCGGGTTGCTGACGATCACGTCGTAGGTCCGGCCTTTCAACGCGGCGAACAGGTCCGATTCGATCAGCTCGATGCGCTCGCCCAGGCCGTAGTCGGCGACGTTCTGCGCGGCGACGGCGAGCGCGTCCTTCGACAGCTCGACGGCATCGACCTGCGCATTCGGAAACGCCAGCGCGGCGAGGATGGCGAGGCAGCCCGAGCCGGTGCAGAGGTCGAGCGCGCTCGACACCGCGTCGGCATCCTCGACCCAGGGTACGAGCTGTTCGCCGAGCAGCTCGGCGATGAAGGAGCGCGGCACGATCACGCGTTCGTCCACGTAGAAGCGGTGGCCGGCGAGCCAGGCCTCGTGCGTGAGATAGGCGGCCGGCACGCGGTCGCGCACGCGGCGTTCGATCACGCTCTGGATTTCCTCGGATTCGCCGTGCGTGAGGCTGGCGTCGAGGAAGGGTTCCAGCCGGTCGAGCGGCAGGTGCAGGGTGTGCAGGATCAGATACGCGGCTTCGTCGAAGGCGTTGTCCGAACCGTGGCCGAAGAACAGCTTCGCCTCGTTGAAGCGCGACACCGCGAAGCGCAGCCAGTCGCGTACGGTGATGAGGGATTCGGTGTCGTCGAAGTGGTTCATGCGGTGAGTGGTCAGTAGTGAATGGGGAGTGCCGCCGGGTCAGGCAGACGCCAGCTCACCCCAGCAGCTTCTCCAGCGTCTTCTGGTACACCGCTGCCAGGCGTTCGATGTCTTCCACGGCGACGTGCTCGTTGAGCTTGTGGATGCTGTTGTTGAGCGGGCCGAATTCGACGACCTGGGGGCAGATCTCGGCGATGAAGCGGCCGTCGGAGGTGCCGCCGGAAGTCGAGAGCTCGGGCGTCACGCCGGTGACTTCGCGGATCGCGTCGGACAGGAGGTCGCAGAGCGTGCCCTTCGGGGTGAGGAAGGGTTTGCCCGAGAGGCTCCACTCGATCGCGTAATCGAGGCCGTGGTCGTCGAGGATTTCGTGCATCGCCTCCATCAGGCCTTCGGCGGTGCTGGCGGTGGAGTAGCGGAAGTTGAACAGGATCTCGACCGTGCCGGGGATGACGTTGGTCGCGCCGGTGCCGCCGTGGATGTTGGAGATCTGCCAGGTCGTCGGCGGAAAGTAGGCGTTGCCTTCGTCCCACATGGTGTCGGCGAGCTCGGCGATGGCGGGCGCGGCGAGGTGGATGGGGTTCTTGGCCAGGTGCGGGTAGGCGATGTGGCCCTGCACGCCTTTGATGATGAGCTTGCCGGACAGCGAGCCGCGGCGGCCGTTCTTGATGGTGTCGCCGAACTCGGCGGCGCTGGTGGGTTCGCCGACGATGCAGTAGTCGAGGAATTCGCCGCGTGCGCGCAGGGCCTCGACGACCTTCACCGTGCCGTCGGTGGCCGGGCCTTCCTCGTCGGAGGTCAGCAGGAAGGCGATCGAGCCCTTGTGGTCTGGATGCGCGGCCACGAAACGCTCCGTCGCCGTGACGAAGGCGGCGTCCGAGGTCTTCATGTCGGCGGCGCCGCGCGCGTAGAGCTTGCCGTCGCGCAGCGTGGGCGTGAAGGGGTCGGATTCCCAGGCGTCCAGTGGGCCGGTCGGCACCACGTCGGTATGACCGGCGAAGCAGACCAGCGGCGGCATCTGGCCGCGTCGCGCCCACAGGTTGTCGACGCCGTTGTGGCGATGCCGCTCGACGTAAAAGCCGAGTTTTTCCAGCCGCGCCGCAATGAGGTCGTGGCAGCCGGCGTCGTCCGGCGTCAGCGACTTGCGCTTCAGGAGCGCGACGGCAAGGTCGAAAGTTTCATTGGCCATGCGGATCAGGTTCCGAAGAGGGCTGCGTACTCGTCTTCGCCGAAGCCGAGATGGAAGGCGCCGTCGCGTTCCAGCACGGGACGCTTGATCACGCTGGGCTGGGCAAGCATGAGGGCGAAGGCGCCGGCCTCGTTGCCGGCGGCGGCCTTTTCCGCGTCGGAAAGCTTGCGCCAGGTGGTGCCGCGCGTGTTGAGCAGGGCCTGCCAGCCGGTCTGCTTCGCCACCTTCTTCAGCCAGGCCGCGTCCACGCCCTGTTTCCTGAAGTCGTGGAAGGGCACGTCGTGGCCGTGCCCGGCGAGCCAGGCGCGTGCCTTCTTCACCGTGGTGCAATTGGGAATGCCGTAGAGTTTCATTTATTCGAATGGCCGCGTCGGTCCTGGCCGCGCGGACGTAGAATCGCAAAAAGCCCAGCCGCAATTCTACCCGAGCCGATGTCCCACGCCGTCCATACCCATTCCGTTCCTGCGCCCATTGTCGATCCCAGCCTGCGTTCCATCGGCCGCCTGTTTCCCTACCTGTGGGAATTCCGCGGCCGCGTGCTGCTGGCGCTGGCCCTGCTGATCGGCGCCAAGCTCGCCTCGGTGGCGGTGCCGCTGGTGCTCAAGCACATCGTCGATGCGCTCGACAAGCCGCGGCCGGAATTGATCTTGCCGTTGGCGCTGATCCTCGCCTACGGCTTCCTGCGCTTCGCCAGCACCACCTTCGCCGACCTGCGCGACGTGGTTTTCGGCAAGGTCACCCAGCGCGCGATGCGCCGCATCAACATGGCGGTGTTCGAACACCTGCACACGCTGTCGCTGCGCTTCCATCTCGAACGCCAGACCGGCGGCCTCACCCGCGACATCGAGCGCGGCGCCAAGGCGGTATCCAGCCTGGTCGGCTACCTGCTGTTCCGCATCGCGCCGACGGTGCTGGAGATCCTGATGGTCGCGGTCGTGCTCGTCGTCAAGCTCGACTGGATCTTCGGCCTCATCACCCTGATCACGCTCGCGGCCTACATCGGCCTCACGGTGACCATCACCGACTGGCGCACCCAGTTCGTCCGTCGTGCCAACACGCTCGATTCCGAGGCCTATACCAAGGCCATCGACAGCCTGCTCAACTACGAGACGGTGAAGTATTTCGCCAACGAAAAGTACGAGGCCGCGCGCTACGACGAGAGCCTCGCCGCCTGGGAGGACATGGCGCTGAAGTCGCAGCGCACGCTGGGCCTGCTGAACGCGGCGCAGGCCGGCACCATCGCGGTCGGCGTGACGCTCATGATCTGGCGCGCCGGCCTCGGCGTGGTCGAGGGTACGCTCACGCTGGGCGACCTGGTGATGGTCAACGCCTTCCTGCTGCAGATGTTCCAGCCGCTGTCCTTCCTCGGCGTGATGTACCGCGAGATCAAGCAGTCCACCACCGACATCGAGCGCATGTTCGCGCTGCTCGGCCGCCCGCGCGAGATCGAGGACCGCCCCGACGCGCATGCGCTGGACGTGTTCGCCGGCGAGGTCCAGTTCGACCATGTGTCCTTCGCCTACAATCCGGACCGCCCCATCCTGCACGACGTCAGCTTCGCCATCCCGGCCGGCCGGACCGTCGCCGTCGTCGGCGCCTCGGGATCGGGCAAGTCGACGCTGGCCCGCTTGCTGTTCCGCTTCTACGACGTACAGCAGGGCGGCATCCGCATCGACGGCCAGGACATCCGCCACGTCACCCAGGATTCGCTGCGCAGCGCCATCGGCGTGGTACCGCAGGACACCGTGCTGTTCAACGACAGCATCTACCACAACATCGCCTACGGCCGGCCCGGTGCGACGCGCGCCGACATCGTCGCCGCCGCGCGCGCCGCGCACATCCTCGACTTCATCGAACGCCTGCCGCAGGGCTGGGAGACGGTGGTCGGCGAGCGCGGGCTCAAGCTCTCGGGCGGCGAGAAGCAGCGCGTGGCGATCGCGCGCACGCTGCTGAAGAACCCGGCCATCCTCGTCCTCGACGAGGCGACCTCGGCGCTCGACACCCGCACCGAGAAGGCCATCCAGGCCGAACTCATGGAAATGGCGAAAACCCGCACCAGCCTCATCATCGCGCACCGCCTGTCGACCATCGTCGAGGCCGACGAGATCCTCGTGATGGACGCCGGCCGCATCGTCGAACGCGGCCGCCACGCCGAACTGCTGGCGCGCAACGGCGCCTACGCGCACATGTGGGCGCTGCAGCAGCAGGCCGAGGCGGAGACGGCATGAAGCGCTCGCGCCTCCTCCAGCCCGGCGTGCGCCGGCGCGAACTGTGGGCGTGGGCGATGTACGACTTCGCCAACTCGGGCTACACCACGGTCGTGATCACCGCCGTGTTCAGCGCGTATTTCGTCTCGGTCGTCGCGGCCGACGCGCCCTGGGCGACCTTCGTCTGGACGCTCGCGCTGTCGGTGTCCTACGCGGCGGTGGTGGCGAGCGCGCCGCTGGTCGGCGCCTGGGCCGACGCGCACGCCGGCAAGAAGCCGCTGCTCTGGCTTACCACGCTGGGCTGCGTGGCCGGAACGGCCGCGCTGTCTTTCGCCGCGCCCGGCGCGCTGGTGCTGGCCATCGCGGCGCTGGTGCTGTCCAACTTCTTCTTCGGCACCGGCGAGAACCTCATCGCCGCCTTCCTGCCCGAACTCGCCCGGCCGCGTGCGCTCGGTCGCGTCTCGGGCTGGGGCTGGTCGCTCGGCTACGTCGGCGGGCTGGTGTCGCTCGGCGCGAGCCTGGCCTATATCGGCTGGGCGCAGCAGCAGGGGCAGGGCGCGGCGGATTTCGTGCCGGTGACGATGTTGATCACCGCCGCACTTTTCCTGTTCGCGGCCTTGCCTACGCTGTTCATGCTGCGCGAACGCGCGACACCGCAGCCGTCCGCCAGTGCGCGCAGCGCCTGGGCGCAGGTGCGCCACACGCTGGGGCACCTGACGCAACTGCCCGACCTGAGGCGTTTCCTGATCTGCACGGTGCTGTATCAGGCCGGCATCCAGGCGGTGATCACGCTGGCGGCGATCTACGCCAACCAGGCCTTTCACTTTACCACCCAGCAGACCATCGTGCTGGTGCTGGTGGTCAACGTCACCGCCGCGCTGGGCGCCTTCTTCTTCGGCCACGTGCAGGACCGCATCGGCCACGTGCGGGCGATCGCGTTCACGCTCGTCGGCTGGATCGTCATGGTGGCGCTGGCCTGGGCCGCGCCCGACGAGCGCATGTTCTGGGTCGCAGCCAACCTCGCCGGCCTGTGCATGGGCGCATCGCAGTCGGCCGGGCGGGCGATGGTCGGCCTGCTCGCGCCGCCCCGGCACCAGGCCGAATTCTTCGGACTGTGGGGACTGGCGGTCAAGCTCGCGTCCATTCTCGGCCCGCTCACCTACGGCATCGCCAGCTGGGCCACCGGCAACGATCACCGCCAGGCGCTGCTGATCACCGGCAGCTACTTCGTGCTGGGGTTGGCGGCGCTGGCCGGCGTGGACGCCCTGCGTGGCCGCCGCGCGGTGCGGCATTTTGCCGCGGCGGCATGAACGCCTTTTCGCTGATCGAGACCGACATGGCGCATCGCGGCGCCGAGTTGAGGATGATCCGGCGCGCGGTGTTCATCGTCGAACAGGGCGTGCCCGAAGCGCTGGAATGGGACGCGCACGACGCCGTCTCGGCACACTGGCTCGCCGTGCTGGCGGACGGGTCGCCGGTGGGCTGCGCGCGCCTGCTGCCCGACGGCCACATCGGCCGCATGGCGGTGTTGCCCGCGTGGCGAAGGCAGGGCATCGGCCGGGCGCTGCTCGACGCCGCGCTGACCCGTGCGCGGTCGCACGGGATGCATCGTGTCCAGCTCAGTGCGCAAACCCATGCCACCGGGTTCTACCTGCGCGCAGGCTTCATTCCGGTGGGCGAGGTCTACGAGGAGGCGGGGATTCCGCACATCGCCATGCATAAATTTTTCCCCTGAGCGGAACCGAATACAAATCCCTTCTGTCAGCATGTGGTTACTTAAGAATTTGCTGATAGAGTTCGTTAACCGATCACGACACTAGCCACGCAGCCGCATCGCACGGTAACGAATTCGATAGCCGTCGGATACACGACTGATGGCGTCGACAGGGGGATTCAGGCATGGCGAAACTACGGGCCGGCATCGTCGGCGCAGGCATATCCGGCGCCAGTTGCGCCGGCGTGCTCGCGACCGCGGGCTGGGAAGTCGATATTTTCGACAAGGCACGCGGTGCCGGCGGACGACTGTCCACCCGCCGCATGGACGAGGGCTGGGCCACGCTCGGCTCGCCCTTCATTTCGGCCAAGCGCGATCCCTTCCGCAGCCAGTTGCGCGAATGGGTGCGCCAGGGCTGGCTCACACCGGTACGCGGCAAGATCTGGCAAGGCCGCGCCACCGTATCGTGGACGCAGGCGCAGCTGCAGAACCACTACCGCGCGCTGATCGAACCCTCGCAACTGGTACGCAACCTGATGGACGGCGCGCGCCTGCACACGCTGTCGCGCGTGGTCCGGCTCGATCCGCGGACCTTGATCCTGGAAAACGGCGAGGTGCGCGGCAATTACGACTGCGTCATCTGCAGCGTGCCCACGCCGCAGGCGATTCCCATGCTTCACAACATTCCGCGCCTGCGCGACCGCCTGCTGCAGGATACGCACTACCGGCCCGTGTGGTCGTTCGTGATGCGCTGGGAAGGCGGGCCCGATGCCGACGTGATCCAGTTCGACGATGAACTGCTGAATCTTGCCGTGCGGCAGATCGAGGGCGAGGGCGTGTGGACAGTGCACAGCAGCCACGAATTCGCCGAAACCTACTTCGAGGCCAGCCAGGAAGAGGCCAGTACGCGCGCCGCGTCAGCGTTGATGGGCTTGCTCGGCCTGCCGTGGCCGGTCGAGGTCGAGGCTGCGCACCTGTGGAAGATGGCCCTGCCGACCACGCAGCAGGGCGGCTTCTGGCTGAGCGACCGCGAGAACCGCGTCGCGCTCATCGGCGACGGGATCGCCGGTGCGGGCGTCGAGCGTGCCTGGGAGAGCGGCACGCGGCTGGCGCAGGCGCTGCTGCAGGCGGAGACGGAACTGGCGCTGTAAGCGGCCGGCCCTACATTTCGCGCAGGACGCGAAAGCCGAGATTGATGTCGAGTTCGTTTTCCAGCCGGCGCCGGCGTGCCGCGGCGCGGCAATCCTCCGGCCCGTCGAACCACGAACCGCCCTTGGTCACCACCGCCTGCACCTTGCCCGACAGCGGGCGCTCCGGCAGGCTGGCGTGATCGCGCGTCCACGCGCTCGCCGTGAATTCCCAGACATTGCCCATCATGTCGTGCAGGCCCCAGCGGTTGGCCCTGAGGCGGCCCACGTCCTGGGCGCCGCAGCGCACGAAGCAGCGCTTCATCAGGCGCGGCCGCCGGGGGCGCGCCGCGTCGAAGCCCTGGCTGGCGTTGTAGAGCGCATCCTCCGGCCCGATGCGGTCGCCGTGCGGAAACGCGGTGGCGGCACCGGCGCGGCAGGCGTACTCCCATTCCTGTTCGGTCGGCAAACGGTAGCGATGGCCGGTCTCGGCGGACAGCCAGGCGCAGTAGTCGCGCGCATCGGTCTGGCGGACGTTGACGACCGGCTTGCGGCCCGACAGCCAGACGAGGTCCTCGCGCGGCCGCCAGCCGGTGGCACGCGCATAGGCCTCGAATTCCACCGTGGTGACGGGATAGGCGCCGAGCGCGAAGCTCCGTTCGATCAGCGCGGCGCGGCGCGGCCGGTCCTGCGCGGGCGCCGCCTCGTTCGGCGCGGCACCGTATTCGAAGGCGCCGGCGGGAATCACCGCCAGTTCCGGCGCGACCGTGCCGTCGCGCAGCCTGTCCTGCAGGCGGCAATCGGGCAGGCCGAGCGCAAACGCGGTCCGAACCTGCAAGGCGATCAGTTCGCCTTCGCTCAGCGCGAAGCTGTCGGGCAGGGCGGCGGGAGCAGGGTCGGGATGCATGCGGTCACATCGAAAACGGAAATGCTCCGATTATGCCAGCGCAGCTTTCCGGTTGCGCAGACCGCGGCCGTACTGCGGCAATTTGCCTGCCACCGGAACTCGTCGCGGCGCAAGGGGTCTTCGTGCTGGCTGTTCGCGCACGGACATGAAGATTTTCCTGCCGCGCAGCCTGAACCGTCGATGCCAACTTACAATCCGTCCCATTGCAGCGCCGTGCCCCCGCCCATCCAACCATGATCCGCTTTCCTTCCCGTTGCGCGCTGGCCGCGTTGGCCGGGCTCGGCCTCGCCGGCTGCGCCGCGGTCGGTCCCGATTATGTGCCGCCGACACCCGCCGCACCCGCCGTCTGGCGCCAGCTCGACGCCGCCGCCTTGCCCGGCGTGCGCGCCGATGCGCCCGGCGATCTCGCGCTGTGGTGGCAGCAACTGAACGACCCGCTGCTGTCCGGCCTGATGGACGAAGCGCTGCGCGCCAGCCCCGACCTGCAGAGCGCACAGGCCCGCTTGCGCGAATCGCGTGCCCGCCGCGCCGTTGCCGCCGCCGCGCGCTACCCGAGTCTGGACGCATCCGGCAACGCCAGCCGCACCCGTTCGAGCGAGGAAGCCGGCAGCGGCACCACGCGCAATTTCTTCAGCGCGGGCTTCGACGCCAGCTGGGAACTCGACGTGTTCGGCGGCGTGCGGCGCAGCGTCGAGGCCGCCCAGGCCGACCTCGAGGCCGCGCGCGCCAGTCTCGACGACACCCGGGTTTCGCTGGTCGCGGAAGTGGCAACAAACTATGTCGAGGTGCGCACGCAGCAGCTGCGGCTCGGCATCGCGCGCGCCAATCTCGACGCGCAATCGGAAACGCTCCAGCTCACCGAGTGGCGCGCGCAGGCGGGGCTGGTCAACAGCCAGGACGTGGAGCAGGCGCGCAGCAACCGCGAGCAGACGCGGGCGCAGATTCCGCTGCTGCAGACCAGCCTGGTCGAAGCGGAGCACCGCCTCGATCTGCTGCTGGGCCTGACGCCGGGTTCGCTGCACGCGCGACTGGGCGACGCCGGCGCACTGCCGGCCTTGCCGGCGCGCATCGCGGTCGGGATCCCGGCCGACGCGCTGCGCCAGCGTCCCGACGTGCGCGCGGCGGAGCGCCGGCTGGCGGCGGAAACCGCCCGCGTGGGCGCGGCCGAGGCAGCGCGCTATCCCGCCTTCAACCTGTCCGGCTCGATCGGCCTCGAAGCGCTGCGCCTGGGCGCGCTCGGCAACAGCGGCGCCGCAACGTCCTCGCTGCTGGCCGGCATCACCGCGCCGTTGTTCGACGCCGGCCGGCTGCGTGCGCAGGTCGAAGCCCAGGACGCCGTGCGCGAGCAGGCGCAGGTGAGCTACGCGCAGACCGTGCTCACTGCGCTGCAGGACACCGAGAATGCGTTGGTCGCGCTGGCGCGCAGCCGCGAACGCGAACAGGCGCTGACGAACGCCGCCGCCGCCGCGCGCAACGCAGCCGAACTCGCACGCCAGCGCTACAGCGCCGGCCTCGTCGATTTCCAGTCGGTGCTCGACACCGAACGCACCCGGCTGTCCGTCGAGGACAGCCTCGCCAGTGCCCGCGCCGACGGCGTGCAGGCACTCATCCGTTTGTACAAGGCGCTGGGCGGCGGCTGGTCGCCGCAGGCCGCAGCCGGCAAGGACGCATCATGAATTCCACCGCACCGCAGCAGGACAGGCAGGGCGACACCCTGAAACAGCTCATCGAAGGCCGCGCCGGCGGACGCTTCGCGCGCCGCATGCCGTGGCTGATCGGCGCGCTGCTCGCGATCGCCATCGTCGTCTGGTGGCTGTCGCGTTCCGGCGGCGAAGCGGCCGCGCCGCGCTACAAGACCGAGCCGGCCACGGTCGGGACGCTGGTGGTCACGGTATCCGCCACCGGCAACCTGCAGCCGACCAACCAGGTCGAGGTCGGCAGCGAACTGTCCGGCATCGTCGACCGGGTGATGGTGGACGAGAACGACCGCGTGAAGAAGGGCCAGGTGCTGGCGCGGCTCGATCTGTCCCGGCTCAACGACGCGGTGGCGAAATCGCGCGCCAGCCTCGCTGCCGCCGAGGCGCAGGTGTTGCAGGCGCAGGCCACCACGGCCGAGTCACGTGCGACGCTGGCGCGCTTCAGGGAAGTCTCCCGCCTGTCCGGCGGCAAGGTGCCGTCGCAGACCGAGATGGACGGCGCCGAGGCCAACCTCAAGCGCGCCGAGGCCAACGAGGCGAGCGCCCGCGCGAGCGTGGTGCAGGCGCGCGCCAACCTGCAGTCGGACGAGACCAATCTCGGCAAGGCCAGCATCCGCTCGCCGATCGACGGCGTGGTGCTGTCGCGCAAGGTCGAGCCGGGGCAGACCGTGGCCGCCTCCTTCCAGGCGCCGGTGCTGTTCACCCTGGCCGAGGATCTGTCCAAGATGGAATTGCAGGTCGACGTGGACGAAGCCGACGTCGGCCAGGTCAAGCTCGGCCAGAAGGCCCGCTTCACCGTCGATGCCTGGCCCGGGCGCGACTACGACGCCACGATCAGCCGCGTCGGCTACGGCTCGCAGGAGAAGGACGGCGTGGTGTCCTACCTTACCGTGCTCGAGGTGGACAACGGCGATCTCAGCCTGCGCCCCGGCATGACCGGTACCGCCGAGATCACCACGCTCACGCGCGACAAGGCCCTGCTGGTGCCCAACGCCGCGCTGCGCTTCACCCCGGCGACCACGGCCACGACGCCGCAGAAATCGGCGGGCGGCATCATGCGCTTCATGATGCCGCGGCCGCCGCGTGCCACGCCGAAGGCGCAGGAACCGTCGAACGGCGGCCAGCATCGCGTATGGGTGCTGCGCGACGGCCAGCCGGTCGCCGTCGCCGTCCGGACCGGCGCCACCAACGGCCGCGTGACCGAGATCACCGGCGGCGGGCTGCAGGCCGGCACGCCGCTCGTCACCGAAACCGAGAGCGCGGCCAAATGAACGATGCGGCGCCGCTGATCCGGCTGTCCGGCGTCACCAAGACCTACGGACGCGGACAGGCCGCCTTCCAGGCACTGAAGGGCATCGACCTCGCCATCGGCACCGGGGATTTCGTCGCCGTCATGGGGCCGAGCGGCTCGGGCAAGTCGACGGTGATGAACATCCTCGGCTGTCTCGACACCCCCACCAGCGGCAGCTACCTGTTCGAAGGCACCGCGGTCGAACGGCTGACGCGCAACCAGCGCGCGCTGCTGCGGCGCCATTACCTCGGCTTCGTGTTCCAGGGCTTCAACCTGCTGGCGCGCACCACCGCGCTGGAGAACGTCGAGCTGCCGCTGATCTACCGCGGCGAGCCGGCGGCGAAGCGCCACGCCGCCGCCCGCGCCGCGCTCGAACAGGTCGGCCTCGCCGGCTGGGAGGACCACACCCCGGCCGAGCTTTCCGGCGGCCAGCAGCAGCGCGTGGCGATCGCCCGCGCCATCGTCACCCGGCCTGCGGTACTGCTTGCCGACGAGCCGACCGGCAACCTCGATAGCCGCACCAGCCAGGAGATCATGGACCTGATCGCCGCGTTCAACCGCGACCACGGCATCACCGTGCTGATGGTCACGCACGAACCGGACATGGCCGCCTACGCGAAGCGGGTCGTGCACTTCGTCGATGGCCGGGTGGATGCAGACCGGCGAAATGGGGAGGGCGGCTGATGCTGTGGAACACGCTGCTGCTCGCCCTGCGCGCCATCCGGCGCAACCTGATGCGGTCCTTCCTCACCATCCTCGGCATCGTCATCGGCGTCGCCGCGGTCATCACCATGGTCACGCTCGGCAACGGCGCCACCCGCTCGGTGTCCGACCAGATTTCCAGCATGGGCAGCAACCTCGTCATGCTGATCCCCGGCCAGCGCTTCGGGCCCGGCTCGGAAGGCGCGCCCAACTTCAAGACCGGCGACGTCGACGCCATCCGCAACCAGATCACCGCCGTCCGCGCGGTGGCGCCCATGGTGAACAAGACCGCCACCGCCGTGTACCAGGCGCGCAACTGGTCCACCGTGGTCAACGGCAGCAGCAACGACTATTTCGAGGCGGGCAACTGGGAACTCGCCGCCGGGCGAGGCTTCAGCGACGCCGAGGAACGCGCGGGCAAGGCGGTGTGCGTCATCGGCGACACCGTGCGCAACAAGCTGTTCGACCGGCAGAATCCGGTCGGCAGCGAAATCCGCATCAAGCAGTTCGCCTGCGAGGTGATCGGTCTGCTCAAACCCAAGGGCCAGTCGGCCATGGGATCCGACCAGGACGACGTCGTCGTGATGCCGCTGCGCACCGTGCAGCGCCGCCTCACCGGCACCCAGGACGTCAACCGGATCACCGTGTCGATCCGGGAGGGCGTCTCCATCGATGCCGCCAAGGATCAGCTCACCCTGCTGCTGCGCGAACGGCGCAACATCGGCGCCAACGAGGAAGACGATTTCCGCGTGCTCGACACCCGGCAGATCGCCGAAACGCTCACCAGCACCACCAGGATCCTCACCATGCTGCTAGGCGCCGTCGCCGCCGTGAGCCTGCTGGTCGGCGGCATCGGCATCATGAACATCATGCTGGTGTCGGTCACCGAGCGCACCCGCGAGATCGGCATCCGCCTCGCCATCGGCGCGCTGGAACGGGAAGTGCTGCTGCAGTTCCTGATCGAGGCCGTCGTGCTGTCCAGCCTCGGCGGACTGGTCGGCATCGCGCTCGCCACCGCGGCTTCCGTCGGGCTGTCCGGGCTGATGAACATTCCCTACCTGTTCGACCCGGGCATCAACCTGCTGTCCTTCCTGTTCTCGGCTGCGATCGGCGTGATCTTCGGCTACTTCCCCGCGCGCCGGGCGGCGAGCCTCAATCCGATCGACGCGTTGCGGCACGAGTGAGGGCGACTGGAAGCGCGGCCCCGGCCTGATCGCCGGGCGCGGCCGACGACGATGCCAGCGGCGCGGCTACGCACTCGCAGCCCGGCGCGCAATTCCGCGGCAGCCTGCCGGCCACGGCCATGATGGCAGCGGCTGTGGTCGCGACGACTGCGACTGCCTGGCGTTGCGTCGAGCCAAAAAAACGCCGGCATTGAGCCGGCGTTCCTTGCCCGCTTGAAGCAGCTTACAGGCAGCTGGCCAGCGGGTCCTTGCAGTAAGGCACGTTCTCCCAACTGAAGGGCTGGGGCTTGCGGGTGTCGATGGTCAGACGCAGCCACTCGGCAGGGGCATTGGTGGAACCCTGCACTGTGACTCGGGTGAGATTGGGGACAGCCTGGGTATGGTGGATCACGCCGGTGGCGCTGGCGGGATCGGCAAGCGGCTTGTCTGCACCGTAGACGTGCGAATCGCCCTTGAGCAGCAACACCGGACGTCCGAAATCGACGACCAGATCGGCCAGTTTCTGCACGTATGGCGTGTAGTTGTACAGCTCGTTGGCGGCCACGGCTTCCGGATCCCACATGTCGGCCTGCTGGCCGATCACCACTGCGCGGGCATGGTTCTTCCTGGCCGCCTGGAAGGCCGATTCGAGCCAGCGCTCGTTCGCTGTGGTACGTTCGGCCACTTCCTGGTCCTGGGCGGCCGGATCGGCGAAGGTTCCGCTCCAGGCGAGCGTGTCGTTGTTGGAACCGGGCGCGTTCAGTATCACGAACAGGACCTTGCCGTCCATCCACATCACGTTCTCGACGAACTGTGCGTCAGCGGGGTAGGCCGGGTCGAAGTACTGCGCCTGGCTCCATACGCTCTTCTCGTCCAGACCCAGCGTGCTACCGGGCTTGGCGAAGAACAGGCCGCGCACGGAAGCGAGTTCCTTGGGCAGCGCGCCGCTGCTCTTTTCCTTGGACTTCTGGCAATCGGTCCACTCGTTATCCCCCGGGGTGTAGACCAGCGGTTTCCGGAATTGCTGGAAGGCGGTAAAAACCTTCTGGTTCCATCCCGGATTGGACGTGGCGATGGGCGGCAGGATGTCGGCGCTGGTGCAGGCCGAACTGCCGGAGTGGATATCGCCGACATGCAACACCAGGCTCACCCTGGAATCGGCATTGACGGAGTCGATCAGCAGAGGGGCGTTGTCAAGCAGATTCTGGTTGTAAGGCCAGTCGCCGAACACCGCCAGCGTAACGGGGCCGGCCCCATTGTCGCGGTCGAAGTCATGGGCGAAGGCCGAACCGGTAGTGGCGAGACTGGCGGCGCAGAGGGCCGTCGCGAGCAGCAGTTTGTTCATGCGGAGTTCCTTGTGGTCGGGTTCAATACTGCGGATATCGCGGCATCGTCCGTGACCTCGATCAGAACGGTCACCGCGGGAATGCCAGCCTTTTCGCCTGCCGAAGAAATCGGCCGGAGCCTTGCGGTTCTGATTACGGCTGGCTCGTCTTGCACCGGCTCCAGCCTTGCTAGATAGCCGGGATTGCAGCTTGATGACCGGAGCGGGGCAGGGCTGTCGGCGTTGTGCGCGGCCAGCGGGGAATTGGCGCAGATAACACTGGAGGCGGCAGGCTGGGCAATGCGCGGTCACGGCCTGGATCGGCGCCGCGGCCAGGACCACGCCCGGTCAGAACGATGTGCTGCACGAGACCGGCCGCGCGATGGATGCCGTCAGGCGATCCGGCAGGAATCGCGTTTCCCTGCCAATCGTCGTGCCTGCACTTCGTCGGGGTCGTTCGCCAGGCCGCCCCCAGGGACGCTGCAGGGCACGAAACCGGCCGCTGTCTGCTCAGTTGATGCTGCCGGTATCCGGATTCTCGCCCATCTCGTCGAAAATCTTCTTCAGCCCGGCGGTGTTGACGCCTTCGTGCATGTCCATGCCGAGGTATTCGGCCCGGTTGGCTTCGGATTCGAAATAGATCTTCACGGCCCTGTCGTCCCTGCCCTCGACGACGAATGGCGCGTGCGCGAGATCGCGCACATCGTTGAGGCTGACAGGGTCGCGGGTGACGGTCATCATCTTGAGCTCCTTTCGGTGGAAATGAAATGCTGAACGGCGCTATCCCGGCGCCGCGGGGGACGGCAGCGGCGCGGCGGCCTGCCTGGCCAGCCCGCGCATCAGCCATTTCAGTACCGGCAGCCGCGCGTACAGCTCCTCGGCGGCGTCCCAGTAATCGCGATGGCGCGCGACCTTTCCCGTCGCATCGAAGACGAGATGGGTGGCACCGACGATGGTCGTCGGAACGCGGGTGACGGGCATGACGAAATCCATTCCCCACAGCAGCACGGCTTCGCCAGGTTCGCCGGGGAAGCGGCCGGTGACGCGGAAGCGTGCGCCGGGCAACCTGTCGAAGCTGTGTGCCAGGATCGCGCGGATGGCGTCGATGCCCCGCACTTCGTGGAAGGGATCCTTGAACCACGCGTCGACGGCGTAGAAGCTTTCCAGTTCCTCCAGCGTGGCGGGAGACAGACGTTCAAAGTAGTCGCAGAGGGCGTCGAGCGTGGTCATAGGCCGGTGATGCGGTGCACGAGCGGGAAATACAGGCGGTAGGGCAGCAGGTTCAGCAGCTTCAATGCCCTGGAGAAGCGCTTGGGAAAGTGAACTTCGAATGCGCCCTCGGCGATGCCGTCGAGAATGGCGCGTGCGGCTTCTTCCGCAGTGATCAGCGCGGGCATCTCGAATTCATTCCTGTCGGTGAGCGGGGTTTTGACGAAGCCGGGGTTGACGAGGTGGACGGCGACGCCGCGCGGCGCAAGGTCGAGGTAGAGCGTTTCGGCGAAATTGATCAGCGCGGCCTTGGTCGCACCGTACACCAGACCGGTGGGCAGGCCGCCATAGCCGGCAACGCTGGCGGTCAGCACCAGACGGCCGCAGCCGCGTTCGGCGAAATACGGTGCGAGCAGGGCGACGGCGTTGATCGCGCCGACCAGATTCACGCGCACCAGCGCCTCCGCGGCCTCGGCATCGAGTTCCCAGGCGCGCATGGGCACGTGGGTACCGGCATTGACGAAGGCGACGTCGATATCGCCCAGCAGGATGCGCGTTGCATCGAAAGCCGTGCCCAGGCTGGCGCGGTCGGTCACGTCCGCCGGTAGCGTGTAGCTTCCGCCCAGGCTTTCAAGGGCAGCCGCGTTGCGGCTGCTCGCCGCGACGCGTGCGCCCAGGTGGACCAGGCGCCTTGCCAGGGCCTCGCCGATGCCGGAACTCGCGCCGATCAGCCACACGCGCTGCCCGCGCCAGTCGGCGAGTTTCGGGTTGAGGCTCACGCGCCCTTCCTGAAGGCAATGACGATCTCGCCGAGCCTGAACCCGAACTTGCGCATCTCGGACTTGTTCAGCATCGTCGTGTCGTCCATCAGATACATCCAGTCGTCGAACTGGACTTCGTAGGTCTTGCCGTCCACCGGCAGCAGCAGGGTGTATCGCCATTGCAGCGCATTGCCATAGGCGACGCCCACGGCTTCGCCCTTCACGTCGTCGGCACGTCCGACGTAGCGATGGGCATCGAGCTTGTCGATGCGCCAGACGCGGCGGCTCCGTTCGCCGTCCGACCAGGTGAAATCCTCGGTCAGCACGCCCTCCTTGCCGCGCCAGTCGCCCGTCATCTTCACCGTGAAGCGGCGCTTCACCGCGCCCGAGCGGTCGGCGAAATAGCCCCAGGCGGTGAGCGGGCCGTTGAAGTAGGCGGCCAGGTCGAGCGTCGGCGTCTGCGCGCGATAGGCTTCGGGCGTCACGCCCGCGCAGGCGGTCAGACCCAGAACGGCGCAGGCGGCAGCAAGGATTTTCTTCAGCATGGGACGACTCCTTGATTTGCGGTTCCGCGCAGGCGCCAGAACCAGGCGAGCGCGCCGAGCTTGAGCGCGCACGGCAGAAGGGCGTAGGCGGCGGCGAGCGCGCCGGGATTGCCGCTGCCGGGCGCGTAGCCCCACGCGTCGAGCAGCGGCAGCGCGAGGCCGGCGGCCAGCGCGAGCGCGAGCTTGGAAAAGAAGCTCATCAGGCCGAAGTAGGCGCCGGGCTGCGGCACCGCGTCGGCGTCGGTCATGCCGGCAACCAGCGTGGACGGAAGCGCGAGGTCGGCGCCGAGCGCGAGCCCGGACGCCAGGCACACCAGCGCATAGCCGGTGAGATCGCCCGCACCTAGCCAGAACGCGCCGGCAAAGGCGGCAACCGCGAGCGCCATCGACGCCAGCCAGGTGTCGAAGGCACCGATACGCCGCGCCAGCGCCACCCACAGCGGCAAGCCTGCCGCGCCGGCGACGAAATACAGCGCGAGGAAGAGGCCGTTGTAGCGTGCGAGCTGCAGCACGTCGTCGATGAAGAAGACGACCAGGGTGGCGGGCAGCGCGCTGGCGACTGCGTTGAGGAGGTAGCCCGGCACGAAGCGTGCGAACGACGGGTTGGCGAATGGCTGGAGCAACTGGGTGAAGCGAGGCGTGCGCAGCGCGGGCCGCATCGACGGCGTGAGGCCGAGCGTCAGCAGGCCGAAGCCGGCGAGCAGCGGGAGGAAGAACCAGCCCATGCGCTGCAGGCCGTCGTCAAGATTCGCGGCCAGCATGGTGGGCAGCGCGGCGGCGAGCACCACGCCGACGAGGCCGAAGCTTTCGCGCGCGGCGAACAGCCGGGTGCGTACGTGGGCGGCATCCGAAAGCCGCGCGCCCCAGGCGGTATGGATTACGGTGGCGAGGCTGTAGCCCAGCGTGGTGAGCGCAAGCATGGCGACGAGCCATGGCACCTCCGGCCAGGTTGTCTGTCGTGTAAAAAGCCCCACCCAGCCCGTGCCCAATAGCGGAAGGGAGAACGCGATCAGGACGCGCGGGTGGGGAAACCGGTCGAGCAGTGCACCGAGCAGCGGGTCGATGACGGCATCGAAGAACCGGAGCGCGAGCAGGATGCCGCCCAGCAGCGCGAGCGACACCGAGCCCGCGTAGAACGGAGCGAGGTGTACGTACAGCGGCAGCGCGGCGAAGGCCAGCGGCAGGCCCAGCCCTCCGTAGGCGAGGATGCGCGTCAGGGTCAGCGGCGCGGCGTTCATTGCAGGCCCAGCAGCTTGCGGCGCAGGTCGGGCGCGCGCGTGCGCGGATCGAGCCAGATCGCGAAGAAGGCATCGGCGAGGGCTTCTTCGCGAATTTCGCCGAGCAGGTCTGCCCCGTAGTAGAAACGCGCGCCCTGGCCCGGGAGGCGCACGCCGACGAGGCGGTCTCCCGCTTGCACGTCGGGGAAGATCGCACGCAGGCGGGTTTCCCAGCGCGCCAGAGTGGCGGCATCGTGACCTGCGAGGCGGCGGATTTCGTCGATGCTGCGGCGTGCGATGTCGTCGCCGTCGAACCGGCGTGCGTAGATCAGTTCGAGCGCGTAGGGCGCGTCGGCACGCCAGCGGCCATCCTGGCTCCACAGCCGGCCATCGTAGAGATGGACGCCGAGAAAGCGCAGCGCGCCGGCGCCGACCTGGACGGGTTCGAAGGGCAGGGCGGCCTGCGGCCGTGCGCAGGCCGCGCCGGCCACGCACAGCAGCAGCGCAAGCGCGAGCCTAAGCGGCGTGTTCCAGCCTGAATTGCGCGACATCGATGGACCCGGCACGGAAGCCGGCCTCGCAGTAAGCCAGGTAGAAGCGCCAGATGCGGATGAAACGTTCGTCGAAACCCAGCCCACGCACGGCGTCGAGCTGCGTTTCGAAGGCCCGGTGCCAGCGCCGGAGCGTTTCGGCGTAGTCGGGGCCGAAGTGTTCCTGCGCGGTGACGACGAGGCCGGCCTGCGCGGCGGCTTCGGCGAAACGGCGCGACGACGGCAGCATGCCGCCCGGGAAGACGTATTGCTGGATGAAATCGGTGCCGGTGCGATAGCGCTCGAACAGGGCGTCGTCGATGAGGATGGTCTGCACCACCGCGCGGGCGCCCGGCTTGAGCGCCTTCCTGAGGCTGGCAAAATAGACTGGCCAGTAGGCCTCGCCCACCGCCTCGAACATCTCGATCGACACGATGCCGTTGTATTGCCCCGCCTCCTCGCGATAGTCCTGGTAGGCGAAAGTGCACAGCGCGGTGAGCCGGCTTTGGCGCACGCGCGCCCGGGCGTGGTCGAGCTGTTCGCGCGAGAGGGTGATGCCGCGCACGCGATGGCCGGCGGCATGGGCGGCATGCTTGGCGAAACCGCCCCAGCCGCAGCCGATTTCCAGCAGAGATTGCCCTGCCGGCAGGTCGAGCAGATCGAGGATGCGCTGGTACTTGCGCGTCTGCGCCGCTTCGAGCGTGCGCGACGGGTCACCGTCGAAGCGCGCGCTGGAATACGTCATCGAGGAATCGAGCCAGAGTGCGTAGAAGTCGTTGCCGAGGTCGTAGTGGGTGGCGATGTTGCGGCGCGCGCCCTTCGGCGTGTTGGCGTTGAGAAGATGGCGCAGGCGGCTGTAGAGCCGGCCCCACCAGCGGCCGTAGATCGCCTGGTCGATCGCACTGCGGTTGCCGGCGAGCAGGGTGAGCAGTCCGGTTAGGTCGGGCGTGTGCCAGGCGCCGTCGATGTAGCCTTCGGCGAAGCCGATGTCGCCTTTGGCAAGCACGTCGCGGAACGCGCTCCAGCGTTCGAAGCGAAGGTGGCCGACCGGCACGCCGTGGCCCACGGCGAGGCGCTGGCCGTCGGGCAGTTCGAGGTCGAGACTACCGTGCTCGACCTCCTGCAGCAGCTCGATGATGCGGCGCGCGTACCAGGGCGTCTTGCTGCGTTGCAGGACCATGCCGAGACTCGCAGTGTTCATTCGGTTACCTCGTTGAGCGGCGGAGCGGGTTTGCGGAAAAAGGGCACCCGCTTCCAGGCGAGGCGCGCGGCCTGCCAGTGGATGCGGGCGACGACGCCCCAGGTCATGAGCGGATAGGCGAAGAAGGCGCGCAGGCAGGCGCGGCCCGTCAGCGGTACGAGCCGGCCCCACCAAGCGGTGGCGAGTGCCACACCACTGCCGTCGTCGTAGTCGATGCGCGCGCGGAAACGCCCCGGCGCCGACTGGAAAATGAAGGTGTAACGCCCGCGCGCCGGAAAGAAGGGCGAGACGTGGAACACCTTGTCGGCAAACAGCATCGCGTCCGGATCGCTGGTGCGCAGCAGGTAGACGTGGCGCTCGCCGAAGGTGTTGTTGACCTCGGCAAGCACGGCGACGAGGCTGCCGTCGGCAGCGTGGCAGTGCCAGAAGCTCACCGGCTTGAAGGCGTAGCCGAGTACGCGCGGGAAGGTGGTGAGCCAGACCGGGCCGTCGGCGACGATGCCCCGCCGCGCCAGCAGGCCGCGCGCCCAGGCCAGCGCGTCGCCGCCGTCGCCGTGGTCGCGCTGGTGAAAGCTCAGCAGGTTGAAGCGATTGACCGAGAATCCAGGCGCGCGCACGGCGGCGAGGTCATGCATGGGCAGGCGCACGAAGTAGGTCGCGTAGTCGAAGCGATGCCGCACCGGTTGCAGGCGTGCGTGCATCACCCGGCCGAAGCCAATCATGGCGGCGTCAGGCGGCATCGGCCAGGGCCTCCCAGGGTGCCGCCACATCGAGCCGTCGCGCCACCCGCAGCGCCGAGGAGAGACCGTCCTCGTGGAAGCCGTAGCCCATCCAGGCGCCGGCAAGCCAGATTCCGCTCTGGCCGTTCGCCGCCGCGAGCTGGCGCTGGATGGCCGGCGCGTGGCGCTCGAACACCGGGTGGCTGTAATGGAATTCGCGATGCACGCGGGCCGGATCGATCGGGTCGACCGGATTCAGCGAGACGATCACCGGCGTCGTGGTCGGCAGTGGCTGCAGGCGGTTGATGAGGTAGTGCACCGCGACCGGACGGTCGGAAAGTTCGCCCGAGCCGGACTGATAGTTCCAGGCCGACCACAGCTTTTCACGGCGCGGCAGTACCCGCGCGTCGCTGTGCAGCACGGCGCGGTTCGGCTGGTAGGGGATCTGTCCCAGCAAGTGCGCGCGCGCCGGAAAGTGCGGCGCGAGCAGGGCCTGTGCCTGGTCGCTGTGGCAGGCCAGCACGACCTGGTCGTACACGCCCGCGAGGCTGCCGCTGGCAAGTTCGATGCCGCAGCCGCGCCGGCGCAGTGATTCCACCGGATGGCCGGCCAGGATTTCGTCGATGCCGGCGGCGAGCCGCTTTACGTATTCGCGCCCGCCGCCTTTCACCGTGCGCCACTGGGGCCGGTTGAAGATTTGCAGCAGGCCGTGGTTGCGGCAGAAGGCGACGAAGGACGCCAGAGGGAATTCGAGCATGCGCGCGGCGGGGCACGACCAGATCGCCGCTGCCATCGGCAGCAGATACCACTCGACGAAGGGTTTGCCGTAGCCGCGCGCCTTGAGGTAATCGCCCAGCGCCATGCCGCCGCCGAGTTGCGCGTCGCGCACCGACTCCCGGTTGAAGCGCGGGATGTCTGCGAGCATGCGCCAGAACGCCGGGCGCGCGAGGTTGCCGCGCTGACCGAACACGGTATCGAGATTGCTGCCGGCCCATTCGAGCGAGGGCGCGTCGAGTCGCACGCTGAACGACATGTCGCTGGCGACGGTTTCCACACCGATCTGGCGGAACAGCCGCGTGAGCCCGGGGTAAGTGCGGTGGTTGAACACCAGGAAGCCGGTATCGACCGGGAAGGTGCGGCCATCGAGCGAGAGATCGACAGTGTGGGTATGGCCGCCGAGCCGGTTTTCCGCCTCGAACAGCGTGACGCGGTGACGGCGGCTTAGCAGCCAGGCGGCCGACAGGCCGGTGATGCCGGATCCCACGACGGCGATGCGCATGCTACAGGTCCGCCCGGGTGAGCTTGTGGTTGCCCGATTTTGCCCTGAGCATGGCCTCGATGGCCTGCACCATTTCCTTCGATTCCGGATCGACCTGGCTGGCGAAGGACTGCACGCGCATGCCGCTGCGGTCGATCAGGTACTTGTGAAAATTCCACCTGGGCCGCTCGCCGCTGGCCTTCGCCAGCGCCTCGTAGAACGGCGCGGCGTTCGCGGCGGTCACGCCGGTCTTGGAAAACAGCGGGAAATCGACATCGTAATTCACTTCGCAGAAATCCTTGATCGCGGCGTTGCTTCCCGGTTCCTGGCCGCCGAAATCGTTGGCGGGAAAGCCCAGCACCACGAAACCCTGCGGACCGTACTTGTCGTACAGCGCCTGCAGGCCCCTGTACTGGCCGGTGTAGCCGCACTGGCTGGCGGTGTTGACCACCAGCACCACTTTCCCGTGGTAGGCACACAGGCTTTGCGATGCGCCGTCGATGTCGCGTACGGTGTGGTTAAGCAGCGGAGGGCAGACTGGCGCCGCCTGCAAGGGTGCGCCCGCAAGCGCCACGAAAAATCCCAGGGCCAGTCTCATCATCACGGTTTCCACGCCTTTCAGATCGAACATCCGGACAGGTCAATGTTTTGTCTTGGTCAAACATTGTGCATGTGCTTAAATTAGCCCATCAAAAAGCAGGTGTCAATCTATTGTCTTAGACAAATGAACCAAGAAACCCTACCCATCGCCTCGGTCGAGCGCGAAACCGGACTCTCCAAGGACACGCTGCGCGTGTGGGAGCGGCGCTACGGCTTTCCTACCCCGTCGCGCGACGCCAAGGGCGAACGCCTCTATCCGGCCGGGCAGGTGAGACGCCTCGCCCAGATCAAGCGCCTGATGGATCGCGGTCACCGTCCGGGCAAGCTGCTGGCGCTGGACGAGGCCGCGCTGCTGGCGCTCGACATGGCGCACCCGACCGCTCACCCTGCACCGGATACGCGCGCGCTCGACGCCTGGATGCGGCTGGTGGAAACGCACGATCACGAAGGTCTGCAGCGGCTGTTCCAGCGGGAATTGATCCGACGCGGCATGTCCAGTTTTGTCCAGGACATCATTGCGCCTCTGACTGCGCGGGTGGGCGAGGCCTGGTCGCGCAACAAGATCGGCGTGTTCGAGGAACACCTGTTTTCCCAGCATCTGGAAAAGCTGTTCCGCAGTTCGCTCGCGAGCCTGGTGCAGAGCGACGGCCAGCCGCGCATCCTTCTCACCACGCTCTCGGGCGAGGAACACGCGCTCGGTCTGCTCATGGTCGAAGCGCTGCTGACGATGGAAGACGCCTACCCGGTGCTGCTCGGACCGCAAACGCCGATCGCCGAAATCGTCCGCGCTGCCGCCGCCAAGGAGGTGGACGCGGTCTGCCTGTCCTTCAGCAGTGCGTTTTCCGTCACCCAGGCGGTGCATGGCCTGAGCGAGCTGCGCCGGGCCATGCCGGCGCACATTGCAATCTGGGCGGGCGGCCATGGCGTCAAGCCGATCCGCAAACCCATCCCCGGGGTGTGTCTGATGCCGGAATTCGCCGATCTGTTCGCCTGCCTCGCCGACTGGAAAAGGGGAAAGGGCGCCCTGACCGAAAATTGACACTAAAATGTCACGCCCTGCATCAACAATGTCGCGTGACACACATCATCCGTCAGCCCATCCGGCCTCCATGCTCTATATCGATCTCTTCAAGTCCCTCGAACGTGCCCGCTGGAACATGGAAACCGACATTCCGTGGGACGCGTTCGACGCCGGCAAACTGACCGACGAACAGGCGCTGACCATCAAGATGAACGCCATCACCGAGTGGGCCGCGCTGCCCGCCACGGAGATGTTCCTGCGCGACTTCGTGCACGACAGCGATTTCTCGGCCTTCATGTCGATCTGGTTCTACGAGGAACAGAAGCACGCCCTGGTGCTGATGGAATACCTGCGCCGCTTCAAGCCGGAATTCATGCCGACGGAGGACGAGCTGCACGCCATCCGCTTTCCCTTCGATCCGGCGCCGCCGATGGAAACCCTGATGCTGCACTTCTGCGGCGAGGTGCGTCTGACCCAGTGGTACAAATGCGCCTCGGAGTGGCACACCGAGCCGGTGATCAAGTTCATCTACGAAACCATCTCGCGCGACGAGGGCCGCCACGGCGGCGCCTACCTGCAATACATGAAGCGCGCGCTGAAACAGGGCGGCCAGAGCGTCGCCGCCGCCTTCGCCAAGATCGGCTTCCTCATGGCATCGAGCAAGCGCGCCGACAAGGCGCTGCATCCCACCAACCTGCACGTCAACGAAGCGCTTTACCCCAGGGACACCGTCCAGTCGCGCCTGCCCGACCCGGCCTGGCTGGAACGCTGGCTGGACGAGCAGATCCGCTTCGACGACGTGTGGGAAAACAAGGTCGTGGGTGGCATTCTTCGCAACCTGTCGAACCTGCTGGGCCAGACCTTCGAGAACGTGCGCGACCTCAACAGGTACCGCAAGCAGGCGCTGGCAGCGGCCTGACGCCGCCCCGGCTCCGCGAAATACGCCGCTGCCCTCAGGATTGCGCGAAAAAATCCGTTGATTCCGCCGTCAGGGACAAATACCTATAACGCGGAGTCATGAGCAGACCAGCCTTCAGCAATCCCGTCGACCCGGTCGAATACACCGCGCTGTCGCCGCAGGAACAGGAACGCGTCATCCAGCTTCAGCAAACCGTGCTGGAAGACGTCGCGCTCGGCAAGAATCACATCCAGGTGATCGAGGACATCTGCCGGCTGGCGGAAAGCGCCGTTCCCGCCTCCGTGGCCTCGTGCATGCTGCTCGACGAAAACGACGGCAGGCTTTACGTGCTGGCTGCCCCCAGCATCCCGCCCGAAGCCATCGAGCAGCTCAACGGTCTGCAGCCGGGACCGGGCGGCGGATCGTGCGGCAACGCCGTCTTCAGCCAGAAGCCGGCCTTCGTCGAAAACACCCTGACCGACGCACGCTGGTGCGACATCCGCCAACTCGCCATCGATTTCGACATCCGCGCCTGCTGGTCCATGCCCATCCGCGCCGCCGGCGGCAGGGTCATCGGCTCGTTCGCATTGTCCAGTTTCGAACATCGCCTGCCCGGCATCTTCCATCGCAAGCTGCTGGAGATCGGCGCGCACCTCATCGGCATCGTGCTTGCGCGGCAGTCCTCCGAGGCGCGCATCGCCTATCTGGCCAGCCACGACGCTTTGACCGGACTGCCCAACCGCGCGCTCGTGCGCGACCGGCTCGACCAGGCGATTGCCCGCGCGCAGCGTGAAAACCACGCTGGCGCCTTGCTGTTTCTCGACGTCGACAACTTCAAGCTGGTCAACGACACGCTCGGCCACCCCATGGGCGATGCGCTGCTCGGCCAGGTCGCGGCCCGCCTCGGCCAGTGCGTGCGGCAGTCGGACAGCGTCGGCCGGCAGGGCGGCGACGAATTCCTCGTCGTGCTGCCCGACGCCGGCGAGACCGACGGCATCAGCGCGGTCGCCGAGAAGATCGCCGAAGCGATGCAGGCGCCGTTCCTGATCGACGGCCATACGCTGTCGGCTTCGCTCTCGCTCGGCATCGCCGTCTTCCCCGCAGACGGCGACGACCCCGATACGCTGATCCGCAAGGCCGATGCCGCGATGTACCACGCCAAGGACGCAGGAAGGAACACCTACCGCTTTTTCACCGAGCGCATGAATCTCGACTCCGCCGAGCACCTGAAACTGCGCACCGACATGAGGCGCGCACTGGAACAGAGCGAATTCGTACTGCACTACCAGCCGCAGATCGACCTCGCGAGCGGCGCCGTCGTCGGCGTCGAAGCCCTGATCCGCTGGCCGCATCCCGAGCTCGGCCTGATTCCGCCGGGGCGCTTCATCCCCATCGCCGAAACCTGCGGCGCCATCGTGCCGATCGGCGAATGGGTGCTGCGCGAGGCCTGCCGCCAGGCCGTCGCCTGGCAGGCCGCGGGGCTGCCGCCCTTCGTCGTCGCGGTGAACCTGTCCGCCGTGCAGTTCCGCCGCGGCAATCTCGAGGACACTATCGAACGCGCCCTGCGCGAATCGGGCCTGGCGCCGCACTGGCTGGAACTGGAGCTCACCGAATCCATCCTCCTGCAGGGGACCGCCAACATGCTGCAGCTCGTCCAGCGGCTCAAGGCGCTCGGCGTCAAGCTCGCCATCGACGACTTCGGCACCGGCTATTCCAGCCTGTCCTACCTGCGCCAGCTCGCCGTCGACAAGCTCAAGATCGACCAGTCGTTCATCCGCGACATGGCGCACAATCCCGACAACGCCAGCATCGTCCGCGCCGTCGCGCAGATGGCGCAAAGCCTGCACCTGCGCACCATCGCGGAAGGCGTGGAGGACGCGTCGGCCATCGAACTGCTGCGCGCATGCGGCTGCGACGAAGCCCAGGGCTACCACTTCGCGCGGCCGATGGCTGCACAGACGTGCGCGGAATTCATCCGGCCTGGTTCCGGTGACACTACTTGATCCCCTGACATGGCACTCTACGGCAGCCATCCTGAACAAGTGGAACGGAATCCAAACGATAAACTCCGCGCCCCATAAAAAACCCCGCTTGCGCGGGGTTTCGGCGAGGCCCTGCCTGGGCAGGGTGACTGCGGGTCAGCTGCAGGCCGCGACAGCCTGGATGCGGTTCTGCGGACCCGGAGCAACGCCGGCCGGGTTGGCCTGGAAATAGGCTTCCAGCGCATCCAGATCGACGTCGCCGCCCAGCTGGTCGGTACCGAGGTTGAACACGGTGAAGTTGTCTCCGCCGGTGGCCAGGAAGGAGTTCATCGTCACGCGGTAGCTGGCGGACTTGTCCACCGGGACGCCGTTGATCTTCACCGAGCCTTCGCACACGTACTGGCCGCCCAGCGGACTCGCGTTGGGCACGAAGGTGTGCTGGTAGGCAAGGCTTCCTGACACCTGCAGGGTGCGCCCGCCGTCGGCGAACTGGCCCGCCGCCCACTGCTGGTTGAGCAGGTCGTAGAGTTGCTGGCCGGTTAGCGTCTTCACCACCAGGCTGTTGCCGAAAGGCTGCACGGTAAAGGATTCGCCGTAGGTGACGTTGCCGTCGCCCTCGCCGGCCGTACTGCCCGCGTAGGTGAAGTTGGCGCGGATGCCGCCCGTGTTCATGAAGGCAACGACCGCACCGCCCTTGTCCGCAGGCGCCGTGGCGGCCAGCTGGGCATCCGCCACGACGTCGCCCAGGGCCGATTCCCCGGCGGCATTGCGGGTCGTGGTGATGTCCGCCGTGATGCTGCCGATGACGCGGTTGGCGATGGGCGAGGCGATGGCGTTGTAGTTGGCGACGATGTTGCCGATCTCGGCAACCGGAACGATGGGTTCGGCGGCGCCCAGCACGTTGTTGCGGTCGACCAGCCGGTTTTCCGCGGAGACGGCGATCACGTCCTTGCTGCGGGTGTCCAGCGTGAGGTCGATGCTGGTCATGAGGCGGCTGAAGGCCCCGGCGCTGGTCACCGGAATGCTGCGGCCCTTGCTGTTGGGCAGCGCGCAGTTGTAGGCCTGATGGGTGTGGCCGGAAACCACCAGGTCCACGGCGTCGTCCAGCCGGCCGACGATGTCGACGATGGGACCGGAGACGCCGCTGCAGCCGTTGATGCTGCCCGGCGCAAAGCCGCCTTCGTGCACCAGCACGACCACGGCGTCGATGCCGCGGCGCTTGAGCCTGTGCACCAGGCTGTTGACCGTGTCGGCCTCGTCGTTGAATTGCAGGCCGACGATTCCCGAGGGGGTGACGATGCTGGGCGTGCCTTTCAGGGTCATGCCGATGAAGGCCACGCGGTTGCCCTTGAAGTTCTTCACGCCATAGGCGGGGAACAGGGTTTTTCCGCTGGCGGTGTCGACCACGTTGGCCGCCAGGAAGTCGAATTTGGCGCCCTCGAACGGATAGGGGGTGCCGACGAGGTTGCCCTGGCAGCTGTTGACGTCGGTGGGATGGCAACCGCCGTTCTGCATGCGCAGCAATTCGTCGCGGCCCTCGTCGAATTCGTGATTGCCCACGGCGTTGAACTCCAGGCCCAGGCGGTTCATGGTTTCGATGCTGGGCTCGTCGTGGAACAGGGCGGAATTCAGCGGGCTGGCGCCGATCAGGTCGCCGGCCGAAACCACCACGCTGTTGGGCGCGCCGGCCTTCAGCTGCTTCACCAGGCCGGCCATGTAGTCGACGCCGCCGGCGGGCGTGCGGGACGGAATGCCGTCCACGGCGCTGGTGAAGTTCAGGTTGGCGCCGTCGATGTTGCCGTGGAAATCGTTGAAGGCGATGACGCGTACCTTCAGGGTCTTGCCCACGTCGGATTTCGCGGCGGCAGCCAGCAGGCCGGCGGCCTCGCGCAGACTGATCGCACGCTGCTTCGCCCAGCCGCCGGCCTGCTTCGCCAGGACGGCGACGAATTCGCCGTGGCTGCCGTAGTTGGCGCCTTCCGCGGCGGTATCGACGATCAGGTCGTTGAGGCAGGCGTTGCCGATCGCCTTGTTGGGAACCTGGGTCGCGATCCGGGCCGCGCCTTCGCCAATGGCGACGGTGCCTGCGCAATCGGCGAGCACGGGGCCGGCCAGAGCAAGACACACCAGGGCAGCGAGTGGTTTGAGCATGGGTTGCATGGGCGGACTCCGGGGTGAGTGGGTGAAGCCGACACCCTCTCAAAACAGTATGGCCGGCCAATGACAAAACGCCTGCGCCCCCGGCCGGATACGGCGAGCGCCTGTGCCGATGCGGCTCAGCGCGCCTCGCCGAGCCGGTCGAACAGGATGGGGCGGCGGCGCAGGCCGTCAACCCACTCGGCCGCCTCTGTGCAGATGGCCGCCTGCCGCGCCGGCTGCCACGCCCAGACGCGCGTATCGAGCGGGATGCGCAGAAGATGGAAGAAGCGCCGGGCGGCTTCCGGCTGGCCTTCCGGATCGTCGTCATGATTGTGGGATTCGACGAGTCCCGCGACGTCGGGCTTGAGCAGGCCCTGGACGACCAGCAGGCCCGGCTGGCCGGGCACGGTTCGGAGCAGCAGGCGGAACTCCAACCCTTCGGGGAAGGCGTCCGCGCGCGCCAGCGGACCGGATTTTGCGAGGGCATCGCCCAGACAGGCCGTCAGACCGGAGAGTTCTGCGGCGTCGCTCAGCAAAGCCACCCGGGTCGGCGCCGCGTGTCCGTCCGCGGCGAACAGGCATGCGGCGGCCAGCGCCAGGACAAGCCGTGCCGGACCGTGGGCGCGACGGGCGGAAGAAAACGGGGAATTCAAGCCGGGCATACGCAGTCCTTCCGGGCTGCGGATGCATCCCGGTCGGGACTACGCTAGTCGAGGATGTTTGTACGAATATGACAAGGCATGCGCCCCGTCGCGGACGGGCTGCTCAGACGCGGGCGGATCCATCCTGATGCCGGGAAGGCCGGAACAGGCGGCCGTCAGCGCGCAGGAAGCGCGTGAAGAATTCGAACAGCACCAGCCGGGTGGTCTGCACGAACACCAGCAGGCCTTCCATGACGACGGCGAAGACGTTGCCGATCAGGAGGATCAGTCCCTGCAGCCAGACCGATTCGACCGAATCGGCCAGGGTCAGGATGGCGTGGGAAAGGGCGGCGTGCGCCAGGGCGAACGCACCCACCCGCAGGAAGGAGAGGGTGTTCATGGCCAGTTCGAACACGCTCAGCAGCAAATCGCCCAGGGCAGATGCCATGCCGGCCAGCCGGCCGCCGGCCGGCGCCAGCAGCAGGCTGCCGGCGGCATAGTGGAGCCCGGCCAGACCGACGAGCCAGAAGGCCTGCGGCAGCAGCAGTCCCGCCAGCGCGCCGGCGTAGAGCAGCAGCACGGCGAAATCCGCCAGCAGCCAGCGCCGCAGTTCGCCGCGCCAGTACGCCTCGACGCCGGCGAACACCATGCCCAGCAACATCAGCGCCATGCCGAAGAACAGGGGCAGGATCAGCACGGCCAGCGGGTCGTCCAGCGGGCGGGTCCACAGGGGCGGCAGCAGATGGTGAAACCCGAACACGTCGCCGAACAGCACGCCGAACAGCATGGCCGCGACGCCGCAGGGCAGCAGGAAGCGGATGCGCGGCGCGCGGCGCCACGAAACGACAGCGAACAGCACCAGCACCAGGCCGTGACCGACGTCCGGGAACATGTAGCCGAACAGCAGGGGCACCACCAGGGCCAGCACGCCGGTGGGATCGACCTCGCGTCGTCCGGGCGTGCCCCACATGGCAGTGATCGACTGGAAGGGTTGCGCCCACCAGGCGTCCAGGGTGGACACCGGCGCCTGCGCATCGGCCGGCGGGGCGGGCAATCGGATCACCGCATGGATGCCGGCCGCCTCCAGCGCCTGCTGGAGCTGGCGTACCTGCGTCGCGGTGGTCCAGCCGGTGACGTGACAGTACGCGCCGCTCCCCAGGGTGCCGGCTGCGTGTTCCAGATACCAGCGCAGGGTATCGACGTTGGCCTTGGCCTGGGCGATTTCCGGATCGGCCCGCAGGGCCTTGAGTTCGGCCTGCATCTCGGCGGTCCCGGCGAGGGTGCGCGTCCGATGCGCGTCCAGGGCCTGTTTCTGCTGCGCGGCGTCGCCCGCAAGCCAGGGTGGAATGCCCAGCTGCCGGCAGCCCTGCTCGACGACGAAGCGACGGATCAGGTGGCGTCTGTCCTGCAGGTCGGCGATGTAGACGAAGTCGTGCGTGGTGCCCTGCAGGACGCGCTCCACGCCGGCTTCCAGTTCGGGATCGCAGGTGTGCCCCCGGGGACAGGCGAACAGGCATTTGCAGAGAAACCGCGTCTTGTGGAACACGCCGTCGATGTCGAGCCCGGCCCGTTCCATGGCGTCCAGGCATTCCGCCAGCAACTCCAGGTGGTCCAGCTCGTCGTGCAGATGCGCCAGATGGGTCTGCACGAAATCCACGCGCGCGCTCCACACCCGCAGGCTGTGCAGGGCCCGGTTGGCCAGCAGTTCGGGATCGCCTTCGAGCGCCGTGACCTGCCGGCCCACCCCCGGCAGGTCGTGGGCATGGCTCGACGCCAGCGTGCGGAAACCGTCGACGAGGGTACGCAGGCTGCTTTCGTCGACCCGGTCCAGGATCGGCGTATCGGTCTCGAGCTGGACCAGCCCGGTGCGTGCCAGCACCTCGGTGGCATGCACCGTCTGGTCGCGCGGCACGTAGGTTTCGAACCAGCGGGCCTGGCGCGGGCGCAGGCTCATGGTTCGGCTCCGACCCGGACGACCGTGCCCTCGCGGCGCGGATCGGCGGCCCCGCCTTGCGCGCCGGTCGCGGGATCGACGACGACAGCCTGCACCGAGCCGATGCTCGCGGTGCAGCCGTCCGTTCCGTTTTCGCCCAGGCCCGCGTGCCCCAGTGTTCTCAAAGCATCCTGCGTCGCGATGGCGAAATGCGGCAGCATGAAGTCCTGGCCGCCTTCGCAGTTCACTTTTCCCGTCGCCTGGGTGACGGAAAGCCGCGGCGCATCGATGGCCTGCTGCAGCGTCATGCCGTGGTCGACGAGATCGAGCGTGACGTTCAATACCGAATTGATGATGGTCGCGCCACCGGGCGAACCGAAGGCCACAACGGGCTTGCCGCCCTTCATCAGCATCGTCGGCGCCATGCTGGAGCGCGGGCGCTTGCCCGGCGCGACATCGTTGGCGCCCGGGTTGCCCTGCGCCGGGTCGGCGGCGGGCTCGAAATTGAAATCGGTGAGCTCGTTGTTGAGCAGGAAACCGTAGCCCGGCACCGTGATGCCCGAACCCCAAGTGTACTCGATGGTGCTGGTGTAGGTGACCACGTTGCCCCAGCGGTCGACGATCGCGAAATGCGTGGTGTGCGGGCTTTCCTCGCGGATGCGCGCCTGCGGGGCCGGCGCGGCGGCCGCTTCCCAGGGCGTGGGATCGCCGGCGGCCGGCGTGTCCATGCGGTGGCCCGGCTGGATCAGCGCACTGCGCGCCGCCAGATAGTCAGGGTGTAGAAGTCCCCTGCGCGGCACCGGCGCGGCATCGTCGTCGCCGATCCATTGCGCACGGTCGGCGAATGCCAGGCGCATCGCTTCGATCATCGCGTGCAGCGTCTGCGGGCTGCCGAACCCATAACCCTGCGCGGCGTCGCCGAGCGGGAAGCGTTCCAGCAGCCCGAGGATTTCCAGCAGCGTGATGCCGCCGGAAGAGGGCGGCGGCATGGTCGCGAGCGTCCAGCCGCGATAGCGGCCCATCAGGGGTTTGCGGATCGCCACGTCGTAGCGTGCCAGATCGGCCGTCGTCATCCGCCCGCGGCCGGCCTCGCCGAGCTCGGGCCGGGCGCGCTGCTGCGCCTGCACGATGGCGCGCGCGATCGGTCCGCGGTAGAAGACGTCCGGGCCGCCTGCCGCGATCCGCTTCAGCGTCCTGGCCAGATCGGGCTGCACCAGCCAGTCGCCTTCGGCCAGCGGCACGCCGCCGGGGCGGAAGATCGCCGCCGTCTCCGGATACAGCGAAGTACGGCCGTCGTCGTTCGCGATATCGCCGGCGAGAAAACGGTTCACCCGGAAACCGCGTTCGGCCAGTTCGATCGCCGGCGCGAGCGTCGCTGCAAGCGGCTTCGTGCCCCAGCGCTTCAAGGCCGTGTCGAGCCCGCGCAGGGTGCCGGGCACCCCGACGGCCAGCCCGCTGGTCGAGGCCAGTGCGAAGGGCATCGCCAGGCCGTCCGGCGCGAACTGGTCGGCGCGTGCCGCCGCCGGCGCGCGCTCGCGCGAATCGACGATCACGGTCTCGCCGGTCTTCGCCAGATAAATCATCATGAAACCGCCGCCCCCGATGCCCGAGGATTGCGGCTCCACCACGTTCAGGGCGAAC
>JBGAFQ010000024.1:0-38798 GCA_044227195.1 Thiobacillus sp.
TGCTTGCGGGCCTCCTCCTCGCTGTGCGCGACGTAGAAATTGCCGTCGGCGTCGTACCAGGCCGGGATGCGGTGGCCCCACCACAGCTGGCGCGACACGCACCAGTCCTGGATGTTCTCCAGCCACTGGCGATAGGTGGTCGTCCAGTTTTCCGGCACGAATTTCAGTTCGCCGGAATCGACGACGCCGAGCGCGCGCTTCGCCAGATTTTCCATGCTCATGAACCACTGGTCGGTGAGCATGGGTTCGATCACGGCGTGGGTGCGGTCGCCGCGCGGGATCATCAGCTTGTGCGGCTTGGCGGAGACGAGCAGGCCTTGGGCCTGCAGCGCGTCGAGCAGTTTCTGGCGCGCATCGTAGCGGTCGAGGCCCTGGTATTCGGCGGGACACAGCTCGTTCATTTTCGCGTCGAGCGTCAGCACGCTGATCGCGACGAGCTTGTGACGCTGCCCGACCTGCCAGTCGTTGAAGTCGTGCGCCGGCGTGATCTTGACGACCCCGGTGCCGAATGCGCGGTCGACGTAATCGTCGGCGATGATGGGGATGCTGCGCTCGGCGATGGGCAGACGCACGGCCTTGCCGACCAGGTGCGCATAGCGTTCGTCGGCGGGGTTCACGGCGACGGCGGTGTCGCCGAGCAGGGTCTCGGGGCGGGTGGTGGCGACGGTCAGAAACCCCGAGCCGTCCTCGAGCGGGTAGTTGATTTCCCAGATGAAGCCGTCTTCCTCGGCGCTCACGACTTCGAGGTCGGAGACCGCCGTCTGCAATACCGGATCCCAGTTCACCAGACGCTTGCCGCGATAGATCAGGCCCTCGCGATACAGCCGCACGAAGACTTCGGTGACGGCCTTCGACAGGCCCTCGTCCATGGTGAAGCGTTCGCGGCTCCAGTCGGGGCTGGTGCCCAGCCGGCGCATTTGCCGCGTGATGGTCGAGCCCGAGTGCTCTTTCCACTCCCAGACCTTTTCCAGGAATTTCTCGCGGCCGAGGTCGTGGCGCGAGATGTTCTGCGCGTCGAGCTGGCGCTCGACCACGATCTGCGTCGCGATGCCGGCGTGGTCGGTGCCTGGCTGCCACAGGGTGTTGTCGCCGTCCATGCGGTGGAAGCGGGTCAGCGCGTCCATCAAGGTATGCTGGAAGGCATGCCCCATGTGCAGCGTGCCGGTCACGTTGGGCGGCGGCAGCATGATGCAGTAGGCCGGCGCGTCGGGTCGGTTGCCGGCCCGGAAGTAGCCCGCATCCTCCCAGCGGGCGTACCAGCGTTTCTCGATCTCGGCGGGTTCGAAGGATTTGGCGAGTTCCATGGTGCAGACGCAGAAAAGCAAAAGCGCGATTATCCCAGAAGCCCGGGCCGCGATTCACTATTTCGGGTGCGTCAACCTTGTCGGGATGAATTACGAGGGGTCGCGCGGCTGCTTGAGCTTCTCGGCCACGGCGTCGCGCACGATCTCGCGCATGTTGACGTCGAGCTGGGACAGCAGGCTGGCGACGGTCTGGTCGAGATTCTTGCGCAGTTCGGCCGCGACCTGCTTTTCCATCACCTCGGATAAACGGGGGGCGAGTTCGCGCATCAGTTGATCGGCAAGCGCCTCGCCCGAAACGGCCGGCGTTTCCGGAACGGCGGCGACAGCCGGCTCGGCAGGGGTACCGGCTGGCAAGTCGGCCGGTGCGGATGGCGGCGATTCGGGCAAGGTACCGCGTTCGATCACCTGCGTCAGCACGGGCAGCCAGCCCGGCGGCGGGGCAGAAGGCGCGGCGGGCGGCTTCGCTTCCGTAGCGTACGTCTCGCCTTCGCCGCGATGCTTCCTCAGCAGCGCGTCCATCTTGGAGAGCAGGGGATCGTCGCTGCTCATGTCAACCGGCCTGCTGGCGGAGATCGTGGGTGGTGAGCGCGTAGCCGCGCGTCTGGTAGAAGCGGTAGCGTTCGCGGCCGCGTTCGCGGCTGGCGTCGTCCTGGCCGACGATTTCGATCAGGCGCTCGAAGCGGGCAAACGCCGGCGGCTGTTCGCTGTCCAGATTGATCATCACGTCGGCGTGCGGCAGTGCGTCGGCGTTGGTGCCGATGAGGACCGGCGTCTCGCCGACCAGCGCGTCGGTATCGCGGCAGTGGGGCACGAAGCCGAGCGGCGGCGTGGTCCACAGCAGGCGATCGATGGCGTCGGCGGTGGCGGGGTCGGGGGCATGGATCATCACGCGCCTGCCCTGCGCATGCGCCTTGCTCGCGACGCGGCGGGCGACGTCGAGCGGGTTGTCGGCGAAGGTGTAGAAGAGAATTTCAGTCACGTGGCCGCGCGATTCAGAAGGAAATGCACCAGCAGCGACACCGGCCGGCCGGTCGAGCCCTTGTCGCGGCCGCCCTTGTACGCGGTGCCGGCGATGTCGAGATGCGCCCAGTGGTATTTCTTCGCGAAGCGCGACAGGAAGCAGGCCGCCGTGATCGATCCGCCGGGGCGGCCGCCGATGTTGGCCATGTCGGCGAGACTGCTCTTCAGCTGATCCTGGTAATCGTCCCACAGCGGCATGCGCCAGACCCGATCCCAGGCCTCGTCGGCGGCGTGCTCGATCTCGCGCGCGAGCGGATCGTGGTTCGCATACAGTGCGCTTGGATGTGCGCCGAGCGCGATCACGCAGGCCCCGGTCAGGGTGGCCAGGTCGACGACCGTGTCGGGTTCGAAGCGCTCGGCATAGGTCAGCGCATCGCACAGGATGAGCCGGCCTTCGGCGTCGGTGTTGAGGATCTCGATGGTCTGGCCGGACATCGAGGTGACGATGTCGCCCGGCTTGTTGGCGGCGGCATCGGGCATGTTCTCGCACGAAGGGACCAGGCCGACGACATTGAGTTCGAGCCCCAGTTCGCCGATCGCGCGGAAGGCGCCGAGTACCGCGCCGCCGCCGCTCATGTCGTAGTTCATCTCGTCCATCTCGGCGGGTGGCTTGAGCGAAATGCCGCCGGCGTCGAAGGTGATCGCCTTGCCGACCAGCACCACCGGCTTCTGGCCCCTGGCGCCGCCCTCGTGCTTCAGCACGATGAAGCGCGGCGGCTTGTCGCTGCCCTTGCCGACCGAGAGGAAGGAGCCCATGCCGAGTTTTTCGCAGGCGGCGTAATCGAGGACCTCGCAGCCGAAGCGGTAGGTTTTCGCAAGTTTGCGCGCTTCGGCGGCCAGGTATTCCGGCGTGCAGATGTTGGAAGGCGTATTCCCAAGGTCCTTCGCAAGGCCTATGCCGTGCGCGATCGCGAGTCCGCGCGCCAGGCCGATGTCGCCGAATTTCAGCTCGCCGCGGCGCGACACCGCGAATACCACGCGCTTGAGCGGCCGGCGCGGTTCGTTCGCCTTGCTCTTCATGCGGTCGAAGCGGTACAGCGCCTCGTGCGCGGCGACGACGGCCTGCTCGATGTTCCAGGCGACGTCACGCTTCTTCACCGGCAGTTCGGACAGGGTGATGGTGGCTTCCATCGAGCCGGTATCGCGCAGCGTCCTGATCGCGGCGGCGATGGCGTCGCGGTAGGCCTTTTCGTGGAAATCGCGCTCCTTGCCCAGACCGATCAGCAGCACGCGGTCGGCGAGGATGTTGGGGATCTTGTGCAGCAGCAGCGTGCTGCCTGCCTTGCCGTCCATGTCGCCGCCGCGGAGAATGTCCGACAGGTGGCCGTCGCTCGCGCGGTCGATGTCGACGGCCGGCGCCGACAGCTTGCGGCTTTCGAACACACCGACGACGACGCAGGCGGTGCGCTGCTTTTCGGGGGCACCGCTTTTTATGCTAAATTCGAGATCGATTTCCTTGTTTTCCATGTCCGTGCCCAGAAAAAAACAGTTTGCCGATGCGCCGACGAGAGTCGTGGCCGATGAAGCGATTATTGGCGCGGGCGCAGTGGAATGTCAAAAGTCCATTTGTGCGCCGGCCGGGGCCGGCCGCGCGCCATGCTCTACCGCCGCGCGCTGACCCGGGAGATGGGGCTGACCACCGGCGCCGTGCTCACGGTGCTGGCGGCGATCGCGCTGGTCGTGCTGTTCATCCGCCTGCTGGGCGACGTCGCACGCGGAGAGCTCGCCAACGAAGCCGTGTTCGCGTTCCTGGGCTTTTCCCTGCTGTACTTTCTGCCGGTATTGATGACCATCGCATTGTTTGCCGGCGTGCTGCTGCCGCTGTCCCGCATGTGGCGAGACAGCGAGATGGTGATCTGGTTCAACGCCGGCCTGTCGCTGACGCAGTGGATGCGGCCGGTGCTGACCTTCGCCCTGCCTTTCGCCGCGGTCATCCTGTTGCTGACGCTGGTGCTCAATCCCTGGGCGCAGGCCAAGAAGAACGACTACCGGCAGGATCTGCAGAGCCGCAGCGATAGCAACCTGGTTGCGCCGGGCCTGTTTGCGGAATCGGGATCGGCAGGCCGGGTCTATTACGTCGAATCCCTGAATCCCCTCACCGGCGTGATCCGCAACGTCTTCATGCAGTCGCGTCTGGACGGCAAGCTGGGGTTGGTGGTGGCGAAAGAGGGCAGCCATACCCAGCTCGCCGACGGCTCGCGTTATCTGGTGTTCAAGGAAGGGCGGCGTTATGAGGGGGTTCCGGGCCATCTGGACTATCGCATCGTGCAATTCAAGCGTTACTGGATGCGGCTTGATCCGGTCGCAGTGGGCCAGCAGCAGACGAACATCCGGCAGGCGCCGCCGGCCCGGCTGATCGACGACCCGTCCCCCGCGGCACACGCCGAACTGATGTGGCGGCTGGGCGTGCCGATCTCCGCGCTGGTCCTGGCCGTCACGGCGATCCCGCTCAGCTTCGTCAATCCCCGCGCGCGTCGCTCCCATGGCCTGGTCGTCGCCTTGCTGCTGTATTTCATCTACAACAATCTGCTATCGCTGACGCAAGCCTGGGTCGGCCAGGGCAAGCTCGATCCCTGGCTGGGCATGCTGGCGCCGCACGCGACCATGCTGCTGGGTGCGGCGCTGCTGTTTTACCTCCGCACGCAAGGACGCACCCTGAGGCGGAGCGTCGCATGAGTCTGCTCGCGCGCTACCTGGGCTCCCAGATCGCGGCGGCGTCCGGCTTCGTCCTGCTGGCGCTGCTGGTGCTGTTCGCCTTCTTCGACATCATTCAGGAGATCGCCAGCCTCGGACACAACAACTATGGGCTGGGGCAGGCGGCGGTGGTCGTGCTGCTCAATGTGCCGGGCCACCTGGTCGAGATTCTCCCCATCGCCGCCCTGATCGGAACGCTGTTCGCGCTGTCCCGGCTGGTCGGCAATTCCGAGTACGCGGTCATGCGCGTGTCCGGGCTTTCCAACTGGCGCATCGCGGCGTATTTCGCGGTCATCGGCGTGGTGCTTTCCCTGCTTGCGCTGGTGCTCGGCGAATACGTCGCGCCCTGGTCCGAGCAGGCCGCGCAGCGCTACAAGCTGACGGCGACGCGTTCGGTGGTGGCGCAGCAATTCCGTTCCGGCCTGTGGGTCAAGGATGGCAGCACCTTCATCAATGTGCGCGAGGTGATGCCCGACAGCACGCTGCGCAACATCGAGATCTATGGTTTCGAGGCCGACGGCCGGCTGGGCTGGATCCGCGCGGCAGACGAGGCAAGCTGGCGCGGCAGCCAGACCTGGGAACTCAAGCAGGTCATGGAAACGCAGTTTTCCAGCGAAGGCATACGCGCTGCGCGCAGTGCCCGCCAGGATTGGCGATCCGTGCTGACGCCGGACATCCTCAGCGTCCTGCTGGTGGCGCCGGAGCAGATGTCTGCGCGCACGCTCTGGCGTTATGTCGCGCACCTCAAGGAGAACGGCCAGAAAGCCTCGCGCTACGAGCTTGCCCTGTGGTCCAAATTCATCGGTCCCTTCGTCATCCCGATCATGATGCTGATCGCCATGCCCTTTTCCATCCAGGGACCGCGTGCGGGCGGGACCAGCAGCAAGCTGTTCTTCGGCATTCTGGCCGGACTCGGCTTCCACCTCCTGAGCCGTCTGTTTGGCCATCTCGGGCTGTTGAACGACTGGCCGCCTGCTGTGGTCGTCAGCCTGCCGCTGCTGATTTTCCTCGCCATCGCGCTGGCGGGCATCCGGTGGATGGATCGGCGCTGACCCTGCCGGCCCGGCTCGCCGCCTGTTTGCGTACGGTTGTCCCGGCGGACAAGGTGGCTTGCGTGCACGCCTTGCGCGCGGACTGGCTGGCCGGAACGGTGGTCGAAGCGTGCGACGCGGTGCGGGACGGGATCGACGTGCCGGGGCAGCCTGCCAGGCCCGAACTGGTTTCGCCGCACCAGGTGCCGCGCCGCCGCACCGACACCGCCGCCGGGCGCGCCGCGCTCGTGCACGCGCTGGCGCACATCGAGTTCAACGCCATCAACCTCGCGCTCGACGCCGCGCATCGCTTCGCCAACATGCCGCGCGCGTACTACGACGACTGGCTCAAGGTGGCCGACGAGGAAGCGCTGCACTTCACCCTGCTGAATGCGCACCTCGATACCCTCGGTCATGCCTACGGCGATTTCCCCGCACACCGCGGGCTGTGGGACATGGCGCTGAAAACCGCGCACGACCCGCTGGTGCGGATGGCGCTGGTGCCGCGCGTGCTGGAGGCGCGCGGGCTCGACGCCACGCCGCTCATCGTGGAAAAGCTGCGCGCCGCGCAGGATACGCGCATGATCGAGATTCTCGCCGTGATCGAACGCGACGAGATCGGTCACGTCGCCATCGGCAACCGCTGGTACGGCTGGCTGTGCGCGCAGCGAGGACTCGATCCGGTTGCGACTTTCCGGCAGTTGTTGCGCGAATACGATGCGCCGCCCCTGAAGCCGCCGTTCAATCTCGCCGCGCGACGCCGCGCGGGCTTCAGCGAAACCGAACTGGACTGGCTCGCAACGCTTTGAACCGGCGTCAGAGGCCGAGCGTGGTCGAGGATACCTGCGCCTGTGCGCGCTGCCACATGTTCTCGAAGGTCTGCTGCAGCGCAGCCGCCCTGCCCGGATCGTCCGGATGCAGCGTGCCGTGCGTTGCCGATTTGTCGGCGCGCAGCAGCACGCCGCGGCTGTCGCCCAGCGCAAAGGCCTGGTCGGGACGCGGCGCGTCAGCGTCGGCCTGGCGGATTTCAATCACATGACCGAAATCGCGCACCAGCTGCATCAGGCGCGGATGTTCGCGCGCCACGCGATGAATGTCGTCGAGCAGGCATTCGATGCGACGTCCGCCGCCTGCCACGCAGAACGCGCGCAGCGCGGCGTGGCGGGGCGTCTCGTCGAGTTCCCACAGTTCGAGGTCATGGTCGTATAGCCTGAGCTGGCGATGCGTGCCGGCCAGCAGGACATCGAATGCGGCGCGGCATGTGGACGGCGTGTCGAAATCGGAAACACTCATGATGCGGCGATCTCCAGCCAGCCCGCTTCGTACCAGTCGTAGAAGCGGTCGAGCAGTGCGAGGGAAAGGGGGGCGGACAGGCCGCGCGCGTCCGCGAGCCGTTTCAGTGCGGTAACGGTATCCGGCATGGGCGTGAAAGCTTCGCCATTGATGTAGAAGCGGGCGCCGACGAACAGCAGACGCGACTTGGCGTGCAGCGCGACGCCGTGCTTGCCGGCCTGGCGCCTGAATGCGGCCGGCGGGAGCGGCGACCCGGGCGGGTCGAAGAACACATTCGGCTTGGGCTCGGACAGGTAACATCCGGCGAATTCGGCGATGTCGCGTTTGCTCCATTTCACGCGTGCGATCATGGCCTCGATCTTGTCCAGCATCGCCCGGCCGATCTCGCCCGGATGACGTTGCAGCTTCAGGTCGGGGTCGGCGTAGCGGCCGGCGAGCGTCACCGTGTCCTGCAGGTGCATCAGGAAGGCGTGCGCCAGTTCCTCCGCGGTGGGCGCCCGGAAGCCGATGGAATAGGTCGTGCAGGCCTCCTCGGCCACGCCGTAGTGCGCCACGTGCGGCGGCAGGTAGAGCATGTCGCCGGGACCCAGCACCCATTCGGCTTCCGCCTCGAAGCGTCGCAGGATTTTCAGCGGTGCGTCGTCCAGCAGCGTCAGGTCGGTTTGCGTGCCGATCTGCCAGCAGCGATGCCCCTGTCCCTGCAGCAGGAAAACGTCGTAGGAATCGAAATGCGGCCCCACGCTGCCGCCAGGCACGGCGTAGCTCACCATCAGGTCGTCCAGCCGGGCGTGCGGGATGAAGTCGAACCGTTTCAGCAGGGCGTCCGCTGCGGGCAGGTGGTGATTGAGCGACTGCACCAGCAGCGTCCACTCGGTCTTCGGCAGGCGCTTGAAGTCGCCGGCGCGGAACGGGCCGTGGTCGAGCTGCCAGTCGGTGCCGCTGCCCTGGATGAGGCGGGATTCGACGTCGTCGCGGCGCGCCAGCGCCCGCATGTCGGCAGGCGACAGCAGGCCGGCGAAACCCGGAATCGCGTTGCGGATCAGGAGCGGTTTCTTGTGCCAGTATTCGCGCAGGAAGCGGGCGGAAGTCAGTCCGCCGAGCAGGGCGTTTTTCATGCAAAAGATTATAGCGATGCGAGCGGAATTGCCCTGTAGAATGCGCCGAAAAAACACAGCGGAGCTGTCATGCTGAAATCAGGAGACCGCGCACCGGACTTTTCCAATCCGGACGCGGACATGAACATCGTCGAATTGTCCCAGTTCAGGGGCAAGACGCTGGTGCTGTATTTTTACGTGCGCGACGACACGCCGGGCTGTACCACGGAAGCCATCGAGTTTTCCGAACTCGAAAGCGCCTTCGCGAAGCTGGGCGCGGTCGTGCTGGGCGTGTCGCGCGACGACTGCATCAAGCACGGCGAGTTTCGCGACAAGCACGGCATCGGCGTGCGGCTGCTGGCCGACAAGGAACAAACGACCTGCGAAGCCTACGGCGTGCTGCAGGACAAGGAAGTGGACGGCGTCGTGCGCAAGGGCGTGGTGCGTTCCACCTTCGTCATCGATAAACAGGGTGTCATCCGTCACGCCCTGTACGGCGTGTCCAGCCGCGGCCATGCGGCGGACGTGCTTCAACTGGTAAAGGACCTCAAGTGAACATTGGCAAGGATACCGTCGTTACCCTCACCTATATCGTGCGCGACCTGGACGGCCGCATGCTGGAAGAAAGCGACGAGCCGGTGAGCTATCTGCACGGTGGCTACGACAACATTTTCCCGCTGGTCGAAGCCGCGCTCGAAGGCAAATCCATGGGCGACAGCGTCGATCTCAAGCTGCAGCCGGCCGATGCTTTCGGGGAGTACGACGACGAGCTCGTGCGCATGGAAGCGCGCGACGCCTTTCCCGACGATATCGAGATCGGCATGCAGTTCGTCGGGTCGCCCGTGGATGGCGGCGACGAGATGCTCTACACCGTCACCGACATCGCCGAGGACAAGGTGGTCGTCGACGGCAACCACCCCTACGCTGGCCAGGCTGTGCACTTCCAGTGCCAGGTGACCGAAGTGCGCGCCGCCACGGCGGACGAGGTGGCGCACCGCCATGCGCACGGCGCCCACGGCCATCACCATCACTGAGCCTGTCGGACAGACGCGACCGGCTGCTAAAATGCCGGGCTACCTTCACTTCGTGACCGCGTGATGAAAACCACCTTCCTCGATTTCGAGCAGCCGATTGCCGAACTCGAAGCCAAGATCGAAGAACTGCGCTTCGTGCAGGACGATTCCGCGCTGGATATCTCGGAAGAGATCCGCCGCCTGCAGAAGAAGAGCCAGACGCTCACCAAGGACATCTACGCCAAGCTCAACGCCTGGCAGGTGTCGCAGGTGGCGCGCCACCCGCAGCGGCCTTACACGCTCGACTACGTGCAGGGCCTGTTCACCGATTTTTCCGAACTGCACGGCGACCGCGCCTTCGCCGACGACGCCGCGATCGTCGGCGGCATGGCGCGCTTCAACGGCGAGCCGGTGATGGTCATCGGCCATCAGAAGGGTCGCGACACCAAGGAAAAGATCGTCCGCAATTTCGGCATGCCGCGACCCGAAGGCTATCGCAAGGCCTTGCGCCTGATGCGGCTGGCCGAGAAGTTCCGCATGCCCATCTTCACCTTCATCGACACGCCCGGTGCCTACCCGGGCATCGGCGCGGAAGAGCGCGGCCAGTCCGAGGCCATTGCGCGCAACCTCTACGTGATGGCCGAGCTGAAAACGCCGGTGATCTGTTCGGTGGTCGGCGAAGGCGGCTCGGGCGGCGCACTGGCCATCGGCGTCGGCGATCGCACCCTGATCCTCCAGTATTCGACCTATTCGGTGATCTCGCCCGAAGGCTGCGCGTCCATCCTGTGGAAGAGCGCCGACAAGGCCTCGGTCGCCGCCGAAACCCTGGGCATCACCGCCGACCGTCTGAAGGCCAACGGTCTGGTCGACCGCATCGTCGAGGAACCCCTGGGGGGGGCGCAGCGCGACTGGGACGCCATGTTCCAGTCCATGCGCCGCGCGCTGACCGACACGCTGGCCGAATTGCGCAAACAGCCGCTCGACAACCTGCTGGCCGCGCGCTACCAGCGCCTGCGGGCGTATGGCAGCTTCAAGGAAGCTCCCGCCAAGTAAGCTCGAAGCGTGCGTGGCGGGCGTGCTCGCGCGTCACGTCCCGCCCGGTTCGCGCCTGCTGCTGGGCTTGTCCGGCGGCCTCGATTCCGTCGTTCTGCTGAACGTGCTCGTTTCCCTGCGGGCGCGCCATCCGTTCGATCT
The DNA here is from genome assembly GCA_044227195.1 of Thiobacillus sp. Lineage (GTDB taxonomy): Bacteria > Pseudomonadota > Gammaproteobacteria > Burkholderiales > Thiobacillaceae > Thiobacillus. The sequence continues at coordinate 10,644 of JBGAFQ010000024.1, forward strand.
CGCCGCCGTGCACGTGCATCACGGCCTGTCGCCGAACGCCGACGTCTGGGCCGATTTCTGCGCGCACCTGTGCGCTGCGCATGCGGTGCCGCTGACCGTCGAACGCGTGCAGATCGACCGTGTCGATCCTGCCGGCGTCGAGGCCGCCGCGCGGCGCGAGCGGCATCGCGTATTCGACCGTTGCGCCGCCGATTTCCTGCTCACCGCGCACCATCAGGACGACCAGGCCGAAACCTTCCTGTTGCAGGCCTTGCGCGGTGCGGGGCCGAAAGGCCTGGCGGCGATGGCCGAATGCCAGCGCCAGCCCGGCGGGCGCGCGACGCGCCTGCGTCCCCTGCTGGATGTGTCGCGCGCGGCGCTGCGGGCAATGGCGCATACGGCCGGTCTGGAATGGATCGAGGACGAAAGCAATCTGGACACGCGCCACCGCCGCAACGCGCTACGGCAGGACGTCCTGCCGCGCCTGACCGCGCATTTCCCCGCCGCCGGCGCGACGCTCGCGCGCGCGGCGGCGCTGCAGGCCGAGGCGGCCGGACTACTCGACGATCTGGCCCGGCTGGATGCCGTCGGCGTCCTCGGGGGCGCGCGACTCGACTGTGCTGCGCTGGCGTGTCTGGCGCGCCCGCGTGCGCGCAACCTGCTGCGCCATTTCATCGCGCAGCAGGGCGTGCGCCTGCCCGCCGCGCGCCGCCTCGACGAAATCCTGAAGCAGCTCTGCGACGCGCGCGCGGATGCACGCGTATGCGTCGAACTCGAGGCAGCCGAAATCCGGCGGTATCGCGGCGGTGCCTATGTGGTACCCGTGCGTGCCCTGCCGCAGCCGGTCGTGTGGCAGGGCGGGCCCGCGCTGGTCTTGCCGGGGCTCGGTACGCTGCGCCTGCATGAGACCCTTGGCCAGGGGTTGCGGCGCGATGCGCTGGCAACTGAACGCACGCTGCTGGACGTCCGTCGCGGCGGTGAACGCCTGCGGCTGACGCCGGGCGGACCGACGCGCAGCCTGAAAACCCTGCTGCAGGAACGCGCGGTGCCGCCGTGGGCGCGCGCCCGCGTGCCGGTGCTGCGTCTCGGCGATGCAGTGCTGTGGGCGGCCGGGTTCGGCTGCAACGCGGACTGGCTGGCGGGCGAGGGCGAACCGGGGTGGGTGCCGGACTGGCATCCGGCCGGCCCCTGAGAACATGTGCAATGGCGCCTGGACGGGAGACAGACGCAGGCGCGGCGTGTTATGCTAGCAGGCTGATTTTCATCGTTTTTTGTCCAATTCCCTATCCGTCTGGAGCATACCCATGGCCGTTCAGCGCACCTTTTCCATCATCAAGCCCGACGCCGTCAAAAAGAACGTGATCGGCAAGATCGTCAGCCGTTTCGAATCCAACGGCCTGAAGATCGTCGCGTCCCGGATGAAGCACCTGTCGCGCCAGGAAGCCGAAGGCTTCTACGCCGTGCACAGGGAGCGTCCCTTCTTCAAGGATCTGGTCGAGTTCATGATCTCCGGTCCGGTCGTGCTGCAGGTGCTGGAAGGCGAGGACGCCATCGCCAAGAATCGCGCGCTGATGGGCGCCACCGACCCGAAGAAGGCCGAGCCGGGCACCATCCGCGCCGACTTCGCCGAGAGCATCGACGCCAACGCGGTGCACGGCTCCGATGCGCCGGAAACGGCCGCGATCGAGATCGCCTATTTCTTCCCCGCCTGCGAAGTCTACGCGGGCCGCTGACCCCCCCGTCGATGCCGCAGAACCTGCTCGATTTCGACCTGGAAGGACTGACCGCCTGGTTCGCCGAGCGCGGCGAGAAGCCCTTCCGCGCCCGCCAGGTGTTCCGCTGGATACACCAGTCGGGCGTGGCTGATTTCGCGCAAATGACCGACATCGCCAAGTCGCTGCGCGAGAAGCTCGCAGCGGAAGCCGAAGTCCGGGCGCCCGGAATCAAGCTGGCGCATGCGTCCGTCGACGGCACGCGCAAGTGGCTGTTCGAGGTCGGCGTCGGCAATGGCATCGAAACCGTGTTCATTCCCGAGGACGACCGCGGCACCCTCTGCGTATCGTCGCAGGTCGGGTGCGCGCTCGAGTGCACCTTCTGCTCGACCGGCCGCCAGGGCTTCAACCGCAATCTCACGGTGGCCGAGATCGTCGGCCAGTTGTGGATCGCGCAGCACAGCCTGAAATTCGAGCCCAATCGCAGCACCGGCGCGACCGACCCGCGCCCGGTGTCGAACGTGGTGATGATGGGCATGGGCGAGCCGCTGGCCAATTTCGAGAACGTGGTGACGGCACTCAACGTGATGCTCGACGATCACGCCTACGGCCTGTCGCGCCGCCGCGTCACGGTTTCGACCTCGGGCATCGTGCCGGCGATGGACCGGCTGGCGGAACGCTGTCCCGTTGCGCTCGCGGTGTCGCTGCATGCGCCGAACGACGCGCTGCGCGACCAGATCGTGCCGATCAACAAGAAGTATCCGCTGGCCGAACTGATGGCGGCGTGCCGTCGTTATCTGGTGCACGCACCGCGCGATTTCATCACCTTCGAGTACGTGCTGCTGGCGGGCGTGAACGACACGCCGGCGCACGCGCGGCAGCTTGTCGAACTGGTGCGCGACGTGCCGTGCAAGTTCAATCTGATTCCCTTCAACCCCTTCCCCGACTCGGGCTACGACAAGCCGCGTGCCGACGCGCAGCGTGCGTTCCGCGAGATTCTGCAGGACGCGGGCCTGGTGACGACCACGCGCAAGACGCGCGGCGACGACATCGACGCGGCGTGCGGCCAGCTTGCCGGACGCGTCGCCGACAAGAGCGGACGGGTGATCAAGCGTATCCACAAGGAGGCGGCATGAAGACTTGGGGTGGTCTGGCGGCGACGGTTCTGCTGCTGGCGGGGTGCGCGGCGCAGCCTGGCGCGAGTTCGGACATGGGCAGTGCCACGGCCGGCAACCAGGCGGATGCCGAGCTGCGCCAGCGCGCGCGCATCTTCACCGAACTGGCGACGGCGTATTACTCGCGCGCGCAGTACAAGGTTGCGCTCGACGAACTGCGCAAGGCCATCGTCGTCGACAGCCGCTACGGGCCGGCCTACGACGTGTATGGCCTGATCTACATGGAGCTCGCCGAAGACAAGCTGGCCGAGGAAAACTTCCGCCGCGCCATCGATCTCGACCGCACCGATTCGGAAGCGCACAACAACTACGGCTGGTTCCTCTGCGCGCGCGGGCGCCACGACGAGGGCCTGGAGCAGTTCGCCGCCGCCTTGCGCAACCCGCTCTATGCCCAGCCCGAACTGGCGATGGCCAATGCCGGCCAGTGCGCCGAAATGAAGGGCGACCTCGCGCTCGCCGAAGCGAATCTCAACAAGTCGCTGAAACTCCAACCCGACAACGCCGACACCGTGTTGCGCATGGCGGCACTCCGTTTCCGGCAGGGTCGTCTGCCCGAGGTGCAGCGCCTGCTGGGCCGACACGAGGAATTGTCGCCGCCTACCGCGGCCAGCCTGTGGCTGGGCGTGCGGCTCGAACGCAAGCTGGGCGATCGCGCGCAGGAAGCGGCTTACGGTTTGCAACTGCGCAAGCGTTTCCCCAATTCGAACGAAGCGAGCCTGCTCCAGTCCGGGCAGTACGAATGAGCGACGCCATCCAGACGCCGGTCGGCCAGGCTTTGCGCGCTGCGCGCGAGGCCCAGGGCATGAGCGTGGAAGACGCCGCGAACCGTTTGCGTCTGATGTTGCGCCAGATCGAGGCCATGGAAGCGGATGATTTCGCGAGCCTCGGCCAACCGGTGTTTGCACGCGGATTCGTCCGCAACTACGCGCGGCTGCTCGGGCTCGATCCCGAGCCGCTGCTGGCAGGCATGGCAGGCGCACCCACCGACGCGGCGCCGGTTGCGCATGCCGCGCCGCCGCCGCCTGGACACTGGCTGACCTCGCCCTGGTTGATCGTGCTCCTGCTCGGCGCACTGCTGGCCGTGGCCGTGCCGGTTGCGCTGTACTGGTGGCTGAACAGCGATGTTGAAGAGAATGTGCTGCCGGTATCGGCCAATGCCGAGATGCATGCCGCGGTGCCACCCGCCCCTGCCGTGGCCCCCGTTGCGACTCCGCCGGCGGCCGCGCCGTCGTCCGGGCAATCCGCTCCGGTCGTGGCTGAAGCGGCCGTTGCGCCCGTGCCGCCCGCCGAGGCCGTTGCATCGCCTGCGCCTGCGCCTGCGGCCGCGAGCAGTGCGCTGCATCTCGATTTCGGCGCAGACTCCTGGGTCGAGATCAAGGACGCCAGTGGCCGCACGCTGATGCGCCAGCTCAATCCGTCGGGCAGCAGCATCGAGGTCAAGGGGCAGCCGCCATTCGACGTGGTGATCGGCAATGCTGGACAGGTCAGGCTGACCTACAACAGCCGTCCCATCGACCTGACGCCGTTCATCGACGTGACGGTGGCGCGTTTCACGCTTGAAGAATAGCCCGCGAAGAACACAGGCAGCCCAGAGAACCATGTCCCAGATCGTTCGACGTCCAACCCGCCAGGTGCGGATAGGCCCAGTGCGGGTCGGCGGCGACGCGCCCGTGGTGGTGCAGTCGATGACCAATACCGACACCGTAGACGTTACCGCCACGGTGAAGCAGGTGCAGGCACTGGCCGAGGCCGGCTCGGAACTGGTGCGGCTCACCGTCAACACGGTGGAAGCGGCCGCCGCCGTGCCGCGCATCCGCGAGCGCCTCGACGCGCTCGGCTGCCGCGTGCCGCTGATCGGCGATTTCCATTTCAACGGCCACAAGCTCCTGACCCAGGTACCCGAGTGCGCGCAGGCGCTCGCCAAGCTGCGCATCAATCCCGGCAACATCGGCCGCGGAAGCAAGCGCGACGAACAGTTCGCCACCCTGATCGAGATTGCCTGCCGCTACGACAAGCCGGTGCGCATCGGCGTCAACTGGGGCAGCCTCGACCAGGCGCTGGCGGTGCGCATGATGGACGAGAACGCGCGTCTCGCGCAGCCGGAAGATGCCGACGTGGTGATGCGCCGCGCGATGGTTGCCTCGGCGCTGGAATCGGCGAAGAAGGCTGAGGAGTTCGGCCTTGGCGGCGACCGGATCATCCTCTCCTGCAAGATGAGCCGGGTGCAGGATCTGATCGCGGTGTACCGCGACCTGGCGTCGCAATGCGACTACCCGCTGCATCTCGGCCTCACCGAAGCCGGCATGGGCAGCAAGGGCATCGTCGCCTCGACCGCCGCGCTGGCCGTGCTGCTGCAGGAAGGCATCGGCGACACCATCCGGATTTCGCTCACCCCCGAGCCGGGCGGCGAGCGCACCCGGGAAGTCGTGGTCGCGCAGGAAATCCTGCAGGCGCTCGGTCTGCGCGCCTTCACCCCGCAGGTCACCGCCTGCCCCGGCTGCGGCCGCACCACCTCGACCGTGTTCCAGGAACTCGCGCAGGATATCGAGTCCTATTTGCGCACGCAGATGCCGCTGTGGCGCAGCCAGTATCCCGGCGTCGAATCCATGCAGGTCGCGGTGATGGGCTGCGTGGTCAACGGCCCGGGCGAATCCAAGCACGCCAACATCGGGATTTCCCTGCCCGGGACCGGCGAGGTGCCGGTCGCGCCGGTGTACGTCGACGGCGAGAAGACGGTGACGCTGAAAGGCGAGCGCATCGCGGCCGACTTCCAGTCCATCGTTGAAGACTACGTGCGCACCCGTTACGGCGCGGCGTGACTTCTACCCATTCGATCGAACCATGAGTAATACCCTTCAATCCGTGCGCGGCATGAACGACGGCCTCCCCGACGCGGTGGAGACCTGGCAGGCCTTTGAGACCATCGTGCGCGACTGGCTGCGCCGCTACGGTTACCGCGAGATGCGCACGCCCATCCTCGAACACACCGGCCTGTTCAAGCGCGCCATCGGCGAAGTCACCGACATCGTCGAGAAGGAGATGTACACCTTCGTCGACGAGTTGAACGGCGAATCGCTCACGCTGCGCCCGGAGGGCACGGCCAGCGCCGTGCGTGCGGCGATCCAGCACAACCTGCTGTACGACGGCGGCAAGCGCCTGTGGTATGCCGGGCCGATGTTCCGCCACGAACGGCCGCAGAAGGGCCGCTACCGGCAGTTCCACCAGGTCGGCGTCGAGGCCCTGGGCTTCGCCGGACCGGATGCCGATGCCGAGCTGATCGTGATGTGCGCCGACCTGTGGAAAGCGCTCGGCATCGCCCCGACGCTGCAGCTCAACACGCTGGGTGACCACGAGGCGCGCCAGCGGCACCGCAGCAAGCTGATCGCGCACTACGAGGCGCATCTCGACCAGCTCGACGAGGACGGCCGGCGGCGACTGCACACCAATCCGCTGCGCATCCTGGACAGCAAGAACCCGGCGATGGCCGCGATCAACGACGCCGCGCCCCGGCTCATGGACGAACTGGGCGAGGAAGCGATCGCGCATTTCGAGGGGGTGCAGGCGCTGCTGCGCGCCAATGGCATCGCCTACGAGATCAACCCGCGGCTGGTGCGCGGGCTCGACTACTACAACCGTACCGTGTTCGAATGGGTGACCGACCAGCTCGGCGCGCAGGGCACGGTGTGCGCGGGCGGCCGTTACGACGGGCTGGTCGAGCAGCTCGGCGGCAAGCCGGCGCCGGCGGCGGGTTTCGCGATGGGTATCGAGCGCCTGCTGGCGTTGATGGAAGTCGCCGGCACCGCGCCCGCGGCGGCGGCGCCGGATGCGTACATCGTCCACGCCGGCGAGGCCGCCGCAGCGCATGCGTGGCGGGTGGCGGGCGCGGTGCGCGGTGCAGGACTTGCCGCTGTGCTGCATTGCGGCGGCGGCAGCTTCAAGTCGCAGATGAAGAAAGCCGATGCCAGCCGCGCCCGCTACGCCGTCATCATCGGCGACGACGAGGCGGCGGCAGGGCAGGTCACGCTGAAACCCCTGCGCGACGCGTCGGAGCAGATCCGCGTCGACGTCGCGCAGGCAATCGAATCCTTGAAAAGCTAGAAGGCACAACAAATGGCAACCTACGATCTCGACGAACAGGAACGGCTGGACGAACTGAAGGCTTGGTGGAAGCGCTGGGGGAGCCTGGTCATGTTCGGCCTGGCCGTGGCGATCGCGGCGGCGGCGGGGTGGCGCTACTGGCAGCACCGCACGCTGACGCAGAGTCAGGAAGCGGCCACCGTGTACGAAAAACTCACCCAGTTGCTGGTGGCCAACGACGCCAAGGGCGCGCGCGAAGCCGGGGCCATGCTGGTCGACCACTACGCCGGTACTGCCTACGCACCGCGCGCGGCCTTGCTGCTCGCCAAGCTGAACGTCGGCGCGCGCGACCTGAAAAGCGCGCAGAGCCAGCTGGAATGGGCCGCGGCCAACAGCAAGGAACCCGCGGTCAAGGATCTGGCGCATCTGCGCCTGGCCGGCGTGCAGCTCGACCAGAAACAGTTCGACGCCGCGCTGAAAACCCTGTCGGCCACCCACAGCGACGCTTTCGGACCGCGCTTCGACGACCTGAAGGGCGACGTGCTGCTGGCGCAGGGCAAAGCCTCCGAGGCGCGCGCCGCCTACCAGGCCGCGTTCGGCAAGATGGCCGAAGACAATCCCTATCGCAGCGTCGTCGAACTGAAGCTCGACGCCATGGGCGGAGGTGACGCCAAGTGAATACGCGCTTGCTCGCGGCCGGCCTCGCGCTGGCCCTGTCCCTTTCCGGATGCAGCACGGTCGGTTCGATGTCGCGCACCGTCGGCGGCTGGTTCGGTTCAGGTCCTGCCAAGGCCAAGCCCGCCGAACTGGTGGATTTCAAACCGGCGGTCGACCTGACCGAGGCCTGGAAGAGCGAAACCGGCGAGGCCGGGGGCTATCTTTTCCGGCCCCAGGCCGAAGGCGGCGACGTGATCGCCGCGGGCGGCAGCCGCGTGGTGCGCATCGCGCTCGCCAACGGCGCGCCTGCCTGGCGGTACGACGCAGGAGTGAAGCTGTCCGCCGGCGCCGGCGCGGGACAGGGACTGGCGCTTGCGGGCAGTGCCAAGGGCGAAGTGCTGGCGGTCGATCTGGCCAGCGGCCAGCTGCGCTGGAAGGCAACGCTCTCGTCCGAAGTCACCGGCCAGTTGCTGACGGCAGGCGATATGGTCATCGTGCGCACCGGCGACGGCCGCGTGCAGGGTCTCGCCATCGCCGACGGCAGCCGCAAGTGGCTGTACAGCCGCAACCTGCCGTCGCTCTCCCTGCGCGGCTCGGGCGGTCTTGCGCTGGCGGGCGACGTGCTCTTCGCCGGCTTCCCCGGCGGCAAGCTGGTCGCGCTCAACCCGGCCAACGGCGCGCAGCTGTGGGAAGCCACCGTGGCGCTGCCGCGCGGCGCCACCGAACTCGAACGCGTGGCCGACGTGATGGGCAACCCGGTGGTGGACGACAGGCAGGTGTGCGCTGTCGCCTACCAGGGCCGCGTGGCCTGTTTCGACCGGATCACCGGCGCGCCGCTGTGGGCGCGCGACACCTCCAGCAACAGCGGCCTGGCGATGGATGGACAGAATGTCTACGTCACCGACGACAAGGATGCCGTGACCGCTTACGACAAGGTGAGCGGTCGCGCCGGCTGGCGCCAGGACAAGCTGGCGCGCCGCCAGGTCACCGCGCCGCTCGCGCTCGGCAGCTGGGTGGTGGTGGCCGACGGCGAAGGCTACGTGCACGTGCTGTCGGCCGACGACGGCCGCTTCGTCGCGCGCGCCAAAGTCGACAGCGCCGTGCACACCGCGCCGGTGGACATCGGGCCCGGCTTCGCGGTGCAGACCGTGAAAGGCAGCGTCGCCGCGTTCCGTATCAAGTAATGCACATGCGGCCTTGCGCCGCAATCAAGGACATCCATGCTTCCCACCCTGGTGCTTGTCGGCCGCCCCAACGTCGGCAAGTCCACGCTCTTCAACCGGCTGACCGGCACGCGCGACGCGCTCGTGCACGACATGCCGGGGATGACGCGCGACCGCCACTACGGGCGCGGGCGCTTGGGCAGCAAACCCTATCTGGTGGTCGATACCGGCGGCCTCGAGCCCGTGGCCAAGGACGGCATCCTGGCCGAGATGGCGAGGCAGACCCTGCAGGCCATCGACGAGGCCGACGCGGTCATCTTCATGGTCGATGCGCGGGCCGGCCTCACGCCGCAGGACAAGGTCATCGCCGACCGTCTGCGTCGCGCGCACTGTCCGGTGCTGCTCGCGGTGAACAAGGCCGAGGGCATGAACCGCGCGGTGGTCACCGCCGAATTCCACGAACTTGCGCTGGGCGAGCCGCTGGCGATTTCCGGCGCGCACGGCGACGGCATCGCCGACCTGGTGGCCGAGGCGCTGGCGCCGTTCCCGGAAGAGGCGGAACAGGCCGACGATTTCGGCGTGCCCAAGATCGCCCTGGTCGGCCGCCCCAACGTCGGCAAGTCCACCCTGGTCAACGCGCTGGTCGGCGAGGAACGCGTGATCGCCTTCGACCAGCCGGGCACCACGCGCGACTCGATCTACGTCGAGTTCGAGCGCGACGGCAAACCCTACGTGCTGATCGATACCGCCGGCGTGCGCCGCAAGGGCAAGGTGTTCGAGACGGTCGAGAAGTTTTCCGTCATCAAGACCCTGCAGGCCATCGAGGACGCCAATGTGGTGGTGCTGGTGCTCGACGCGCGCGAGAACATCTCCGAGCAGGACGCGCACCTCGCGGGCTTCGTGCTGGAGACCGGCCGCGCACTGGTGGTCGCAGTGAACAAGTGGGACGGCCTGTCCGCCGAGCAGCGCGACGACATCAAGCGCGACATCGGCCGCAAGCTCGCCTTCCTCGATTTTGCCCGCTTCAACTACATCTCGGCGCTGAGGGCCAAAGGCCTGGAAAATCTGCTGAAGGATGTCGAGGCCGCGCATGCCGCCGCCTTCATCAAGATGCCGACGCCCAAGCTCACGCGCGTGCTGCAGATGGCGGTGGAACAGCATGCGCCGCCGAAGAACGGCCTGTTCCGTCCGAAACCGCGCTACGCCCACCAGGGCGGCAAGAACCCGCCGGTGATCGTGCTACACGGCAACGCGCTGGAAGGCCTGCGCGACGACTACAAGCGTTACCTCGAAAGCAGCTTCCGCAAGGCCTTCAAATTGCAGGGCACGCCACTGCGGATCCAGGTCAAGGAAGACGAGGGCAGGAATCCGTTCGAAGGCAAGAAACGCGCACCGCTGACCGCGGGCGACGAGACGCGGCGGCGGCGCGAGAAGCGCATTCGCCGCAAGGTATACGGATCGACCTGAATGCGGCGACGCGGCCGGGCCGGCTTCCCCCGCGAGGGGTGGGCCGTGGCTGCCCCCGCGAAGGGGAGGCCATGACTGTAAGCTGCTGAAGCAGCAACAGCCATGCGCTAAGCCGATGAATCGGCAACAACCACGCTCCACCCGCAAGGGGTAGGCCGTGGTTGTAAGCCGATGAATCGGCAACAACCACGCTCAGTCCAGCCAGCGCACCAGGTAGAACAGCCTGAAGCCTTCGGATGAGCGCGACGGCCCGCTGGCCAGTGCGGCGTGGCGATGCTTGTCCGGGTCGGCGTGCGCGCGTGCCTCGTCCTCGCTGGCGTAGATCTCGACCACCCCCTCGGGATAGCGCATCCGCTTCCGGCCGGACGGCGAATAGATCACCACCGCCGATGTGCCGACGACTTTCGATTCGACATCGGTGAACAGGCTGGTGGCTTGCGGCATCAGTGCGTTTTCTTGGGAATGCTGCTGATCTTGACTGCGTGCGTCGTCGGCGTTTCGTCCGTGAAGCGCGGTTTTTCGTCCAGCGTGCGGCCGGTCAGGCGCGCGAGTTCGGTTTCGCGGCTGGAAATCACCATCAGGCAATCCTTGATGTTCATGATGGTCGCTTCCGTCAGCGGGCTGGGATTGCCGTCGCGCGGCGCGGTATCGCGCACGATGGAGGTGAGCGTCTTGCGCATCATGCGCATCAGGCGCTGCTCGTCGTGCAGGGCTTTGTCGTCATTGTCCATGGGAAGGCTCCGGGGGGGATGCTGCAAGGCCCACATTGTCAGCGGCGCGGCGGGGGCCGTCAATGCGAATCCCCCGTTGTCAAAGGGGATAAAAAGCCCGAGTGGGGGCATAAGCAGATTGAACTGCCACCGCCAGGCGGCTGCTTTATGCTTGCCGGCGGAGGAAACAGCCATGTCAGACAATGCAGCCGACGCGGGCGAAGTCCGCGAGATCCGCCTCAATCCCATCGTGCCGACCGAGTCCGTGCTGGTCGCCACCGCGCGTTCGATGCGCCCCAAGAAGGCCGAGGAACTCGCGCCGCGCGACACCCGCAAGCACGTCGAGACCTGCCCGTTCTGCCGCGGCAACGAGCACAAGACGCCGCCCGCGATCATGGCCTGGCCGACCGAGGGCGACTGGCAGATCCGCATGGTCGAGAACCTGTATCCCGTGCTGGGCGACGACCGCGCGCAGGCGAACTTCAGTTTCGGCCTGCAGCAGACCATCGACGGCTACGGCCGCCACGAGGTCATCATCGACCATCACGAGCACGGCATCGCCATCCACGAGATGGCCGAATCGCATCTGGCCGCGCTGTTCGGCGTCTATCAGAAAAGGATGCGCCAGCTGTTCGAATCCGACGACCGACTGCAGTACGTGCTGGTGTTCAAGAACTTCGGCCCGGCCGCCGGCGCGTCGATCCCGCATACCCACAGCCAGGTCATCGCCATGCCGGTGGTGCCGGAGAACGTCGAGGCGGAGGTGCGCAACAGCGCGGCCCACTACGCCAAGCATCACCACTGCATCTTCTGCGCGCTGATCGACGAGGCGCTCACCTTCGAGGCGACCATCTACGACCGCAGCTCGGGCGCGGTGCGGCGCAAGGTCAACGTCGGCCAGTACGTGATCGAGCGCGGCGAGAAGTTCATCGCGATCAAGCCCTTCGCCAGCCGCTACGAGTGGGAGGTGCACATCCTGCCGCTGGTGCACCAGGCCGATTTCCTCGACGCCGCCGCGAGCGACTTCGACGACCTCGCCCGCGTTCTGCGCCGCACCATGGCGCGGCTCGACGCGGTGATCGGCGGTGCGCAGTACAACTTCTTCCTGCACTCCGTGCCGCACGGCAAGGAACGCGGCGCGCACGCCGCGAGCTACCACTGGCACCTGGAAATCTGCCCGCGCACCTCGATCCCCACCGGCTTCGAGCTGGGCTCGGGCCTGTTCGTCAACACCATCAACCCGGAACAGGCGGCGGAACGCCTGCGCGCCGTGGAGTTGTAAACGGCGCACAGCATCTAGAATGGACAGGGTAGCCACCCTGTCGGGAATCCTTATGCCCCCAGACAAACCGTCCAGTGCGGATCCTTTGGCCTCAGGCGGGGATACGCATGTCGACCGGCTGACCGCCCTCTGGAAACTCTCGGCGCAGCGCGGGCTGTCCGATGCCGAACGCATCCGCGCCATGCTGGCGATGGCGGCCGAGGTGCTCGACATGGATCTGGTCGTGCTCGGCGAATTCGGCGAGAACTACACGGCGCGCTACGTCAGCGACCGGCTGGGCATCTTCCCCGAGGGCACGGTCCTGACCATCGAAGCGGTGCTGTGCCGCGAGGTGTACCTCAAGCGCGAGGCGGCGCACATTCCCGACCTGCGCGGGCATCCGGAGTACATCGAGCACCCGACCGTGACCCGGATGGGGCTGCTCAGCTATTCCGGCCTGCCGGTTGCGGTGGGCGACGAGGCGCGCTGGGTGCTGGCTTTCCTGCGCCGGCGGGCGGACAAGTCCGTGGACGGCGTGGACGTGGCCTACATGGAGCTGATCGCCGACTGGCTCGGCAACGCCCTGCACCAATCCGTGCAAACCGATCTGCTGCAACGCATGGCGTTGACCGATCTGCTGACCGGTCTGCCCAACCGCCGCGCGGCGGAGGAACGCCTGCAGAAGGAGAAGGCGCGCACACCGCGCGACGGCCATGGTTTCGCGCTGGCGCTGGTCGATCTCGATCACTTCAAGTCGGTCAACGACCGCTATGGCCATGCGGTGGGCGACGAGGTGCTGAAGGCGGTTGCGCGCCGTTTTGAGGCGGGCCTGCGCGAGGGCGACTGGGTGGCGCGCTGGGGCGGCGAGGAATTCCTGTTTGTGCTGCATGGCAGCTCGGCGGAAGAGGCGGGCGGCATCATCGAGCGGCTGGCGGGCCAGGCGCGTGCCACCCCGGTGCAGACCAGCGTCGGCGAGATTTCCCTGAGCTTTTCCGCCGGCGTCGCCGCCTTCGGCGCGGGCGACAGCGAGTCGGCACCGCTGTTCGAGGACATCGACCAGGCGCTCTACTGTGCCAAGGCCGATGGGCGCGATCAGGTTCGGCTGGCAGCCAAGGTCCGCACGCAACTGAACGGCGTTTTGTTGCGCGAAGCGCTGGACGAAGATCGCATTCGTCACGCTTCGCAGATCATCGTCGATCTGCAGAGCGGGGCAGCCATTGCGGACGAGGCGCTGGCGCGCATCCAGATCGCGGGCGGCGAGATCGTCGAAGCCATGCATTTCGTCGACATCGCGGAAGGACTGGGGCTGATGGCGGAAATCGACCGGCGGGTAATCGGCAATGTGATGCGGAACTGCGTGGCGCGCATGGCGGTAGGCGGCACGTCCGATTTCGCCCACTTCGTGAACGTGTCGCCCCAGTTCCTCGCGCGCCGGGATCTGGTCGAGGAAATGCTCGCCAACGCCGTGAGTCATTGCCAGAGTTGCGGCGTCGTCATGGGACCGATCAAGCCCGTGGTGCTGGAACTGACCGAACGCCAGCACATCGTCAGCCTCGACCGCCTGCGTGCCGACCTGCAACCCCTCATCGACTTCGGTTTTCGTCTGGCGCTGGACGACTTCGGCAGCGGCTACTCGTCGTATCTCTATCTTGCGCACCTGCCGGTTAGCTTCCTCAAGATCGAGGGCTGGCTGATCACGCACATGCGGCAGGACCGCAAGGTCGCGGGCATCGTCGAAAGCCTGGCGAATTTCGCGCGCAAGGAAGGCGTGCGGACGGTGGCAGAGCACGTCGAGGATGCGGAAACCGCACGCATCCTGGCCGACATGGGCGTGGATTATGCGCAGGGCTGGTTTTTCGGAAAACCCGAGCTGGTCTGAGGCACTACAATGACGGTCCTGCCCTGCTGCCAGCCAGACCGACCATGATTCCCCCACGCCAGACCGCTGCCCGGAGCCGCCTTGTTTGAACGCCACCAGGGCGGCGAACGGGTCGTGCTCGTTGCGGTCGATTTCGGCGATCCCGATTTCCGGGAAAGCGTGGCGGAGATGCGCCTGCTTGCCTCCGGCGCGGGCCTGGAGATCCTGGGCGAAGTACTGGGCAAGCGGGCGCGGCCCGACGCCGCGCTGTTCGTCGGCAGCGGCAAGGCCGACGAGATCGCCGCGCTGGTTGCCGCCACCGGCGCCGAAGTCGTCATCTTCAACCACGAACTGTCGCCGGCGCAGGAACGCAACCTGGAGCGCCGCTTCCAGTGCCGGGTGATCGACCGCGTCAGCCTCATCCTCGACATCTTCGCCCGCCGCGCGCGCAGCGCCGAAGGCAAGCTGCAGGTCGAGCTGGCCCAGTTGAAGCACCTGTCCACCCGGCTGGTGCGCGGCTGGACCCACCTCGAGCGCCAGCGCGGCGGCGTCGGCATGCGCGGCCCGGGCGAAAAGCAGCTCGAAACCGACCGCCGCCTGATCGGCGTGCGCGTCAAGGCGCTGCAGGAACGGCTGGCCAAACTGGGCAAACAGCGCCGTACCCAGCGCCGGGCCCGCAGCCGCCAGCAGGTGTTGTCGGTGGCGCTGGTCGGCTATACCAACGCCGGCAAGTCGACCCTGTTCAATGCCCTTACCCGTGCCGGGGCCTATGCCGCCGACCAGCTGTTTGCCACGCTCGACACTACCACCCGGAAAATCTACCTTCCCAGGGTGGGCGAGGTGGTGCTGTCCGATACCGTCGGCTTCATCACCCGCCTGCCGCACGACCTGGTGGCGGCCTTCCGTGCCACGCTGGAAGCCACTGCCGAGGCCGATCTGCTGCTGCACGTGATCGATGCTTCGAGCCCTGCGCGCGCGCGACAGATCGAGGCGGTGGAGAAGGTGCTGAAGGAAATCGGCGCCGAAGACGTGCCGCAGCTCAGGGTGTACAACAAGCTCGATTTGACGGGCGTTGCGCCGGGAATCGTGCGGGACGAATATGGTAAACTCCAGAGCGTGTACGTATCCGCGCAAACCGGCGCCGGACTTGAACTTTTACGGGATGCGCTGTCCGAAATCCTGCGCGCTGCGCAGGCCGCTGACGACGATGGCGCTCCCGGCGAAACCGCATCCCCAACCCTCAATTTTTCCGCATAAGCGCTGACGACATGGCCTGGAACGACCCGCAGTGGGGCAATCGCGACAATCGCAAGAACAGCGGTCCGCCTGATCTCGACGAGATGTGGCGCCGCTTCAACCAGAAGCTGAATGGCATGTTCGGTAAATCCGGCGGCGGTGATGAAGTGCCTTCCGGCGGTGGCAACCTGATCGGACTGCTGGTCCTGCTGGCTGTGCTGGTGTGGGTTGCGAGCGGCTTCTACATCGTCGACACCGGCCAGCGCGGCGTCGTGCTGCGCTTCGGCAAATACGTCGAAACCACCGAGCCGGGCCCGCGCTGGCATCTGCCCTGGCCGATCGAGTCGCGCGAAGTGGTCAACATCGACCAGGTGCGCACGGTGGAAATCGGCTACCGCAACAACGTCAAGAGCAAGGTGCTGAAGGAATCGCTGATGCTCACCGACGACGAGAACATCATCGACCTGCAGTTCGCGGTGCAATACATTCTGAAGGATCCCGAGGAATTCCTCTTCGTCAACCGTGCGCCGGAAGACACGGTGCTGCAGGTGGCCGAGACCGCGATGCGCGAAATCGTCGGCAAGAACAAGATGGATTTCGTCCTGTACGAGGGACGCGCCGACATCGCCGCACGCGCCAAGGCGCTGATGCAGCAGATCCTCGATCGCTACAAGACCGGCATCAGCGTCAGTCAGGTTACGCTGCAGAACATTCAGCCGCCCGAGCAGGTGCAGGCCGCGTTCGACGACGCGGTGAAGGCCGGCCAGGACCGCGAACGCCTGAAAAACGAAGCCGAGGCGTATTCCAACGACGTGGTGCCGCGTGCCCGCGGCCTGGCGTCGCGCCTGAAGGAGGAAGCCGATGGTTACAAGCAGGCGGTCATCGCCAACGCGGAAGGCGAGGCCAGCCGCTTCTCGCAGATCCTCGCCGAATACCAGAAAGCGCCGCAGGTCACGCGCCAGCGCATGTATCTCGACACCATGCAGACCGTGATGAACAACACCAGCAAGGTGGTGGTGGACCAGAAAGGCGGCAACAGCCTGCTCTACCTGCCGCTCGACAAGTTGCAGCAGATCGTCAGCCAGCCCTACACGGGCGCGCCGGAAGTCCTGGCGCAGCCCTCTGCCAGCGCGCCCGCGCTCGCGCCGGCGACCACCGACCCGCGGTCGCGCGATGCCTTCCGCAGCCGTGATCGGGAGGAACGGCCATGAACAGGAATTTCGGTCCCATCCTGATCGTACTCATCGTGCTGATCGTCGTGCTGAGCGGCAGCATGTTCACGGTCGACCAGCGACAGAACGCCGTCGTGTTCCAGCTTGGCGAAGTGGTGTCGGTGAAGAAGGCGCCGGGCCTCTACTTCAAGCTGCCGCTGGTGCAGAACGTGCGCTATTTCGATACCCGCATCCTGACGCTGGATGCGGCCGACCCGGAGCGTTTCATCACTTCGGAGAAGAAGAACGTGCTGGTGGATTCGTTCATCAAGTGGCGCGTCATCGATGCCCGGCAGTTCTACGTGTCGGTCGGCGGCGACGAGGCGCGCGCGGCAATCCGGCTCAACCAGACCGTCAACGACGGCCTGCGCGCCGAGTTCGGCAAGCGCACCATCAACGACGTGGTGTCGGGCAGCCGCGACCAGATCATGGACCTGATCCGCACCAAGGCCGACCAGGACGCGCGCAAGATCGGCGTGCAGGTCGTCGACGTGCGCATCAAGCGGGTCGATCTGCCGGAATCGGTCTCCGAGAACGTCTACCGTCGCATGGAAGCCGAGCGCAAACAGGTCGCCAACGAACTGCGTTCCACCGGCGCGGCCGAGGCCGAAAAGATCAAGGCCGACGCCGACAAGCAGAAGGAAGTGATCGTCGCCGAGGCCTACCGCGATGCGCAGCGCGTCAAGGGCGAGGGCGACGCGAAGGCGTCGACGGTGTACGCCGCCGCCTACGGCAAGAATCCCGAGTTCTATGCGTTCTACCGCTCGATGCAGGCCTATCGCGACAGCTTCAAGAACAAGAGCGACGTGATGGTGCTCGACCCCAGCGCCGATTTCTTCAAGTACATGAAGAACCCGCGCGCCGGCGGAGGGAAATGAGCGGGAGCGACTGGCTGGGCGCGTTCGGCCTGTTGCTGGTGATCGAGGGGCTGCTGCCGTTCGCGGCGCCCGCGATGTGGCGCGATGCCTTTCGCCGCGCGCTGGAACTGAGCGATGGCCAGTTGCGTTTTATCGGCGCCGCCTCGATGCTGGGCGGCCTTTTTGTGTTGATGTGGCTGAAGTGAAATGACTGCCTGGCTGTTGCCCGAAAATGTCGAGGATGTGCTGCCGCCGCAGGCCTGGCGCATGGAAGACATGCGCCGTGCCTTGCTCGACCTGTTCCGGGCTCACGGGTACCAGCTTGTGATCCCGCCGCTGATGGAGTACGTCGATTCGCTGCTCACGGGCGTGGGTGCGGACCTCGATCTCAAGACCTTCAAGCTGGTCGACCAGTTGAGCGGCCGCCTGATGGGCGTGCGCGCCGACATCACGCCGCAGGTCGCGCGTATCGACGCGCACCTGCTCGCCGCCAACGCGGTCAACCGCCTCTGCTACGCCGGCAGCGTGCTGCATACGCAGTCCGACGGATTCCATCGTTCGCGCGAGCCGATCCAGATCGGCGCCGAACTCTACGGCGAGGCCGGGGCGCAGGCCGACCTGGAAATCCTCACCCTGATGCTGAAAGGTCTGGACGCCTGCGGCGTGCGTGCGGCGCAGCTCGACATCGGCCACGTCGGCGTGTACCGCGCACTGGCGCAGCAAGCCGGTCTGTCCGGCGAGATCGAACATCAGTTGTTCGGCGCCTTGCAGGCCAAGGACGCCAGCGCGGTCGCCGTACTCACCGCCGGTTTGCCTGCGTCGCTCGCCGAAGCCTTCGCCGCGCTGCCGCAACTCTACGGCGACCGCGCCGTGCTCGCCGAGGCGCGCGCCCGTCTGCCGCAGTTGCCTGCCGTCGCCGCCGCGCTCGACACGCTCGACGCTATCGACGCCGGCCTCGTCGGCGTGGAAGCGGCCTACGATCTTGCGGAACTGCGCGGTTACGGCTATCACAGCGGTGTGGTCTTCGCTGCCTACACTGCGGGGCGCAGCCGCGCCATCGCGCAGGGCGGTCGCTACGACGAAGTGGGCAGAGTTTTCGGCCGGGCACGTCCGGCCACCGGTTTCAGTCTGGATTTGCGCGAACTGGCAGCGGCCGGTGCGTGACAAGGTCAACAAGGGAGATTGCAGCATGGCAGCAAAGAACGTCGTCGTCATCGGTACGCAGTGGGGCGATGAAGGCAAGGGCAAGATCGTCGACTGGCTCACCGACCGCGCACAGGGCGTGGTGCGTTTCCAGGGCGGCCACAACGCCGGCCACACCCTGGTGGTGGCCGGCAAGAAAACCGTGCTGCACCTGATTCCCTCGGGCATCCTGCGCGACAACGTCACCTGCTACATCGGCAACGGCGTGGTGCTGGCACCGGACGCACTGCTGAAGGAAATGGACATGCTCGAAGCCGCCGGCGTCAACGTCGCCAGCCGCCTGAAGATCAGCGAGGCCTGCCCGCTCATCATGCCGCATCACGTCGCGCTCGATCAGGCGCGCGAGATCGCCAAGGGCGCAGGCAAGATCGGCACCACCGGCCGTGGCATCGGCCCCGCCTACGAGGACAAGGTCGCGCGCCGTGCGCTGCGCCTGCAGGACCTGTTCCACCGCGAACGGTTTGCCGCCAAGCTGGGCGAAGTGCTCGACCACCACAACTTCATGCTGAAGAACTACTACAAGGCGGAGGTCGTCGACTTCAACCGGACGCTCGACAGCATGATGGCGATGGCCGAACGTCTGAAGCCCATGGTGGCCGACGTGCCGCGCAGCCTGTACGAAGCCAACAAGGCGGGCGGCAACCTGCTGTTCGAGGGCGCGCAGGGTACGCTACTCGACATCGACCACGGCACCTATCCCTTCGTGACCTCGTCCAACTGCACCGCCGGCGGCGCATCCACCGGTTCCGGCGTCGGGCCGTCCGCCATGCATTACGTGCTCGGCATCACCAAGGCCTATACCACGCGCGTCGGCTCCGGCCCGTTCCCCACCGAACTGTTCGACGACGTCGGCCAGTATCTCGGCGAGAAGGGCCACGAGTTCGGCGCCACCACCGGCCGTCAGCGTCGCTGCGGCTGGTTCGACGCCGCCGCGCTCAAGCGCTCGATCCAGATCAACGGCGTGTCGGGGCTGTGCGTGACCAAGCTCGACGTGCTGGACGGCCTGGAAACCGTGCGCGTCTGCATCGGCTACCGGATCGAAGGCGAAGTGTGCGACATCCTGCCGGTAGGGGCCGAGTCGATTACCGATGTCGAACCGATCTACGAGGACCTGCCGGGCTGGAGCGACACCACCGTCGGCGTCCAGGAATTCGACAAGCTGCCGCAGAAAGCGCAGACCTACCTCAAACGGATGGAAGCGCTGTGCGAAGTGCCGGTGGACGTGGTGTCGACCGGCCCGGACCGGGTGGAGACCATCGTGCGTCGCCACCCCTACGAGGCGTGATGCCGGATAACATCACAAAAGCAAAAAGCCGACGTAAAGTCGGCTTTTTGCTTGCGTTTGGTGCCCAGAAGAGGACTCGAACCTCCACAGTGTTGCCACCGCTAGGACCTGAACCTAGTGCGTCTACCAATTCCGCCATCTGGGCAATGAAGGCGCGCATTTTAGAGAGCACCCATTAAATTGTCAACGAAGATGTCTTCAAACAAATCCCGTAGCCGCGGCAGCAAGCACAAGGTGCCCGCCATCCGGCTGGCCGACCCGTTCTACGAACGCGAAATCGAACGCTACGAATCGCCGCTGCCCAGCCGCGAATACGTCCTGCAACTGCTGGCCGAAGCCGGCTGTCCGGTCGACGTCGATGTCTTCGCCCAGCAGCTGCACATCACCGAGGCCGAATACGAACTGTTCCAGCGCCGCCTGGGAGCGATGCAGCGAGACGGCCAGCTCATGCTCAACCGCAAGCGCCAGCTCTGCCTGCCGGAGAAGCTCGACCTCATCAAGGGCCGCGTCGAAGGCCACCCGGACGGCTTCGGTTTCGTCGCGCCGGAAGAGGGCGGCGACGACCTCTTCCTGTCGCCCAAGGAAATGCATCGCGTGCTGCACGGCGACAAGGTGCTGGTGCGCGTCGCCGGCTTCGACCGCCGCGGCCGCCGCGAAGGCAAGATCGTCGAGGTGCTGGAGCACGTCAACAAGACCGTCGTCGGACGCTACTACCTCGAAGGCGGCGTCGGCTTCCTGATCGCGGAGAACCGCCGCATCAACCAGGACATCCTGGTGCCTGCGGAACACGCCGGCGGCGCGCACTCCGGCCAGGTCGTCACGGTGGAAATCCTCACCCAGCCCGGCGCGCACAACGAGGCGGTGGGCAAGGTCGTCGAAATCCTCGGCAGCTTCACCGGCCCGGGCATGGAAATCGAGATCGCGCTGCGCAAGCACGACCTGCCCTACGTGTTTCCGCCGGACGTGGAAAAGCAGGCCGAGGCGCTGCCGAAGAAAGTCCTGAAGAAGGACCTGGCCGGACGCGAGGACATCCGCCATCTGCCGCTCGTCACCATCGACGGCGAAACCGCGCGCGACTTCGACGACGCCGTGTACTGCGAACCGCAGGGCCGCAGCGGCTTCCGCCTCGTCGTCGCCATCGCCGACGTCAGCCACTACGTGCAGCCGCACGACGCGCTCGATACCGAAGGCTACACCCGCGGCAACTCGGTGTACTTTCCGCGCCGCGTCATTCCCATGCTGCCCGAGGCGCTGTCCAACGGCCTGTGCTCGCTCAACCCCGAAGTCGACCGCCTGTCCATGGTGTGCGACATGCAGATCAGCAGCACCGGCAGCATCAAGGAATACCGCTTCTATCCCGCGGTGATCTTTTCGCACGCACGCCTCACCTACAACCAGGTGTGGGACTGGCTCTCGGGCACGGCCAAGCCGGACAAGAAACAGGCCGCGCTGATGCCGCACCTGCAGGCGCTCGACAAGCTCTTCCGCACCCTGCTCAAGGCGCGCGCCAAGCGCGGCGCCATCGATTTCGGCTCGACCGAGACGCAGATCCTGTTCGACGAGCAGGGCAAGATCCGCGAGATCGTGCCGGTGATCCGCAACGACGCCCACCGCATCATCGAGGAATGCATGCTCGCGGCCAACGTCTGCGCGTCGGATTTCCTGCACGCCCACAAGCAGCCTGCGCTCTACCGCGTGCACGAAGGCCCCACGCCGGAGAAGCTTGCCGCGCTGCGCGGCTTTCTGGCCGAATTCGGCCTCGATCTCGGCGGCGGCGACAAGCCGCACGCCAAGGATTACGCCGCGCTGCTGGAAAAGATCAAGGACCGTCCCGACCACGGCCTGCTGCAGACCGTGATGCTGCGCTCGCTGAAGCAGGCGCAGTACAGCCCCGACAACAAGGGCCATTTCGGCCTGGCCTACGAGGCCTACACCCACTTCACCTCGCCGATCCGCCGCTACCCCGACCTGATGGTGCACCGTGGCATCAAGGCGGTGCTGAACGGCGAGAAGCTGCCCGGCAAGGGCCTGGCGGAAATCGGCCTGCACTGCTCGATGACCGAGCGGCGCGCCGACGACGCCACCCGCGACGTCGACGCCTGGCTCAAGACCTATTTCATGCAGGACCGCATCGGCGACGAGTACAACGGCACCGTGAGCGCGGTGACCAGCTTCGGCATGTTCGTCGCCATCGACGACATCTTCATCGAAGGCCTGGTCCACGTGTCCGAACTCGGCCAGGACTACTTCCACTACGACCAGGCCAAGCACATGATGCTCGGCGAGCGCACCGGCAAGAAATATCGCCTCGGCGACCGCGTGCGCATCAAGGTCATGCGTGCCGACATCGAGACCAGCAAGATCGACTTCAGCCTCATCGAGCAGGTCGCTTCGCCCGAAGAGTTCGCCATGCCGAAGAAGAAACCCGCCAGGACGGGCGGCCGCAAGAAATGAGCGACAAGCCGGCCGACAGGCACGCCGCGGAGAAGCTCATCTACGGCTTTCATCCCGTCCTGGCGCGGCTGCGCCAGGACCCCGCGGGCATCTTCGAGATCTATCTGGATCTGACCCGGCGCGACGCGCGCGCGCGCGACCTCGTGCACCAGGCCAAGGATGCAGGCGTCAAACTCGCGCAGGTCGAAGCCGACCGGCTGACGCGCCTGGTCGGCAAGACCGCCAAGCACCAGGGCGTCGTCGCCCGCGTCAAGCCGGTTGCGCTCACCCATTCGCTCGACGAGGTGCTGGAGAACATCGAGGGTCCGCCGCTGCTCGTCATCCTCGACGGCGTCACCGACCCGCACAACCTCGGCGCCATCCTGCGATCGGCGGACGCCTTCGGCGTCCATGCCGTCATCGCACCGAAGGACAACGCCGTCGGCATCAACGCCACGGTGGAGAAGGTCGCCTCGGGCGCCGCCGAAACCGTGCCCTACCTCATGGTCACCAATCTCGCACGCACGATCGAGGATCTGAAGGAACACAACATCTGGGTCATCGCCGCCGACATGGACGGCGAACAGCCTCTGTCCGGCATCGACGCCAGGACCGGCATCGCCTGGGTATTGGGAGCGGAGGGCGC
This sequence comes from Thiobacillus sp., assembly GCA_044227195.1. GTDB lineage: Bacteria > Pseudomonadota > Gammaproteobacteria > Burkholderiales > Thiobacillaceae > Thiobacillus. The sequence continues at coordinate 33,574 of JBGAFQ010000024.1, forward strand.
CGGCATCCGCCGCCTGGTCAAGCAGAGCTGCGATCAGGTCGCGCGCATTCCCATCGGCGGCACGGTGGAAAGCCTCAATGTGTCGGTGTCGGCGGCGCTGTGTCTGTACGAGACGGCGCGACAACGTTCCGAGGGCTAACCGTCTAGCGCGGTTCGACCGATTTCCTTGCGGAGACCTCACGAATCAAACCACAAGAAGTTTGGATCGTCGGGGCATTTCGAGCAGCGTTTTAACAGACAGGAGGAGTAATGACTGCAACAATGATCAGGACGAGTATCGCAGGCGTCGCCATCGGTTTTCTCGCGGGGTGTGCCCATCAGGTTCCGGCCATGCCGAGTCTGGCCGCCATACCGGCTCCGGCACACAAGGCGCCTTTGACCGTGGGCGTTTACTTTTCGGATGCGTTTCTGGGATTCCAGCATTCTGAGTCGAAGTGGGGAGACGGCTGGAATTTCACCAATCTCGGGCAGGCCAGCGCGAGCCAGTTTCGTGATGCGCTGGAGAAAAACTATGTCAGCGTAGTGAAGCTCAATGGCAAACCGAGCAAGGCGGAATTCGATGCCAAGGCACTCGACTTCATGGTCGCGCCAGAGATCCAGGGCTACAGCTTCGATATTCCGTTTACCAAATTCCAGGTCTACCCGGCAACGATTACCTACAAGGTCAATATCTATCAAGGCGACACATTGAGTGCGGCGCCCATCGTCAACGGTGTCGGCGATACCGCGGGGAGTCCGGGCCTCGATTTCAACACCAACCCGTCAAACTCGGCGAGCAAGGCAATCGAGGATGGCGTCAACAAGGCAATTGCCGCAATTTCCGCCACACCTTCGGTTCAGGCTGTGGCTTCTTCGAAAAAAACGCCTTGATCGGATGGGCGGAGGCGGCCCCGGCTGTCCTCGCCCTCCGTCATGAATCGGGTGGCAGTGCGCAGCGTTTCGTGCGTCCAGTGAAGACCGCAATTAAGGTATGACCGAAATGGATACCGCAGTACTCCTCTGGAGCCTCCTCTTCAGTTCGATCGGCCTCGGCTACTTCCTCTATGGCAAGAAGCAAAAAGCGGTGGTGCCGTTGTTCTGCGGGCTGAGTCTGATGATCTATCCGTATTTCGTTTCCAGCACGCCATGGCTGGTCGCGGTCGGGGTGGCACTCAGTGTGTTGCCGTATTTCGTCCGAATCTGATTCGGGCGGCAAGGCGGTGCGCGATGCATCGCCGGTGGCGATCAACCCAGTTCCTGCAGCCGCAACAGTCGCGCTTCCTCTTCCTTGAGCGTGTCGTCGATCTCGCGCATCACGCTGTCCAGGTCCACCGCAGGCAACACGCATTCGTACACGCCCGTGAGCGGAATCTCCGGATGCAGCTTGCCGTGTTCGTACAGCGCCCAGATTTCATCGGCGTATTGCGTTTCCAACAGCGCGGGCGCGAACTGCCCGAAATAGGTTCTCAGGTTGTTCACGTCGCGCGCCAGCATGGACTGGGCGTGGTTGTTGCCGGCGGCGTCGACCGCCTGCGGCAGGTCGATGATCACCGGGCCGTCGGCGGCGACGAGGATGTTGAACTCGGACAGGTCGCCGTGGACGACGCCGGCGCACAGCATGCGCACGACTTCGCGGATGAGCGTCTGGTGGTGGGCGAGGGCTTCGGCTTCGGTGAACGACACGTCGTTGAGCCGGGGCGCGGCGTTGCCGTCGGCATCGGCCACCAGTTCCATCAGCAACACGCCTTCATGGAAGTTGTAGGGTGTGGGCACCCGTACGCCGGCCGCTGCCAGCCGGTACAGCGCGTCGACTTCGGCGCTTTGCCAGGCGGCTTCCTGCATTTCGCGGCCGTACTTCGTGCCCTTGGCCATGGCGCGCGCCTGGCGGCTGTTCTTGGTCTTGCGGTTTTCGGTGTAGTCGACGGCCTGGCGAAAGCTGCGCTGCTTGGCTTCCTTGTAGACCTTGGCGCAGCGGATGTCGTCGCCGCAGCGGACGACGAAGACCATGGCTTCCTTGCCGCTCATGAGCTGGCGCACGACGCCGTCGATGAGGCCGTCTTCGAGCAGGGGCTGGAGACGCTTGGGGATTTTCATCGGCTGCGGTGCTAGCCGCGCACCTTGCGGTACGCTTCCAGCAGGCGCCGGTGCATGGCGCTGCCCTCGAAGTCGCTGCCCAGCGTGCACAGGCCGAAGAAGCGTTCGTCCTGGTTGAACAGGGCGTACGCCTGTTCCAGCGTCTCGCGGCCATACAGCAGCCCCAGCGCGGGCTCGAACGGGCCGGGGTCGGCGAGCCGGACGAGGTCGGCGATGCAACGGTAGACCTTGAGCCGGGCCTCGCTGCGCTGGCCGTACTGGGCGATCCAGGTGCAGCCTTCGAGGATGGCTTCGTCGTCGCCCAGCGCCAGCGCGAGCAGCAGCTTCAGTTCGCCGACGCGCAGGTCGGTCCACGGCGAATCGGCGTCGGGGGCGAGGCCGATCAGCACGGTCACCAGGCGGTCGTCGGCAAGCTCCAGTTCATTCATCAAATCCAGCAGTTCGGCGCATGCGTCGTCGTCGAGTTCGGGCAGGCGGGCGAGCGCAGGGCGGATGAGATTGCCGACGCTGTTGTTCTCGAATTCGAGTTCTTCCACCGGGTAGATTTCGGACACGCCGGGCACCAGGATGCGGCAGGCGTAGACGCCGAGATGTTCGAAATCGGCGATGTAGAGTTCGCGGCCTTCGGCGTGCAGCGCGTCGATTGACCATTTGTAGTCTTCTTCGGTGGTGGTGCCGAAGTTCCAGTCGACGAAGTCGAAGTCGGGCGTGTCGCGCAGGAACTGCCAACTGATCACGCCGCTGGAATCGACGAAGTGGATTTCCAGGTTCTGCGGGTCGGCGATTTCGACCGGGTCGAAGCCGGGAGCGGGAAAGCCGGCCAGCGCATCGAGCGCGCGGCCCTGCAATAGCTCCGTGAGCGCACGCTCCAGCGCGACCTCGAAACGCGGATGCGCGCCGAAGCTGGCAAAGCAGCCCTGGTCGTGCGGATGCAGCAGCGTGACGTTCATCACCGGGTAGCGGCCGCCGAGCGAGGCGTCCTTCACCAGGATGCCGAAGCCGGCTTCGCGCAGGCCGCGAATGCCGGCGGCGATGCGCGGATAGCGGGCGATCACCTCTTCGGGCACGTCGGGCAGGCACAGGCCTTCCTCGATGATGCGGAACTTGATGTGGCGCTCGAAGATTTCGGCCAGCGCCTGGGTGCGCGCTTCCTTCAGCGTGTTGCCGGCCGACATGCCGTTGCTCACGTAGAGGTTGCCGATGAGGTTGACCGGGAAGTACACGGTCTCGCCGTCGCGCAAACGCCGGTAGGGAATGGCGCAGATGCCGCGTGCGGCGTTGCCGGAGTTGAGGTCGATGAGCTGGTCTGCACGCACGCCATCGTCGGGGTTGTAGTGGGCGTGCAGGTCGGGCGTGAGCAGGCCTTGCGGCCAGGCGTCGCCGTCCGCGTCGAACCAGCGCTCGTCGGGGTGGTGGACGTAATGCCGGTTGGCGATCGCCTCGCCCAGGTAGAAATGGGTCCAGAAATAGTTGGTCGACAGGCGCTCGAAATACTCGCCCAGCGCGCTCGCCCGCGCGGCCAGTTCCGAGCCGCCCTTGCCGTTGGTGAACAGGATCGGGCAGTCGCGGTCGCGGATGTGCACCGACCACACGCCTTCCACCGGATTGAGCCAGGAGCGCTCCTCGATGTGGAAGCCGAGGGCATCCAGTTTCGATTGCAGGGTGGCGATGGAGGCTTCGAGCGAAGCGTCCTTGCCGGGGATGAAGTGTTCGGTGGCGGACATGGCGTGGCAGGGGCTGGAAGACCCGACAGCTTACGCGATGCGGACACACGCCGCGTAGAATCCGGCGCATGGATCGTTTCATTTCAGCAGGCCTCGCCTGCGTGCTGCTGGCCAGCCTGTCCGGCACGGCCTGGGCGGGGGCGCAGACCTTCGGACTGGATGGCCAGCCCGCGCCGCAATCGGCCCGTGCCGACCGGGTCGCACAGGCGCGGATGCTGGAACAGCGCGCCGACTGGCCGGGGCTGCTGGCGCTCGGGCAGGCCTGGGCGCGGGCCGAGCCCGGCGATCCGCTGGCCTGGTTCGTCCAGGGGCGGGCATGGTCCGCGCTGGGACGGCCGGCGGAATCCATCGCGGCCTACGAACGCAATCTGCAACTCGCGCCCGACGACGTGCAGGCCCGCAACAACCTCGGCAATGCCCTGCGCGACAGTGGCCGGCCGCGCGAGGCGATGCAGGCCTACCGCGCGGCGGTGGAGAGTGCCCCGGATTACCTGCAGGCATGGAACAACCTGGGCCTGACCTTCTATCTCACGCGGGGGCAGGCCGGCGTGGCGCGCGCGCTGGATCGCCTGCGCGCCACCGATCCGGCGCTTGCCGAGGTCTGGCGCAGGCTGCTGGTCGCGTATTCGGCCACGCGGGACGAGCGCATTGCGCACGAGGCCGTGCAGGTCCTGCGCGGCCTGAGTCCGGCGGAACGCACGCGCATGTTCGGCATCCTGTTCGCCGAGAACTGAACCCCGCGCATTCCCGGCGTGCCGTCCCCGTCAGGGCGCAGGGGGTGCGACAAAATGCCTAATTGCAGTCCTGCGGCAACGCCATATCCTTGCGGTCGTGTAGGTTGGACACCTACAAACATAACAACCGCTCACAAGGGAAAGAACAATGACCAGACTGCAAACCCGTGCCGCCATGGTGGCTGCCATGGCCGGCGCCGCGATGTTCAGCGTGGATGCCCAGGCCGTCGTGACCACCTATAGCGTCACGCAGACCTACCATCAGTTGCATCCCAGCCTCGTGTCCAAGGGCAACGACACGATCTTCACCGGCTCGTTCCAGTACGACGACGTCGCGCAGACCGCGAGCGGCCTCAGCGGTTCGCTGACCGAATCGATGACCGGCAACACGCTCGGCGGCACCCCGATGAGCACGGTTGCCCTGACGTATCAGCTTTCGTCCGTGAACGACGGCATGGGTGGGCTGCTGGTCAGCGTGTTCGCGCAGAACTCGACCGACGTATTCACCGGCGGCGGCTTCGTGACCGGCGGCACGGCCACCTACGGCAACCAGAACGCCTATGTGACGCTCTACCTCAATCTCGCCAACCCGACCGCCGCCCTGACCGCGGACCAGACCAAGAAGCTGGCCTATGCCGATTGCACCAGCGGCGGCCTGATGATGGGCTCGGTGTGCATGACCGGCTGGCTCAAG
>JBGAFQ010000025.1:0-37546 GCA_044227195.1 Thiobacillus sp.
GATCATTCAGACCAGGAGCAAACCATGTCCCACGTACGACCGCGCCCGCCCTCGGGCATCCTGCGCCAGCTGATGGCGCGCCTGCAACCCGCCGCCGCGCCTGCCGCGGCCTCGCTCGCCTTCATGATGCTGGCGCCGCATGCCATCGCGCAAAGCGCACCGGAAACCACCCTGCCCACCGTCAAGGTGGAGGACACCGCCGACCCGATGCAGGTCAACAACGGCTATCAGGGCACGCAGACCCGGGTCGGCAAGACCCAGCAGGACCCGCATGAAATCCCGCAGGCGATCACCGTCGTGACCCGGCAGCTGATGCAGGAGCAACATGTCGGCTCGCTGCGCGACGCCTTGCGCAACGTGTCGGGCCTCACTTTCAACGCCGCGGAAGGCGGCCGCGCCGGCGACAACATGATGCTGCGCGGCTTCTACACCTTCGGCGACGTGTATCTCGACGGCATCCGCGACACCGCGCAGTACAACCGCGAAACCTTCTTCCTCGAGCAGGTCGACGTGCTGCGCGGCTCGGCCTCGATGCTGTTCGGCCGCGGCCAGGCCGGCGGCGTCATCAACCTCGTCTCCAAGACGCCCAAGCTCGCCGACGCCTATGCGCTGACCGGCAGCCTGGGTACCGACGACTACAGCGAAGTCACCGCCGATCTCAACAAGCAGCTGGGCGCGCACAGCGCCGTCCGCGTCAACCTGATGAAACGCGACGAAGGCAGCTGGCGCGAAAACCCGGCCAGCGGCGCGGAACCGGAAGTCAACCGCGGCGGCGCGCAGGTCAGTCTCGCCATCGGCATGAACACCGACGACGAATTCACGTTTTCGCATCTCTACATGCGCAACCGCGACATTCCGGACTACGGCTTCTCGTTCGACGGCAACACGCACCGGCCCAACACCACGTTCCCGGTCGATTACTTCTGGGGCATCGACCGCAACTTCGACGACAGCGACGTCAACGTCACCACCGGCACCTGGACGCACCGCTTCGCCGACGACAGCCAGTTGCGCACGACCCTTCGCTACGGCGACTACGAACGCAGCTACTGGGCGCGCACGCCGAGCGCTACCGACGCCCCGGGCACGACCGGCCTCAACGGCGCAAGTACCAATACAGGACCGACTCGCTCTTCGGACTATGAAACGCTCACACTCCAGTCCGACTACAGCCGGAAATTTCAGGCCTGGGGTATGAAGCATGAGTTTCTCACTGGTGTGGAATACCTGCATGAGGACAGTCATCGCGTGGGCTTGCAAAACCTCGGTGGTACTACGGCTGGCAATCCGCCAGTCTTTCTGCCTTACGTCGAGTCCTACACCGGCGCGCAACTGAACAACTTCACCGGCAATTCCTACGCGCTGTACGCGCAGGACACCGTCGAGTTCATTCCGGACTGGAAAGCCACGCTGGGCGTGCGCCGTGACGAACTGCGCGCCGATTACAGCAATGCAAGCTCCCCCAAGCTAAGCTACGGCGAGTGGAGCTATCGCGCCGCGCTGTCCTGGCAGCCCACCGACGAGGCGCACTATTACGTCGGCTACAGCGACTCGTTCAGCCCGACGGCCGATCTCTACCAGCTGACGCTGGTCCCGCAGCCGCCCGAGACCAGCCAGGTCTACGAAATCGGCGCCAAGTGGATGTTCTACGACGGCGATCTGACTTTCCGCACCGCGCTCTACCGCGCGATCAAGAACTGGGAACGCAACACCGATCTCGAGTCCACCGCGTCCATCCTGACCAAGAAGCGTCGCACCGACGGCATCGAATTCGAAGCAGCCGGCCGCATCACGCCCGATTGGGAGGTCTTCGCCGGACTCGCGCTGATGGACGCCAAGATCCTCGAAGTCGCCGAGCAGTCGAACGGCAGCGTCGGCGATCCGCGTTTCGTCGGCCAGCGGCCGCGCAACACCCCGCCCTACACCTTCAACCTGTGGTCGACCTACAAACTGGGCGGCGGCTGGAAGATCGGCGGCGGCGCCGAAGCCAAGGGCGAACGCTTCGGCTACAACCCGTCGTCGACCTCGGCCAATGCGCAGTTCACCACCAACGGCCAGCCCAGCGATTTCAATCCCAATACCGCACCCGCCTACGTGCGCTGGGATGCCATGCTGTCCTACGAGCAGAAAACCTGGGGCGTCCGCCTGAACGTGCAGAACCTGTTCGACAAGACGTACTACGACTCGATCTACGACAACGGCCCGTTCACCGTGCCCGGTCAGAAGCGCCGGCAGTGCCGTCTCCCCGACAGGAGACCCGATCATGTTGCTGACCATCGACGATGTCCTGACGCCCGACGAGCTCGACGCCGCGCGCGCCCTGCTCGCCCAGTCGCCGTGGACGAGCGGCCGCGTCACGGCCGGCACGCAGGCGGCGCAGGCCAAGCAGAACCTGCAGATTCCGGAAGACGCGCCGAATCTGCCTGCGCTGCGTCGTCTCGTGCTCGGCGCGCTCAACCGCAACGCGCTCTTCTTCAGCGCCGCGCTGCCGCTGAAAATCCTGCCGCCCTTCTTCAACCGGTATGCGGGTGCCGAGAACCGCTACGGTTATCACACCGACAATGCGATGCGCATGATGCCGGACGGCAGCGGCTACGTGCGCGCCGACGTGTCGGCCACCCTGTTCCTCAGCGCACCCGAGGACTACGACGGCGGCGAACTGATCATCGAGGACACCTTCGGCACGCACGGCGTCAAGCTCAAGGCCGGCAGCCTGGTGGTCTATCCCTCGTCGTCCATCCATCAGGTCACGCCGGTCGTGCGCGGCGAGCGGCTGGCCTGCTTCCTGTTCCTGCAGAGCATGGTGCGCGACCCGGGCCAGCGCCGATTGCTGTTCGACATGGACATGGCGCTCATGGATCTGCGCGCGCAGAGCGGCGAGTCGGAGCCTGCGGTGCGGCTCACCGGCGTCTACCACAACCTGCTGCGACGCTGGGCCGAATCGTGAACGCGCCGCGCCAGGACGCCCTGCCCGCCGGGCTCGCCTCTGCCGCCGAATACGAAGCGCTGGCGCAGGCCCGGCTCGACCCCGCGACCTGGCGTTACCTGCAGGACGGCAGCGGCAGCGGGCTGACCCGCGCCGCCAACCGCAGCGCCTTCGAGCACACCCGTCTGATGCCGCGCATGCTCGCCGACGTGCGCGGCGGCCACACGCGCCTGAACCTGTTCGGCCAGGCGCTCGACCATCCGGTCCAGCTCGCGCCGGTGGCCTACCAGCGCCTGTTCCATGCGGACGGCGAATGCGCCAGCGCGATGGCCGCCGCGGCCCAGGGCGGCGCGATCTGGGTGAGCAGCCTCGCCAGCCAGCCCATCGAGCGCATCGTCGCTGCCAGCCAGGCCACCGGCGGCCCGTTGCCGAACTTCCAGCTCTACTGGCAGGGCGAACGCGAACGCACCCTGCGGCTTGCGCGCCGTGCCGAGGCAGCGGGCTGCCCGGCGATGATGTTCACCCTCGACGCGCCGGTGAAGCTGGCGACGCTGGACCTGCCGGACGGCATCGGCGCCGCCAACCTCGAGCAGCCGCTCGCGCTGCCGACCCTGCCGGCCGGACACAGCCCGGTATTCGACGGCTGGATGGCGCAGGCGCCGACCTGGGACGACCTCGCCTGGCTGCGCGACGCGATTCGCATCCCGCTGCTGGTGAAGGGCGTGCTGCATCCCGACGACGCCGAACGCGCCGTCGCGCTGGGCTGCGACGGCCTGGTGGTCAGCAACCACGGCGGTCGCGTGCTGGACGGTGCGCCTGCCAGCCTCGACATGCTGCCCGCCGTGGCGGCGCGCGTGAACGGCCGCGTGCCGGTGCTCCTCGACAGCGGCGTGCGCGATGGCCGCGACGTGTTCAAGGCGCTCGCCCTCGGTGCCGCCGCCGTGCTCGTCGGCCGGCCGCCCATCTGGGGCCTGGCGACCGCGGGCGCACTCGGCACGGCGCACGTCGTGCGCCTGCTGCGCGACGAGCTCGAGGCCGCGATGGCGCTGTGCGGCTGCCGCACGCTCGACGACATCGGCCCTGCCTGTCTCTGGCCGCCCCGGGCAGGCGATTGAACCCACCTACCGATTTTTCCACCCCTCTGACAGGAGACCTTCCATGCATCGTTTGCACGCCCGCCTCGCTTTTGCCCTGATCGCCAGCCTGCCCGTTCTGTCCCACGCCGCCGCCGATTGCGAAGCCCATCCCAAGGAACAGTGGATGAAGGAAGACGACCTCAAGGCCGCGCTGAAGGATGCCGGCTACACCATCAAGAAATTCAAGGTCGACGGCAACTGCTACGAGATGTACGGCCGCAACGAAAAAGGCCAGCGCGTCGAGATCTACATGGACACCGTCACCGGCAAGCCGGTCAAGGCCTATCTCGACTGATGGCGACCGAAATCGCGGAGCGGGCCTACGTCTGGGACCGCTTCGTCCGCCTGCACCACTGGAGCCTGGCGAGCCTGGTCCTGTTGAATCACTTCGTCCTCGAAGGCCCGGCCCATCGCTGGGCCGGCTATGCAGCGCTGGGGCTGGTCTGCGCACGCCTCGGCTGGGGCATCGTCGGCTCGCCCTACGCGCGTTTCGCTGCCTTCTTGCCGACGCCCGCGCGCCTGCGCGCCTACCTTGCCCGTCCCGGCGTGGCGCCGCGAGGCCACAATCCGCTTGGCGCGACGATGGTGCTGGCAATGCTCGCCCTGGTCGTCGCCCTTGGCGTCACCGGCTGGCTCATGCGTACCGATGCCTACTGGGGCGAGGAATGGCTCGAAGACCTGCACGAGACCCTGGCCGACGGCCTCCTGATCGGTGCCGGCCTGCACGTCCTTGGCGTCGTGGCGGCCAGCCTCAAATGGCGCATCAACCTGCCGCGCGCCATGCTGACCGGCTACAAGCTGCGCACGGCCCGTTCGGCACCCTTCGAGGAAAGGCGCGCACAAAACCAGGATTGATATCCTCAATCGTTTTCATGGAAACAATCCGTTTCACACGGCAGGCCTCGATCCGTAGAGTGGCATTCATTAGCAATTGCTAATGAACATTCACCTACGAAAGGAAAGCCTGCCATGTCCGAACCCGTCGCCCTCCCCCGCATCAACGAACGCGCCCCCGAATTCGAGGCCCGCACCACGCACGGCGTCAAGAAACTGTCCGACTACGAAGGCAAGTGGCTGGTGCTGTTCTCGCACCCCGCCGATTTCACCCCGGTCTGCACCACCGAGTTCACAGCTTTCGCACGCTATTACCCCGAGTTCCAGAAACTCAATTGCGATCTGCTGGGTCTCTCCATCGACAGCTACTACTCGCACGTCGCCTGGGTACGCAACATCAAGGAAAAATTCGGGGTCGACATCCCCTTCCCGATCATCGAAGACCTGAAGATGGACGTCGCCAAGTCCTTCGGCATGATCCACCCGGGCGCCGGCGACACCTCGGCGGTGCGCGCCACCTTCATCATCGACCCGAAGGGCGTGCTGCGTGCGATGGTCTACTACCCGATGACCAACGGCCGCTCGATTCCCGAGTTCCTGCGCCTGGTCGCCGCGCTGCAGACCTCGGACGCCCACAAGGTCGCCACGCCGGAAGGCTGGCAGCCCGGCGACAAGGTCATCGTCCCGCCGCCGCAGGACGTGAACGCCGCCGAGGCGCGCATGAACGAAGGCTACGAGTGCACCGACTGGTACTTCTGCAAGAAGTCGCTGTGAGGGGTGAACTGTAAGCGGTAAGCGGTACGGACGGCGGGGATTCCCGCCGTCCTTTTCAGAGGAGAACGATCATGCTGTTCCGGCAATTCTTCGATTCCGAATCGAGCACCTACACCTACCTCATCGGCTCGGGTATCGGGCGCGAGGCGGTCATCATCGACCCGGTGAAGGAACAGGTGCCGCAGTACCTGCAGGCGATCCGCGAACTCGACCTGAAACTGGTGCGCGCGATCGACACCCACACCCACGCCGACCACGTCACCGGCCTGGGCGACCTGCGCGAAACGACCGGCTGCGTCACCGCGATGGGCGAATTCACCCGCGCGGAATGCGTGAGCGAACACGTGCACGAAGGCGACGTACTCAACGTCGACGGCGTGCAGCTCGGCGCCATCTACACGCCCGGCCACACCGACGAGTCCTTCAGCTTCGTGCTCGATCCGCTGCACCCCAAGGCCGTGTTCACCGGCGACGTGCTGCTGATCCGCGGCACCGGACGCACCGATTTCCAGGGCGGCGACGCGGCCAAGTCGTACGATTCCATCGTCGAGAAGCTGTTTCGCCTGCCCGACGACACGCTGGTCTACCCCGCCCACGACTACAAGGGCTGGACGGTCTCCAGCATCGGCGAGGAAAAGCGGCACAACCCGCGGCTGGCCCGCACCACGCGCGAAGATTACATCGCGCTGATGAACGGCCTGGTGCTGTCCAATCCGCGCCTGATGGACGTCGCCATCCCGGCCAATCTCGCGTGCGGGAAATCGCGAAAGGCCGCCTAGCCGCCGGATGCCTTCGGTCGTCTCTCCTGAGCTTGCGGGCCGCGTGCCCGCTTTTTTTTCGCCCCGGCGCAGCGGGCGTGTGCGCATCCATGAAAAAAAGGCGTACATTGAGACGGCAGGGGCAATTCGCCCTGCGGGGAGACGATCATGACAAGAATGCTGTGGTGCCTGGCCCTGCTGGTGCCGGGTATTGCCTGCGCCGAACCCGCGCGCGTGGAGACCGTCGTCGGCTTCACCGGCATCCGCATCCAGGCCGCCGCGGTGGTCGATGCCGACGCGCGTACGCTCTGGGACACCCTCACCGACTACAACCGCCTCGCCCGCTTCGTCCCGGGCATGACGCTGTCCCGCCTGGTGTCCGCGCCCAACGCGCGGGTCAAGCTGCTGGAGCAGCGCGGCGAAGGCGGTCTGATCGCGCTGGTGGTCCCCGATCACGTCGTGTTCGCACTGGATGAACGCCCCTACAGCCGCATCGACTTCCGCTCCATATCCGGCGGCCTCACCTCGGTGCGCGGCGAATGGGTGATCGTCGGCGAGCGCGCGCCGGTGAAACTCGGCTACCGCGCGCTGGTGGTGCCCGCGCTGCCGCCGCCGCCCCTGCTCACCGACGACTACGTGCAGCGCGAGATCGCCCTGCGCATGAATGCGCTGGTGCGCGAGGCTGAACGACGCATGACCGCAACGACAAAATGAAAACGCCAACAATAATCATCCGGGAGACTTCACATTTTTACCCTGCTGGCGAGACTCGCTAACCGTCATCCCTGGTGGCTGATCGGCCTCGCCGCGCTGTGGTTTGCGGCGAGCGGACTGTTCGGCATGGACATCGAGCAGCGGCTCACGCTGAATCCCGGCTGGGACGCGCCGGACAGCGGCTCGGCACGTGCGGCCGAGCGCCTGCGCGACGACCTCGGACGCGACGCCGCGCCGGTGGTGGTGCTGTTCAAGCCGGTCGCCGGCGGCCCGCAGCAGGTCGACGATTTCGCCTACCGCAGCGCCGTGGATGCGGCGCTTGCTCCGCTCTACAACAACCCGCGCGTGGAAAGCGTGCACACCTGGTACACCACCGGCAACGCGGCGCTGCGCTCGCGCGACGGCCGCATGACCTACGCCGTGGTCCACCTGAAAAAAGGCGGGGACGAGGGCATCGCCGCCTTCCGCTCGCTGCGCGCCGGCCTCGCCAGCCGCGATCTCGACATCGCGCTCGGCGGCGAACTCGCGGTCTACGTGGACGTGCGCGACCAGCTCGACCACGACCTGCGGCTGGCCGAAAGCGTGAGCTTCGCCCTGCTCGCGGTGCTGCTGGTGTGGGTGTTCCGCTCCGGGGTCGCAGCGCTGCTGCCGCTCATCGTCGGTGCGATCACCATCGTCAGCAGCATCGCCTGGCTCAAGCTTGCCACCTGGGGCACCGAGATCAACGTCTACGCGCCCAATGTCGTGTCCATGCTCGGCCTCGGGCTGGCGGTCGACTACAGCCTGTTCATGGTGTCGCGCTTCCGCGAGGAACTGGCGCGCGGCCAGCCCACCGAACTGGCCCTGCAGATCACGATGCGCACCGCCGGCCGCACCCTGATGTTCAGCGCCGTCACCGTCGCAGCCAGCCTGTTCTGCCTGTTCCTGCTGCCGCAGCGCTTCTTCCACAACATGGGCCTGGCCGGCGGCATCTCGGTCGCCTCGGCCATGCTCGCCACCCTGCTGCTGCTGCCGGCCCTGCTCGCGCTGCTGGGCGAACACGTCAACCGCTGGGTGCCGCCCTTTCTCGCGCGCCGCCCGCCCGATACCGGCGAATCCGGCCGCTGGTACCGCTTCAGCCATTTCGTCATGCGCCACGCGCGCGCGGTGCTTGGCGTGTCGATCGCGATCCTGCTGGTGATGGGTCTGCCGGTGAAGGACATGAAGGTGGGCCCGGCCGACAGCCGTTCGCTGCCGCCCTCGGCGGAAAGCCGGCAGGTGCAGCAAACGCTGGAACGCAGTTTCGCCGCGGGCGAGATCGCGCCCATCACCGTAGTCGCGCGCACCCGCTTCGAACTCGCCGCGCCCGACAGCCTGGCGGCCCTCCACAAACTGGACGCCGACATCGCGGCGCTGCCCGGCGTCTCGCACGTGACGGGGCTCATGCGCCTCGATCCGGCACTGCGCCTGGCCGATTACCAGTTGATGTACGGCAATCCCGAGGCCTTCCCGCAGGCCGCCGCCGCGCTCGACGCATTCGGCCGCGGCCAGAGCAGTGTGCTCTACGTGCATTTCGATGCCGATCCGACCTCGGACGCCGCACGCGAGCTGGTCGCGCGCATCCGCGCGCTGCGTCTCGCGCCCGGCCTGCAGGACATCCAGGTCGGCGGCTTCCCGGCCTTCCACCTCGACTACCTCGACACCCTGCGCACGCACGTGCCCGTCGTGCTCGCCGCCATCGTCGGCGTGATCTTCGTGCTGCTGTTCCTCATGCTGGGCAGCATCCTGGTGCCGGTGAAGGTCGTGCTGACCAACCTTCTGTCGCTGTCGGCCACCTTCGGCGCGCTGGTATGGATCATCCAGGAAGGCCATCTCGCTTCCTGGCTCGGGTTCACGCCGCAGGGCGCACTCGACGGCACGATACTCGTGCTCATCTTCGCCAGCGCCTTCGGCCTGTCGATCGACTACGAGGTCTTCCTGCTCTCGCGGGTGAAGGAAATGTGCGACGCCACCAAGGGCGACAGCCTGAAATCCGTGTCCACCGGCATGCAGCGCAGCGGCCCCATCATCACCAACGCGGCACTGCTGATCGGCGTGGTGCTCGGCGCCTTCGCCATGGGCGAAGTCGTGTTCATCAAGGCGATCGGCCTCGGCCTGCTGCTGTCGGTGATCGTCGACGCCACGCTGGTGCGCATGCTGCTGGTACCGTCCACCCTGCGCCTGATGGGCTGGCTCAACTGGTGGGCGCCGAAGCCGCTGATGGCGGTATACCAGCGCCTGAATCTGGGCGAAGGCGAAACCGACTACAGGAGACCGCGATGATGACGACACGCACACTGAACGCACTGCTGCTGGCCGGCGCCTGCCTGGCGCCCCCCGCGGCGCAGGCCGACCTCGTACTCAACGGCTACAGCGCGGCGGGGCCGCTCTCCACCCAGGAGCGCATCTGGATACGCGACGGCCAGTTGCGCCGCGACTTCGTCGATCGCGGCCGCGCCTACACGCAGCTGTTCGATCTGGTCAGGCACCAGATCGTGGTGCTCGATCACGCCAGCCGCATGGTCGAAACGACCGACTTGAAAACGCTCGAGGCCGGCACCGAAGTCGACGCGCCGTCCAGCGGCCTCAAGATGACGCTCACGCCGACAGGCGAAACCCGCCCCCTGCGGCACTGGACCTGCGTGGCGCACACCTTCGTCGCCAGCATGCCGGCCCGGCTCGGCGGCGAGGATACGGTGTTCCATCTGCAAGGCAAGGTCTGGGTGGCGAGCGGCACGCCGGAACAGGCGGCGGTGAAGCAGATGGTCGAGCTGGCGCGGCAGAAGGACTTCTTCCTCGGCGTCCCCGCCGCCGTCAAGGCGACACCCGCGCAATCCAGGATGCTGAGCGAACTCATCCGCACGCTCGCACCCAGAGGCCTGCCCTGCGCCGGCGAGCTCGACGCACGCTACGAAGGCAACGGCCCGATGGCGAACCTGGCGCGACGCCTGCCGGCCCGGCTCAGCCTGACGATCCAGGACTTCTCCGATGCGCCGATCAAGCCGGAGATGTTCGTCGTCCCGCCGGGCTACCGCAGCCGCTCCTGACCCCGGCCGGCATCCGTTCAGCGTCCGCCCAGCAGCGCGCGTTTGAGATCGTCCTGCACCGGCACGTCGCCCAGCCACACCGACAGCAGCGCGCGGAAGAAATCGCTTCCGGCAATCGGCTTGCCGACGGGATTGCCGTTCACCGACAGCTGCATGCCCGCCGCGCGCTCGTCGAGCACGTAGACCGCGCCTTCGCGGGCCTCGCCCTGGCTTGCGATCAGGGATTCGAATTCCGCGATGCGCGGCGCCAGCGCTGCGAATGCGGCCGCGCTGGTGTTGGCCGCCAGCCCCTTGCGCAAGGCCGCGCTGAAGGTGTCGGCCGACACGTCGCGCAGCATGGTCAGCTGCATGCGCCGCGGCGGCGGCAAAGCCAGCACCGCGCCGGCCTGGCTCTGCCGCGCCGGCAGATAGAGCGCGGCGACGTACACCTTGAACAGCAGGCGGGTGCGCACGCCCGCGCCGTTCAGCACCAGCGTCGTCTCGCCGGCATGCTGGGTGTCGGCGAGTTGCACGCCGGCGATCTCCAGTGCCTGCGCAGGCGCGCAGGCAAACGTCAGGCCGGCCCACAACCACACCAGAGGCGCACGCATGGTTTTCCTTTTCACGGGATTCACGAAGCCGGACGCACCCGCGCCAGGTAATTTTCCGCCAGCCCTTTGTACAGCGGCCGGGGACATAGCATGCGCGACACCGCGGTGGCCAGCAGCGTGGCCAGCATCAGCGGCACCACCATGTCGTGGTTGTCGGTCATCTCCATCACGATGACGAAGGCGGTGATGGGCGCCTGCACCACGCCGGCGAAATAGGCCGCCATGCCGATGACGATGAGCGCGCCCGGATCGGCGACGGACACCAGCTCGGCGATCGCCTGGCCGATGCCGGCGCCGGCCGACAGGCTGGGGGCGAACAGGCCGCCCGGAATCCCGCTGACGAAAGACACGAAGGTTGCCAGCATTTTCCACAGCCCGTAGCCTGCCGACACGCTGCCCGAACCTTCGAGCAGCTGCCGGGCTTCCAGGTAGCCGCTGCCGAACACGGCATTGCCCGAGGCCAGGCCGATCAGCGCCAGCGCGAAACCGCAGACGGCCGCGAACGCCACCGGCCGCGCGCGGACGAACGCGCCGGCGCGTCCCGGCAAGCCGCGCGTCGAGAACGCCAGCAGCACGCGGCTGAAGCCGCCGCCCAGCACACCGCCAGCCAGCCCGCACAGCAGTACCCCGAGCCAGCCGGCGCCGCCTGCGAGCGCATCGTGCGACGCCCCGAAGTAGGTGTAGTCGCCCTGCACGTAGATCGCCGCCAGGCCGGCGACGATGACCGCCGTGAGCAGCGTGCCGCTGGAACGTTCCTCGAAGGAACGGGCCATCTCCTCGATGGCGAACACGATCCCCGCGAGCGGCGTGTTGAAAGCCGCCGCCACGCCCGCGCCGCCGCCCGCGACGATCAGCCCGCGTTCCATCAGATGGCGGGGGAAACGCACCAGCCAGCGCAGGTTGTACAGCAGCGCCGCCCCCACCTGGACCGTCGGTCCCTCGCGTCCCACGCTCGCGCCGCCGGCCACGCCCACGCAGGTCAGCAGCATCTTGGCGGCGGCCACGCGCAGCGACAGCACGGCATCGCGCTCCGCGCCGTCGGGCATGCGGATGGCGGCAATGGTCTGGGGAATGCCGCTGCCCGCCGCGGCCTTGAAATAGCGCTGGGTCAGCGCGGCCACGCCCGCCAGCGTCAGCGGCGTCAGCAGCAGCGGCAACCAGGGCGACACGCCGAGCAGCTGCCGGAACACGACGTGCGCATAGTCGCTCGCCAGGGCAAAGGCGGTGGCCGCGAGGCCCACGCCGACCGCCCCGCCCCAGAACACGATCCGGCGCATCCACAGGCGAAGGGAGAACAGGCTGGCCCGGTGGCGTTTCTGCATGGCGGGCAGTGCAAGTCGAGGCGGCTTCATGACGGCGATATTAACCCTGGTCGTGCCCCCCTGTCCCGGCTCCGGTTTTGCGCTACAGTGTGACGATCATCATCCATCGAAAGCCCGCCATGACCCCATCCCTCGCCGCCCGCCACCTCATCGCGCTGCTCGCAACCGTGGTCGCATTGTTCGCCGTCGCGCCCCCCGCGCGCGCCGCAAGCGCCGCCGTCATCGACGTCGAGGTCAACGAAGCACTGGAAGCCTTCCAGAAAATCGAGGGCGCGCGCACCTATCTCGGCATCGCCAAGGGCGTGCTGGTGTTTCCCAAGGTGTACAAGGCCGGCATCGGCGTCGGCGGCGAATACGGCGAAGGCGCGTTGCGCGTCGGCGGCACGACGGTCGACTACTACAGCACCGCCGCCGCCTCCATCGGCTTCCAGCTGGGTGCGCAGGCCAAGACCATCGTCGTCCTCTTCATCGACGAGGCCGCGCTCAACAAATTCCGCGCGAGCGAAGGCTGGAAGGTCGGGGTGGACGGCTCGGTCGCGCTGGTCGACATCGGCGTCGGCAAGGCGGTCGACACGCAGAACATCAAGGACCCGGTGATCGGCTTCGTGTTCGGCCAGAAGGGCCTGATGTACAACCTCACGCTCGAGGGTTCGAAGTTCACCAAGCTGGACAAGAAGAAGTAAACCGCTGCCGCAGGGCAGCGGGCTGGCGGCAAGGCGCTCGTTTCAGCGGCCGTACTGCTGCTGCATCTGCTGCATGCGCTTCATCGTTTCGGGATCCATCCTGAACCCGCCCGGCCCCATGCCGGGCATGCCCGACATCGTCACCGCGCCGTGCTTCTGCCCGGGCTTGCAGGGGCCGATCCACTTGCCCGTCATGGTCGAATCCATCGTCGACATGCCGTGCATCGCCGGCGTGAAGCGCGCGCTGCTCTCCATGCGATAGTCGGTCGTCATGTTGCCGGTGATCGTCGTGTGGCTGGTCACGCTGCGGCCTTCGTGCGTGCACACCGAATCGACCGTCACCGCGTTGCCGCTGCGCTTCACGTCCATCTTCGAGCAGCGCTGCTTCAACTGGCGTACGTCGTTGGGATCGGCGGTGATGTCGTCCTTGCTCTGCTCGATGCACACCTGCATCGTCATCGGCCCCGGCATGGGCTGTCCGCCGGCGCGCGTCTCGGTGCGAATCTCCCACAGGCCGGACTTGCGCAAAGGCATGTCGGCGGCATCGGCGGACGGCAGCGCGGCGACGAACGGGATCAGCAGGAACAGGCTGCGGGCGGGCATGGGCATGGGCATGGTCTGGCTCCGTGTGGGTGGAGCCTGCATGCTGCCACAAAAAAGGGGACGGTTGCCCGTCCCCTTTTCGACTACACGCCGGTCATCAGGTCCGCTGGTGCATCGGGCCATGACGACCGTGGCCGTGCCCCGGTTTCGGCATCGACTCGGCGTCGAACACCGCCTGCTGCTCGGGCGTCAGCTGCGCGTAGAACGCCTTCACCGCATCGGCGCGTGCCGCCAGATGGGCACGCCGCGCATCGGCTTTCTGCAGCATGGCGTCCATGCGCTCCGGCGCGCTCATGCTGGCGAACGACGCACGCATCGCCTGGCGATCCGCGCCTTGCCTCATCGAGCCGGGCCCGGCGGATTGCGTGAATACCTGCCACGCGGCCTCCTGCGCCGGCGCCAGTTTCAGCTTGTCCTTCAGCTCGGCCATGCGGGCGTCGTGGCGCGCTTCCCACTTGGCTTTCATATCCTGGCCGTGGCGGGCTTCGCAGCCCGGCTTGCCGTCGGCCTTGCCTGCGTTCATCGCCCAGGCCGAGGCGCCGAGTGCGCCGCCGCCGATCAGGACGGCCAGCAGAACGGATTGTGTGAACTTCGATTTCATTGCCTTCTCCTTTCGAGACTGTGTCGAACGCCGGCCCGGAATGGGCACGGCATGGAGCGCAGTGTGGCGGCGCACTGTATCCGCAGCATGTCCGGCAACAGCGAAAGTGTTACGGAATGTTTCCGGCGCCGCGTTCAGAATCCGCCGATGTAGGCGTAGCCGTCGTTCTGCAATTTGATCAGGCGGGTGTAGCCGTCGTGCACGATGCTCACGCCGGGCAGCACGTCGTCCGCCGTCCAGCCCTTGGCTTTCATCACGCTGTGGCAGATTTCGACGTGCACGCCGAGATTGATCAGATCCTGCACGATCTTGGCGTTGAGGTTTACCGCGAAGGGATCACCCTTGACCTGCTGCCAGGTGTCGTCGACGAGCAGGAACTGCGCCGCCTCGCCGTGCAGGACCAGGTGGATGTCGAGCTGCGGCGGCTTCACGCCCTGCTTGCCGAAGGCCTCGATCAGGCCGCGCGCGTAGTACAGGCCCTTGCTGATGCCCGCCGCGACCTCGTCCGAATGGATGTCGTACACCACCTTGTAGTGGCCGCGCGGGTCGACCTTCAGCATCGGCCGATCCGGCGTTTCCGCACCGGCCGCGGCCGGTACCGACACGCCCAATGCAAGTACGCAGCATGCCGCACAGACGAATTTGGCAAAACGCATGATTCTTCTCCTGACAGTTTCGGACATGGCACCCGCCGTCCGATCTTCCGGTTCCCGCATCTGGAACTTAAATACCAGATGCCCCCCGGCCGCTTCCATCGCGCCGGAAATCCGCTATAAGTGACAGAAACCGGCCCGCAAGGGTTCACATCAAGTTCGGCGGAGATCACATGAACACACTACGAAACAGCCTGCTGGGCGCGCTCGCGCTCGGCCTTTGCGGCCTCGCCCACGGCGAGGATCCCGTAGCGGCCGTCCCCGGTTCGCGCATCAGCTTCGCGCCCTTCCCCATGCAAATCTACATGCAGCCCGGCCAGAAACCCGCCATGGTGTTCACCACGCCCTGCATCCAGATCGAGAAGGCCAGCAACGGCTTCCCGCCCTTCCTCGCGTTCGAGAACTTCATGTTCGAAATGGTTGGCAAGGTCAACGATTCGGAAGTGCTGCCGGTTCGCCTCGAACCCGTCTGCATCTAGCGCGCCTGCGCCGTCACGTTTCCGGCGCAAGCGTGACCCGCGCTGCACCGCTGCCTGCCGCAATCTCGAACAGCATCGCGCAATACTCCGGCTGCGACTCCAGCGGCGTCGGGTCGTCGGCACAGCTGCATCCGCCGACGATGCCGGCATAGAACACCCCCGCCTTCACCCGCAATCCGCCCGCCGTTTCCTCTGCGGCGATCAGCATCGCGCGGAACGGCTCGTCGGCCACCGCGCTGGTGCCGGACAGGCCCTGCTGCAAAGGCAGCATGCCCGCATCGAGTGCCTCGATTTCGCGCGTAAAGACCGCGCGAAAATCCGGCGTATTCCAGGCGGCGAGGCTAAGGGGCAGCATGAAATTCGACATGGACACGACGCTCCGCTGAGACGATGGACGCACCCAAATTATGGCGTGCCGCCCTTATAATCCGCGAGCGCGTCCAGACGCGCAACCATACAAACCAGGGGGATATATGAAAACAACCTACACCGTCGTACTGCTGTCCATCGCCTCGCTCGGCTCCGGCTGTGCATCCATCGTGACCGGGCACAACCAGAGCGTTTCGGTCGAAACCCGCGCCAAGCAAGGCCAGACCATTGCCGGCGCCAATTGCAAGCTGAGCAACGACAAGGGCACCTGGTTCGTGACCAGTCCCGGCTCCGTCAGCGTGCGTCGCAGCTACGACGACATGACCGTGAATTGCGAGAAGGAAGGACAGGAACCCGGCATCGCAAACGTCAAGTCCTCCACCAAGGCAATGGCCTTCGGCAACATCCTCTTTGGCGGCATCATCGGTGCCGGCGTCGATGTCGCGAGCGGTGCGGCCTACGACTATCCGACCCTGTTTACCGTCACCATGGGCGAACGCATCACCGTCGACGCGCCGCCCGTGGACAAGCCGGCAGACGCGCCCAAAGCCGAGCCGGAGACGCCCCAGGCCGCTGCGCCATCCACGGCCACCACTGCATCGGCCACGAGCGCAAGCGCAACGCCGCAGGCAACGACGGAAACCCACTGACGCGACCGTATTCGCCCCCGACCGCGGCTCCGGAAAACCTTCTTCTCCGCTTCGACAACACGGCGCGCAGGCGTCAAGCGGCGCCGTCCACCGCGTCCAGCGGCCATGCACCGGTGTCCAGCGTTTCCACGTAGCCGTGCCAGGTGGCGTGGCCGATCAGCGGCAGCAGCACGACGAAGCCGACGAAGGCGGTCGCGAAACCGAGCAGCACGGCGGCACCGATCAGCGCCGCCCACAGCAGCATCGGTTTCCGGTTGCGCAGCACGGCGTTGAAGCTGCTCACCGACGCGGTGATCGCGTCCACCTTGCGATCGAGGATGAAGGGCAGCGAGAACGCGCTCGCAGCAAACACGATCAGCGCGAAGAGCGCGCCCACCGCGCTGCCTATGGCGAGGAAGGGCAACAGCTCGGACACGCCGGGTTCGGACATCGCGGGGAAAAACACGTGCACCAGCGCGGCGGCGCGCGCCCACACCAGCAGCACGACCAGCAGCACCATGCCCAGCACCAGCAGTTCCTTGAGGTGATAGGTGCCTTCGCGCAGGCAGTAGCCCAGCACGGGCCGCAGGCCCTTGCCCAGCTGGCGGCTGATCGAATACAGCCCGACCGCCAGCACCGGGCCGATGAACACGAAACCCGTCGCCAGGCCGATATACAGTGCCAACGTGCCGAAACGCCAGGAGAACAACGCGATCAGGACGCTCAGCAGCATCAGGGCGAACCCGTAGGCCAGGCTCAGCCGCGGCGCGCGCGCCATGTCCGCCCAGCCGAGGCGCAGCCAGCGCAGCGGCGCGGCGGTGTCGAGCGTGCGGCAGGGCACCACGAAGGGCAGGTTCTCGGGGGATTGGGGCGCGTCGGAAACAGGCAGTACTGACATGGCAACTCTCCTCTGGTGTGGTCTGGTCGCCCGTTTGTCCGCCCGGACGTGGTTCCGTTATAGAACAGGAACCCCCTGATGGCGGCTGGCGCCCGCAAGCGCGTCGACGCCAGTCAGCTCAATCTGCTCAACCGACGGCCCGGAACCGGGCGAGTGCGGTATCGTTTGTCACGCGTTATCGAAAGGAACCCGAATTGAAACCGAACTACTCGTACGAAAAGCGGCAAAGAGAGCTGGAGAAGAAGAAAAAGAAGGCCGAGAAGGAGCAAAGGAAAGCCGCTACCGGCGGCACGCCGCCCTCGCCGCCGCCGGAGCCCGTGCAAGGCTGAACGGCACCGCACCGGGCCATTTCAGCCATGGCCGTAGATCAGAACCAGAACGCCGTGTCCTTCAGCAGGAACTCGACGTGCGGCATGTAGTGCGAGCCGTCGCAGGAGAACGTCACGCTCACCATGCCGTTGAAAATGTTGATCGAGGCCATGCGCAGGTAGATGGTCGGGTCGGTGAGGCGCAGCGCCTGCAGGGTGCGCAGGATGCGCGGTATGTCGTGCTGCGGGATCGCGACCTCGGCAGGATAGCTGCGCGAAGGATAGACGAGGCAGATGTCCGGATCGTTGAGCGCCTCGTGGTCGAGGATGCGGTAGCGGAACGGATCGTCAACGGTCCAGATCGTGGCCTGGCTGCTGGAGAAATGGATCTGGCACTGGAACACGCCGCGTTGCGTCAGCAGTTCCTCCAGAATCGACAGCGCCTGTTCGAGATTGCCGTCCATCCGGCTGTCCACGCGACATTGCTGGAATAGCTGGCCGCGGATCGCCGGATCGCCCTTCACCTGGCGCCAGTAGCCGGGCTCGTCGTAGAGCGTGGCCGTCACCGGCAGGTTGCGCAGGTCGAAGTCGGCGCCGAGATAGCCCAGGGTCTGCGCGTCGCGACTCACCACTTGCAGCGCCGTGAGCGAAGGCCGGCGCCCGGCCAGGCTGATGTAGGCATCCGAGAGCAGGAAGCCCCACACCGGCACCGCCTCCTGCATGTACGGCCGCTGCGAGCGGTCGCGTCCGAGGTTGCCCGGAACGATGCCGTTCGGGCCGACGTTGTTGCTGATCTGGACCCCGTCGGTGCCCACACAGTACAGGGCGGTGCAATGCGGGATATCCGGGAAATGCGCGATGAGGATCGCATCGAGTGCCGCGCAGTCGCCCCAGGCAGGAACGCAGCAGCCGGCCAGACGGTCCAGCGGTTCGCGCAGCAGGCGCGCCAGATCCTCGCGCTGCCGGTAGATGCTGTCTTTCCAAGAAACGGTCATGAGGCCTCCACATCCATGCACGGCCACGCGGGTTTGCTTCGATGCACGCAATATACCCTTGCAACCGGGCAGCGGATTGGATGGAGGCAGTCAGGAATAGTTCAGCCGCGCATGCGTCGCTGCCTGTCCGACAAGTCCGTTTCCATTTGAATGGAAAGACGCAAATTTCAGGTGCGGGGTCTGCCTCAGGAACAGGAAGCCTGGGTCTCCGGTTCCCCCTTCGTGTGCAAGAGCACGCACGGGCTTCAACTCCGTATCACGCTGCAGGGGGTGATTCCGCCGCTATGCCTTTCCGGCACGCTGCGCCTGCTCCTGCCGTTCGGACTGCCACTGGACAAAGCGCTCGCGTATGTCCGACATCGTCCTGGCATCGTCAAGCAGGTGATGAATTGCCGACAATCCGCAGCGTGCCTCGATGATCGTCTGCAGCATGGCCGACAGCTCGGCTGCATCGATATCGCCTTGCACGGCGCGGGGCGGCGGATTTCCGGGGTTCATCATGGCGCATCTCCCAAGGGATCGACACCCTGGGTCGTGCGAGTTTCATGCCCGCAAACTGGTAGTTTTCAACCCCCCGGATAGTGCGGGCCCGCCGCACGCGGCGGTACTGCGCAGAACAGACTTTCGCTCAGTGCGGCTTCGTCTGGCCGTCCGTCGCGTCGCGCTTGTCGAGATAGAACGGACACGTCGTCGTGTTGTCCGGCTGGCGGATCAGTTCCTCGCTGAAGTCGGCATAGGTGCGGTTCAGCAGATGCTTGCCGGCATCGTCCTCGAAGCGCGCGCAGGTTTCGGCCAGCGCGCAGTGGGAGGTCATGCAGTAGGTGTAGGTCATGGCGTACCCTCGAGTCGGATTACGGGAACATTGTAGAGCGGGTGCGGTTCATCGTGTGGCCCCGGTATGCGTCGTGCGCACGAAGGCCCGCCGGTCGAAGCCCAGCGATTCGGCACGCGCCAGCAGACGGTCAACCGTCGCGGCGTCGAGCGCCGGCGTGCGCGCGAGTATCCAGGCGTAGTCGCGGCCCGGCTCGCCGACCAGCACCCAGCGATAGTCGGGGTCGAGGTCGAGGATCCAGTAGTCGCCATAGAAGGGACGGAAGAAACTCACCCGCAGCTTCGCGTTGCCGCTTCCCGCCATCGCTTTCGCAATGCCCTCGGCCTGCTCGAAGCTTCCGTCGGCGATGCGGCAGCGATTGCGCACCGACACGTTGTCGCCCGCCAGACTGTACGTGGCCTGCGTGTCGGACACGCACCGGGCCTGGAAGCGGTTCGGCAGGCGCGCGATCTCGTACCAGGTACCGGCGTAACGGTCGAGATCGACGGCCGCAACCGTTGGCAGCGGTGCCTGCTGCGTCGAGGCGCAAGCGGCCAATCCGGCCGCAGTGACGAGCGCAGGCAGGAAACGAAGCGGATTCACGAAGCAAGCCTTTCCGAACGGAAAAGAGTATGCACGCCGCGCGGGTTCACAACAGCCTGTCCAGCACGAACACGCCCACCATCGCGAACGCCAGCGCAATCTTCAGCAGCGCGCCGAACAGCAGGCCCAGCGTCGCCCCCAGCCCCGCGTGCATGGCTTCCT
This sequence comes from Thiobacillus sp., assembly GCA_044227195.1. Lineage (GTDB taxonomy): Bacteria > Pseudomonadota > Gammaproteobacteria > Burkholderiales > Thiobacillaceae > Thiobacillus. Next base: position 19,914 of record JBGAFQ010000025.1, read on the forward strand.
TCAGCGACGCCTTGCCGCTGAACTCGCCGACCACCGCACCGAGGAAAGGCCCCAGCAGCAGGCCCGGCAGGCCGAAGAACAGTCCCACCAGCGCGCCGGCCGCCGCGCCCCAGATCGCGCGCGAGGACGCGCCGAATTTCTTCGCGCCCAGCGCCGCCGCCAGGAAATCCACCCCGTAGCTTGCCAGCGCCAGCACGCCCAGCAGGGTCAGCGTCGCCCAGCCCACATGGGCGAAGTTCTCCGCCCACGCCAGCAGCACCAACCCGCCGAATATCAGGGGAATCCCCGGAATCGCGGGCAGGACCAGACCGGCGAAACCGACCACGATGAGCAGGGCGGCAAGCAGCCAGAGCAGGATTTGCAGGGAGGGATCCATCATGTCGCTCGAAGCGGGGAAGACCCCGATTTGGTCAGCCTGGCGGCGTGGGCGTTCCCCGGCAGCGACTTTTCCCGATCGCGCCCCACAATCATGCGTCCCGCCTCACCTGACCACCGGCAGCGACAGGGGCTCGCGGATCGGGATCGGGCGCAGCGGCCGCAGCTGCGCATCGGGGCTGAGCAGGAAGGCATGCACGTCGCCCGCCGCGTTGACGCCGGTGCCGACGATCTGGCCCTTGTCGTTGATCGCCCGGGCAATGGACAGGACCCGCCAGCCCGCCGCCGTCACTTCGGGCAGCTTGCTCAGATCGGTGACCGCGTTGGCGCCGACGTCGAACAGCTTCGCCCTGCCCTGCGCCACGCCCACGACCTGGCCCTTGTTGTTGATGTCGTAGGGCTCGATCGGCAACGGCATGGTCGTCCCCGTCGTCGCGCCGGCCACGTGCGGCGTCCAGAGGAAGCCGCGGCCGTCGTAGAGGCCGACCACGTTCGGCAGATCGTTGATGCCGCGCGCATCGCCGAACCTGGCCGTCGCATTGGGCAGCCCGCCCACCGCCGCGATCGCGCGCGCCGAATTGACGATCGCCGGGCTCCACAGCCAGGGCTGATGCGAATCCTGGTTGATGCCGCCCGCGACGAAGCCGGCATTCTTGATCGCATTGCCCGCGATATAGCCCTGGGCATTGATCGCATTGCCGCGGCCGGAGCCGCCCAGATCGGCAGGCAGCGGCGTCACGCCGCGCGCGGTGCCGTTCGCGATGCGGGTATCCCAGGTGAAGGCCTGGTCGAGGAGGGTCGAGCCCAGCTGCTCGCGGTAGGTGCCGGCCACCTCGCCCAGATTGTTCACCGCCAGGGCCTCGCTGCTCTGCAGCGCCGCGGCATTGTTGAAGCTGACTTCGCGGGGCTGGCCGGCCTGCCAGACCATCGCGCTGCGCTTGCCGGACAAGGCGCTGCCGCAGGCGCCCGCCACCAGCCCGCCATCGTTGATCCCGTTGGCCGTGCAACTGGCGAATCCGCGCGCGCGCGCCAGCGGGCTCATGCCCGATGCGCGCTTCCAGACGAAGGCCTCGTTCGTCACCGCAGTCGTGCCGTAGCCTACCACCTCGCCCGCCTCGTTCAGGCCATAGGCCTCGCTGAAACTGGGCCCGCCCGCCAGATCGCCCAGATCCTCGATGGTCCACGCGAATGCCGCCGGCGGCGCGACCAGCGGCAGCACCGCCGCCATCAGCATCGACCACACTTTTTTCCTGTTTGCGTTCATGCCTGCCTCCTTTCTGCTTGCAACGGAAAACCCGTATCCAGTGTTTTCGGATGTTTTTCTGCAAACTTTCCGGGTTCGAAGCGTGTTTTTATCACTTCGGATTGGCGGCCCGATAGTCAGGGTCATCCAGCAGGATCCCGACCAGTTTGTGATACAGGCTCGCGTACTGGTTGATCCCCATCGGGATGGCTTCCATGCCGATGAAGGACGAGGGCCAGCTCGCGCCGGTTTTCAATTCCTTCTCGTAGACCGTCCTGCCCTGCCGCACCAGGACGAAGCGGGCGCCGAGGCTCGCCTGCCCCGTATCGGAGGGCACATCCAGCCGCGAATCGGTCAGGAACCCGCTCAGCGTGGCAGGCGCCGCGGAATCGTACAGGCCCGCCGCCTGAAAATCCGTCACCAGGGTCTGCTTCAGGTATTGCGCGAACGAGCCCTCGACCGGCGACGTCACCGCGTTGGTGCGAACGCTCAGGCCCTTGTCGATCCCGGGGTCCAGCCCCGGCGCCAGCAGGAACGTCCCGACCGCCACGGGGGCCGTTCCCGAAACCCGCGCCTTCTCGATGTTGTCGAAGCTCGGCGTCGGCGCGCCCAGGGGAAGCTGGGCACACCCGGCCAGCCACACCAGCGGCGCCGCCAGCACCGGCAAGGTCCATCGCGCGAAACAGGCCGCCGCCCGCTGCCCGCCCGTCATCTGAATTCCGGATCGCGCGACAGTTCGTCCAGCGACGCGCTCACGACCTGCCGCGTCATGGTCCTGACCGCCTGTTCCAGGCTGTCCATCTTCGTGCCGTTCGCGGGCGCATCCTTCGCTCCCATCACGGTGTGGATCGCGTGGCGCGTCGTCTTGCTGATTGCGGTGGCCTGGGGCTGCGCAAGGTATTTCAGCGTGCAGACGTAGCCATCGGACACCTGCGAACCCGCCAGTCCGAACGTCAGGCCCGTCACGAAGCCCTTGCCGAACGCATCGTCGGTCAGCGGCACATTGTTCAGCACCACGCTGAGCAGGGCGCCGCCCTCGACCGGCTTGTCCGCCACCTCGGCAAACAGGCCGCTGCCCTTGATCTGGTCCTTCACCTGGGCCGACAGATACTCGGTCGCCCGGGCATTCGCCACCCCCTTGGTCTGGAATTCGAACACAAGCTGCACCGGCCGTGGCGCGGCGGGCTTCCGGTAGGCTTCCGCGGCCACTTCCTTCGTTGCCGTATCCACATAAAAACTCGCGCACCCCGTCAGCGACAGCAGACCGAGCAGGGCCGCCGCCCCTGCCGCATTGCGCAGCGCTCGAAACCGGTGGACCCGCTTGCTCATCGACATCTCCTTCTCCCTGTTTGTTTGGCTGTCCGAATTAAACCCTGCTTGTGTCCCACTGCATCCTGGCCTGTGCTGCGACTCACGGCTGTCCGTCCGGTTTGTCCTTCCTGAACGCGTGTCTTGCCGCCGCCGCAACGCCCACGAAGCCGACCAGCAGCAGTTTCCAGAATTTCGCGAAGAACAGGGCCGCGCCGGCCAGCAAGCCCATCTTCTTGGCGGCCGCACCGGCCACGAGCGCGGCCAGCCCGTATTCGGCCACCTTGTCGGTACTGGAATCGAAATCGGCGTAGCGCTTGCCCGCGTCGAACTGCAACGCGGACAGCAGCGTATGGGCCGCCGGCTTGTCCTGCGCCACCGCGCTTTGCGACGTCACCAGGTTCAGGCTGAAGTAGCCCTCGCGCCCGAGCGCGTAGGTGTTGTAGTTGATGCCCTTGTCCGCGCCGGCAGTTTCCCCCGCGCTGCGCGAGGCGACCGACCAGACCAGGCGATGCGTGCCGGCGTCATAGGCCGGCTGCTCGACCCAGCCGACGATTTCGAGCGCCGGGATTCCCATCTGCGCGCGCTGCTTGTTGTCCTCCGTCGCACCCTCGCGCAGCGACGCCAGCAAGGCAGCGGCATCCCACTCCTTCGCGTCGTCGTCCTTGATGTAGCCGGATGGAACGTAGCTGACGGCGACGAACCAGTCGCCCTGCTGCCCAATGGGCACCACCAGACCCGCCAGCGTGTCGCCCGGGACGTTGCCCAGGGCCCGCAGGTACTGGCCTGCCTCGGCCGCCGGCACGAAGCCGAAGCCGGCCGGCAGATGCAGCACCGCCTGATCCCGCAGCGGCACGTCCTGCGGTCCCCGTTGCAACACCTTCTGCGCCGCCTCGACCGCAGCCGCCAGGGCCGCTTCCTGCGGATTCGGCGCAGCGGATGCGGCGGGACCGGATTGAGAACAGGCGGAATACGAAACGAACAGAAACAGCCAGGCGAACAGCGGCGCAGCAATACGAGTACTCATTGGGCTCCCTTTCCAATGCCTTGTGTCGGTTATGTTTTTGATTGCTCCGCGGGGCCGATTATGTCACAGCGCGCCGCGGCCACGACGGCCCGGCGCAGCCCCTTTGCAGTCGCCATTCCAGCCCGCCCCACCCCGCACGCGCCCGCCACGATCGACAAGCAGGACGGCCTCCCGGCCTTCCAGTTCCGCCACGCCTGCAAGCGCTTCGGCGCAGCGCGCACGATTTCCGGGCTGACCCCGCCGGGCCGGCGCTCAGAACCGGAGCGCAATGCCCAGTTGCAGCGTCGTGTCGGTTTCCGGATCGGACAGGCCGCGCTTGACGCCGAAGTCGAGGTCGAAATCGTCGCGCACGCCGTAGATCGCGCCCAGCGTCAGGAAACGCACGTCCACACCGGTGGCGCGATCCGTCGCAGTGAATTTTCCCAGGTCCACCATCAGCTTCAGCTTTTCCGTCGCCATGCGGGTCACCGCAATGGAGGCATGGTGGATCACGTCGCGCTCGCCGTGGACAGTGCGGTTGCGCAGGTGCCCGAGGTGGAGATGCCAGCCCCAGGGGCCCGTCTCGTACGACGCCACCAAGTTGACGCTGCCGCCGGTTTTTCCGGCGCCCAGGCCGCGCGTATCGTCGCCGGTCGCGAAGCTCAGCCCGGCTTTCATCGCCACGCTCAGCGGGCCGGTTTCCAGGAAGCGCCACTTGGCGTCCAGGCCGACGTCGCCCAAGCCCTGCACCGTCGTCTTCGCGCCGTTTTCCAGCGTATCGGCGCGCGAATACGGCAGCGCCAGCAGCACGTCGAGATTGTCGCGCAGGCCGTAGGTAAGCACCGCAGCGTAGTCGGCCGCATCCTCCTCGGCATCGCTCGTCTCGTCGTGCCCGAATTCCGCCGTCAGCTCCAGCTGGCCGTTGCCCCGCCCTGCGTGCCCGCATCCTCCGTGATCAGCGGGTGCGCGGCGTCACACGGCGCGGCGCGCAGCAGCGCCAGCACGATACCCAGGCAGCCGGAGCGAATCCGCCAGGCCGCGATGCTGCAGCCACACCGGCCGTCTCCTGAAAAACGAATTATGGTTTGTCCCTTGTAGTTCACTTGCATCCCTGCCGGCCAGTTTCCACACCCCGGCGACAGGGTCAGGCGCAACGTTCCGGATTATCCAACAAACGGGATTGCGTCGAGCCTGCGCACTCGATTCAGCGCACGGCCAGGTCCTCGACCCAGACCACCTCGCAGGCGCCGTTGCCCGAATCGCTGCGCGACATCGAGCTGTTCCAGTGCCAGCCGTCCGGCGCCTGCACGCGCACCAGGTAGCCGCGCAAGGCCACCACCTGCCCCGCGCGCACCCGATCCAGCCGCCGCCTGACGGCGTCGCTGGCCGGAATCATGTGCATGTTCGCGCTGTGCTCGACGATCTCGCCCGGCGGAATCGGCGGCTGGTCCGACCAGCGGTAGAAATAGAAACGGTTGCCCTGGCTGATCTGCAGGCGATCCAGCACCGCGCTGTCCGACATCGGTCCCCAGCCGAGCGCGAGATCGGTCGGCGACAGCTCGGCCTCGCGCCCCGCGTGATAGTTCTCCGTGGCAAGCACGCGTGCCTCCAGCGCAAACTCCGCCACCGGGGTGACCTGGTAGCCTTTCACCGCAAACGGCGCCAGCCCCGCGCGCTCGACCTGCACCGGATCGTCGGGCGCGCGCACGCCCGCGCCGGTTTCCACCGGGCGCGTGGAAAAGTGGTGCCACGCCCCGGCGGCGATGGCGACGATGAAGAGCGTGGGCAGGAGTCGCATGGTGCGAATATGTCAGGCAGGGCGCGCGTCGGCGCGGTCAGGCATGGCCGGCCGCAGCATGGCAGGCGTCATGCAAACCTGCGGTTCGCAGGTGCGTTTCAGCCCGGATATTCCGGACCCGCACTCAGGAGGGGGCGATTGCATCTTGCCGGGTTTCGTTGTGCGGGGGTTCAGGGTCGGCCCTGACTGCTCTTCCACAACGCCATGAAACGCTCGGCGTCGAAGCCCATCATCTTGTCCGTGCCCAGCGTGATCAGCGGCACGCCCGTGCCGCCCAGCTGCCGGAACTTGGTCTCGCCGTATTCGGTTTTCTCCACGTCCCACTCGCGGAACGGCACCCCGTTCTGCTGCATGAAGGACTTGGCGCGCTTGCACATCCCGCACCATTCCGTCGTATAGATCGTCACCCCGCTGTCCGCCCCGGCCACCTTGCCGACCCGCGCCGGGCCGGCATAGGTCTGCAACTTGAGCTGCGTGGTCTTCGCCGCGGGCGGCGGCGTGTCGCTGTAGTGGGTTTTCCCCTGCGCGTCCGTCCATTTATAGACGCCGGCGAAGGCCGGGCCGGCGACGAGCAAGGCGAACAGGATCAGTTGGGGACATGTTTGTGCAGGCGAAGGCATAAGTTCAAGCCGAACGGTTTTGATTCGTCTCCGCGCGAGAGATCGCCTTGGCAATTTCGTTTTCCGTACCGAGATCGTCCCGATAGTAACAAGAGGATTTTTTCGTTTCGCCCCAGCGCACCAGCGAAACGTACGCCCACTTCAGATCCTTGGCCAAAGCGATGAGCCCCTCTCTGTACTTCGGATAATCCTTAATGAATTTGCCGAGGCTGGCGACGGAAACGCCGATTGTCAGGACCGTGATCAGGCAGCCCCTGTGCGAGGTATGCCTGATCACCCTCAATTCGTTGTGGAACTCACTTTCAGCAAGCGATCTTTCGAATTGCCTGACAATGGATTTCGAAATCTCGGCCTCCTCTTCCTCGGACAGCGGATCGTCCTTCGGAAGGTTGGTAAGAATTGAAATCGTGCCGAACTCTACGTAGTCCATGTTTGCGCTCGTCCGGTTTCCCTTGGGTGGATGAGTGAATCATACGTTCAAGCATGTTGATTTCACACTCGCGAACTAAAGCCCCCGATTCTTTCAACTTCCCCTTGCCCGCCGCCCAGCGCCCGCGCGCGCAGCTGCCCGCAGCCGCCCTCCACGTCCTGTCCCGCCGAGTGGCGCAGCTTGGCGAGGATGCCGCGCACGTGCAGGCGGCGCGCCATCTCGGCGGCGCGTTCCCAGCTCGGGCGGCGGTAGTCGAAACCGTCGACGCCTTCCACGCTGTTGTAGGGAATCAGGTTCATCACCGCGTACTTGCCGGCCAGCAGGCGGGCGATGCCTTCCAGCTCGGCCTCGGTGTCGTTGATGCCTTCGAGCAGCGTCCATTGATACTGGATGGGATAGCCGGTACGGCGGGCGTAGGCCTCGCCCAGCTCCACCAACTCGTCCGGCGCGATGTCGGGCGCCTTCGGCAGCAGGCGGCGGCGCAGGTCCGCATCGGTGGTGTGCAGCGAAAGCGCCAGCGCCGGTTTCACCGCAGCCTGCGGCAAACGCTCGAACACGCGGCGGTCGCCCACCGTGGAGAACACCAGGTTCTTGTGGCCGATGCCGCCCTCGACGCCCAGCAGCTCGATGGCTTCGAGCACATTGTCGAGGTTGTGGGCCGGCTCGCCCATGCCCATGAACACCACCTTCTTCACCGCGCGGCGGCGGCGCGCCAGCACCACCTGCGCGACGATCTCCGCGCTCGTCAACTGGCGCAGCAGGCCGGCGCGGCCGGTCATGCAGAACACGCAACCCACCGCGCAGCCCACCTGCGTGGACACGCACACGCCGTCGCGCGGCAGCAGCACGGTCTCCACCGTCTGCCCGTCCGCCAGCGCCACCAGCAGGCGGGCCGAACCGTCCTCGCCGGGGTGCTCGGAATGCACCCGCGCCAGCGCGTTCAGCTCATCGAACAGATCCGGGAGTGCGTTGCGTACGGCCAGCGGCAGGAAATTCTCCGCACGGCGGCGCTTGATGTCGAGCGAGCGCACCTGCACCCACGCGCGCAGCACGCGGCCCTCGTGGCAGGGCGCGGCGCCCAGGGCGCGGAGACGTTGGCGGAGCTGGGAAAGTCGCATGGCGGGCGGAGAATAGCATGGCCCCTGGCTGGCTGCCGATGCCTTCGCGCGTCCCGCCCGGACTTCACGCAGCACGCCGGCCTGCGCACAGATTCGGCGCCCTGACCGTGCTATGCCTCAGGGCGTCAGGTCCGTCCGGCAGTACCGGGGCTGGGTCGAGGCAACCGGCGGCACGCTGGCAGGCGAGGCCAGCCGCGAACGACACACATTGACGTCGATCCGGCCCACGGCAGGATCCGGATGGATCACGCCGCCCGGCTGTATCGCCACGCATTCGTAACCCACTGCGCAGTCCGGCCAGCGGCCCGCGGAAGGATTGGCGAACTGAATGGGCGAATTGCAGCAGCAGCCGGTTTCGCCTGTGCAGGTCTAGGTTGCGGAAGGCGTAGTGACGGTAGTGGTCGTGAACAGTGCACAACCGCTCATCAGGGCGCTCAGGACCAGCAAGAGACTGGGAATCGATCGCATGGCTTCCCCTTTGCATATTGCAAGGAGTTTCAGTGTAGAACATGCCATTCCGTCGGCACGGCCACCTGCGCGCCCCATGAAAAAGGCCGGGGCATCTGCATGCACCCGGCCCGTACTTCAGACTGACGCGCGATCAGTGTCTGTCACCGTGTCCCATGTCGCCGTGCCCCCGGTCCTGCGGGCCGCGCTGCTCGTGCGGTGGCGGGTAGTGCTGCCGCACCACCGGGTCGCGCGGCTGGTAGCGATAATGTTCGCTGCGGATCACGCCCTGTTCCTCGGGGCCGCGCGGGTAATGCTCGCCCGAATAGTGGCGCTGGTAATACGGCAGCGGCGCGGGCGGCGGCAGGCGATGCGTGCGCACGTCCCAGCCGCTTCGATGCTCGGCCCACTCGCGGCCCCAGTGCTCGTCCCAGCGGGGCGGACGGTCGACCACCCAGCCGTGGAAATACGGCGGCGGCCGGCGGTAGTAGCGCACCGGCACGCGCAGCAGATAGATCGGTACCTCCACGCGCGCCACCAGCCGCCACGGGCCGTCGTACCAGTCGCTCACATACCAGTCGTCGTCGGCGAACACCCAGTACAGGCCATCGTAGAAAAACAGGTTCACATCGATCCGCGGGTCGTAGTACACCGGGTAATCCGGTATCCGCACCAGCCTCGGATAGGCCGGCACGCGTATCCCGATGCTGACCCCCGGCACGGAGATGCCGACCCCCACGCTGACATCGGCGCGCGCTGCCCCCAGCGGCAGCATCAACAGAGACAGGGACATGATCAGGCGGCGCATGGCTTGGTTCTCCTCTTCTTCATTCGGGCGGCAGGGTGCAAGATCCTGCCCCGGACATTGCAGGCACACCTGTTTTATAGACTGGAAGGTCTGATTTGAGTTGCAAGGACGCCGGACGGACGAAAGGAATATTTACCCCCTCCCCCGGGATTGCGACACCGGAGAACGTGCGGTTCCCATTCACGCGTCCTCGAACCGCCAGCAAATCAAGGCATCCGGGCTGCACTGCCCCCTCGATTCATCGACACCGCCCGTCCGGCTCACAGCAGCGGATTCGCCTGGTGCTCGCCGCCTCGTACACCACGTGCGCACGTCCCACCGGCAGCGGGTCCGGCGAGCCGATGCGCAACACGTCCTTGTTGGCGTAGGGCAGGCGGGGCAGGCTGTAGCGCATGGCATTCAGCCGCGCGCGCTTCTTGCCCGGGTTGGGTTTATCCGGACTTCAGCGTTTTACAAACCGATTCCAGCAAGCGTCCACCGACGGTGCCCGGTTTGGCAGGGGCGGCGGCTTGCGGATGGTTGTTGGACAGGATGACGTCTTCGTCGTCACCCATACTGTAGTAGGACACGCTCATCACCTGGACCGTCTGAGCCTTGCAGCTGACGCGCTGTGTGGTGAGCACATGTCTGGCATATCGGTCCGATTCGCCGTAAATCGTCGGGATCGGGTGCGGGCTGTTGTAGGTGGTGCGCGACCAGACTTCACGCACACTGGAGCTGACCTTGATCGCGTTGTCCAGGCGCCACTGATACATCGTTCCGTCGGGGAGCAGGCCATAGTCGATCCACGTTCCCTCCGCGGCGGCGCTGCCTGTCAGCAGGACCAGCAGCGCCAGGATCGGCGGACGATATCGATTTGCGGGATTTTTCATGGGTACACGACCTAAGTTGTTGCGGCTATCACGGTGCGCGAACGGCGACCGGTGTGCCAGTGTTGAAGCGCACCGGGAACCGCCCACGCGAACGGCGACCGGTGTGCCAGTGTTGAAGCGCACCGGGAACCGCCCAGGTTAAGCGGGTTCCGCGCTGAAAATCACCCGGGGTGATTATTTACCCTGAACATTGCCCAGCATGCCACACAGAATTAATGCCACTTTCTTTTTCGCTTTATCGCAAACCGGAATGACACAGTCATGACGCGGGGATGAGCCAAAGAGCCCGGTCATGTCCTGTCGCTTTCCAGCATTCAGTGGGGGCCGACCCTATTAATCACTTGCTCGGCGGAAGACCCCTTAATCAAGCGCGGACGCTTTGGTGTCTTCGCGCGCCGTTGCGGCGCTGCGCGTCTCCATGAACCCCGCCAGGATCGGGCTGCAGATCACGCCCAGGGCCAGGCGCAGGCTCTTGCTCGGAATCACCAGCGTGCTCGGACGCGACATGAAGGCGTCGGGAATGCGCCTGAGCATGTCCGGAAAATCGTGGCGCGCGCGGTCGCGGAAATGGATCACGCACAGCGATTCCTCGGCCAGCGGCACGTCGCGCGCGATGAATGGGTCCGAAGTATCCACCAGCGGCATGCGCTGGATGTTGATGTCGGTGAGGCCGAACTGCGGCACGATGTAATGGATGTAGTCGTCCATGCGGCGCAGGATGGTTTCCACCGACTCTTCGGGCGTGCACGTGCCCTTGTTGCAGTCGCGGTGGATCTTCTGGATCCACTCCAGGTTGATCGCCGGCGCCACGCCGATCAGCAGGTCCACATGTTGGGCCACATCGATGCCCGGGCGCCCCGTGCGACGGTCGATGCCCGGCGGGAAATGGCGCGAGTCGACCTTGCGGCGCGTCCAGGTATTGGCCATCACCCCGCCGTGCTGCCCCTCGTAGAGCAGCAGGTCGCTGCCCGGCGGCAGCGGCGCCCAGGGCGTGAACTCGCCGGCCTGCACGCCCAGCTTCTCGGCATGCTCGGCCGTGTGCGCATACTGCCGGACCACACCGCTGCCGCATTCGCCATAGGTCCGGAAAAACGCTTCCAGCTCCTGGAAATGATTGCACTCCGGTCCGAACCAGGACACGTTGCGGCCGCTGCCCCGCGCCTCGTCGAGCAGCGCGGCGAACTGCCGTTCGGTATAGCGCCGGAAGCCGTCGCCATGCACGATCGCGGGCTTGATGTTGAGGCGCTGGAAAATGAACTTGAACGCGTGGCGTATCGTGGACAGGCCGGCACCGGACGAGCCGGTCACCGCAATGATGGGATGCTGGCGGGACATGGTTCGTTATTCTCCCCAGATGGACCCGAAGGCCGCAGAGCCGAAAGTGTAACCCGGTGCATCCCGCGAAGAACAGCCCGGTCTTTGCGGCACCGACCCCCGCCCACCCCTTGTCTTCAGTTAGAACCCAGCCCCTATTGCTCCAAAGGCATCTCGACAGGAAATTTTGGCCCGGTTCTCATTGTTTCCGCTTCTCAGCCGCTGTAATTGGCAACGACGCGCCGCACCTTCCCTTCGGTGTCGAACTCCATGAACTCGCCGGCCTTCGTATTCTTCTGATTCACGTAGTAGAGCACGACACTCGAAAGCCCCCACATCACATCGACAAGCTCAAACCTGAGGTCCGGGTAGGCCTGCAACCCGCGAATGAAGTACGCACGCAGTGCTTCCCTGCCGACTACCTGTCCAGACGGATCGCCAAGAATCGTCACTGCGACGGGCGATACCAGCGTTGCATCTGCTGCGTAGTGGGACAAGATTTCATCGAGATCATGCGCGTTCCATGCCTGTATCCAATGCCAGGCAAAATCGTGAGCTTCCTTCTCGTTAATCATGCGCATCACCAGTCTTGTTATTGAAGGCCAACATGGGCCACATCAGTCTGCCGGACAATCCTGCCATCCCTGATCATGAACATGTCCGGCCCCCACCGTCAGGCCGGAAGAGGCGTGCATTCACCCCTGGCGAGATGGCGTCTGCGACACACATCCATCACGGGATCGGCAATTGATCGCTTCGGCTCAGCCATCACCCTACCGCTGCGCCGGCGGAATCGCCCTGATCGCGGCCGCGAACCGCGCGTGGGCTTCGGGGTCGACGGGCCGGTGTCTGATGGTCGTGCTTGCCGGGTCCTTGCCCAGATAGTTGTCGCCCTTCCAGTTCTTCGATGGCCGGATCGGCCTGGGCACGAAGCCGCCGCCGCAGTTCGGGCAGACGTTATCCAGGACCCGCTCGACGCACACTGCGCAGAACGTGCATTCATAACTGCAGATGCGGGCCTCGGGCGAATCGGGCGGCAACGGCTTGCCGCAGTTCTCGCAGCCTGGTCTGAGTTCCAGCATACGACCTCCTTTGTTGTCGGCTGACGAAGCGGATCAGGTCATCTTAGCAGCGCGTCGACGCACGTTCGCCCCGGATGATGAACGTGCGCCTGCGCGCTTGCCGCCGGGCGCGGCTCCGGATCGGTTGCCCGGCGAATGTCCGTTACAGCGCCAGCGTCCCGATGTGGGCGGCGTAGGTTTGCTGGACGATCTTGCCGTCCTTGATCACAAACGTGTCCGTCGCCAGCGGAATCAGCTCGCCCATGCTCCATACGATATAGCCCACTTCGTCGTGTGCCTCCTGGGTGCGCATGCGAAAGATCTCGAGCGCCCGTTCGGGGAGGCTGTCCAGGAGGGCCACGAAGAAACTCCGGATTTCCTCGACGCCGCGGTAGACGCAATCCGGTGCATGCAGAACGGCGTGCTCATCATAGTCGGCAAGAATGGCCTTCACGCCCTGTTTGGTCATGAAGGCATGCAGGTGACGGTTCATGACGTTCAGGGTTTGTTCAGTACTGATGTTCATGGTGTTCTCCTTCAGGTTGGTTGGCAATGCAGCCGTTCAGTCGTCGAGAAGCGCCATGATGCTGCGCGCCTTGCTACGGCCGAATGGAATCAGCTTGGGTGTGCTGCGTTGATACGTGCGGTAGCGTTCACCGAACTGCCGCACCAGATCCCGCTCTTCGTACATGAGCCCGATGAGCACGTAGGCGGTCATCCCGCCGGCGAGCAGCAGGTGACTGCCGGTCATGGAGGGCGTGGACCATATTCCGATCAGCACGCCGAGCTGCATGGGATGACGGACCCACCTGTAGAGCGCCGGCGCCCTGAATGCAACAGGCGTGTAGGGCAGGCCCCGGGCATGCAGATAGATCTGGCGCAGCCCGAAGAGGTCGGCGTGACTGATCAGGAAAGTGGTCAGCAGAACGAGCCCCCAACCGCCCAGTGCAATGCCCGTCAGGATGCGTGCGGGCAGGCCGTCCTCAAGCTGCCAGATGTGCCCGGGCACGGGCTGCCAGAACGCGATGAGCATGGCCAGGCACAGGCTGGTTGCCACGAGATAGGTGCTGCGCTCGAGGTGCGCGGGAACGTGGCGCGTCAGCCAGGCCTTGAACCCGGGACGTGCCATGATGCTGTGCTGCAGTCCGAAGCCGGCGATCAGGGCGAGGTCGACGAGCCAGGCCCATCCGGACGGAACCGTGCCGGCCGTGTCAACGTTCAACGGGGTCAGCACGCCCACGCTGAAGCCGACGAAATAGAGCAAGGCGATGAAGCCCGTCAGATAGGCGCCCAGCCCATAGATCCAGTTCAGTAGCGCTTTCACGATGGCTCTCCTGTTCAGTGTTGAAGGAGTGTCCAATTTAGGTTGGGCGACCTAAACTCTCTAGTGCGCAAACTGTAGTAAACCGCTACGCATTGCGTAGCGCCCTGGAGACGCCATGTTGAAATACGGTCAGTTTTGCCCCATCGCCAAGGCCAGCGAGGTGCTCGGAGAAAAATGGACGGTATTGATCCTGCGCGAGCTGCTGCTGGGCACCAAGCGGTTCAATGACTTCCAGCGCGCGCTGTCGCTGATTTCGCCAACGGTGCTCGCCAAGCGGCTGAAGACGCTTGAAGAACACGGCCTGGTGTTTCGAAAGGCCGCGGGCGGTGGGCGCTTGAGCGAGTATCACCTCACCCCCGCCGGCAAGGAGCTCTATCCGGTCATCGAAGAGCTGGCCGTATGGGGCATGCGCTGGGCACGCAGTCACATGGACGATTCGGAACTGGACGTCGAACTGCTGATGTGGGATGTCCAGCGCCGCATCGACCGCGATGCACTGCCGGGCGGCCAGGCGGTGATTCGCTTCAGCTTTCCCGAGCTGAAGCTTTATCGCGACTGGTGGGTGGTCGTCGATGAAAGCGGAGCCGATTTGTGCACCAATGACCCCGGCAAGGACGTCGACCTCTACGTGGTGAGCGACCCGCGCACCCTGATCGAAGTGTGGATGGGCGATGCAACGCTCGGCGCCGCCACGGCGTCAGGCAAGCTCAAGCTGGTGGGCTCTGCACAATACGCACGCACCATGAAGAACTGGTTCATGCTGAGCAACACCCGGGACATCATGGCGGCACCGCATATCGCCAACCGGAAATACGATTGAAGCGTGTACAGCGCACCTTTCGCAGCCTCGCCCCGGCTCGCGCCGCGAGAGCCCTCCGTGTCGGTGCTAATGTGAGCGACACCGCCTATCCCGGAATCCTGCCGCATGACCGCTGAAGCCCTGCCTGTTCCGGTCCCCCGCTCCCAGCTGTTCAAAGGCTTTGCGGCGGCGGCCGCGGTCGTCGTGGTCTGGTCCGGCTTCAACATCGTCTCCCGGCTGGGCGGGCGCAGTCCGCTCACGCCTTACGACATGGCGGCCATCCGCTTCGTCTTCTCCGGCCTCGTGTGCCTGCCCTTCGTGTGGATGCGCTGGCGCCGCCTCGCCTGGCCGCGGCTTGCCGTGCTGGCCGCGCTGGGCGGCGTGAGTTACGCCCTGCTGGTCTACGCCGGCTTTGCGCTGGCGCCCACCGCCCATGCCGGCATCCTGGTCAACGGCGGCATTCCGTTCGCCACCGCCCTGCTCGCCTGGTTCGTGCTCGGGCAGCGCCCCGGCCTCCGTTCCGAATTCGCCCTGCTGATTGCCGGCCTGGGCATCGTGCTGATCGGCCTGCACAGCTTTGGCGGCTTTGCCGGCGCGCCCGCCCATCAATGGGTGGGCGACGTGTTCTTCCTGCTGGCCGCGCTCTGCTACGCCAGCTTCGGCCTGCTGCTCAGGCACTGGCACGTGTCGCCGCTCGACGCCACCATCGGCGTCGCCGTGATCGCGCTGGCCTGCTACGTGCCGGTGTACCTGCTCTTCCTGCCCAAGGCCATCGCCAGCGTCCCGCTGTCCTTCGTGCTGGGACAGGGCGTGTACCAGGGCATCCTCGCCGCCTCCATCGCCGCCCTGCTCTTCGCCTACGCCATCCACAACATCGGCCCGCAGCGCGCCACCCTCATGCTCGCCATGGTGCCCGGCCTCTCGGCCGTCGCCGCCGTGCCCTTGCTGGGCGAATCGCTCGACGCCGTGACGATCGCCGGCGTGGTGCTGGTGACGGTGGGCGCAGTGCTGGGGGCGACGCAGCAAGCGGCAAGATGAGCCTGCGGGGTGAACGATCCCGGGGCGTGATTGCCGAACCTTGAGCGCAGCTTGCTGCGCAACCTCGAAGGAGGCCCCCATGATTACCCTATTGCCGGATCTTCCCGACTCCGTCGTCGGCCTGCTCGCATCGGGACAGGTCACCGCGCACGACTACGAGTCCGTCGCGATTCCCGCCATCGAATCCAGACTGCAGGCGCGGCACACCGTCCGCGTGCTGTATCAACTGGGACCGGCGTTCACCGGCTTCACCGCAGGCGCCATGTGGGACGACGCGAAACTGGGACTCATGCACCTGAAGGCGTGGGAAAGAATCGCCATCGTCACGGACAGCGACTGGGTACGCAGCGCCATCAGCCTGTTCCGGTTTGCCATCCCCTGCCCGCTCAGGCTCTTTTCCAACGCGCAATTTACCGAGGCGGTGGAATGGACAAGCGCGCCGGACGCGTGATCGCGTCGGCTGGCTTGCTCGATTTTGCCAGTGACGCTCGCTTCGACCTGGTTGTTTACGGCGTGAAATTATTAGATGACAGGCAAGAGCACTCGGCGGCAGGGGTTTCTGCAAATGGAGGCCACCCCATTTGTTCCGGTGGTTCAGGCCTCACGGCTTCGCCTTGCGCTGCTTCGCGCCCCTGCGCCAATAGGAGAATTCTTCCTCGTGAATCTCGAAGTCGATCTCGGACACCCTTGCCTGCAACCGGCCCTGAACATCGGCTACGGCCTTGTTGTAGATACACGGTCCGATTTCTTCAAGGAAGTAGCCGAGCAAGCCGACGGCTGCAATGTTGCCAATCCGCTCCCCCATGTTCTCCTGGAAGTAACGCTCGATTGATGCAACGGCTTGCGCCCGGTCTTCCTTGCTGAGCGTGAATCAAAGTGGCCAATTAGGCGTCCGGTTCGAACTGCTCTGGCAATCTCGAATGTCGAAAACATCGTGAGCCTGGCGCCTTTAATTGTCCGCGTCAGCGTGTCATAAATTAGTCGTGTCTGAGCCCATTTGTTCATTTGCTTTCTTCGCCAGTTTTCTCAGCGATTCCTGGATGGCCACCATTCCGGCAGGAAACAGCAAGGAACCCGTGCCGACCAGATAGAGCAGCCAGATGGGCCAGGAAAAAGCTTCAAGCACGACATGAAAATCCGTGACGAACGGAAAGACAAAGGGCGTGGCGATCAAGCCCGCTCCCACAAACAATCCCAACACGGCCGATGCCCGCGCAACGGCATAGGCCACAAGGCTCAGCCCGATCAGGGCGGGCCACCACCATGCCGGGAACGAATCATTGAGCGTGGTTCGATAAGCATTGCTGTGCAGGACGTAAAAGATATCCGCATCCAGTGCCAACGCAGTGATGAGAAGCACACCAAGTATGGCGAGCAGCGAGGACAGACTCAATCCAGTCCATAGCTGGGTCCTGCGATCGGGGCGAGTTTTGAATCCCGGGGAGTCTTCCGCCGCTTCCGAAGACAGGGCCTTTTCGCAACCGGGGCAGGTGGCAGCCGGCCCGGGCAAAGGCCGCCCGCAGCCTTCACACCGCCAGGAATCCGGCGCACTCATTCGGGATCAACCATATGGCAAGACATTATTCCGGAAGTTTTGCGAACAACGTATTCAACACGGCTACCGTGTGACTGCAGGGTAGCTGCCAGAGCGACTGGAATCATGGATTGATTTGGGCCGGAGCTACAAAAGATCGGGGCAGGTCTTTTGTCATCACATTCTATTGAAAGACCTGGAATCAAAGAGGCCAGAATCCAATTGATTTCCAGCGGGGGCCGCGCGCAAAACAATTCGACCCTGGCCCCTTTGAGTAATCAATGGTGTCTGACCCCATTCATTTGGTTGTGGCCGCCGACGTTGTTGCCGCGGAAGAGCGCGATCAAGGTTCTCATGGGTGGGGAAACCGTGGTCTCAGTCCCAGTCATGGGCGCCGCCGGGTTCACCCCGCGCCCAGGTGCCCCACCTTGACGAAGATCGTGCAGCCCTCGCGGCTGAACGGCTGGTGCCGGCTCAGGTGCGGGCTGCGCAGCCAGCTGCCGGCGGGATAGCGGCCGAACTCGTCCTCGAACACGCC
>JBGAFQ010000026.1:0-37144 GCA_044227195.1 Thiobacillus sp.
CCATCCCCGGATCGAGGATGAGCCGGTCGGCAGCGACCCCGCTCCGTCGCAAGGCGGAAACCCGCGCCTCGAAGAACCGCACAATCTCGTCGAGCGCGTCTTCGGGTCGAAGGTGACCGGTGCGGGTGGCGATGCCATCCCGCTGCGCTGAGTGCATAACCACCAGCCTGCAGTCCGCCTCAGCAATATCGGGATAGAGCGCAGGGTCAGGAAATCCTTGGATATCGTTCAGGTAGCCCACGCCGCGCTTGAGCGCATAGCGCTGGGTTTCCGGTTGGAAGCTGTCGATTGAAACACGGTGCATCTGATCGGACAGGGCGTCTAAGAGCGGCGCAATACGTCTGATCTCATCGGCCGGCGATACAGGCCTCGCGTCCGGATGGCTGGCGGCCGGTCCGACATCCACGACGTCTGATCCGACTCGCAGCATTTCGATCGCCGCGGTGACAGCGCCGGCGGGGTCTAGCCGCCGGCTCTCATCGAAGAAGGAGTCCTCGGTGAGATTCAGAATGCCGAACACCGTCACCATGGCGTCGGCCTCCGCAGCGACTTCCACGATGGGGATCGGGCGAGCAAAAAGGCAGCAATTATGAGCCCCATACCTACAAAGCCCCACGCATCAAGCTTTTGCCCATGAAGCAACCAGGCAATGGCTGTAATTATGACGACGCCGAGTCCCGACCAGACTGCATAAGCAACACCGACAGGGATGGATTTCAGAACCAGAGAAAGAAAATAAAATGCGATGCCATAACCGATTATGACAACGGCGGAAGGGGCAAGCTTAGTAAAGCCCTCGCTAGATTTTAATGCGGATGTTGCGATTACTTCGCCAACTATTGCGATAACAAGAAAAAGCCAGCCTTTCATGATATATCTCCCAATTTGTGTAGGGCTTATTATGCACGCTTAAAAATAATAAAAGCAGACTTGACCTGATAGTTTGGCTGTGAGCAATTATGTGCTTAGTGCATCTAACGGGCGAGGTAAGCCGACCGCAGAATGCGGGTCGGCTTGACCGAAATGTTAGAGCCAGAAGCCAAAACGGATAACCGTAACTTGGCGACGGGCGCTAACTGCGAAAAGGCACGGTGCCACCGAGGCGGCACAGCACTACGAAAAAAATAGCTGCTCGCGCTTGCTACACAAGGGCCAGAGGCCAAAAAGACCACAAACCAGCGTAACGCCACCAGGCGAAGCCCAGAGAAACGGCAAACCCAGCGCTGCACAGCGTTTGAGAAACTGAATGCCGTTTGAATAAACATGGGCGAAATAAAGGAGGGTTTCAGTGGTACTAACTTTGTTTTAGGGCGACTGCCCTGCTGCGTAACATCGTTGCTGCTCCATAACATCAAACATCGACCCACGGCGTAACGCGCTTGCTGCTTGGATGCCCGAGGCATAGACTGTACAAAAAAACAGTCATAACAAGCCATGAAAACCGCCACTGCGCCGTTACCACCGCTGCGTTCGGTCAAGGTTCTGGACCAGTTGCGTGAGCGCATACGCTACTTGCATTACAGCTTACCAACCGAACAGGCTTATGTCCACTGGGTTCGTGCCTTCATCCGTTTCCACGGTGTGCGTCACCCGGCAACCTTGGGCAGCAGCGAAGTCGAGGCATTTCTGTCCTGGCTGGCGAACGAGCGCAAGGTTTCGGTCTCCACGCATCGTCAGGCATTGGCGGCCTTGCTGTTCTTCTACGGCAAGGTGCTGTGCACGGATCTGCCCTGGCTTCAGGAGATCGGAAGACCTCGGCCGTCGCGGCGCTTGCCGGTGGTGCTGACCCCGGATGAAGTGGTTCGCATCCTCGGTTTTCTGGAAGGCGAGCATCGTTTGTTCGCCCAGCTTCTGTATGGAACGGGCATGCGGATCAGTGAGGGTTTGCAACTGCGGGTCAAGGATCTGGATTTCGATCACGGCACGATCATCGTGCGGGAGGGCAAGGGCTCCAAGGATCGGGCCTTGATGTTACCCGAGAGCTTGGCACCCAGCCTGCGCGAGCAGCTGTCGCGTGCACGGGCATGGTGGCTGAAGGACCAGGCCGAGGGCCGCAGCGGCGTTGCGCTTCCCGACGCCCTTGAGCGGAAGTATCCGCGCGCCGGGCATTCCTGGCCGTGGTTCTGGGTTTTTGCGCAGCACACGCATTCGACCGATCCACGGAGCGGTGTCGTGCGTCGCCATCACATGTATGACCAGACCTTTCAGCGCGCCTTCAAACGTGCCGTAGAACAAGCAGGCATCACGAAGCCCGCCACACCGCACACCCTCCGCCACTCGTTCGCGACGGCCTTGCTCCGCAGCGGTTACGACATTCGAACCGTGCAGGATCTGCTCGGCCATTCCGACGTCTCTACGACGATGATTTACACGCATGTGCTGAAAGTTGGCGGTGCCGGAGTGCGCTCACCGCTTGATGCGCTGCCGCCCCTCACTAGTGAGAGGTAGGGCAGCGCAAGTCAATCCTGGCGGATTCACTACCCCTGCGCGAAGGCCATCGGTGCCGCATCGAACGGCCGGTTGCGGAAAGTCCTCCCTGCGTCCGCTGATGGCCGGCAGCAGCCCGTCGTTGCCTGATGGATCCAACCCCTCCGCTGCTATAGTGCAGTCGGCTTCTGACGTTCAGTGCAGCCGTCTTCTGAAAACGACAGAAATTCCAGAGTTCTGTAAATACCTACGCTCGATTGATCAGGAATGGCCATTTTGGTTTTTCTTTCTTAGCCAGGCAGACGAGTCGATAAAGGTCGTTGCAATGTGTCTCGGTAGAGCCACCAAAGTAGCGCCAGGTCTTATTCGGTTTGATCAGGATGCTTGGTCCGCCTTTATGGAGAGATCATTTTCTGCGGTGAATTATTTGTTTGAAACATATGGGTTCCCTGAGTCTGAGAACGAAATATTGTCTGAGGGAATCATGCAAGTATTCGAGAATGCCCAGAACCCGTAATTGATTTTTATACCTGATGAAGGAAGCGCTATGAGTGTTGCAGCAGTAATCAAGGCGTCGCTATTCGCTGCCGAGAAACACAAAAATCAGCGACGCAAGGATGCCGACGCCTCTCCATATATCAATCACCCTATCGCTCTGGCCAATGTTCTCGCTAACGAGGGCGGAGTTGACGATGTCGAGGTGCTTTGCGCGGCGTTGCTTCACGACACAATCGAGGACACTGAGACTACAGCGGATGAACTACGGGCGCAGTTTGGCGAAGCCATCACAGCAATAGTGCTCGAAGTCACTGACGACAAATCGCTGCCGAAGGCCGAACGGAAACGACTACAGGTCGAGCATGCAGCTCATGCTTCTCCAAAGGCTAAGCAGGTGAAACTGGCCGACAAGATCTGCAATCTGCGCGATATCCTTGAATCGCCACCCGCTGATTGGTCGATCGAACGCAAGCAAGAATACTTCGATTGGGCGGCACGAGTCGTTGCGGGCGCACGTGATGCCCATGCTGGGCTGGCTAACCTGTTTGATCAACTCTACGCTCGCAAGCCAAGCTAATGCCACATCCTTACTACACCCGTCTCATGTACTTCACAGCTTTCTTCATACGACCGGCCGGGCCCATCCCGGGTGCCGGCCGTAACGAGGAGAAACACCATGAAGGACATGAAGCGCGCACTGCGTCGTCATCACGCTGCCCGGTTAAAAGCAGTTCGTCGATTTCACTGGGGTCGTGATATTCGCCACGACGCCAAGCTGATCGGTAAAGTCGTCGATACACCTACACCCTGTAGTTGCTGGATGTGCGGAAATCCGCGCCGATACTTCCGGGAGCTCAGCCGGCAGGAGCAGATCGCTATTGATCGAGAGATTTGGTAGCCACAATCTTCTCGAACTGCTCCAACACCTCCGGTTGGTGCTGCCGGAGATACCTGGCCACCATCTTGTTGGCCAGCAACTTTTCCAGATACCGCTGCGCCAGCACGAGATTGAGGACATCCTGCCCATAGCTCTGTTCCACCAGCTTGTATTGCCCCTGTACGTTGGCCATTTCGCGCTCCATGCGTGCAAGTTGCTCGGGAGTGACGCCGGTCTGCTTGCGCGGATTGGTGCCTTCGATCAGCATGTCCGGCGGCGTCAGCGCCAGTAGTGCATTGGCGTAGTCCGATGTGAATTTGTTGCAGTCGATCATCAGCTCCACGCATTGCACCTGCCGCATGGGCTTCATGCGTTTCAGGACGGCGGTGACATTGGTCGAGAACTGCCGATCCTTGAGCATCTCGATTGCCTCGTCGCAGACGCCATCCAGCATGGTGGCCTTCTTGTGGATCAGACTGACATCGACGCCGAGCGTGTTGGCGACCTTCTCGCGAGAAACGCCACGGTCGATGGCCCGGCGAATCATTCGGTGCTCCTGAATGGTGGAAACGCGGTTGATCCGCGTGTTGTAGGTATAGCCTTCATCGTCCTTGGCAATCAGGCAATTGGCCTCGGTGTAGCCCAGATCGCGCATGGCGACGACCCGGACATGGCCATCGAGCAGCAGGTAGGTGCCGGCGGCTGCATCGGCGGCAATCACGGAAAGCGGTTCGATGACCCCGACCTCGCGGATCGATGCGAGGATCTGTTGATACTTCCTGGACTGCAACAGACCGATGGCGATCTTGCGTGAGGGCAGCAGGTTGTTCAGCGGCACCCGGATCGTATTCGGATCGAATCCGAGTGCAACCTTGCTCACGGGGCAACCCCGCCCGGCCAGACCCGCTCAGACAGGTATTTCGGCAGGGTCTCCAACTTCTCAGCGCGCAACAGGTTCACGAAATTCTCGTCTGCCAGCAACTCCCGCAAGGCGCCGGAGACAAACATCAGGCAATGCTGGGTGTATTCCGCCTTCCTGACCAGTTGCCGCTGCCGCTCGACCTCACGCTCGTAGGTGCGCACCAGTGCGTCCGCAGAAACCTCGGCGCGCTTCCTAGGTCCCTGTTTGTTGGCCGACCGACCCAGGGTACGGCGCTTCTCAAGTATCCGCCTGACTTCCATCAAGGGTTTACCGCGCAGCTTGCCGGACTCGTAGGCATCCTGCAGGGCAGCCTGTACCGACTTGTCGTCATTGCCGGCGCCGTGGATGGTCAAGGCCACGTTGAGTGGAATCTGGCCACGCTCGACGCCAACGACCAGCCGCTCCTCACCTTCCTCCAGCAAGGTCAGCATGCCCTGGACGTAGTGCGGGGTCATGCCGATCTTGGTGGCGATTTCCTTGGGTGAGTGTCCCTTGGCACGCAGGGCGGTGATGCTGGCCAGATTCTCCAGCGGTTTTTCCTGGCGGCGAGCAATGTTCTCGACCAGGCTCATCAGGAAGGCGTCCTCGTCGCTGATCTCGACCACGATAGCCGGGATTTCCTTCTCACCAAGATTGCGGAAGGCCGTCAGCCGGCCTTCGCCGAATACCAGCACATACCGCTGCTCGCCGGCGTCCGTGGTGCGTGGCGTCACCTTGATCGGTTTCTTGAGGCCAATATCCTTGATGTTGCCGACGATGGCATTGAAGGCCTTGGTGTTACGGTCGCGCGGATTGAGCACGTCGATCTTGTCGATCGGGATCATGCGGATGTCTTCGCGGGCCTGTTTAGGATTCATGCTGCCCTCCGTATGCGGGTGCGTCCGGCCATGCCGTAGAGGTAATCGAGCGTCTCGAACCGATAGCTGTCGAACTCGATGGCGTTCTGCTCGGCGAGCTGTATCTTGGGCTGGCCAAAATCGAGCCGGGGCAGCAGGTAGTAGTCCATCGGCCCCTGGTTGTCCGGATCAAGGCGAATGGCCACGGTGATGTCCGGCTGCAGGGATGTATCGAAGCGGATCTTCCAACGATGGTTGCCGGACTCGTAGGTGTGACATCGGGCCAGCACCAGCGAGACAGTGAATTCGTCATTGATACACAGCAGGTCGGTGGCGGAATCGCGGAACACGCTGCCGCCGATGCGGCCGATCTCGATTTCCGCCTGGGCTACGACCTGGGGGTGTAGCTGGCGCAGGAGTCGATTGACTTCCAGATAGCGGTAATCACGGTCAGGGGTATAGCCGACCATCTTGTATGCGCGGATCAGGCTGTCGAACCTGTGCGCGTAGATGGCCGCTGACGGCATGCTTTCGGTTTCATTGATGATCAGACCAGAGAGATAGCCATGCTTCTGATACAGGTCACGTAGCCGCTCGATCAATTCTTCGTCGGTATAGCGACGGGCGCGCTCGCGCATGATGCCCTGCACCGTATAGAACATCTCGGGCGGTACGATGGGATCGAAGGCGCCATCCTTGCGAATCCATAATTCCGGGGGATTCACGGTGCGCTCTTTCTTCAGCTTGAAGGAGGTCCGGTTGTAGATGTTGTTGCCGATGTATTTCTCGTTGGTCAGGACTTCCTGCACCGTCGATCGCGTCCAGGGCCGGTCGAGATCGGTGCGCACCTTCATGCCGTTGAGACGACCGGCGATGGCGGATTCCGAGAGCGATTCGGTGATGAACCACTGGTAAATGAGATTGACGATGCGTTGCTCGTTCTCCGGGCCGGGGACCAGAATCACTCGATCGGTTTGCAGGCTCTTGTGCTCGCCGCGGTCGAGATCGGCTTTCGGATTGCCCGTCTGGTCGATGAGTTTGCGGCGTAGGCCATAGCCAGCTGGCCCGCCTTGCCGGTAACCCAGTTCGATTAGCCGGCACTGGCCAGCGAATACCTTGGCCGAGAGCTCCCGGCTGTACTCGCCGGCCATCGCACGTTTGACACCCTTGACGATGGTCGACACCGGCGAGCCGTCATTGTCGAATTGCTCGGCGACGTATTTGACGAGGATGCCTTTGCGGCGGCAGAGATGCTCGTAGTAGGCGGCCTCATCGGGGTCCTGGAAACGCCCCCAGCGGCTGACGTCATAGACCAGGATGATCTGGAAATTGATATCGCCGGACTGGACATCCTTGATCAGGCGTTGCAGTGCATCGCGGCCATCTATATTCAGGCCGCTGCGCCCTTCGTCGGCGTAGGTACGCACGATCTCGATGCCGTGCCGCTCGGCATATTCCCGGATCTTGTCGGCCTGGTTCTGGGTTGAGTACTGCTGGTGGTCGGTGGACATGCGCACGTATTCGGCGGCGCTGAGGAATGTTCCCTGTATCGTTGGCTTGTCGATGGTGTGGTTGCGGTCCATGCCGGGATGCCCTTGGTCATCAAGTCGAAGTTCGACTCCCGGCAGTCCGCATGACGTGTCATGTCGCCTGGTAACCCGCGCCAGGTCTGGATTTACGCCATTGAAGCAGGTGTGTCGGGAGCATTTCGCGCGGACGTTATCAGCGCGAAAGCTCCCGGTCTATAACGGTCTCATTTGCAATCACAAATGAGAACGCGTGAATTACCCAGAGGCACAAGCAATGGCGATGATCTCCACGATCCACGCGTTACCGTTTGCAACTCCTTCGGAATTGATCCGAATAAGTTGATAACGACCTGAAGGGAATGAAACTCCGGGCGGGACGGGGTTCTGTGTTGCTGCGGTCAGCTTTCGTGACTTGGCATTCCGCTGCTTTTGGAGCTGTCGGTTACGATCAGCATAGTCGGGATGGTTCTCGCGATATTGTTCCCAGTAGCCAGCATTTTTTGCGGCCCATGCGCTGCTGTACTCGGCATCAACCTTTCGGTACGTTGCATTGAGCTGACGTTTTCTCTTCTGCCATTGACGGTGGCGTTCCCGCTGACACTCGGGCGCCGAACAGAAGGATTGATTCCGAATTTGAGGGCGGGGCGTAAATTCCCTGCCGCACGCCGCGCACATTTTCTTTGCCATTTTTCGCTCCAGATTAAAAAGGAGCGCGGAACCTACGTCCCCAAATGAGTAAGCCGGCTATTGCGGATTACCGGGCCGGCGCCAAAACGGAGACAAACCATTGGGGCCGTTTGGGGACAAACGGAGACAATTCGGAGACACTTGAAAACAAAAAAGCCGACTTTCGTCGGCTGTTTTGCTTCTGCTACGGTCTGCCACCTCGTGGATGATTTTGCCAAATCACCTTAAAAATCAAGGTGTTTGGCGGAGAGGGAGGGATTCGAACCCTCGTTAGGATATTATCCTAAACACGCTTTCCAGGCGTGCGACTTAAACCACTCATCCACCTCTCCGGGAA
Organism: Thiobacillus sp.; assembly: GCA_044227195.1. GTDB lineage: Bacteria > Pseudomonadota > Gammaproteobacteria > Burkholderiales > Thiobacillaceae > Thiobacillus. Next base: position 8,114 of record JBGAFQ010000026.1, read on the forward strand.
GCCGCGCATCATACCGGAAGCCCCCACAGGCGGCAATTGAAAGCCGTTTCGCGCCCATCGTGCTGAAAAATTCGCTTTTCGCCTCTTGAAACCAGGTTTTCCGGCCCCATTTGCGCGCGAGTACCGATTGGGAGCCCACATGCAGGACGAACTCAGAACCGACGCACCGGCCGAATCCTCGCCGGAAAAGGAAACCATGCCCAGCCTGGAAGAGCTGCTGAAAGCCGCCGAACTCCAGGCGGCCGAGCATCACGACGCCTGGCTGCGCGCCAAGGCCGAGACCGAGAACATGCGCCGCCGCGCCACGGAAGAAGCTGACAGGGCCCGCAAGTTCGCGGTCGAAGGCTTCGCCAACGAGTTGCTGGCAGTGAAGGACAGCCTGGAAGCCGCGCTGAACGCCGAATCGCACAGCGTGGACACCCTGAAAAGCGGCGTGGAACTCACGCTGAAACAGCTGTCCGCTGCCTTCACGAAATACAACCTGCACGACATCGACCCCATGGGCGAGAAATTCGACCCGCACCAGCATCAGGCGATCCAGACGATCGAGTCCGACCAGCCGGCGAACACGGTGGTCGCGGTGCTGCAGAAAGGCTACCGCCTGCACGAGCGCACCCTGCGCCCGGCGCTGGTGATGGTCGCCAGGGGCAAGGACGCCTGAGCCCGGCCCGTTGAGGCCGGGCGCTTGAAATAGCGCCGCCCTCCCCCACATTCGAATCACTCCAGACTTTTTCAGAAGGACACAATCATGGGACGCATCATTGGCATCGACCTCGGCACCACCAACTCCTGCGTGGCGGTGATGGAAAACGGCACGCCCAAGGTCATCGAGAACGCGGAAGGCGCGCGCACCACACCCTCCATCGTCGCCTACGCCGAGGACGGCGAAATCCTGGTCGGCGCGCCCGCCAAGCGGCAGGCCGTCACCAACCCGAAGAACACGCTCTATGCGGTGAAACGCCTGATCGGCCGCCGCTTCGAAGAGAAGGAAGTGCAGAAGGACATCGGCCTGATGCCCTACAAGATCGTCAAGGCCGACAACGGCGACGCCTGGGTCGAAGTGCGCGACAAGAAAATGGCGCCGCCGCAGATCTCGGCGGAAGTGCTGCGCAAGATGAAGAAGACCGCCGAGGATTATCTCGGCGAGGAAGTCACCGAGGCCGTCATCACGGTGCCGGCCTACTTCAACGACAGCCAGCGCCAGGCGACCAAGGACGCCGGCCGCGTCGCAGGCCTGGAGGTCAAGCGCATCATCAACGAGCCGACCGCGGCCGCGCTCGCCTTCGGCATGGACAAGAAGGAGGGCGACCGCAAGATCGCCGTGTACGACCTCGGCGGCGGCACCTTCGACATCTCGATCATCGAGATTGCCGACCTCGACGGCGAGCACCAGTTCGAAGTGCTGTCGACCAACGGCGACACCTTCCTCGGCGGCGAGGATTTCGACCAGCGCCTGATCGACTACATCGCCGAGGAATTCAAGAAGGAACAGGGCGTCGACCTGAAGAAGGACGTGCTCGCGCTGCAGCGCCTGAAAGAGGCGGCCGAGAAGGCCAAGATCGAGCTGTCGTCCGGCCAGCAGACCGAGGTCAACCTGCCCTACATCACGGCGGATGCCAGTGGTCCGAAGCACCTGGCGGTGAAGATCACCCGCGCCAAGTTCGAGGCGCTGGTCGAAGAGTTGATCGCGCGCACCATCGAGCCGTGCAAGGTCGCGCTGAAGGATGCCGGCCTCACCACCTCGCAGGTGGACGACGTGATCCTGGTCGGCGGCCAGACCCGCATGCCCAAGGTCATCGAGGCGGTGAAGGATTTCTTCGGCAAGGATCCGCGCCGCGACGTCAACCCGGACGAAGCCGTGGCGGTGGGCGCCTCGATCCAGGGCGGCGTGCTGAAGGGCGACGTCAAGGACGTGCTGCTGCTCGACGTGACGCCGCTCTCGCTCGGCATCGAAACGCTGGGCGGCGTGATGACCAAGCTGATCCCGAAGAACACCACGATCCCGACCAAGGCCTCGCAGGTGTTCTCGACCGCCGACGACAACCAGAGCGCGGTGACCGTGCACGTGCTGCAGGGCGAGCGCGAAATGGCCTCGGGCAACAAGAGCCTCGGCCAGTTCAACCTGTCCGACATCCCGCCCGCGCCGCGCGGCATGCCGCAGATCGAGGTCACCTTCGACATCGACGCCAACGGCATCCTGCACGTCTCGGCCAAGGACAAGGCGACCGGCAAGGAGAACACCATCCGCATCCAGGCCAGCTCCGGGCTGTCGGAAGATGAAATCCAGCGCATGGTGAAGGACGCCGAAGCCAACGCCGCCGAAGACCACAAGGCCTTCGAACTGGCGACCGCGCGCAACGCCGCCGACGCGATGATCCACTCGGTGAAGAAGTCGCTGGCCGAGCACGGCGACAAGGTCGACGCGGCTGAGAAGTCCGCGATCGAAGCCGCGCTGAAGGAATGCGAGGACGCCGTGCGCGAGGGCGACAAGGACGCCATCGAGGCCAAGACGAATGCGCTTGCCACCGCCAGCCACAAGCTCGCCGAGAAGATGTACCAGGCTGAGCAGGCGCAGCCTGGCCAGGCCGGCGCCGGCCAGCAGGCCTCGTCCGGCAGCGCCGACGACAACGTGGTCGATGCCGAGTTCGAAGAGGTGAAGGACAAGTAAACCGTGAGCGGTAAGCGGTGAGCGGGAAACCGTTCGCCGCTTTTTTGCATTTTCCGTTTACTGCTTACTGCTCACCACTCACCACCATGTCAAAACGCGACTACTACGAAGTCCTCGGCCTCGCCAAGAATGCCTCGGACGAGGAAATCAAGAAGGCCTACCGCAAGCTGGCCATGAAGTTCCATCCCGACCGCAATCCGGACGACAAGGATGCGGAGGAGAAATTCAAGGAAGCGAAGCAGGCCTACGAAATCCTGTCCGACGCCGACAAGCGCGCGGCCTACGACCAGTTCGGCCACGCCGGCGTGGACCCGCAGGCCGGCATGGGCGGCGGCGGTTACGGCGGCGCCAGCGGATTCGCCGACGCGTTCTCGGATATTTTCGGCGACATCTTCGGCGGCGGGGGCGGTGGCCGGCGCGACCGCGTGTACCGCGGCGCCGACCTGCGCTACAACCTCGAAATCGGCCTCGAGGAAGCTGCGCGCGGCACCGAGACCAAGATCCGCGTGCCGACGCTGGAAGAATGCGGCACCTGCCACGGCAGCGGCGCCAAACCGGGCACCCAGCCCACCACCTGCACCACCTGCGGCGGCCACGGCCAGGTCCGCATCCAGCAGGGTTTCTTCTCGGTGCAGCAGACCTGCCCGCGCTGCGGCGGCACCGGCAAGATGGTGGCCGAGCCCTGCCCCACCTGCCACGGCGAAGGCCGGGTCAAGAAGCACAAGACGCTGTCGGTCAAGATCCCTGCCGGCGTGGACAGCGGCGACCGCATCCGCCTGGCGGGCGAGGGCGAGGCCGGCGTCAACGGCGGCCCGCCGGGCGATCTCTATGTCGTCATCCATCTGAAGGAGCACCCGGTCTTCAAGCGCGACGGCGACGACCTGCATTGCGAAATGCCGATCAGCTTCGCCACCGCCGCGCTCGGCGGCGAGGTCGAGATTCCCACCCTGGACGGCCACGCCAAGATCAAGATTCCCGCCGAGACGCAGACCGGCAAGGTGTTCCGCCTGCGCGGCAAGGGCATCAAGGGGGTGCGCAGCCACGCGCCGGGCGACCTGCTGTGCCACATGCTGGTGGAAACGCCGGTGAATCTGTCGGAGCGTCAGCGCGACCTGCTGCGCGAATTCGACAGCCTCGCGGCGGGCCGCAACAACAACCCGCGCGCGCAGTCCTTCATGGACAAGGTGAAGGCCTTCTTCGGCCAGTGATTCCCTAGGGTCGCGCGGCGGCGAACAGGCGGAAGAAATTCTCCGTCGTCGCCGCGCCGATGGCTTCCGGCGTCGTCCCGCGCACCCGCGCGATTTCCTCCGCCACGTGCTTCACGAAGCCCGGCTCGTTGGTCCGGCCGCGATGCGGCACGGGGGCGAGATACGGCGAATCTGTCTCGATCAGCATGCGCTCGAGCGGAATCGTCGCCGCCACTTCGCGCAGGGCCGCGGCGTTCTTGAACGTGACGATGCCGGAAAACGAGATGTAGAAGCCCAGTTCGATGGTTGCCTCGGCCACCGCGAGGCTCTCGGTGAAGCAGTGCATCACCCCGCCCGCCTCGCCGGCGTCTTCCTCGCGCATGATGGCGAGCGTGTCGTCGGCCGCGGCGCGGGTGTGGATCACCAGCGGCTTGCCGCATTTCCGCGCGGCCCGGATGTGGGTGCGAAAGCGTTCGCGCTGCCACTCGAGATCGCCGGTCAGGCGGAAATAATCCAGCCCGGTTTCGCCGATGGCGACCACCCTGGGGTGATCGGCCAGGGCGACGAGTTCGTCCACCGTGGGTTCGGTGCAGTCCTCATGGTCGGGATGGACTCCGACGGAGGCATAGACATTGGGGTGCGCCTCGGCCAGCGCGCGAATCTCGGGAAATTTTTCCAGTTCGACGCCGATGCACAGGGCGTGGCTGACCTGGTTGGCCGCCATGTGCGCGAACACCTCGGGCAGCTTGCCGGCCAGGTCGGGAAAATTGATGTGGCAGTGCGAGTCTATGTACATGCGGTGGCATGCGCACCGCATGACGGTGCTACATGGTGTGGGTGGGACGAACCGATTTTAACGAACCGCCGAGCAAACCTTCAATCTTGTTCTGCGCCATCTTGCCGCTTTCGTTGAACGCGAACTGCACGCCGACGCCCTGGGTGCGGCTGCCGTGCGCGCCGGACGGCGTGATCCAGATCACCTTGCCGGATACCGGGAGCTTGGCCGGGTCTTCCATCAGCGTAAGCAGCATGAAGACTTCCTCGCCCATCTTGTAGCTCTTGTTGGTGGGGATGAAGAGGCCGCCGCCCTTGACGAAGGGCATGTAGGCCGCGAACAGGGCGGACTTTTCCTTGATCGACAGGGAGAGCACGCCGGGCCGTACACCTGCCCCATCAATCGGATTCACGTTCACGCTTGCATTCATGGTTGCTTCTCTTCCCAAAATCCTCAGTCGAACAGGTGCCGATATTGAACCAGCCAGGCCTGCATCTGCAAGGCGCGGTTGAGCGGATGCTCCAGCACCCTGCCCTCGTCCGCCTGCCGTTTCGCCAGCCTCAGCAAACCCGCCAGGTCGGCCTTGCCGCCCAGGCGGGACAGCACGTCGGCAAAATCCCGGTTGAACCGCACGCCGCCCTGCAAACGCACCGCCAGCAGATCGGCCAGCCATTTGTAGGCCACCGCATGCCACAGGCGCGGCGCCAGTCCTTTCCAGCGTTCGCCCAGGGTCACCGGATCGAGCTGTTCGGGACGCGCCAGGCCTTCCAGCACGGCCCGCCTTTCGTCCAGGTCGCCCGCCTCGGTCCAGCGCAGGGCATCCAGCGGCGTGCCCCCCGACAGGGCCAGCAGGTCGGCCGCATCGTCCAGGCCCTGTCCGCTCAGCCACGCGGCGGCGGCCTCCGCAGGCGGCAACCCGATGTCGATCCGGGTGCAACGGCTGCGGATGGTCGGCAGCAAACGGCGCGGCTGGTCGGACACCAGCACGAATACGGTATTTAACGGCGGCTCCTCCAGCACCTTTAACAGGGCATTGGCGGCTGCGAGGTTGAGACTGTCTGCCGGATCGACCAGCACCACGCGGTAACCGGCCCGATAGGTGGACAGGCGAACGAAATCGACGGCCTCGCGCGCCTGCTCGACCTCGATGGCGGTCGCCATCCGGGTCTCGCCTTCCTTGGTGGTTTTTTCCTGCAGGCTGACGCGCAGGAAATCCGGATGCGCGCCGGTCGCGAACCAGTGGCAGGCGGCGCACGCGCCGCAGGCCGCCCCGTCGCCGCGCGGCGCCTCGCACAGCAGGGCCTGCGCCCAGGCCTGCGCCAGTTCGCCCTTGCCCACGCCGCGCGGCCCGGCCAGCATCAGCGCCTGCGCGGGCCGCGCCCGCGTCGCCAGCAGGCGCGTCCAGACCGTGTCCAGCCAGGGGTACGGCACGCTCACCCCAGACTCCGCAGGAGGCCGGCGATTTCGACCTGCAGTTCGGCGATACCCTGGCGCGCGTCCAGCACACGGATGCGGCCGGGTTCGGCATGCGCCCGGTCGAGGTAGGCGCGACGCACGCGATTGAAGAAGCTGTCGGCCTCGCGCTCGAAACGGTCGGCTGCACGCGCGGCCGAGCGACGCGCTTCGGCCACCTCGGCCGGCACGTCGAACAGCAGGGTCAGGTCGGGGGTAAAACCGCGCTGCACCCAGGTCTCCAGCGCGGCGATGCGCTCGACGGGAATGCCGCGCCCGCCGCACTGGTACGCGTAGCTGGCATCGGTGAAACGGTCCGACAGCACCCACGCGCCGCGCGCCAGCGTCGGCAGGATGAGCTCGGCCAGATGCGCCTGCCGTGCGGCGAACATCAGCAGCAGTTCGGTGTCGGCATCCATGTCGCGATGCAGCAGCAGTTCGCGCAGGGTTTCGCCGAGCGGCGTACCGCCGGGTTCACGGGTGACGACGACTTCGCGCCCCTGCGCGCGCAGCCAGTCGGCGACGAAGCCGAGATGCGTACTCTTGCCGGCGCCATCGACACCTTCGAGGGTGATGAATTTGCCCGGGTTCGTCATCGCTGGTACCGGTTGACCGCGCGGTTGTGCGCGTCGAGGCTGCTGGAAAATACATGGGAACCATCGCCGCGCGCGACGAAATACAGCGCATCCGTTCGGGCCGGGTTGAGCGCGGCGCGGATCGCCGCCTCGCTGGGCATGGCAATCGGCGTGGGCGGCAGACCGGCACGGGTATAGGTGTTGTACGGCGTATCGCGCTGCAGGTCGACCTTGCGCAGATTGCCGTCGAAGCGCTCGCCCAGGCCGTAGATGACGGTGGGGTCGGTCTGCAGGCGCATGCCCAGCCGCAGGCGGTTGAGGAATACGCCGGCGATCATCGGTCGCTCGTACGCCGCGCCGGTCTCCTTTTCGACGATGGACGCCATGATCAGCGCCTCGTACGGGCTACGGTACGGCAGGCCCGGCGCGCGGGTTTCCCAGGCAGCCAGCAGCTTCTCGCGTTGCAGGCGGTAGGCGCGGCGCAGCACGTCGATGTCGGACGAATGCGGCGCGTAGAAATAGGTGTCGGGAAACAGCAGGCCTTCCAGGCGCGGTTCGTCGGCGCCGATGGCCTGCGCCAGTGCGGCTTCGTCGAGGTCGGCGCTGTCGTTTTTCAGGAGCGGCTGCTCGGCCAGCGCGGCGCGCACCTCGCGCAGGTTCCAGCCTTCGATGAACTGCACCAGTGCCTGCGAGACTTCGCCGCGTTCGAATTTTGCGTACAGTTCCAGCGGCGTCAGCGGCTTGTCGAGCGAATAGACGCCCGCCTTGAGCGCACCGCCCTTGCCCGTCAGGCGGCCGAGCAGGCGAAACACCAGCGGATGGTCGACCACGCCTTCGCGCTGCAGCATCGTGGCAAGGCCGCGCAGCGTCATCCCCGGGGTGACGTTGACGGTCTTGGGCAGGGCGGCGCCGGCCAAGGGCTGCCCGCCGTACCAGAGCAGCGCGCCGCCCGCCAGTACGGCGAGCAGGCCTGCCGCGATCAGAAACTTAATCCAGGTCTTCATACAAGGCTTGTTCGAGGCGCGCGCGCCAGCCCGATTCGGGCAGTTCGGCCGTGTCGAGCCGGGCAATCCGCCGCACGCCGATCAGACTGTTGCAGATCACGACTTCGTCGGCTACGAGTATAGCGGCTGGCGGCTGGCGTTCGAACCGGACCGGCATTCCCAGGCGCGGCGCGGCGCGCAGCAGGCGCGCGCGCGCCACCCCCGCCACGCCGCTCTGGCCGAGGTCGGGCGTGCACAGCACGCCGTCCTTCAGCCAGAACAGATTGCTCATGGTGCCGCCGACGACCATGCCGGCATCGTCGCACAGCAGGCCTTCGAATATCGCCGGGTCGCTCCATTCGGCACGTGCGAGCACGTTTTCCAGCCGGTTGAGGTGCTTGATGCCCGCCAGCCGCGGCTGGCGGGCCAGCCGCAGGTCGCACCAGCGCGCCGGGACATCGACCGGGGCGCCGGCCTGCGCGTGCGGCGGCAAGGGTGTGGCCATCGCGATGCGGGTGACGGGGCCGGCGGAAGGTGCGTAGCCGCGCGCGCCAGTTCCCCGGGTCAGGATGAGCTTGACCGCGCACGCCTCGCCGGCCGCCACCGCGCACGCTTCCTCGTGCAGCAGCCCGGCGTCGGGACAGGCGATATCCAGCGCCGCGCAATCGGCTGCCAGCCTGGCGGCGTGGTCACGCCACCAGAGCGGCCGGCCGGCCGCCATGCGCAGCGTGCGGAACACGCCGTCACCGTAGGCCAGCCCGCGGTCGCGCGCGTCGACCGTTTCCGCTGGCTGGCCGTTGATGCGCATCATGCCGCGCCCAATGCCCACAGCAGGCCGCGCGCCTTGGCGCGGGTTTCTTCGAGTTCGCGCACGGCGACCGAATCGGCGACGATGCCGGCGCCGGCACGGAAGCTCAGTGCGCGGTCGCGCAGCAGAAAACTGCGGATGAGGATGTTGAAGTCGAAGCTGCCATCGCGGTTGATGTAACCAACGCTGCCGGTGTAGCTGCGGCGCGGCGTCGCTTCGAGTTCGCGGATGATCTGCATGGTGCGCACTTTGGGACAGCCCGTGATGGTGCCGCCGGGAAACACCGCGCGCAAGGCGTCGAAGACGCAGGCATCGGCACGCAAGCGGCCGCGCACGGTCGATTCGATGTGATGTACGTGGCGATAGCTGGCGATTTCCATCAGGGACGCGACCTCGACGCTGCCGGGCACGCACACCCGGCCGAGGTCGTTGCGTTCCAGATCGACCAGCATCACGTGCTCCGCGCGCTCCTTGGGATGCGCCTGCAGGCGCGCGCGCAGCGCGGCGTCCTCTGCCGCATTCTCGCTGCGCGGATGCGTGCCGGCGATGGGACGCGTCTCGAGCGTGCCGTCGCGCCCCAGCCGGATCAGGCGCTCGGGCGACGAGCTCACGATGGCCCAGTCGTCCATCTGCAGCAGCGCGGAAAACGGCGCCGGGTTCTTCTCCATCAATTGTTCGAACAGGGCAGCCACCGCTACGGGTGTCTCGAATTCGCCATGCCAGCCACGCGACAGGTTCACCTGGAACACGTCGCCGGCGCGGATGTAATCCTGGATACGGCGCACGCCATCGAGAAAAACCTCGGGCACATCTTCCTCCAGCTGCGCCAGCGCTGGCAAGTCCGGGACCGCCGCCGTATCCGCGCCCAGGTCGGCCGCCATTGCATCGAGCAAATCGCCCCGCCCCACCTCGGCGACCAGCAGGCAGCGTGCCGCACCGCGGTCGAACAGGATCGCCGCCGGAATGCGCGCCAGCCAGGCCAGAGGAAACCCTGCCTCGTCGTCGGCGCGCCCGGCGCTCGGCTCGAACAGGCCGCCGAGTTCGTAGGCCAGCGCGCACAGCCAGCCGCCCATGAACGGCAGCGAGGAATAGGGATTGGTGATGGATCCGGGTCGCAAGCGCATCGCGGGATGCGCCTTCAGCGCATCGAGATCGTCGGCACCGATGCGCGCCACGTCTTCCGGAAACGCGAACAGGATATCCCAGCCGCTTTCGCCGTTGCTGACGAAGAGGCCGGGATAGCGAAGGGGATTGCTTGCCTGCAGCCGGGTCAGGTCAGGCCGCTGCGGCCATTCCCGGATATCCAGCGTGTTCAACCCGGATAATCCACTAGGCGGCCCTGCGGGCCTACGCGCGCACTGGCGGGCGTTTCACGGCGTCTCGGCGCCCGCGCTTCGCGCCCATAGACCAGGCCATGGGCTTGTCGCCCGTGCACCGATCCACTCGTGAACCGCCTCGCCATCATCACGCGTCCTGATGGACTATCCGGGTTGAAGGCAAGCGGCGTCGGCGTTCAGACGCGCTTGAACACCAGCGAACCGTTCGTGCCGCCGAAGCCGAAATTGTTCTTGAGCGCGGCGTCGATCTTCATCTCGCGCGCGGCGTTGGCACAGTAGTCGAGATCGCACTCCGGATCCTGCGCGAAGATGTTGATGGTGGGCGGCGAAATCTGGTGATGCACCGCCAGCACGCTGAAGATCGATTCCACGCCGCCGGCGCCGCCGAGCAGGTGGCCGGTCATCGACTTGGTCGAGTTGACCACGGTCTTGTAGGCCGCGTCGCCCAATGCGAGCTTGATCGCGTCGGTTTCGTTCTTGTCGCCCAGAGGGGTCGAGGTGCCGTGCGCGTTGATGTACTGGATCTGGTCGGCGTTCATGCCGGCGTCGCGCAGGGCGTTCTGCATCGAGCGTTTCGGGCCGTCTGTGCTCGGCGCCGTCATGTGGTAGGCATCGCCGCTCATGCCGAAACCCGCGACTTCGGCGTAGATTTTCGCGCCGCGCGCCTTCGCGTGTTCGTACTCTTCGAGCACCATCACGCCGGCGCCCTCGCCCAGCACGAAGCCGTCGCGATCCTTGTCCCAGGGCCGGCTGGCCGTTGCCGGGTCGTCGTTGCGCGTGGACAGCGCACGCGCTGCCGCGAACCCGCCGACGCCGAGCGGCGAGACCGCACCTTCCGAGCCGCCGGCGACCATCACGTCGGCATCGCCGTGCTCGATCATGCGCGCGGACAGGCCGATCGCATGCAGGCCGGTGGTACAGGCGGTGACGACGCCGAGGTTGGGCCCCTTGATCCCGTACAGGATCGACAGGTTGCCCGAGATCATGTTGATGATGGAACCGGGAATGAAGAAGGGGGAAATCTTCCGCGGCCCCGATTCCATGAGCAATCCATGGGTTTCCTCGATCAGCGGCAGGCCGCCGATTCCGGAACCGATGTTGATGCCGATGCGTTCGGCATTGGCCTCGGTGACTTCGAGTCCCGCGTCGCGGATCGCCTGGATGCCGGCAGCCATGCCGTACTGGATGAAGATATCCATCCGGCGCGCTTCCTTCGGGTTGAGATACTGCTCAACGTCGAAGCCCTTCACTTCGCCCGCAATCTGCGAAGCGAAGGGAGCGGGATCGAAACGGGTGATGCGGGCGATGCCGCTACGGCCGGCGACCAGGTTGTCCCAGGCCTCCGGGATGGTATTGCCGACGGGGGAAATGATTCCGAGGCCGGTGACGACTACGCGACGTTTGGACAAAAGTCGGTCCTTCTTGTTACAGGAAAATGGTCAGCTCGAATGGCTGTTGACGTAGTCGATCGCCTGCTGGACGGTGGTGATCTTCTCGGCTTCCTCGTCGGGGATTTCGCAGCCGAATTCCTCTTCCAGCGCCATCACCAGTTCCACCGTATCGAGCGAGTCGGCGCCCAGATCGCCAACGAAGGAGGACTCGTTCTTGATGTCCGCTTCATTCACGCCCAGTTGCTCGGCGACGACCTTGATTACACGCTGTACGTTATCCATTGCTGATCCTCTCTTGAAATTGGGCTTCACTGGAAATGAAGCCGCTGAAAATTAAACCCGGCAATTCTACCAAAATTTGTTTCCGGCTTATGCCATGTACATGCCGCCGTTGACATGCAGGGTGGTACCCGAGACGTAGCCGGCGGCCGGCGATGCCAGGAACAGCACGGCCTGCGCGATGTCGTCCGCGGACCCGAGCCGCCCCAGCGGGATATGCGCCAGCAGCGCTGCGCGCTGCGCCTCGGGCAACGCACGCGTCATGTCGGTGTCGATGAAGCCCGGCGCCACGCAGTTGACCGTGATGTTGCGGCTGCCGACTTCGCGCGCGAGCGATTTGGTAAAGCCCATGATGCCGGCCTTCGCCGCGCTGTAGTTGGTCTGGCCTGCGTTGCCCATCGCGCCCACCACCGAGGCAATGGAGATGATGCGCCCCTGCCGTGCCTTCATCATCGCGCGCAGCACGGCGCGCGACAGGCGGAAAACGGACGTGAGGTTGGTCGCCAGGATGTCGTCCCACTCCTCGTCCTTCATCCGCATAAGCAGGTTGTCGCGCGTGATGCCGGCGTTGTTGACGAGGATGCCGATGCTGCCGAAATCCTTCTCGATGGCGGCGATGACCGCTTCGACTTCGGCCGCATCGGTCACGTTGAGTTTCATGCCGCCGCCCTTGATGCCGGCTGCGGCCAGGTAATCGCTGATCGCCTTCGCGCCGCTCTCGCTGGTGGCGGTACCGACCACAGTTGCGCCGGCCTTGCCGAGCGCCAGTGCGATGGCCTGGCCGATTCCGCGGCTGGCGCCGGTCACGAGGGCAGTCTGCCCTCCAAGATCAAAGCCAGGCGCAATTTGTCCTTGCAGCATGTCGTCTCCTGTCAATTGTTCAATGCGGCCTGCAGGCTGGCCTCATCCACCAGCGCCACCGCCGGCAGGCTATCGTCGATGCGCTTGGCAAGGCCCGCCAGCACCTTGCCGGGGCCGCATTCGATCACCCGTTCGATGCCGGCTGCCTTCAACGCCAGCACGGTCTCGACCCAGCGCACCGGGGTATGCAGTTGTTTCGCCAGCGCGACGCGGATCGCCTCGGCCTCGGCGTGGCTTTGCACATCGGTGTTGTGCAGTACCGGGATCGTCGGGACGGCAATCGCCACCCCCTGCAGATGCGCCAGCAGCTTCTCCGCGGCGGGCAGCATCAGCGAGGAATGCGAGGGCACGGAAACCGGCAGCGGCAACGCGCGTTTGGCGCCCTTCTCTTTCGCCAGTGCCATCGCGCGCTCGACTGCGGCCTTATTGCCGGCGATCACCACCTGGCCGGGCGAGTTGAGGTTGACCGCCTCGACCACTTCACCCGCCGACGCCGCGTTGCATACCGCGCGCACGGCATCGTCGTCCAGCCCCAGAATTGCCGCCATCGCGCCGACGCCCTCCGGCACCGCCGCCTGCATCGCCTCGGCGCGGAAACGCACCAGGCGGATCGCATCGGCGAAACCCAGCGCGCCCGCCGCGACCAGCGCGGCGTATTCGCCGAGGCTGTGTCCGGCCAGCAGCGCAGGGATCGCGCCGCCCGCCGCCTGCCACGCGCGCCAGACGGCGATGTCGGCGGCCAGCATCGCGGGCTGGGTATTCACCGTCTGGTTGAGCACGTCGGCGGGGCCGTCGGCGACCATCGCCCACAGGTCCTGGCCGAGCGCGTCGGACGCTTCCTGGAAGGTAGCGCGGATTTCGGCGCGCTCGCCCCAGCCCTGCATCATGCCGACCGATTGCGAGCCTTGTCCGGGAAATACGAAAGCGAGTTTCATGGCGATGTACCGATCAATACTTGAAGAGCGCGGAGCCCCATGTGAATCCGCCGCCGAAGGCTTCCATCAGCACCGTCTGGCCGCGCCGGATGCGGCCGTCGCGCACCGCCACGTCGAAGGCCAGCGGCACCGAGGCGGCCGAGGTGTTGCCGTGGCCGGCGACCGTGACGACGACGTTGTCCATGCTCATGCCGAGCTTTTTGGCGGTCGCGGAGATGATGCGGATGTTGGCTTGGTGCGGCACCAGCCAGTCAATGTCGGATTTCGAGAGGCCGTTGGCCTCCAGGGTTTCGTCGACGATGCGGTCGAGCGTGTTGACCGCCATCTTGAACACGGCGTTGCCTTCCATCCGCATCAGCGCCGGCTCGTGCAGACCGGTCGACGCGCCGGTGGTGGTGCGCAGCAATTCCTTGTGGCGGCCGTCGGCGTGGATGTGGGTGGCAATGATGCCGGGTTCGGCGGAGGCGCCCAGCACCACCGCGCCGGCGCCGTCGCCCCACAGGATGCAGTTGCTGCGGTCGTTCCAGTCGGTGATGCGCGACAGGGTCTCGGCGCCGATCACCAGCACGCGTTTCGCGGCGCCGGTCTTGACGAACTGGTCGGCCACGGACAGCGCATACACGAAACCGCTGCACACCGCCTGCAGGTCGAACGCCGGCTTGCCGCCGGTCATGCCCAGTTTCGCCTGCACGATGCACGCCGTGCTGGGAAACACCAGATCGGGTGTGGTGGTGGCGACCAGCAGCAGGTCGATGTCGTCCGGCGCCAGGCCCGCCGCATCGAGCGCGGCGCGCGCGGCCTGCACGGCGAGATCACTGGTGAATTCGCCCTCCGCCGCAATGTGGCGCTCGCGGATGCCGGTGCGCTCGACGATCCACTGATCGGTCGTTTCGACCAGTTTTTCGAGATCGGCGTTGGTGAGGATGCGTGCGGGCAGATAGCTGCCGGTGCCGAGGATGCGGGAATAGGTCAAGCGGGTACCCGGTGCAAAAGTTGGATCTGGTCGGTGATGCGTTTCAGCACGTTGTTGCGGACTTCGTCGCTGGCAGTTTCGATCGCGTGCTCGAACGCGAAGCGATCAGCCGAACCGTGGCTCTTCACCACCACGCCTTTGAGGCCCAGCAGGGTGGCGCCGTTGAAGCGGCGCGGATCGAGCCGGCGCTTGAAGGCATTCAGCACCGGTAGCGCCAGCAGGCCGGCGATGCGGGTCCGCCAGTTGCGCTTGAATTCGGCGCGCAGGGTGGTGGCGATCATCTTGGCAAGGCCTTCGGACGCCTTCAGCGTGACGTTACCGACGAAGCCGTCGCACACCACCACGTCGGTCGTGCCCTTGAAGATGTCGTTGCCTTCCACGTTGCCGAAAAAATTGAGGTGGCTGTCGCGCAGCAATTCGGCCGCCTGTTTCACCATTTCGTTGCCCTTGATGTCTTCCTCGCCGATGTTCAGCAGGCCGACGCTGGGATTGGACTTGTGTTCCACCGCCGACACCAGCATCGCACCCATGATGCCGAACTGCAGCAGATGTTCGGCCGTGCAATCGACGTTGGCGCCCATGTCGAGCACCAGCGCGTGGCCGCTGATCGTCGGCATGACGGCAGCGATGGCAGGCCGGTCGATGCCGGGCAGGGTTTTCAGGACAAATCGGGCAGTCGCCATGAGCGCGCCCGTATTGCCCGCCGACACGCAGGCATCGGCCTCGCCGGACTTGACGAGGTCGATGGCCACGCGCATCGAGGAATCCTTCTTTCCGCGCAGCGCCATCGCCGGCGGCTCGTCCATCGCCACGACCTGGCTGGCGTGGCGCACGATCAGGCGGGGGGTGGGCTTGGCGCGGCGGGCCTTGAGCTCGGCAGCGACGACATCCTGCGGACCGACCAGAATCACGTTCAGGTCGGGACTGCGCGCAAGACACCGAAGCGCCGCCGGGACCGTGACATGGGGGCCGTGATCGCCCCCCATGACGTCGATGGCGACAGTGATATTTCTCATTCAGCCGGGATTCGTACCGGACAGACAGCGCCGCACGCGGCGCCGGAAAACATTATTCGCCTTTGGCCTTGACGACCTTGCGGCCGCGGTAGAAACCGTTCGGGCTGATGTGGTGGCGCAGGTGCGCTTCGCCGGTGGTGGGTTCCACGGCCAGCGGCGGATTGGTCAGGAAGTCGTGCGCACGGTGCATGCCGCGCTTGGACGGGGACTTCTTGTTCTGTTGGACAGCCATTTCTTGCTCCTTAAAAATTTGCACGTCCCTAAGCGGGACATTCACCTTCCGCGTGCATGGCCGCCAACGGCAGGCTCAACAACACTTCGTCTTCGATCAATGCGATCAGATCGAGTTGGGGTTCGATCAGGATCGCGTCACACTCGGGTTCGGCATCCAGCCGTTCCAGCTCGGTCGCATCGCGCGCCAGCAGGAGACCGTGGTCGACCCGCACCGCGTACTGCAACGGGCCGAGGCAGCGCTGACAGGTCAGACCCAGCGTTCCATCCACCGTCAGCCGCAGCGACATCGTCCCGCGCGCATCCGTCTCGCCGACGACTCGACAGAAGAGCTCGCCTTGCGTAAATTCATGGCCGAGCCTCGGAAACGCGGACACGTCCGACCGGGTTTCCCACGACTGCTTGCCTGCGCAAAACCGTCGGGGATCGACCTCAACAGGCTGCATCATGACGTCAACGACCCACCCCGCAATGGGCGGCCAGAAACGGCACAACTCGACGCACCCGGTTAAACATTAGCCCGCAATAATATGATTTCTCGTTATTTTTGTCAAAGAAACGGTGACCATGATTAAGAAGATACTGGTCGCCAACCGGGGCGAGATCGCTGTCCGCATCGTGCGCGCCTGCGCCGAACTGGGCATCAAGTCGGTCGCCATCTATACCGACGCCGATCGCCATGCCCTGCACGTGAAGAAGGCCGACGAGGCCTACCACATCGGCAAGGACCCGATCCTGGGCTACCTGAACGCCCATACGCTGGTCAACCTCGCGGCCGCTTCGGGCTGCGACGCCCTGCATCCGGGCTACGGTTTTCTCTCCGAAAACCCCGATCTCGCCACCATCTGCGCACGCCGCGGCATCCGCTTCATCGGGCCGTCGCCCGAAGTCATCCGCCGCATGGGCGACAAGATCCAGGCCCGCAACGCCATGATCGCCGCCGGCATTCCGGTGGTGCCCGGCTCCGACCACAACCTCGAAAGCGTCGAGGAAGCGCGCGCACTGGCCAACAAGATCGGCTACCCGGTCATGCTCAAGGCGACCAACGGCGGCGGCGGCCGCGGCATCCGCCGCTGCGACAGCGAGGAGGATCTGCTGAAGAACTACGACCGCGTGGTCTCCGAAGCCAGCAAGGCCTTCGGCAAGCCCGAGGTTTTCGTCGAGAAGTGCGTGGTGCAGCCCAAGCACATCGAAGTGCAGGTCATCGGCGACACCCAGGGCAACGTGATCCACCTGTTCGAGCGCGACTGCTCGATCCAGCGGCGGAATCAGAAACTGATCGAGATCGCGCCCAGCCCGCAGCTCACCGAGGCGCAGCGCCAGTACATCGGCAAGCTGGCGGTGCGCGCCGCCAGGGCCGTAGGCTACGTGAATGCCGGCACGGTGGAGTTCCTGCTCGACCAGGACAACCAGTTCTATTTCATGGAAATGAACACCCGGCTGCAGGTCGAGCATCCCATCACCGAAACCATCACCGGCGTCGACATCGTGCAGGAGCAGATCCGCATCGCCGACGGCCAGCCCCTGCAGTACAAGCAGGACGACATCAAGCACCGCGGCTACGCCATCGAATTCCGGGTCAACGCCGAAGACCCGAGGAACGAGTTCCTGCCCAGCCTCGGCCGCATCACCCGCTACTATTCGCCGGGCGGCCCCGGCGTGCGGGTGGACGCGGCGATCTACACCGACTACGTGATCCCGCCCTACTTCGACTCGATGTGCGCCAAGCTCACGGTATGGAACCTGACCTGGGAATCCGCCATCGCGCGCGGCAGCCGCGCGCTGTCCGACATGCTGGTGTACGGCGTGAAGACGACGATCCCGTATTACCAGGAAATCCTCAAGAATCCCGAATTCAGGAGCGGACGCTTCAACACCAGCTTCGTCGAGACGCATCCCGAACTCACCCAGTACACTGAGAAGAAACCGCCGGAAGTGATGGCCGCCGCCATCGCCGCCGCCATCGCCGCTCATCAAGGCCTGTAACCATGACAAAAGTATTCGTCACCGACCTCGTCCTGCGCGACGGCCACCAGTCGCTCATCGCCACCCGCATGCGCACCGAGGACATGCTGCCGATCTGCGGCAAGCTCGACCAGGTCGGCTTCTGGTCGCTCGAAGCCTGGGGCGGCGCCACCTTCGACGCCTGCGTGCGCTTCCTGCGCGAGGATCCGTGGGAACGCCTGCGCAAGCTGCGTCGCGCGCTGCCCAACACCCGCATCCAGATGCTGCTGCGCGGGCAGAACCTGCTCGGCTATCGCAACTATTCCGACGACGTGGTGCGGGCGTTCGTCAAGAAATCCGCCGACAACGGCGTCGACGTGTTCCGCGTGTTCGACGCGATGAACGACCTGCGCAACCTGCGCGTGTCGATCGAGGCGGTGAAGGCCGCCGGCAAGCACGCCGAAGGCGCGCTCTGCTACACCACCAGCCCGGTGCACGACATCCCGCACTTCGTCGAACTCGCCAAAGGCATGGCCGAGATGGGCTGCGACACCATCGCGATCAAGGACATGGCGGGCCTGCTCACGCCCTACACCGCCTACGATCTGGTGTGCGCGATCCGCGAGGCCACGCATCTGCCCATCCATACCCACAGCCACGCCACCTCGGGCCTGGCGCACATGACGCACATGAAAGCGGTGGAGGCCGGCGCGACCATCATCGACACCTGCGTCGGCGCATTCTCCGAGGGCGCCAGCCACCCCACCACGCAGAGCTTCGTCGCCGCGCTCGCCGGCACCGCCTACGACACCGGGCTGTCGCTGCCGCTGATCGAGGAGATCTCGGCCTACTTCAAGGACGTGCGCAGAAAGTACTGGCAGTACGAATCGGAATTCACCGGCACCGACACCCGCGTGCTGATCAACCAGGTGCCCGGCGGAATGATCTCCAACCTCGCCAACCAGCTCAAGGAACAGGGTGCGATCGACCGGATGGACGCGGTGCTCGAGGAAATCCCGCGCGTGCGCGAAGACCTCGGCTACCCGCCGCTGGTCACCCCTACCTCGCAGATCGTCGGCACCCAGGCCGCGCTCAACGTGCTCACCGGTGCGCGCTACAAGTCGGTCACCAACGAAGTGAAGCTTTACCTGCAGGGGCGATACGGCAAGGCGCCCGGACACGTCAACGAGGAAGTGCGCAAGCTCGCCATCGGCGATCTCGAAGTCACCTCCTGCCGTCCCGCCGATCTGCTGGCCGACGAGCTCGACAAGCTGCGCGGCGAGATCGAGGGTCTGGCCAAGTCCGACGAGGACGTGATGACCTACGCGATGTTCCCCGAGCTGGCCAAGACCTGGCTGCAGGAGCGCGCCGCCGGCAGCCTCAAGCCCGAGCAACTGCTGCCCAAAGGCGCCGCGCAACTGGAAAGCGCGCCGCGCTTCGCCGCCGACGAATTCAAGGTCACGCTGCACGGCGAGACCTATCACATCAAGCTGTCGGGCAGCGGCCGCAGCGACACCACGCAGCGTCCGTACTTCGTGTCGGTGGACGGCGTGTCGGAAGAGGTGCTGGTCGAGACGCTGAACGAGGTCGCGGTGTCCGGCGACACCGGCGGTACACCCCGCAAAGGTCAACCCGCCCCGCCGGTCGCGCCCGGACAGAAGCCCCGCCCCACCCATCCCGGCCACGTCACCGCCGCCATGCCCGGCACCATCGTCGATGTGCTGGTCAGCATCGGCCAGACGGTCAAGGCCGGCGACGGCGTGCTGGTGATCGAGGCGATGAAGATGGAAAACGAAGTGCAGGCGCCCATCGCCGGCGTCGTCATCAGCATCTTCGCCAAGAAGGGCGACGCAGTGACGCCCGACATGGCGCTCGTGGAAATCCAGCCTGAATGAAATTGGTCCTTGCTTCCACCTCGCGCTACCGGCGCGAACTGCTGTCCCGCCTGCACATTCCCTTCGAGGTGCTGTCGCCCAACGTCGACGAAACCCCGCTGCCCGATGAAACACCTTCCGCCACCGCGCTTCGCCTGTCGGTGCTGAAGGCACAGGCCGCCGCGGCAGCCTTTCCCGATGCACGCATCATCGGCTCCGACCAGGTGCTGATGCTCGACTCGGAACAGCTCGGCAAACCCGGCAATTACGAGAACGCCTTCGCCCAGCTGAAAAAGATGCAGGGCAAGGCCATGGTCTTCCACACCGCGCTGACGCTGCTGAACAGCCGTACCGGCCGCACGCAGACCCGCGACGTGCCGACCGTGGTCCACATCCGCCCGCTCGGCGACGCGCAGATCGAGGCTTACCTGAAAAAGGAGCAGCCCTGGGACTGCGCCGGTTCGGCCAAGAGCGAATCGCTGGGCATCGCCCTGATGACACGCATGGACAGCCCCGACCCGACCGCGCTGATCGGCCTGCCGCTGATGGCGCTGACCGAGATGCTGGCCAACGAAGGCGTCGACGTCCTGACCTGGCAGCCAGGCTGATCCGTGGCGGGCACCCTCTATCTGATTCCGGTGCCGCTGGGACCGGTGAACCCCGAAGCCTGCCTGCCGCCCGACACGCTCGCCGTCGCCCGCCGGCTCGATCGCTTCATCGTCGAACGCGCCAAGACCGCGCGCGCGCATCTCAAGGCCATGGGCCATCCGCTGCCGATGCAGCAGATCGAGATGCACGAACTGAACGAGCACACCCCCGCATCCGAACTCGACGCCCTGCTCGCGCCGCTGCTCGCCGGCCACGACGTCGGCCTGCTGTCGGAGGCCGGCTGTCCTGCCGTGGCCGACCCGGGCGCCGCGCTGGTCATGGCCGCGCATCGCAGCATGGTTCCGGTCGTACCGCTCGTCGGCCCCTCGTCGATATTGCTGGCCTTGATGGCCTCCGGCCTGGGCGGACAGCGCTTCGCATTCCACGGCTACCTGCCGGCCAAGGAACCGGAGCGCAGTCAGAAAATCCGCGAACTGGAAAAAACCGCGCGCCGCGACCACGCGACCCAGTTGTTCATCGAGACACCCTACCGCAGTGCCGCGCTGCTGGAAACCCTGGTCGCCACGCTGTCCCCTGAGGCACAGATCAGCGTGGGGGCCGACCTCAGCCTGCCGGGGCAGTTGATCCGAACCCGCACGGCGCGGGATTGGCTCGCCCAGACGGAATCGGTCAAGGACAGACTCGTCGTATTCGGGATCGCTGCCTGAGTCGCGGGTTCAGAACGCCAGCCTGTCCAGCCTCAACGTCACCGTCTCCTCTGCCGGGTTCCGCGCCTTCAGCCACTCGGCACCCTCGCGCGTGTAGACGTCCAGCGGCAGCAGCCGCTGCGCCACGCCGTCCACACGCAGTTCCAGCCATTGTCCGGTGAGCGCGGCGAACTCCAGGCGTTCGTGGTCGGCGCAGGCAATGGGCGTGTAGGGCTGCTCGCTCAACGCAGATTGACGCCGCTCTTTTCGAACGGCGACCAGGCCTTGGCCATGGTCGCGCCGAGGCGGCCGGCCAGGCGTTCGGCGAGCCCTTCGCGCTGGGTGAAATCGACGATGTCCTCGGCCTTGACGACATCACGGGCGACCGATTCGACGTTGCCGAGGCCGTCGGCCAGACCGAGCTGGATGCTTTTCTCGCCGCTCCACACCAGTCCGCTGAACATGTCGGGCGTTTCCTTCAGGCGCTTGCCGCGACCTTCCTTCACGACATTGATGAACTGGCCGTGGATTTCCTCCAGCATCTGCCGGGCGTAGGCTTCCTGCCTGGGATCGACCGGCGAGAACGGATCGAGGAAGCCCTTGTTCTCGCCCGCCGTGAGGAGCCGTCGTTCGACGCCGAGCTTCTTCATGGTCTCGGTGAAGCCGAAGCCGTCCATCAGCACGCCGATGGAGCCGACGATGCTGGCCTTGTCGACGAAGATCTTGTCGGCGCCCGCGGCGACGTAATACCCACCGGACGCGCAGATGTCGTCCACCACGGCGTACAGCGGAATGCCCGGATGGAGCTTGCGCAGGCGCTTGATCTCGTCGTGGATCTGGCCGGCCTGCACGGGGCTGCCGCCGGGACTGTTGATGCGCAGGATCACGCCCTTGGTTTTCTTGTCGTCGAAGGCACTCTGCAGGCTGCTGATCACGTCGTCGGCGCTCGCCTGGTCGGCGGCGATCACCCCCTGCAAATCGACCAGCGCGGTATGCGACTTGGGCAGGCTGACGTCCTCGCCGAACCAGCCGGCCGCGAGGAACAGCACGATGAACAGATAGAGGAAGCCGAGCGACTTGAACAGGATGCTCCAGTGCCGGCTGCGACGCTGTTCCTGGATCGCGGACAGGGCCAGTTTTTCGAGTACCTGACGTTCCCAGTTGGGCTCTTTTTCTTCGCTCATTGCGTTTCCACCAGATAGACATGGCCGTCGCGTTCGGCGACGGGGACGGGAATCAGGCCGCGCCCGGCACAGCGTCCGCCGACGCAGTGCCCGCTCGCGGGGTGATACAGCGCGCCGTGCGTGGCGCAGATCAAGTATAGCCGCGAGTCGTCGAAGAATTCCCCCTCCTGCCAGTCGAGTTCCACCGGCACGTGGCCGCACTGGTTGAGGAAGGCGCGCGGCGCGCCGTCGTAGCGCACCACGAATGCCGGCTGCGGCTTGCCGAAACGCTGGAGTTCGAAGCGCACGCCGCGCCCCTGCTCAGCCAGTTCGTCCGAAGCGCAGATCAGGCGTTCGCCGTCAGCCATGCGTGCACCTCGGCAAAACTGTTCAACAGCGCCAGCGGCGCGTGCGGATGCAGGTCGTCCGCCACGTGGGCGCCGTAGGTCACCCCCAGGCTGGCGACGCCGGCGTTCGCCGCCATCAGGAGATCATGGCTGGTATCGCCGATCACCAGCGTGCGCGCCGGCTCGGCGTCGAGCTCGTCGATGAGTTCCAGCACCATCGCCGGATGCGGCTTGGAATGCGTCTGGTCGGCGCAGCGGGTGGCGGCGAACCAGGCGCCGAGTCCGCTGGATTCCAGCGCACGCACCAGTCCCACGCGGCTCTTGCCGGTGGCGACGGCGAGCGTGAAGCCGCTGGCGGACAGCGCGCGAATGCCCTCGGGCACGCCGTCGAACAGCGGAATCTGGTCGTCGCGCCCCAGGTAATGATGACGGTAACGCTCCACCAGACGCGGATAGTCGCCTTCCGGCAGGTCGGGCAGCAGGGTCTGCAGGGCCTGCACCAGGCCGAGGCCGATGATCTGGCGCGACGCGCGGTCGCTCGGCGCAGCAAGGCCGATGTCCTCGCAGGCGCGCTGGATGGAATCGACGATCACGCCGGCCGAATCCATCAGCGTGCCGTCCCAATCGAAGATCAATAAATCAAATTGCTTGGGCATGGTTCAGGGTTGCAAGAAAAGCCGCCAGATCGGCGGGCAGCGGCGCCTCGATTTCGAGCGGCTCGCCGGTGATGGGGTGGGCGAACGCCAGATGCGCGGCGTGCAGGAACATGCGCTTGAGTCCCCGCTTGGCCAGGGCCCGGTTCAACTCGAAGTCGCCGTACTTGTCGTCGCCCGCGATGGGAAAGCCCAGGTGCGAGGTGTGCACGCGAATCTGATGGGTGCGTCCGGTTTTCAGTTCCGCTTCCAGCAGGGTGAATTCGCTGAAACCCTGCAGGCGGCGGAAGATGGTGTGCGCGGTCTGGCCGTCGTCGCGCACCGTCACGCGCTTCTCGCCGTTGTCGTCCACGCGCTTGTGCAGCGGCAGTTTCACGTGCTGCACCGGATTGGGCCAGCGTCCGGCGACCAGCGTGAGATAGCGCTTGCGGATCTGGCCGTCGCGCATCGCGGCGTGGAGGTTCACCAGCGCGCGACGCTTGAGCGCGATCAGCAGCACGCCCGAGGTTTCGCGGTCGAGCCGGTGCACCAGTTCCAGGTAACGGCACTCCGGCAGTTCCAGCCGCAGTTGCTCGATCACCCCGCGCGACACCCCGCTGCCGCCGTGCACCGCCATGCCGGACGGCTTGTTGAGCGCGATGAAAGCCTCGTCGCGGTAGAGCACGTGCGGCAGCAGGCGGTTGATACCCGGCGGCAGTTTTGCGGCGGCAGCCGGCGCCGGCGCGGCCGTGCGCACCGGCGGAATGCGCACTTCGTCGCCCGGTTGCAGGCGATAGCCGACGTCGACGCGGCCGCCGTTGATGCGCACCTCGCCGCCGCGCACCAGCTTGTAGATGCGGCTTTTCGGCACGCCTTTCAGCTGGGTCAGCAGAAAGTTGTCCAGCCGCTGGTTGTCGGCGCTGTCGTCGATCGTAAGGCGGCGGACAGAATCTTTCTCTAAGTCCTTCATTTTCATATACACTATCTTCGGTTCTGGCCTCGTTTCGCCGGAACCCCTGCCCGGCAGCCATGCCGGAATTTTCAGAGATCACGCCGGTTAAAACGCTCACCGGCCGCCGTCTGCCCGGCCCGTCCGGTTCCTGCAGTCCCGCTCCAGTCGAGCAGGACAAGCAGTCGAACCGCCCGCCCCGCCAGCCGGCAAAGCAGCGATGTTATCAACGACGCGACACCAAGCATACGAAATCAGCATTCACGCTCGGAATTCGTTTTCAGCGGGAATCGGAAAGACCGCCCCGGCCATGCCGGCGCCCCTCTCCAGGAACAGGACACCCCATCCATGCCCCTTCACACCAACCCAACCGTGATCGCATGAGCCGCCTCGTCTAGGCGGCAGTCTGGCCTGTCCCGTATGCACGCGCGCGGGAGAAGAAACAATGAAGCGCATGCTTTTCAACGCAACCCAGGCGGAAGAACTCCGGGTTGCCATCGTCGACGGACAGAAGCTCGTCGACCTTGACATCGAGTCCGCCAGCAAGGAACAACGCAAGGGCAACATCTACAAGGGTGTCGTCACCCGCGTCGAGCCCAGCCTCGAAGCCGCCTTCGTCGACTACGGCTGCGAGCGCCACGGCTTCCTGCCGTTCAAGGAAATCGCCCGCGCCTGCCTGCCCGGCAACGGCAAGGTCCCCGAAAACCTCAAGGAAGGCCAGGAACTGCTGGTCCAGGTGGAAAAGGACGAGCGCGGCAACAAGGGCGCGGCGCTCACCACCTACATCTCGCTGGCCGGCCGCTACGTCGTGCTGATGCCGACCAACCCGCGCGGCGGCGGCGTCTCGCGCCGCATCGAGGGCGAGGAGCGCAACGAACTGCGCGACACCCTGGCCCAGCTCGACATCCCCGAAGGCATGAGCCTGATCGCCCGTACCGCCGGCATCGGCCGCAGCGCCGAGGAATTCCAGTGGGATCTCAGCTACCTGCTGCGCATCTGGGAAGCGATCGACGGTGCCGCCAAGCAGATCAAGGCGCCCGAGCTCATCTACCTGGAATCCAACCTGATCACCCGCGCCATCCGCGACCACTTCTCGGCGGACATTGGTGAAATCCTCATCGACACCGAGGACGTGTACGAACAGGCCCGCGCCTTCATGGAAAACGTGATGCCGGCCAACGTCGGCAAGGTGAAGCTCTACCGCGACGACGTCCCGCTGTTCTCGCGTTTCCAGATCGAGCACCAGATCGAGTCGGCGTTCTCGCGCCAGGTCAACCTGCCGTCGGGCGGCGCCATCGTCATCGACCACACCGAGGCGCTGGTCTCGATCGACGTCAACTCGGCGCGCGCCACCAAGGGCAGCGACGTCGAGCAGACCGCCTACAACACCAACCTCGAAGCGGCCGACGAAGTCGCCCGCCAGATGCGCCTGCGCGACCTCGGCGGCCTGATCGTGATCGACTTCATCGACATGGAGAACCCCAAGCATCAGCGCGAGGTGGAAAACCGCCTGCGCGATGCCCTCCATCACGACCGCGCCCGCGTGCAGACCGGCAAGATCTCGCGTTTCGGCCTGCTGGAAATGTCGCGCCAGCGGCTGCAGCCGTCACTGGGCGAAACCAGCCACACCTCCTGCCCGCGCTGCCACGGCACCGGCCACATCCGCGGCACCGAGTCGTCGGCGCTGCACATTCTGCGCATCCTGCAGGAAGAGGCGATGAAGGAGAACACCGGCGCCGTGCACGTGCAGTTGCCGGTCGACGTGGCGACCTTCCTGCTGAACGAGAAGCGCATCGACATCCACACCATGGAATCGCGCTTCAAGGTCAACGTGGTGTTGATCCCCAACATCCACATGGAAACCCCGCACTACACCATCACCCGCCTGCGCCACGACGAGCTGAACCTGCGTGAAGCCGCCGAGCCCAGCTACAAGATGGCCACCGTGCCGGAAACCGAAGCGGTGTACCAGACCGCACAGGCCGCCGCGCCCGCACGCCAGGAGGCCGCGGTGAAATCGATCGCCCCGCCGCCGCAGCCCGTGCCCGTAGCCGTCGCGCAGCCCGTGGTGCCGGCCGCTGCGCCTGCGCAGACCGGCCTGTTCGATCGCATCTTCGGCTGGTTCAGGAAACGCGGCGACGAAACCTCCGCCGAAGCCACACCGGTCGTGGCCGCCGCGCCCGCCGTCCCCGCACGCGGCGAACGTTCGACCGAACGCCGCGAGCGCAAGCCCGGCCAGCGCCGCGGGCGCGGCGAAGGCCGCTCGCCCGAATCGCGCAACGGCGAATCGCGTCAGGCCGAACCCCGCCAGGGCGACACCCGCGCAGCCGAAGCCAAAGGCGAACCGCGCAACGAATCGGCGAAGCCGCCGCGTCCGCCGCGCCAGCCCAAGCAACCGCGTCCCGAGGCCGAAGCCGCACCGCGCACCGTGGAAGCCGCCGATGCCGCGAACGAGGCCGCCGGCGAAGAGAAGCGCGAACCGCGCAACCGTCGCGGTCGCGGCCGTCGCGGTCGCGGCGAAGGCCGACAGGAAATTGCCGCCAACAACGGATCGGCCACACCGCACGCCATCATCGAAACCGCCGGCTATCGCGCGATCATCGAGGTCGCGCGTCCCTCCAGGGCTGCCGCCGCGCCCGCGGCACCCGCGCCGGCGCAGCAGGCCCTGCAGCTTGAAACGACCGCAGCGACGCCTGCGGCCGCGCCTGTCGCCCCTGCAGCGCCGCTACCGGGTGCGGTCACGGCCACGCCGGCCAGCGTGCTGGCCGAACTCGCCATCGGCAAGACCGATCTGCAGCAGGTCGAAACCCAGGGCAGCGCCGCGCCGACCGCGGACGAATCCGGCGAATCCGGCCGGCCGCGCCGCCGCCGCCGTCCCGCGGTCAAGGCCGAAGCCGAACCGGTCAGCCTGATGCAGGTGGAAACCAGCGCGCCCGCCAGCGTCGCCGGCGAAACCCAGGTCGCCGCCGCTGCGCCCCATCCCACCCGCCGGCGCCCGCGCCCGGAGGTGGCGGTTTCGCAGGAGCCGCTGGTGCAGGTAGAAACCCATTCGAACTGAACGTAGAATGCCGCAATGCACAAGGGCCGCGATTGCGGCCCTTGTGCATTTGGGTGATGCACCGCCTAGCCGCGCGAACGACTGGCGCTAGCAATCTCGCGGATCAAGCCCTGCACCGCGTCCTCGATCATGTCGAGGTTTTCCTCGAAGCCCTGCGGACCACCGTAATACGGATCGACCACATCGAGATTGGGATACTTGCGGCTGAACGCCAGCAGGCGGCGGATCTTGTCCTGATGGCGAGCCGGCGCACGCTGCATCAGCCGGCTCACGTTGTCGCCGTCCATCGCGAGAATGTAGTCGAAGCGCTCGAAATCCGCGTCTTCCACCTTGCGGCCGCGCAGGCCGCTGATGTCCACGCCGCGTTGGCGGATGGCCTGCTGCGCGCGCGCATCGGGCGGCGAACCGATGTGGTAGGCGTGCGTGCCGGCCGAATCGATCTCGACGTGGCCTTCCAGTCCCGCATCGCGCACCGCCTTGCGGAAGATGCCTTCCGCCATCGGCGAGCGGCAGATGTTGCCCATGCAAACGAATAAAACCTTAGTCATGCTCTTCCACGCCAAATAGTACCTGCTTGAGTTCCTTCAACTGGTCGCGAAGTTCCGCCGCTTTTTCGAATTCGAGATTCTTTGCTGCGTCCAGCATGTCCTTTTCCAGCTTCTTGATCTTCTTCGTCAGCGCCTTCTCGTCGAGCACCTTGTATTCCGCCACCGTCTGCGCCGCCTTGAGTTCCTGGCGCGTGGCGTCCGCATCATACACGCCGTCGATGATGTCCTTGATCCGCTTGACCACGCCGCGCGGCGTGATGCCGTGCTCGGCGTTGAAGGCGATCTGCTTGTTGCGGCGGCGCTCGGTTTCGTCCATCGCGCGGCGCATCGAATCGGTGATCCTGTCGGCGTAGAGAATGGCGGTGCCGTGCAGGTGCCGCGCGGCGCGGCCGATGGTCTGGATCAGCGAGCGCTCGGAACGCAGGAAGCCTTCCTTGTCGGCGTCGAGGATCGCCACCAGCGACACTTCCGGGATGTCGAGGCCTTCGCGCAGCAGGTTGATGCCGACCAGCACGTCGAATTCGCCCAGCCGCAGGTCGCGGATGATCTCGACGCGCTCGACGGTGTCGATGTCCGAATGCAGGTAGCGCACCTTGATGCCGTGCTCGGCCAGATAATCCGTAAGGTCCTCGGCCATGCGCTTGGTCAGGGTGGTGACCAGCACGCGCTCGCCGACGGCGACGCGCTTCCTCGCCTCGCTCATCAGGTCGTCGACCTGGGTGCCCACCGGCCGCACCTCGACCACCGGATCGACCAGGCCCGTGGGCCGCACCACCTGTTCGACCACCTGGCCGGCGTGCTCGGCCTCGTACTTGGCTGGCGTGGCGGAGACGAACACGGTCTGCGGCATCAGCGCCTCGAATTCCTCGAACTTGAGCGGCCGGTTGTCGAGCGCCGACGGCAGCCGGAAGCCGTAATCGACCAGGTTTTCCTTGCGCGAGCGGTCGCCCTTGTACATGCCGCCCACCTGCGTCACGGTGACGTGCGACTCGTCGATGATCATGATCGCGTCGCGCGCAAGGTAGTCGATCAGCGTCGGCGGCGGCTCGCCCGGCTTGCGGCCGGATAGATGCCTTGAGTAGTTTTCGATGCCCTTGCAGAAGCCCAGCTCGACCATCATTTCCAGGTCGAAACGGGTACGCTGCTCCAGCCGCTGCGCCTCGACCAGCTTGTTGTTGGCGTAGTACCACTCCAGCCGCTCGCGCAATTCGACCTTGATCTGCTCGATCGCTCGCAGCGTCGTCTCGCGCGGCGTGACGTAATGGCTCGACGGGAACACGGTGAAGCGCGCCACCTTCGACAGGATCTGGCCGGTGAGCGGATCGAACAGGTGCAGGGTTTCCACCACATCGTCGAACAGCTCGACACGGATCGCGGTCTCGGCGTGTTCCGCCGGAAAGATGTCGATGACGTCGCCGCGCACGCGGAAATGCCCGCGCGTGAACTCGAAGTCGTTGCGCTCGTACTGCATCTGCGTCAGCCGCGCGATGACGTCGCGCTGGCTCATCTTCTCGTTCTCGCGCAGCAGCAGGATCATGCTGTGGTAGTCGGAGGGGTCGCCGATACCGTAGATCGCCGACACGGTGGCCACGATCACCGTGTCGCGCCGTTCCAGCAGCGACTTGGTCGCCGAGAGCCGCATCTGCTCGATGTGCTCGTTGATGCTGGAATCCTTCTCGATGAACAGGTCGCGCGCCGGCACGTAGGCCTCGGGCTGGTAGTAATCGTAGTAGGAGACGAAATACTCGAC
>JBGAFQ010000027.1:0-42249 GCA_044227195.1 Thiobacillus sp.
GCAGGCGGCAACATGGAAGGCAAGGAGACGCGCTTCGGCATCGCCAACTCCGCCCTCTGGGCCACCGCCACCACCGCCGCCTCCAACGGCTCGGTCAACGCCATGCACGATTCCTTCACCCCCATCGGCGGTCTGGTGCCCATGTGGCTGATGCAGCTCGGCGAGGTGATCTACGGCGGCGTCGGTTCCGGGCTCTACGGCATGATCGTCTTCGCCCTCATCGGCGTGTTCATCGCCGGCCTGATGATCGGCCGCACACCTGAATATCTGGGCAAGAAGATCGAGGCCTTCGAGGTGAAGATGGCCGCCGTCGCCATCCTGGTGCCGCCGCTGGTGGTGCTGGTCGGTGCCGCCCTGGCCGTGAGCCTCGACGTCGGCCGCGCCGGGATATTCAACCCGGGCGCGCACGGCTTCTCCGAGGTGCTCTACGCCCTGTCCTCGGCCGGCAACAACAACGGCAGCGCCTTCGGCGGACTCTCGGCCAACACGCCCTTCTACAACACGCTGCTTGGTGTCGCCATGTTCCTGGCGCGCTACTGGCTGGCCGTACCGGTGCTGGCCATCGCCGGCGCGCTGGCGGCCAAGAAGATCGTTCCCGCCTCGGCAGGAACGCTGCCCACCCATACCCCCCTGTTCGTCCTGCTGCTGATCGGCACCGTGCTGCTCGTCGGCGCCCTGACCTTCGTCCCGGCGCTGGCGCTCGGGCCGGTGGTCGAGCACCTGCAGATGATCTCGGTCAAGTAAGGAATTCGCCATGCATAAAACGCAAACGCTGTACGACGCCGCTCTCATCAAGGCGGCGGCCTGGGACGCAGTGAAGCGCCTGTCGCCCCGCCACCAGGTCAAGAACCCGGTGATGTTCGTGGTCTGGCTGGGCAGCCTGCTGACCAGCGGCCTGTTCGTCCAGGCGCTGACTGGAAATGGCGAGGCCCCGGCCGGCTTCATCCTCGCCATTACGCTGTGGCTGTGGTTCACCGTGCTGTTCGCCAACTTCGCGGAAGCCGTGGCGGAAGGCCGCGGCAAGGCCCAGGCGGCGGCGCTGAAAGGCATGCGCAAGACCGTGCTGGCGAAGAAGCTGAAAGAGCCGCGCCACGACGCCATGACCCATGTGGTCAATTCGGAAGACCTGCGTAAGGGCGACGTCGTGCTGGTCACCGCCGGCGAACTCATCCCCGGCGACGGCGAGGTGATCGAAGGCGTGGCCTCGGTCGACGAATCGGCCATCACCGGCGAATCGGCGCCGGTCATCCGCGAGGCGGGCGGCGACTTCTCGGCCGTCACCGGCGGCACCCGCGTGCTGTCCGACTGGCTGGTGGTGAGAATCGCCGTCAATCCCGGCGAGACCTTTCTCGACCGCATGATCGCCATGGTCGAAGGCGCCAAGCGCCAGAAGACGCCGAACGAGATCGCGCTGACCATCCTTCTGGTGGCGCTGACTCTGGTGTTCCTGCTCGCCACCGCGACCCTGCTGCCGTTCTCGATCTTCAGCGTGCAATCGGCCGGCAGCGGCGCGCCGGTGAGCGTCACCGTTCTGGTGGCATTGCTGGTGTGCCTGATCCCCACCACCATCGGCGGTCTGCTGTCCGCCATCGGCGTCGCCGGCATGGGGCGCATGATGGCGAAGAACGTCATCGCGACCTCGGGGCGCGCCGTCGAGGCGGCAGGCGACGTCGACGTGCTGCTGCTCGACAAGACCGGCACCATCACCCTGGGCAACCGCCAGGCCAGCAACTTCCTGCATGCGCCCGGCGTGAAGGAAGCCGAACTGGCCGACGCCGCCCAGCTTGCCTCGCTCGCCGACGAGACCCCGGAAGGCCGCAGCATCGTCGTGCTGGCCAAGCAGAAATTCAACCTGCGCGGGCGCGACGTGCAGGAACTGGGCGCGCATTTCATCCATTTCACCGCCCACACCCGCATGAGCGGCGTGGACCTCGACGGGCGCGAGATCCGCAAGGGCGCGGGCGACGCCATCCGCACCTACGTTGCCGAAAAGGGGGGGCATTTCCCGGGCGAGGTCGAGACCCTCATCGACAATGTCGCCAAGCGTGGCTCCACGCCGCTGGTGGTGGCCGAGTCGGTCAACGGCCACGCCCGCGTGCTCGGCGTGGTCGAGCTGAAGGACATCGTCAAGGGCGGCATCAAGGAGCGTTTCGCCGAAATGCGCCGCATGGGCATCAAGACCGTGATGATCACCGGCGACAACCGCCTGACCGCTGCCGCCATCGCGGCCGAGGCCGGGGTCGACGACTTCCTCGCCGAAGCCACCCCCGAGGCCAAGCTCAAGCTGATCCGCGAATACCAGGCCGAAGGCCGCCTGGTGGCGATGACCGGTGACGGCACCAACGACGCGCCGGCGCTGGCGCAGGCCGACGTCGCGGTGGCGATGAACACCGGCACCCAGGCAGCGAAGGAAGCCGGCAACATGGTCGACCTCGACTCCAACCCGACCAAGCTGATCGAGGTGGTCGAGACCGGCAAGCAGATGCTCATGACGCGCGGCTCGCTCACCACGTTTTCCATCGCCAACGACGTGGCCAAGTACTTCGCCATCATCCCGGCCGCCTTCGCCACCACCTACCCGGCGCTGGACGCGCTCAACGTCATGGGTCTGGCCACGCCCTCAAGCGCGATCCTGTCGGCGGTGATCTTCAACGCGCTGGTCATCGTCGCCCTGATCCCGCTCGCGCTGAAGGGCGTCAAGTACCGCCCGCTCGGTGCCGGCACGCTGCTGCAGCGCAACCTGCTGATCTACGGCGTCGGCGGCCTGATCGTGCCCTTCATCGGCATCAAGGCCATCGACCTGATCCTGGTCGGCCTCAACCTCGCATAAGGAGCCCAACATGCTCAAGGAACTCAAACCCGCGCTGCTCGTGCTCGTCCTGATGACGGTACTGACCGGCGGCGTCTATCCGCTGCTGGTCACCGGCATCGCGCAGGGCGTCTTTCCCCATCAGGCCAACGGCAGCCTGGTCGAGCAGGACGGCAAGGTGGTCGGCTCCGAACTGATCGGCCAGCCGTTTACCGACCCGAAATACTTCTGGAACCGCCCCTCGGCCACCGGTCCGGTCCCCGACAACGGCGGCGCATCGTCCGGCTCCAACCTGGGGCCGACCAACCCGGCGCTGGAACAGGCGGTCAAGGCGCGCATCGATGCGCTGAAGGCGTCTGATCCGGCCAACACCGCACCGATCCCGGTGGACCTGGTCACCGCCTCCGGCAGCGGCCTCGACCCCCACATCAGCCCCGCCGCCGCCCGCTGGCAGATCGCACGCATCGCACGCATCCGCGGCATGTCCGAGGCCGAGGTGGCGCAACTTGTCGACGCCCACACCGAAGGACGCCAGCTCGGCGTTCTTGGCGAGCCGCGCGTCAACGTGCTGGTGCTGAACCGGGCGCTCGACCGCCTGGCCCGCTCCTGAACCGTGGAGGAATTCCTGGTTTTCATGATGGCGTTTGGCGCCATCGTGATCCCCCTGCTTTTTGCATGGGCTGTCGTAACCCGGCTGGCCAACAAGCAACCCCGCAACCCCGAAAGGAAACTCAAGAAATGAAACTGTCCCGCCCCATCCTCCTGATGGCCGCCGTGGCCGCCCTGCCTGCGTTCGCCGAGGACAGCCCGCACACCCTCACCGCCAACGTCGGCCTGACGTCCGACTACCTCTTCCGCGGCATCTCCCAGACCGGCCACGACCCGGCCATCCAGGGCGGCCTCGACTACGTGCACGCGAGCGGCTTCTACCTCGGCACCTGGGGCTCCAACGTGGGCTGGATCGAGGATTACCAGCACTACGCCTCGGGCAACCTGGAGCTCGATCTGTATGGCGGCTTCCGCAACAGTATCGGCGACACCGGCATCTCCTATGACGTCGGTGCCATCGAGTACTACTACCCCGGCGACCGACCCAGTGGCGTCACCAATGCCAACACCACCGAACTGTATGCCGGCCTCGGCTGGAAGTGGTTCACCGCCAAATACTCCTACACGGTCAGCGACGGCGCCTTCGGTTTTGCGAACGCCGACGGCTCCGATTACCTGGACATTTCCGCCAGCGTCCCGCTCGGCGAAACCGGCCTGACCGCGGGCGCGCATTGGGGCACCTTCAGCTTCAAGAACAACAGCGCCCAGGACTACGACGACTGGAAAGTCAGCCTGACCTACGACATGGGCAAGCTGGGCGCCAAGCTCTCCGGCATGACCGTGGGCGTGGCCTACTCCGACACCAATGCCACTCGGTCTGTCTGGACCGACGACAATGGCGAAAACCTGGGCGACAGCCGCGGCCTGGTGTGGGTGACCAAGGCCTTCTGATCATCTGACGGGCCGCTGTGGGGTGCGCCATGGCTTGCTTTTTCAGGAGCGGGCCTGCCCACACCGCCGATGGCGAGGTTCGTCTCCGTTGTACCTGCCCGCCACAAGGTGGGCTTTTTTTTGCGCCTGATCTTTATCGAATCTTGATGCAGTCGCCCTCACTCTTTGCAGAATCATGAGGTCGTCCGGCCTAGCATTCCTGTCATCGGAGAGTCGTCAACCCAAGGAGGTATCCGTGAACGTACTCGCACATTATCTGCGTCCCGAAGACATCCGCCTCGACGTGGAAGCGCCGAGCAAGGCCGCATTGATCGACGCCGTCGCCCGGAACATGGAACAGGTCCATGCGTTGCCGCGCGACAGCATTTTTCTCGGCCTGAACCGACGCGAACAGCTCGCCTCGACGGGCCTGGGGCAGGGCTTCGCCATCCCGCACTGCCGCGTCCAGGGACTGGACCGGATCCTGGCCGCCTACCTGCGCCTGAAGTCATCCATCGCATTCGACGCCCCGGACGGCGAGCCGGTAACCGACGTCCTGGTTCTGCTGGTGCCGAAACAGGCTGCCGCAGAACATCTGGCCGTGCTGGCGGATGCCACGCGGCTATTCTCGTCGCCCCGATTTCGCGAGCAGCTGCGCCAATGCAGCGAGCCGCGGATGGTCAGCCAGCTGTTCCAAGGCTGGCCCCGAGCCGCCTGATGCGTGCCGGGGCACGCCGCGCCGCCTCAACCGCCGCGCGCCCCATTTTTATAACTTTTTGATGCGAGGCCGGTTAGGCTTCACCTCATCGCAAGGACAGGAACGTCATGAACAGTCAACGTGAAGAAGAGCCCCCCTCCAGCCAGGACAAGGTTTGCATCGGCATCGCCCTGATCGGCGAAGACATCCGGGTTGCCGCGCGCGCCGGTGGTCGCGAGGTCGCGCACGGCAGCTTCCCCGCAAGCCCGCTTGGGACAGTCGCCCTGCTCAGTTATCTCACCGACTGGCAGACACCGCTGAGGCTTGCCGTGGCCACGGCCGGCGTGGCCGCGCTTGGCCTTGCGCTGAGCGTCGGCGCCCAGCCTGACCGGGAGGTGTTCCTGGTATCCGCGCAGACCGCCCACGCGGCACCCGACCTCGCCCGCTATGCCGAACGTGCCATTTGACGGCGGAGCGCAAATGATCATCCATGTCTGCCCGGTCTGCGGAAAGTCGCACGCGGTGAACGCGGCCCGCCACTCGGTGGCGTGCGGCCGCCAGTTCACCTGCTCCTGCGAGTGTGAGTCGGAGCGCCGCCGCCGCATGCGCAGGCAAATCCACGACGCGCTTCCGCGGAGTGCACAACGCGAGCACTGACCGTACACTGTCCCAACCTCGCTTAGACAACAATACCCGATGAGTGACAGGCTACCCGCCAACCCCGACGTGCCCCTCAAGGGCGACGAGCGCTTGATACGCCACTTTCGCCAGATCCTGCTGTGGCCCCTTCAGCTTCAACGCCCGGAGCCCGAAGACGAGGCTGCGGAACCCTGGCGCGTTCTGGAACGGGGCGACAGCCCCTGGAGCCGGGGCGAATGCAATATCACCTATGACCCCGACAAGACCCGGGAGCGGCATTACAAGGAATTCGTGAGTTTCCTGCCCTATGTGCAGCGCTTTCTCTACGGCGACAGCCGCGCGCGCATGGGTGGCGGTGACCCAGCCGACAGCAACGCGCCGATGCAGGTATTCCGGCGCCGGGATATCACCACCCTGCGTGTGACGCTCACCCCCGGCGACAAGCCCGTCCTGCTCGACGTGGCCCACGTCGACCTGGTCTTCTTTTACGACGTCGACGTGGTCTTCCTCAGGGTGGAAATCTTCACCGACGATCTGCCCTGGAACATCGCGCTGGAGCTGCTGCATCGGTTCGGCCGCGCCTACCCTTCCGGCTGGGACGTGAGTGGCCAGGGGGTGCACAATGCCTACCGTTCGGAGTGGCTCGGGGCAGACGGGAAAGTGCTGGCGGCGTCCGATTCGGAGAATCGTGAGAAATTCCTGTGTTTCGTCAACGAGTATCGCGCGCCCTGCCTCGCCGCCCATTGGGCATATTTGCTGCGCCCCCTGGTGCTGGAGCACGACGAGGAAGCAGCGGAGGTGCGCTATCGTCAGCTCGAATACCACCGCATGCCGATGATGGCCTATCTGGCGCTGGACAATCCGCGCGACCTCACGCCGGACGATTTCATCCATCTCGGCCTCATCAATGCGTTTCGCCCCGGCGACCCGTTGCCCCGCCGAGATCCGGCCGTGGCCGAATTCGAAAGCCGCTACTGCGACGACCGCTACTGGACCGACACCGACAGCGGCCCCAACACGCGCGTCATGTGCACGGGCAACACCCTCGTGGTGGTCGGCGAAGCGCGGTCGAGCTATTTCCGCAACGAGGTGCATGGGATCCTGGCCCAGTTCCGCCACCAGTTCATGCTGCTCTTTCTGATCGCGCATTTTCACCGCGCCGCGCTGCTGGTTTTTTCCGACCGCATGATGGATGCGATCAGCGACCTGAACATCCGCAGCGCGACATCGCAAATGCGCTTCAGGAAGCACATCCGGGACAGCTTCGAGGCCTTCCTGCGCTTCACGCACCGCTACTGGTTCCACGAGCTGTCCGAGCGTGCCCAGGTGCAGGGGCTGTTCCGCCGCTGCGCCACCTATCTCGGAAACGATGTCAAATACCGTGACGTCAAGGAAGAAATACGCGACATGAGCCAATACCTGGACAGCGATACCCAGCGCCGTCAATCCAATACCGTCGTGCGACTCACCGTGGTGACCACCTTCGGCCTCATCGGCACGGTGGTCACCGGCTTTCTCGGCATGAACCTGCTCGCCGAAGCCGACGCATCGCTCGGACTCAAGTTGGTTTACTTCGTCGCCGTCATGGTGGCCGCTTCGGTACTGACGCTGCTCACCGTCGCCAAATCGAAACCCCTGTCGGATTTTCTCGAGGCACTGTCCGAGGGACGTGTCGGTTCACGCGCGGCACTCGCTTCCTTGCGGCATGTCTGGCACAAGGAGGACGCTTGAGATGGCAGACCAGGACAAGGTTAACCGCCCCGACCCCGACGCCCTGCTCGCCCGCATCGAGGCCGATGCCGAACGGGCGCGGAAAGGCAAGCTGCGGGTCTTCTTCGGCGCCTGTCCCGGCGTAGGCAAGACGTACGCCATGCTCAGCGCGGCTCGCGCATTGCACGAGCAGGGTACCGATGTAGTGGTGGGGGTGGTGGAAACGCACGGGCGTTCCGAAACCGCCCGCCTGCTGGAAGGCCTGGAGCTGCTGGCGCCGCGGAGCGTCCCCTACCAGGGCCGCGAACTGCGCGAGTTCGACCTCGACGCGGCGCTGGCGCGCAAACCCGCGCTGATCCTGGTCGACGAACTCGCGCACTCCAACGTGGCCGGTTCGCGCCACCCCAAGCGCTGGCAGGACGTGGAAGAACTGCTCGCCGCGGGCATCGACGTCTGGACGACGGTCAACGTGCAGCATCTGGAAAGCCTGAACGACGTGGTCGGCGGCATCACCGGCATCCAGGTGCGCGAGACCCTGCCCGACCGGATATTCGAGCACGCCGACGAAGTTGCCCTGGTGGACCTGCCGCCGGACGAACTGCTGCAGCGGATGAAGGAAGGCAAGGTCTATCTTGCCCAGCAGGCCGAACGCGCCATCCGCAATTTCTTCCGCAAGGGCAACCTGATCGCCCTGCGCGAGCTGGCTCTGCGGCGCACCGCCGATCGGGTGGACGCGCAGATGCGCGAATATCGCACCGACAAGGCGATCCACGAAGTCTGGGAGGCCAAGGAAAGGCTGCTGGTGTGCCTGGGCCCCGGCGCCGGCGGCGACCGGCTGGTGCGCGCGGCGGCGCGCCTGGCGGGCAACCTGCACGCCGACTGGATCGCCGTCTACGTGGAAACGCCCCGCCTGCAGCGCCTGTCCGAGGCCAATCGCGACCAGATCCTGCGGACGCTCGCCCTGGCCCGGGAGCTGGGCGCGGAAACCGCCACCCTGGCCGGGCAGGACGACGCGCAAACCCTGCTGGCCTACGCGGTCAGCCGCAACGCCTCCAAGCTGGTGGTGGGCAAGAGCCTGCGCACCGGCCTGTCGCGCATGCTGCGCGCGCCGCTGTCCGACCGGCTGTCCGCGCTGGCCGAGGATGTCGACGTCTATGTGGTGGCCCACGAGGCGGAGGCGCCGCCGTCCGACAAGACCATTTCCCAGCCTTTCACCCTGGACCTGGAACCCGCGCCCAAGGCCCGCTGGCTGGGCTACGCCTGGGCAGGCGGGGTCTGCGCCCTCGCCACCGCCCTGGCGCAGGTCGTCTCGCCGTGGTTCGATCTGGCCAACATCATCATGCTCTATCTGCTGGGTGTGGTCGGCGTGGCGGTCCGCTACGGACGCGGTCCGGCCGTCCTCGTCTCGGTGCTGTCCGTGCTGGCGTTCGATTTCTTCTTCGTGCCGCCCAGACTGTCCTTCAGCGTGGCCGATACCCGCCATCTGCTGACCTTCGCGATCATGCTGGCGGCCGCCCTCACCATCAGCAACGTGGCGTCCAGCCTGCGCTACCAGACGCGCATCGCCCTGTACCGCGAGCGCCGCACCCGCGCGCTCAACGAACTGGGGCGCGAACTGGCCGGCGCACTGCTGCCGGAAAACATCGTGGACATGTCGCGGCATCACCTGGAAGGGCTGTTCCAGTCCAAGGTATGCATCCTGCTGCCGGACGCCGGGGAGAAACTGCATGCGCCCACCCCCTTGCCCGCGCACCGGGAACTGCCGCTGGATCCTGCCATCGCGCAGTGGGTCTACGACCATCAGTTGCCGGCCGGGATGGGCACCCAGAGCCTGGCCGGCGCGCCGATGTACTACCTGCCGCTGAAAGCGCCGATGCGCACGCGCGGCGTGCTGGCGCTGCTGCCCAGCCAGAAACGCCTGCTCTTCCAGCCCGAGCAGGCGCGCCTGCTGGAGACTTTCGCGGCGCAGATCGCCCTTGCGCTGGAACGGGTTCATTACGTGGAAGTGGCGCAGGAGGCGCTCATCCGGATGGAATCCGAGCGCCTGCGCAACGGCCTGCTGTCGGCCCTGTCGCACGATCTGCGCACCCCGCTGACCGTGCTGGCCGGCCTGGCCGACTCGCTGCCGCTGGCCGGCCCGCCGCTGCCCGAAGGGCAGGCCGAGATCGCGCAGGCCATTCGCGCCGAATCGCTGCGCACCAGCACGCTGGTCAGCAACCTGCTGGACATGGCGCGCCTGCAGGAAGGCCAGGTGCAGATCAAGCGCGAATGGCAGCCGCTGGAAGAAGTGGTGGGCGCCGCGCTGCAGACCCTGGCGATTCCGCTGGCGCGGCACGCGGTCATGGTCGATCTGCCGCCCGACCTGCCCTTGCTGGAAGTCGACAGCGTGCTGATGGAACGGGTGTTCTGCAATCTGCTGGAGAATGCCGCGAAATACACCCCCGCGGGCAGCCGCATCGAGATTGCCGCCCGCCGCGTCGGCGACCGGATCGTCGTCAGCGTGGCCGACAATGGCCCGGGTTTGCCGCCCGGACGGGAAGAAAGCCTGTTCGAGAAATTCACCCGCGGTCAGGACGAATCCGCGGTGGCCGGCGTCGGGCTCGGCCTGGCCATCGTGCGCGCCATCGTCGAGGCCCATCAGGGCACGGTGCGCGCGGAAAACCGGCCGGAGGGCGGCGCCCGCTTCCTGATCGACCTGCCGGCCGGCAAGCCGCCGACCGTTCCGGAGGAGGTGTGATGGAAGCGTCGCCCGCCATCGTCGTCGTCGAGGACGAACCGCAGATACGCCGTTTCGTGCGCACCGCGCTCGAAGCCGAAGGCTGCCGCGTGTTCGAGGCCGACACGGGGGAACGCGGCCTGATCGAGGCCGGCACCCGCAAGCCCGATCTGCTCATCCTCGACCTGGGCCTGCCGGATCGCGACGGAGTCGACGTGGTGCGCGACCTGCGCGCCTGGAGCGCGATGCCCGTGCTGATCCTGTCGGCGCGAACCGACGAGACCGACAAGGTCGCCGCGCTGGACGCCGGCGCCGACGACTACCTGACCAAACCCTTCGGCGTCGCCGAACTGCTCGCGCGCGTGCGCGCCCTGCTGCGCCGCGCGCGGGCGGCCCCCGACTCGGGCCCGGTCGTCGCGCTCGGCGACATCACGGTGGATCTGGCGCGCCGCCAGGTCGAGCGGAACGGCGAAAGCGTGCATCTCACGCCCACCGAATACCGGCTGCTCGCCATCCTCATCGCCAATGCCGGGCGGGTGCTCACCCACCGCCAGTTGCTGCGCGAAGTCTGGGGCCCCAGCCATGGCGAGGACACCCATTATCTGCGCGTCTACATGACCGGCCTGCGCCGCAAGCTGGAAGCCGACCCGGCCCGGCCCCGCCACCTGCGCACGGAATCGGGTGTCGGCTACCGGCTCGTCGTGGATGGCTGAGTGCTTCCGCCCCGGGGTGGTCAGCCTTCGCCGCGATAGGCGCAGCCCGAGTCGTGCGTCTCCATCACCCGCACCTGCGACAGGCCGGGCAGCGCCGGCGCGAGTTGCCGCCACAACCAGACCGCCAGCCGTTCACTGGTGGGATTCTCCAGGCCGGCGATGTCGTTGAGGTAACGATGATCCAGGGCGGCATGAATCGGCTGCCAGGCCGCCTCGATCTCGGCAAAATCGCGCACCCAGCCCAGGGCCGGATCGATCTCGCCGCTCAGCGTGAGCTCGACCCGGAAGGAGTGCCCGTGCAGGCGCGAACAGGGATGCGATGCGGGCAGCGCCGGCAGCCGCCGCGCGCTTTGCAGGTGAAAAATGCGGAAAATGTCCATGCCGCATTTTCGCTCAGGTGCGCCTGCCGTGCACGCGGAACTTCCGCCCGGCCTGCCGGCCTACGCAGTGGTTTTTAGGTTCAATCAAACACTGGGGTTATTCATGTCATTCACCCGTCATGCCCTCGCCGCAAGCTGCGCCCTTTTCCTGCTCGCCGGCTGCGCGCGCGACAGCGGACCCGCCGTGGCCGCGCCCGACGCCTGGGCGCAGGCCCAGGCCGGCCAGCTCACGCTGATCGATATCCGCCGCCCCGACGAATGGAAACAGACCGGCGTCGCCCGGGGCGCACTGGAAATCAACATGCTGCACCCTCAGGGGGAACAGGGTTTCGTCAAACAGGTCGAGGCCGAAGTCGGCGGCAACAAGAACGCACCCATCGCCCTGATCTGCCGTACCGGCAACCGCACGACGCAAATGCAGCAGGTACTGGCCGACGCCGGTTTCACCCGGGTCGTCAACATCAGGGAAGGCATGCTTGGCAGCAGCGCGGGACCTGGCTGGGTCGCGCGCGGCCTGCCCACCGAAGCCTGCAAGACCTGTTGAGCGCCGCAGGCCGTCGCGCGGTTCCTGCGCCAACGGGCGTGGGCGGTCGCTGTCTGTCGCGGAAAAACCCAGGCAATGGCCGTGCAGACGTAGACAGGGATGTGCGTCGGCGAGTGCCGGCACACACCACGGTGTGGAAAAGCCCGACGTCCGTGTCCCGTTCCCGCCCAGGAGCCGGCGACTGAGCCTGCGCACTATTGACCCTGCGCACTATCGCAGACGCGCGTCCTGCGGCTACACTGTGGCCATACCAGCCCGCCAAGCGGAGTCTTCATGTCGGCGTACCGTCTGTCGCTCGCAGTCATAGCCGCGTTCGCGCTCCTGTCGGTCCAGGCCTGTTCGAAGGAGAGCGGGCCGACGCTGTCCGCGCCCGACGCCTATGCCCGGGCGCAGGCCGGCACGCTCACCCTGATCGACATCCGCCACGCCGCCGAATGGCGGCAGACGGGCGTGGCCCGGGGCGCACTGCGCATCGACATGACCAACACCCAGGGCGAGGCGGGGTTCGTCCGCCAGGTGACGGTGCAGATGCAGGGCAGGAAGGACGACCCGATCGGCATCCTCAGCCTATCGGGCAATCGCGGCGCCAACGCGCAGCAGGTGCTGCGGGAAGCGGGATTCACCCAGGTCTACAACATCCGCGAAGGCATGATGGGCAGCAGCGCCGGCCCGGGCTGGATCGCACGTGGCCTGCCGCTGGACCCCTGCCCGAACTGCTGAGCCCGTCTCAGGCCACGATCTCCTTCGCCAGGGTATTGCGTCTGGCCGTCTCGCTACCGGTCAGCGCGAAGCCCTGCAGACGGCCGGACGCGTCGAGGTGCAGCGCGCACACGCCGGTGTCGGTGCAATCCACCTTCCAGCCGCCGCTCGCGCCGATTTTCGGCGGCAGCACGGCGACCGGGTGCGCGGGCGTCTTCACCATCACCGGCATCGCCGGGTAAACCACGGGCGTGGGCGTGCCGGTGAGCGTGGCGGCGAGTGCACGTGCCTGCACCATCAGCGGCTGCACGTAGGGCAGGACCTGGCCTTCGACTTCGGCACAGTCGCCCATCGCATACACGTTGGCCGCGCCGGTTTCGAGCAGGCGGTCGGTCTGGATGCCGCGATTGACCGGGATGCCGGCCGCCTGTGCCAGCTGCGTGCGCGGCTTCAGGCCGATCGCGGACAGCACGACGTCGGCTTCAAGCGATTCGCCGTCGTCGAGAGTGACGCGCTGGCCGCTCGCGACGGTCTCCACGCTCTTCGCAGTGCGGCCGAAATGCCAGGCCACGCCCAGTCCCGCGAGGCTGTCGGCAAGCCGCCGGCCGGCCTCCGCCGGCAACAGGCGCTCGAGTGGCCAGTCGCCGAGATGCACCACCGACACCGTCATGCCCGACGCGGCCAGATCGTTGGCGAATTCGCAGCCGATCAAGCCGCCGCCCAGCACGACGACGCGCCGTTTGCCGGCGATGGCGTCGCGAAAGCGCGCATAGTCGGCCAGATCGTTCACCGCCATTACGGCGTCGGCACCGCTGCCGGCGAGGCGGTGCGGGAACGGATCGGCCCCGAGCGCCAGCACCAGTCTGCCGTAGGCGTGTTCGCTGCCGTCCGCCGTGCGGACGCGCTGGCCGCGCGTATCGATGGCGACGACGGTGACATGCGTATGCACCGTGGCATTCTGGTCGGCTGCCATTTTTTCCGCGCTGGCGCCGGCCAGCGCCGCGGCAGTCTTGCCGGCAGCAAGCGCATTCGACAGGTTGGGCTTGGAATAGAACGCGCCGTCGTCCGCGGTGAGCAGGGTGACGGGCACCGCCGCGTCGCGCTTGCGGATCTCCTTCAGCAGGGTGTAGCCGGCCAGACCGGAACCGATGATGAGGATGGGCTGCATGGATTCGAACTCCTGGATGATCGGTGTTTATCTGCAAAAACCCGGACTGGCCGGGGCTTTGCAGATAAGCCGGGGAACGCGCACTGCGTCCTCCGGCGAGGTGCGTTCAGGCGGCTTCGATCTCGACCATCTCGAAGTCCGTCTTGCTGACGCCGCAGTCCGGGCATTCCCAGCCGTCGGGCACGTCCTCCCAGCGGGTGCCGGGGGCGATGCCGTGCTCGGGGTCGCCTTTCGCTTCGTCGTACACATAACCGCACACGATACATTGCCAAGCTTTCATGATGTTTCCTTTCGATTCAAATAGGGTTTGAGCTGTCAGGCGGCGATCGCTTCGGGCGCAGCCAGTGCGTCCTTCGTCGCCTGGTAGTGCTTCGCGTGCTTCTCTTCCACCTTGGCCAGCGCGGCGAAGCGCTTGGCGGCCTTCTCCAGCACGCTCCTGAACATGTCCGCGTGCTCCTTCGATTCGGCGATCTGCTCGTCCATCTCGGCCACCGCGGCGGTGTTGCCTTCCAGCATCGCCTCGTGGCGGAACTTGGGATACATCTCGGCGTACTCGTAGGTTTCGCCTTCGATCGCGTACTGCAGGCATTTGGCCGGCGTCATGGTCTCGTCGGAGAACAGCAGCTCGGCGTGGCCGAAGGCGTGCAGGATCTCCTGCGCGGCGGTGTCCTCGAACACCTTGGCGGTCGCTTCGTCGCCGGCCTTGCGGCACTGGCGAGCGAACCACATGTACTTGATGTGGGCCATCGATTCGCCGGCGAAGGCGGCTTCGAGGTTCTGGATGGTGACGGACTGCGTGTTCTGCATGATGGGCTCCTGTTGGGTTGATCGTTTGCGTCAATTCAGACAGGAGCGATGTTAGATAATACGAATGATCGAATCTAACGGAAAGTATGCATGCATTCGATTGACGGAATCAATCGATCAGGCGAAGCGCGCAAGCCGGCGGCGCAGCAGGGCTTCGAGCCGCGCCATGCTCACGTAGAAGGTCGGGGTGACATAGAGCGTGAGGAACTGCGAAAACACCAGGCCGCCGACCACCGCGATGCCCAGCGGGCGCCGCGCCTCGCCGCCGGCGCCGAAGCACCAGGCTGGCTTCGACGATGGCGTCCTCGGCGCTCATGCCGGCGCGCTGCCGGGTGAGCGCGAAGTCGACCATCATGATGCCGTTCTTCTTCACCAGGCCGACCAGCAGGATGATGCCGACGAAGCTGAAGATGTTGAGTTCCTCGTCGGCGAGCAGCAGCACCAGCAAGGCGCCGAAGCCGGCCAGCGGCAGCGCGCTGAGGATGGTGAGCGGATGGCCAAGATGCTCGTACAGCACGGCCAGCACCATGTAGATGACGAGCACGGTGAACAGCAGCAGCAGCGGCAACGTCACCGTCGACTCCTGGAATTTCTGCGCGGCGCCGGCGAGCTGGGCAGTGACTTCGGCCGGCAGGTCCTCCCTGGCGGCGGCCAGCGCGCGCGCCAGCGCCTCGTTCAGCGAGACGCCCTGCGCCAGGTTGAACGACAGCGTGACCGCGGGCTGCTGGCCGAAGTGGTTCACCGAGATGGGCCCGACGCCGGCCTCGACGCGCGCCACGGCGTCGAGCCGGGTCGAGGTACCCGAG
This sequence comes from Thiobacillus sp., assembly GCA_044227195.1. GTDB lineage: Bacteria > Pseudomonadota > Gammaproteobacteria > Burkholderiales > Thiobacillaceae > Thiobacillus. The sequence goes on from JBGAFQ010000027.1 coordinate 15,168, forward strand.
GCCGTGCGGATCGGCAGCCGGCCGATGACAGCGGGATCGCGCTGGACTTCGGGCGGCGCCTCGACCGTGACGCTGTACTGGTCGCTGGTACCGTAGATTTCGCTGATGCGGCGCCCGCCCAGCGCGTCGTAGAGCGTCTGCTGCACCTGCTGCGGCGTGATGCCGAGCCGGGCCGACTCGATGGGATCGACCACCAGGCGCAGCTCGGGGTTGCGCAGCTGCAGGTCGCTGTTGACGTCCTCGATCTCGGGCAGGGCGTCGAGCCGTTTCTCGACGGCGGACGACACGTGCTTCAGGGTCTCGAAATCGCCCGAGGTGAGGGTGATCTGGTAGTCGCTCGCCGAGGCGAGCGCGCCGACGTTGATCGACGCCGGGTTCTGCAGCAGTACGGTGGCGCCGCTCACCTTGCGCGTTGCGGCGCGCAGTTCCTCGATCACCGCGTCGGCGCCCGGACGGGTGTCGCGCGGCGTCAGCCGGATCACCAGCCGGCCGACGTTGCCGCCGGTCACCCCGCCGCCGCCCTGCCCGGCCGACGACATCAGGCCCTCGACCGCGGGATTCCTGCGCACGATGTCGGCGATCTTCTGCTGGCGGCGCGACAGTTCCTCGAAGGGAATGCCTTCCGGATATTGCACGCTGGCGAACAGCATTCCCGAGTCGACGCGCGGAATGAAACCCTGCCTGACGTGTCCGGCCAGCCAGAACATGGCGCCGAGCAGCGCCAGCGACAGCAGCAGCATCAGGCCGCGGTGCCGCATCGACGCGCGCAGGGTGTCGCCGTACCAGTCGCGGAAACGCACGAAGCTCGCGTCGAAGGCACGCGACAGCGGATTGGCGATCGGCGCGTGCTCCAGCCAGCGCGCGCACAGCATGGGCGTGAGGGTCAGCGCGACCACCCCCGACAGCAGCACGGCGACGCCGATGGAGACGGCGAATTCCTGGAACAGCCTGCCGATCATGCCGCCCATGAACAGGATGGGCAGGAACACGGCGGCCAGCGAAATCGTCATCGACAGCACGGTGAAACCGATCTCCTGCGCGCCGTCGAGCGCCGCCTGCAGGCGGTTCTTGCCCATGTCGAGATGGCGCGCGATGTTCTCGATCACCACCACCGCGTCGTCGACGACGAAACCGATGGCCAGGGTGATCGCCATCAGCGACAGGTTGTTGAGGCTGTAGCCCGCGAGGTGCATGAAGGCGAAGGTGCCCAGCAGCGAGCTCGGCAGCACCAGCGCGGCGATGAGCGTGGCGCGCGCGTTGTGCAGGAAGGCGAAGATCACCAGGATGACCAGCACCAGCGCGAGCAGCAGCGTGTAGTTCACCTCGTGCAGCGAATCCTTGACGAAGCGCGAGCGGTCGGAATGCACCTGCAGCTTCACCCCGTCGGGCAGTTCCGACTCGATCTGCGGCAGCATCGCGCGGATGCGGTCGGCCACCTCCACCGTGTTGGCGCCGGGCTGGCGCTGCACCGCCAGCACGATGGCGCGGGTGCCGTTGTACCAGGTGCGCGCCTTGTCGTTTTCCACGCCGTCGACCGCGCGGCCGAGATCGCGCACCCGCAGCGCGGCCCCGTCCTTGTAGGCGACAACGATGTCGCCGAAGTCCTGCGCGTTGGCGAGCGCGACCGGCGCCTTCACCGTATAGGCGCGCGTCGCACCGTCGAGCGTGCCCGACGGCAGGTTGGCGTTGGCCGCCTGCACCGCCGACACCACGTCCGCGAAGGCGAGGCCGCGCGCCAGCAGTCTGGCCGGATCGAGATACAGCCGCAGCGCATATTTCTGCGAGCCGAACACCAGCACCTGCGCCACGCCGGACAGCGTCGACAGCCGCTGCGCGACGTGAGTGTCGGCGATGGCGTCGAGCCTGGTCAGCGGCAGGCGGTCGGCCGACAGTGCAAGATACAAAATGGGCGCGTCGGACGGATTGATCTTGCGCAGCTGCGGCGGGTCCATGCCGTCCGGCAGGTTGCGCGCCGCCTGCGCGATCGCGGTCTGCACGTCCTGCGCGGCGGCGTCGATGTCGCGCGAGAGATCGAACTGCAGGGTGATGTTGGTCGACCCCTGGCCCGATTGCGAGCTCATCGACTCGATGCCCTGCACCGTCGAGAGCTGGCGCTCCAGCGGCGTCGCCACCGTGTTCGCCATGGTCTCCGGATTCGCGCCGGGCAGGCTGGCGGAGATGCGCAGGGTGGGGAAATCGACCTGCGGCAGGTCGTTCACCGGCAGTTCCTTGTAGGCGAGCGCGCCGAACAGCGCCATCGCCAGCACCAGCATCAGCGTGGCGACGGGACGCTCGATGAAGAGGCGCGACAGATTCATGGACGCGTCCCGCGCCCCGCCTGCGCTCCTTGTCCCGCCGGTTCGGCGCGCGCGTCCTCGAGCTTGACCTTGCTGCCGGCCTTCAGCCGCTGCGGGATTTCCACCAGCACCGGTTCGCCCGCGCGCAGGTCACCGTTCACCGCCTGTTCGCCGTCCAGCGCGCGCAGCAGCTTCACCGCCTGCACCACGGCGCGGCCGTCGCGCACGACGTAGACGTAGGGACCGTCCTGCCCGTGCTGCAGCGCGGCCTCGGGCACCACGCGGGCGGCGGGTTCGACGCCCAGCAGCAGGCGCACGCGCACGCTCTGTCCCGGCAGCAGCACCGGCGAGGGATCGCGCACGCTCGTCTTGATCGGCACCGCGCCGCTGGCGGCGTCCAACTGGGTATCGACGAACACCAGTTCGCCGTGCGCCAGCACCGTCGCGTCGGTGTCGTGGAAGATCTCCGCCGGCACCCTGCCGCGCGCGCGCGCCGCAGCCAACGCGGGCCAGTCCTGCTGCGCGACGCTGGCGCGCGCCTCCAGCGTTCCGGGCGCGGTCAGCGTGGTCAGCGCCTCGCCGCCCGCCTGCACCAGATCGCCCGGCCGCACGGCTATGCTGCCGACACGGCCCGCGAACGGCGCGCGGATCTGCGCGTACTGCGCGTCGAGACGTGCCGCTTCCAGTTCCGCGCGCGCCGTGCCGACGCTGGCGCGCGCGCTCTCCAGCACCAGCCGCGCGTCGTCGTATTCCTGCTGGCTGGCGTAACCGGTCTGGATCAGCGGCTTGAGGCGTTCCAGCTTCTGCTCGGCGTCCGCGGTCTGCGCCTGCGCGCCGACGAGGCCGGCCCGGCTTTGCGCCATCCGGGCCTCGGCGGGGCGCGCATCGAGGCTGAACAGCAGTTGCCCGGCGCGCACCGTGTCGCCTTCGCGCACATGCTGCTTCAGCAGCGTGCCGCCGACCTGCGCCGTGATGGCCACCTGGTGCTGCGCTTCCAGCGTGCCGGGCAGATCGACCACGCGCGGAAAGTCGCGCACCTCGACCGGCACGGTCCTGACGCCGAGCGCGCGCGCCTCGCCGCCGCCTTTCTTGCTCTCGGCGGAATCCTGATGCTGGACGCGATACGCCACGCCGGCGACCAGGGCCAGCGCGACGACGACGGCAAGAATGCGACCGGTCATGGTTGTCTCTCGGGAGGCGCGGCCGGAATGCGGCCCAGCGCATGGTTCAAACGGGAAAACGCCGCCAGCCAGTCGCTGTCGGCCTGCGCCTGCGTCTGCCGCGCGCGCGCCAGATCGGCCTGCGCGGTCAGCCATTCGAGCAGGCTGCCGACGCCGGCCTTGTAGCGCGCCTCGGCGGCGCGCGCCGATTCGGCGGCGCTGTCGAACTGCACCTGGATGCCGGCGCGCGCGTCCTGCGCATAGCGTGCGTCCTCGTAGGCCTGCGCGACCTCCAGCGCAACCGTGTCGCGCTGCGCGTCGGCGAGCGCCGCGCTGCGCTCCGCATCGCGCCGGGCGGCGCTCGCCAGGTCGGCCAGCCGGCCGCCGTCGAACAGGGGCACGCTGACATTCAGGCCCACGCTGTAGGTCGTCGAAGGCGTGCGGTCGTCCTCGAGGAAGAAGGTGCGCCCGCCGCTGGCGGCCAGCGCCAGCGTGGGCCAGCGCGCCGCCCGCGCGCTGGCCGCCTCGCTGCGCGCGCGCGCGGCGGCGGCGCGCAGCGACAGCAGGTCGGGCCGCTGGCGTTCGGCCTCGGCGAGCAGGTCGGCCAGCAGCGTCGCGGCGTCAAGCGCAGGCGGGCTTGCCGGTTTCCAGTCGAGCGCCAGCGTCTGCGTCTGCGCGACGCCCGCGGCCTGTTTCAGCGCAGCCTCGGCCTTGGCGAGATCGCGCGCGGCGGCGGCGCGGGCCAGTTCCGCTTCGGCCAGCGCCGCGCGCGCGCGCAACACGTCGGCGCGCGAGGCCTGCCCGCTTTTGAGACGAATCTCGACCGCGTCCAGACTGGCCTTGAGCGAGGCCACCTGCTCCGCCTGCGCATCGAGTCCGGCGTGCGCGGCGGCGCGCGCGTAATAAGCAGTCTCCACTTCGGAGACGATGTCCTGCAGCGTGCGGTTGCCGGCCAGCAGGGACGTGATCAACTGGTAGCGCTGCGCATCGATGCCGGCCGCACGCGCGCCGAAATCGTAGAGCACGTAGGCGAGGCTGAGGCTGGGTCCGTAGCGGTGCAGCACCGGCACCGAGGCGCCGGAACTCGACAGGGCCTGGCTGCGGGTGAAGCTGAATTGTCCGGCAAGCGTCGGCCAGTTGGCGGCGGTCGCCGCGTCGAGCCGCGCCGCCTCGGCCTGGATGCCGAGCCAGGCCGCGCGCGAATCGGCGCGGGTGCGCAGCGCGTAATCGGTCAGCGCCGCGAGGCTGTCGAAATGCAAGGCGTCGGCCGGCGCAGGCGAAACCGCGCGCGGATCGGCCGGCAGCGCATCGAGCCTGAGCCAGAAGGCGCCGGCCCGGGCCGGCACGTCGAGCGACGCAGCCTGGCTCGCGCCGCATCCCATCATCAGCAGAAGGAAAATCGGGGCAGCTTTCAAGATGACGGGATTCTAATCGACTCCTGACTCGACCTTCCGAACGGCCCGGGAGTTCCGCCCCGCTCCCCGGAGGACCGTCCGGAATGCCGCACTCGAATCATCGGCCCCACTCCGGCACACGCAGCTAAAATGCACAAGTTGAACATTTGATCGAAACCATGCCGCTCAATACACGTCTTGCCCTGGGCCTCGGCGGGGTGCCGCCGCACGACGCGCCGCGCGCGTACAAATGGGAGAAACGGCTGAACTGGCCGGTGCTGTTTGCCTCCCTGCTCGCCATCCTCGCGTTCTACCTCAGCGAATTCTCGGACGAAGCCTTCCTCGTCAGGCTCGGCCATGCGATGGACGCACTGGTGATGCTGGTGTTCGCCACCGAGCTGACGATCATGCTCGCGGTCAGCACCCAGAAGCGGCGCTACCTCGTCTACAACTGGCTGTCCGTCGCCATCGTCGTCGCCACCGCCGTGTCGCTGCTGGTGCCGGCGCTGCCGGCCGAAGTGGCTGCCGGGCTGCGGCTGCTGCGGCTGGCCATCGTCAGCCTGCTGATCGCGCGCATCGCGCATTCGCTGCGCGCGATCACGCCCGGCACCACGCCCTACATCCTGCTGATCGGCCTGGTCCTCATGCTGCTGTCGGGCGGCGGGCTCTACTGGCTGGAACCCACGATACACACCTACTGGGATGGCGTCTGGCTGGCCTTCAACAGCGGCATGACCGTGGGCTACGGCGACTACGTGCCCACCACCGGCCCGGCCCGCCTGTTCACCGGCGTGGTCATCGTGCTGACCTACGGGGTGATGTCGCTGGTCACCGCCTCCATCGCCGCGTTTTTCATCGGCAAGGAGGAAAAACTGATGCGGAGCGAAATGCATCAGGAGATCAAGTCGCTGCGCCGCGAGATGGTCGATCTGCACGCGATGCTCGCGGAATTGCGGGACGAAGTCCGGCGCAACGGTTCGCACGACCGGCCCTAGAAGGCCACCAGCGCGGCCGGCGCGCCTACAGCTCGGAAAACAGGTAGGCCAGCAGCGCGAAGCCGAGCACCACCACCGACAGGTTCATCGCCATGCCGCCCCAGGTGCAGTAGCGTTCCGGAATCTCGACCGGCTTCAGCGTGCGCAGCACGCGCCGGAACTGCACGATGGAAAAGCTCATCACCACGAGTGCCAGCGCAATGAAGGCGACGCCGATCCAGAACGACAGGTCGCGCCCGGCGTGATTCGCCGATTGCCGCAGCATGTGCAGGAACAGGCCGAAGCGCTCCAATACGAAGCCGAAGGCCATGAGGGTGAGGCCGGTACGGTTCCACGCCATCAGCGTGCGTTCGGCCGCAAAAAAGACGCGCGGGTCGTTGAGATCGGACATCAGACAGGCTCCACTTCGGTGGGCAGACTGGATTTGAGCGTCGCGGCGAGGCGCTCGAAAGTTTCCGGAAACGGCGCGCGCTTGCGCCAGACAAGACCGATGGTGCGTCCGGGCACGGGTTTCCTGAACGGCCGGATTTCCACGGTCTTCTTGCTCACGCGCGGCCCCGCATCGACCGACAGCGCAGGGAGCAGCGTGAGCCCCAGCCCCATGCCGACCATCTGCCGCAGGGTTTCCAGACTGGTGGCGCGCACTTCCTCGCGGCCGCTTCCGACGGTGCCGCACACGTCGAGCGCCTGGTCGCGCAGACAGTGGCCTTCGTCGAGCAGCAGCAGTTTTTCGTTGACGATGTCGGCCGCCTTCACTGTGTCGTACGCAGCGAGCGGATGGCCGGCAGGCATCGCGGCGAAGAAGGGTTCGTAGAACAGCGGTTCGACCCGGAGATTCTCGTCGGTCACCGGCAGCGCCAGCAGGCCGGCGTCGAGCTTGCCTTCGTGCAGGTGATTGAGGATCTGCGGCGTCATCTCCTCGCGCAGCAGCATTCTCAGGCCCGGGTGCTTCTTGTGCACCAGGGTCAGCGCATGCGGCAGGTAATAGGGGCCCAGCGTGGGAATGACGCCCAGATGGATCGTGCGCGTCATTGGGTCCTGCGCGTGCCGGGCCAGCTCGCGGATGCGCTCGGACTCCTCGACGATGTTGCGCGCCGCGGCCAGGATTTCGCGGCCGATGGGCGTGGGGGTGACGCGCTTGAGACTGCGGTCGAACAGCGTCACGCCGAGAAAATCCTCCAGCTTCTTGATCTGCGTGGAGAGCGTGGACTGGGTGATGAAACAGGCCTCGGCGGCGCGGCCGAAATGGCCGTGGTCGGCCAGCGCGACGAGGTATTTCAGTTCCTGGAGCGTCATGCGTCACCGTTCGATTTCGTCAATGGAAGAATTCTAGACTATTCATGAGACAAATTCTCATTCATGGCCTTTAATGCACTCACCCCACCGGGGAGGCAAACAACCAATCAACAGGAGTGAGCGCCATGTCCGAAAGCAAATGTCCCTTCCATGTTACCGCCGCCGGCGGCGGTACCCCGACCGTCCACGACTGGTGGCCGAACCAGCTGAATCTGAAAGTCCTGAGCCAGTTCGCCCCCGAGACCAGCCCGATGGAAGCCTCGTTCGATTATGTCGAGGCATTCAACAAGCTCGACCTCGCCGCGGTCAAGAAAGACCTGTACGCGTTGATGACCAATTCGCAGGACTGGTGGCCGTCCGACTACGGCCACTACGGCCCGCTGTTCATTCGCATGGCCTGGCACGCAGCGGGTACCTATCGCATCGGCGACGGCCGCGGCGGCGCCGGCCTGGGCCAGCAGCGTTTCGCGCCGACCAATTCCTGGCCCGACAACGTCAACCTCGACAAGGCGCGCCGCCTGCTGTGGCCGGTCAAACAGAAATACGGCAACCAGATTTCCTGGGCCGACCTCATCGTGCTGGCCGGCAACTGCGCGCTGGAATCCATGGGCTTCAAGACCTTCGGCTTCGGCGGCGGCCGTACCGACGTATACGAACCCGACGAATCGGTGTACTGGGGCTCTGAAACGGATTGGCTGGGCGACACGCGCCACGGTACGCAGCCCGATTTCGATAATCCGCTGGCCGCCGTTCAGATGGGTCTCATCTACGTCAACCCGGAAGGCCCCGGCGGCAAACCCGACCCGCTACAGTCCGGACGCCTGGTGCGCGAGACCTTCGCCCGCATGGCGATGAACGACTACGAGACTGTGGCGCTGACCTGCGGCGGCCACACCTTCGGCAAATGTCACGGCGCCGGTGACGCGGCGCGGGTCGGTCCCGCACCCGAAGCGGCCGGCATCGAGAACCAGGGCTTCGGCTGGATCAGCACGCACGGTTCCGGCAAGGGCGGCGACCAGATCGGCAGCGGCCTGGAAGGCTCGTGGACGCCGACGCCGACAAAGTGGGACATGAGTTATCTCGACATGCTGTTCGGCAACGAGTGGATCCCGACGCGCAGCCCTGCAGGCGCCTCGCAGTGGACGCCCAGGCAGCACACCGACGCCAACATGGCGCCAGCCGCGGATGACGCGTCGAAGAAGGTGCCGATCATCATGACCGACGCGGACATGGCGATGCGCTACGACCCCGAGTACGAAAAGATCGCGCGCCACTTCCACACGCATCCTGAGGAATTCGCCGACGCCTTCGCCCGCGCCTGGTTCAAGCTCACCCACCGCGACATGGGCCCGAAGGCTCGCTACCACGGCCCCGAAGTGCCGCAGGAAGACCTGATCTGGCAGGACCCGATCCCCGCGGTGAATCATCCGCTGATCGACGACAGGGACGTGGCCGCGCTCAAGGCCAAGGTGCTGGCTTCTGGCCTGACCACCTCTGAACTGGTCTACACCGCGTGGTCCTCGGCGGCGAGCTTCCGCGGCAGCGACAAGCGCGGCGGCGCCAACGGCGCGCGCATCCGCCTCGCGCCGATGAAGGACTGGGACGTCAACCAGCCGGCGCAGTTGGCCAAGGTGCTGGGCAAGCTCGAAGCGATCCAGGCCGAATTCAACGGCGCGGCCGGCGGCGGCAAGAAGGTTTCGCTCGCCGACCTCACCGTGCTGGCCGGCTGCGCAGCGGTCGAGGACGCCGCGCGCAAGGCCGGACAGGACGTGAGCGTGCCCTTCGCCCCCGGCCGCATGGACGCCAGCGCCGAGCAGACCGACGCCGACTCCTTCGCGCCGCTCGAACCGATTGCCGACGGCTTCCGCAACTACCGCAGCGACCGCTTCCCCGAGGTGCCCGCCGAAGCGCTGCTGGTGGACAAGGCGCAATTGCTCACCCTCACCGCGCCGGAAATGACGGTGCTCGTGGGTGGACTGCGTGCGCTGGGCGCCAACCACGGCGGCAGCAAGCACGGCGTGTTCACCGACCGGCCGGGCGTGCTGACGAACGACTTCTTCGTCAACCTGCTCGACATGGGCAACGAGTGGAAGCCGGTCGATGCGGAGAAGAACGTGTTCGAAGTGCGCGACCGCAAGACCGGCAAGACCAAGTGGACCGCCACCCGCGCCGATCTGGTGTTCGGTTCGAACTCGCAGCTGCGCGCCATCGCCGAGGTCTACGGCCAGGGCGACGGGCAGGCGAAGTTCGTCAGGGACTTCGTCGCAGCGTGGACGAAGGTGATGAACCTGGACCGTTTCGACCTCGCCTGACCGGGCGTCCGGGCCGGGACGATCGCGGCGCCCCGAAGCGATTCGGGGCGCCGTTTTTTTGTCCGCGCGCCCTGTGCAATCGTTCTATTCCATCAATGAATTCATTTCATATTATTCATGAGACAAATTCACACGCGTGGCTTTAAATACACCCATGCCACTGCCGCACGTGGACGAAGGACAAGCGGGCAAGGCCTGACCCCTGCCCGGTACGCAAGGATCAACGGGAGAACATCATGATTGCAATGAGCTTGACCAGCACCTACGACGAATACCGCCGCGACCGCACCGCCCGCGCGCCCGTCCACCCGGCCCCTGCGCACCCGGTGCGGCGCGCGATGATGCACGCCTTGAGCATGCTCGGGCTCGGCGTCGGCGGCGTCGCGGCAGTGGACGACGACACGCCGCTGGGGATAGGCTGACGACCAATCCACTTCATCTTGCGTGGATAAACCCCTGACGGAAAAACATGAACACCGCCGCCCGCACCCTCCAGTCCTACTTCACCGACCCGCGCCACGCCGCCGCCCTCCGGTTCGGCGGCTGGGGACTGGTCGTCGCACTGCTCGCAGGTCTGGCCTGGGTCGCGCTCGTCAACGGCGGCACTTCGCTCGCCACACCGATGGGACAAGGGCTGGCCGGCTCGGCGGTCGCCGCGCTCGCCACCGCGGCGGGCGCCCTCCCCGCACTGTTCGTGCGCAGGATTTCCCCGCGTCTGGAGGATGTCATGCTGGGCTTCGGCGCCGGCGTCATGGCCGCCGCGTCGTGTTTCTCGCTCATCCTGCCGGGCGTCGCCGCCGGCACCGACATCCTCGGCAGCAAGCCGGCCGGCGCCCTGCTGGTCGCGACCGGACTGGTGCTGGGCGCGCTGTTCCTGCTGCTCGCCGACAAGACCGTGCCGCACGAGCACGTGCAGTCGGGCCGCCACGGTCCGGACTGGATCGCGCTGCGCCGGGTCTGGCTGATGGTGTTCGCGATTGCGCTGCACAATTTCCCGGAAGGCATGGCCATCGGCGTCGGTTTCTCCGGCGGCGACCTGTCGGTCGGCGTGCCGCTCGCCGCCGCGATTGCGATCCAGGACATTCCCGAAGGCCTGGTCGTCGCCGTGGCGCTGCGCACCATCGCCTACTCGCCCTGGCAGGCCGCCGGCGCCGCCGCGCTGACCGGGCTCGCCGAACCGCTCGGCGCCATCGTCGGCGTCGCGCTCACCTCGGGCTTCGCGCCGCTCTACCCCGCCGGCCTCGGCTTCGCCGCCGGCGCAATGATCTGGGTGGTGTCGCACGAGATCATCCCCGAGACACACCGCAAGGGCCACGAGCAGGCCGCCACGCTCGGCCTCATCGGCGGCTTCGTGATGATGATGATGCTCGACACCGCGCTGGGCTAGGTTTTCTCCGGCCGCTTCGTCACCCGTACCTGAAGATCGAGTGCGCGCCCGTTGCGCCAGACCTGCAGCGCCGCTTCGCGCCCGGGCGCCGTGGCGGCGACCCTGGACGGCAGATCGCCGGCCTCGACGATGGGCTGGCCGTCGTAACGCTGGATCACGTCGCCCGGACGCACGCCGGCAAGCGCGGCCGGGCTTTTCGGCGCGACCGAGGCGACCAGCGCGCCGATCGGCTGGTCGAGCTTGAACGAGGCGGCCAGTTCGGCGTTGAGCGGCTGGATCGCGACGCCGAGCCAGCCGCGCACGACCTTGCCGCCGGACTTGAGCTGATCGGCCACCTTCATCGCCACGTCGATGGGAATGGCGAAGGCCACGCCCTGATAGCCGCCGCTGCGGCTGTAGATTTGCGCATTGACGCCCACCACGCGCCCGCCCAGATCGATCAGCGGGCCGCCCGAGTTGCCGGGGTTGATCGGCACGTCGGTCTGCACGAAGGGCACGTAGGTGTCGCCGGGCAGGCTGCGCCCGAGCGCGCTGACGATGCCTTGCGACGCCGACTGCTCGAAACCGAACGGCGAGCCGATGGCGAGCACCCACTGACCGACGCGCAGCGTATCGGAACGGCCGATCTGCACGGTGGGCAGATCCTTCGCGTCCACCTTCACCAGCGCGATGTCCGACAGCCTGTCCACGCCGACGACCTTGGCCGGCAGCTCGCGCTTGTCGCTGAACTTCACCGCGATCTCGCTGGCGTCGTCGACCACGTGGGCGTTGGTGAGGATGTAGCCGTCCGACTCGATCACGAAGCCCGAGCCGACGCCGGTCTGCTCGAACTGGGCGTCGGGCGGCAGCTGGAAGAAACGCTGGAAGGCCTCGGGCATGTCGCGCAGGGCATTGCCCGCGGACAGTTCCTTCCTGACACTGAGGTTGACCACCGCGGCGGCGTTGCGGTTCACCAGTTGGGAGAAATCGGGCAGGCCGGCAGGAAGCGGCGCGGGCGCAGCGGCGGCGAGGGAAGCGACATGCGAAGCGGGCGCGGCCCCGGGCATCCAGGCATGGCTCGTCGAGCCGAGCGCGAAGGCCGCAGCGGCTATGACTGCGCCGAACACGAATGAGGAAGTCGAAGATGGAACATTCATGCGGTCTCCTTGCGTAGGCAACTAACGCAGTGACCGTTTTTTTCGGCATCCGTTCTCGGTTCGCCGCGGGCGCGGCGCCGGGTTTTCAGCCCGGACCCGGACGCCGGATTTCGATGCGATAGCGCAGCTCGTGCCAGCGGCCGTCCCGGCCGTCGCGCCAGGTGAAATCGAGACGGTCGTGCGCGGCCAGCGCCCCGGCAGGCAGCACGACGCCATGGAAGCCGAGGCCGCAAGGCACAGCCGCGACGTCGTGCGCCTCGCGCCAGTCGTCGAACCCCAGATGCAGCGCCGCCGGAAACGGCAGCACGATCCACACGCCGGTTTCCGCATCCACACGTGGCAACGGCTCGGCGGGCGTCCAGATCGCCCATTCCGCGCGCGGGCGTTCGCCGCGGTAGCGCGACCACACTGCGTCGAGGCGATCGAGCGCATGCCCGGCTGCGCGCGAGGCGGCGAGCTTGACGAATTCGGCGTGCGCCCAGACGAGCGGCATCGCGCCGCCGGTGGGGCGGCCTGGCAGGAAGCTTCCCGTAGGCGCGGCGTCCCACACCTGCTCGGGCAGCAGGCCGCGGTTCGACATGGCGCACATGGCCTGCAGCAAGGGCAGCGGATCGCGCCCGGCCGCCAGTTCGTAATGGCCGCGCTCGCCCGACAGCAGCGGCCAGCCGCGCCCGCGTCCGGTGCCGTCGAAGGCACTGCCGTCGTCGTGTTCGCCGTAGCCGTCGCCGTTGTAGCGATGCCAGACCGGTCCCGCCGGGGTGTCGGTTTTCAGCAGGACATCGGCGAGCTTCACGCTGTCGGCCACCACCGGATCGTCGGCGCGGCGCAGCCCCAGCCGCACCAGCTGCAGGAAATCCAGCGCGATCTGCTCATCGGCAGCCGGATGCAGATCGTCGCTGTGGTTCTTCACCGGCAGCGCGCGCTGCATGGCACGGTCGTCGCACACGATGTCCGCCGGCGCTTCGCGCACGTAGTACGCGGCCACGCCGTGACGTGCGCCGAAGGGTGTATCGCGCGCGACGCACCAGTCGTCGAGCCGCGCGTTCCACCAGTCGGCCACCGCCAGCGGCAGCGCGCGTTCGTCCTCCGGAAGCAGCGACGCGCCGGCCACCAGCGCCGCGATGCACACGCCGAGGGTGAAGGCGTTGACGCCGGCGTCCTCTTCCCAGCGATCCTGCTGGCTGGCGGGGCCGCTGCGGATCAGGTAGGCGAGCGCGCGGCGCACGCAGTCGGCGACCGCGATGCCGTCGAGCAGGCCGCGCTCGGCGAGGCCGGCCGCGAGCAGCACGGGAAACGCGGTCTCGTCGAGCTGGATGCCGGTCCAGTAGGGCTTGCCGCCGAGCCACTGATTCTGGTTCCAGTGGCCGTCGGCGTTCTGCGTGGCGACGAGATAACTCAGCACCGCGTGCGCTTCGTCGATGCCGCCCAGTGCCAGCAGCGCCTGCGCCGACTCGACCAGGTCGCGCGGCCAGACCAGATGGTAGCCGCCGCGCTCCTCGCCGCGATTGCCCCAGGGCACGGACAGGCTGGCAACCATCGCGCCGAGGAAGGTCTTGTCGGCGTGCGTCTTCAGCACCTGCGCCGACCAGGCCCACTGCGCACGCAAGGCGTCCGGCAGATCCGGCGGGGCGACCGTCGCAGCGCAGCGCGCATGCCAGTCCGACCAGGCTGCGCGCTGCGCGTCGTACGCGCCCTGAAACGGCTGCGTCAGCGCGGCGCGGGCGAGCGTCGCGGCGGCCTGTTTGGTGGCGGCGAATCCCAGTGCCAGCGTCGCGCGCGGCGCCAGCTGCCCCATCAGCGCGACGTTGCCCGGCCCGGCCGCGTCGTAGTGCCAGGCCATGCGGCCGTTGGCATGGAAATCCTGCCAGCCGTCGGACTCGCCGACGTAGCCGGCCGAGCCGGACGCCAGCGCATCCGCACCGTCCGGCGTGCGCGCCACCAGCGCAAGGCCGAACGGACCCTGCTCGGCCCACAGCACGCGTTCTCCGCGATACGCCGTCGTCCACGCGCGGTTGTGCTGGCCGGTGCCGCCGAGGTGTGGCGCGAGCAGCACGTGGACCGCGAGCGCGGGATCGCCTTCGAGCGCGACGTCGATCAACAGCACGTCGCGCGCGGCGTCGGGACAGACGCGCAGCGTCAGGGTGAAACGCGGATGGCGGTGGATCACGACGGGCAGCGGAATGCCGGCCGCCGGCGTGTCGAGCGTGTAGTCGTCCAGGCGCTTGATCTCGACCCAGAAGCCCGCGCCGTCGCCGACGATGAAACCGAGATCGCGGATCTGCGGAATGTCGATACGTGGGTAGTACACCTCGTTGACGATGCCGTGGCCCAGGGTGAACCACAGCCGCGACGAGCCCATGGCCGTGCCGACCAGATCCTTGGCGCTGGAGGTCCAGCTGGGCGCGATACCCGGCGCACCGAAGGCCGGACCGGAGGTCGCCAGCCTGTCCGTTTCGGGAGTCATCGTCATCGTGTGTGCCGCGCTAGGCTTTGCCCAGCCCGAATTTCTCGACGCGATAGCGCAGCGTCTCGCGCGTGCTCTTCAGCAGGCGCGCCGCGCCGGTGACATTGCCCTCGGCGCGTTCGAGCGCCGCCTCGATCAGACGACGCTCCATGTCCTCCAGCCCCAGGCTGCCGTCCAGCGGCAGCCACAGGCCGTCGCCGCCGGTTTCCGTCACCTGCCCCGACTGCAGCTGCAGCCAGCGTTCCGGGAACACCTCGTCCTGCGCAAACAGCACGCAGCGCTCGACCACGTTGCGCAGCTCGCGCACGTTGCCCGGCCAGTCGTGCGCGAGCAGGCGCGCCCACACCGTCTCGGGAATGCGCGTCACGCGCCGGCCCGCCTTGGCGTTGTACTCGCGCACGAACTGCGGCACCAGTTGCCGCACGTCGTCGCGACGCGTCCGCAGCGACGGCAGGTCCAGCCGGAATACCGACAGGCGATGGTAGAGATCGGCGCGGAAGCGCCCTTCGCGCACCTCGGTTTCCAGGTCGCGGTTGCTCGCCGCGACGAACTGCACGTCGACCGCGACCGTCTGCTCGCTGCCCAGGCGACGCACCGCCTTGTCCTCGATCACCTTGAGCAGCTTCACCTGCAGTTCGGGCGGCAGCTCGCCCAGTTCGTCGAGGAACAGCGTGCCGCCGCTCGCCTGCTCGACCAGGCCGCGGCGCCGGCCCTTGGCGCCGGTATACGCGCCGGCCTCGTGGCCGAACAGTTCGCCTTCGATCAGTTCGCGCGGCAGCGCGGCGCAGTTCACCTCGACCAGCGGTCCCGACTTGCGCGCGCCGGCGTAATGCAGGATGCGCGCCGCCAGCCCCTTGCCGGTGCCGGTCTCGCCGCCGATCAGCAGGGCGGAGAACGGCACCTGCGCCAGCCGCGCCAGCATCTCGCGGGTCTCCCGCGCGGCAGCGGAATCGCCGAGGTAGCTCGCCGGTTCGTAGCGCCGCACCTCGTCCGCCGCCTGATCGGCGAGCCGGCGCTCGGCGCGTGCCGTGCGGGCGGCGCCGTTGAGCACCACGGCAAGACGGCCGATGTCCACCGGCTTCTCCAGGAAGTCGAGCGCGCCCAGTTTCACCGCGCGCACCGAATCGGGCACGCTGCCGTAGCCGGTGATGAACACCCACTCGCCCGGCAGCGCCGCGCGCCGGGTTTCGTCGAGCAGGTCGAGCGCATTGCCGTCCGGCAGGTTCATGTCGGACAGCACCACCGCGGGCTCGAAGGCATGCCCCCACAGGATCGCGCGCGCCGCCTCCAGATTCGCCGCGTGCCGCGTCTCCCAGCCTTCGCGCCGGAAATGGCGTTGCAGTTCCTGGCCGAGCAGGGCTTCGTCTTCGATGATCAGGAGCGTGGGCGACATCGCATCAATCCGGGTGGGGACACGGCAGGCGCAGGCTGACGCGCGCGCCATGGGGCTGCATGTTCTCCAGTGCCAGCGTACCGCCGAGATCGAGCGCGAAACGCCGTACCGTCGCCAGCCCGAGTCCGGTCCCGCCGGAACGCGCACTGGCGAAATGGGTGACCCCCTGTTTGAGCAGGGGTTCCGCGAACCCGGGGCCGGCATCCTCGACCATCAGGAGGAGCTGCCCTGCGGCGCAGGCGGCGCGCAGCGTGACGCGGCCCGGCCCGGACTGCGCCTGCGCGGCGTTGAGGACAAGATTGAGCAGCGCCTGCCGCAGACGGTCCGGCGGCAGACTGCAGACGAGCGTGCGGTCGATGTCGCATTCCAGCGCGATCTCCGGCGCGACCTGGTAGCGCGCCAGCGCCAGCAGTTCCTCGCAGGCCTCGGCGAGATGCACAGGGCCCGGCGTTTCCGGCGCATGGCGCGCCTGATCGAGCAACCCGTTCATCAGCCCGGTCATGCGGCGCAGCTCGCCGATCACAGCATCCAGGCGCTGGCGCGGCTCGCCTTCCGGCAGGTCATGCTGCAGGTTGGCCACCGCTAGCTGCACGCCTGCCAGCGGGTTGCGCAGTTCGTGCGCCACGCTCGCCGCGAGTTCGCCGACCGCCGCCAGCTTTTCCGCCTCGGCCAGGCTGCGGTTGTAGGCGATGAGCTCCCGGCTGGCGGTGCGCACCTCCTGTTCCAGGCTGGCCTGGCGTTGCGCCTGTGCGGCTTCGAGCTCGGCCAGCCGCGCGACCATCTCGTTGTAGCGGCCGAGCAGCGGGGCGATGAGGCTGTCGGCGCGATGCGTCTCGACCTGCGCGAAATCGTGCTGCGCCAGCCGCTGCATCAGGCGGTCGAGATCGCGCAGCGGTTCCAGGATGCGCCGCCGCGACAGCACGAACCCGACCGCGCCGGCGACCACGATGATCGCCAGCGCCGCGGCAGCCAGGCGGAATTCCTGCCGGGCGCGCGCGGCGATGGTTTTGAGCAGGGCGTCGTGGGCGCGCGCCTCCGCGGCCAGCGCCTCGTGCATGAGCGTCACCGCGTCGCGCAGCACCGTCTGCGGCGGCAGCGTGCCCGTCGCGAAGAGCGCATGGGCGTCCGTGATCGCATCGCGCGCCTGGGCCGACAGCAGGTCCGGATCGCGCGAAAGCGCGAAGAGCGCATTGCGCTGCGCGTTCAGCTTCGCCGGATCCAGGCTTTCCTCGCCGCGCAGGTCGTGCACCAGTGCGTACTGCATGTCCAGGCTCTGCAGCTGGATGCGCCGGATCGCCGCAAGATGCACTTCGAGCGGCGCCAGCGCGTGGAGATTGCGCCCGAGCGAGGCCAGCATGAGGCCGAGCGCGAGCACCACCACGCCTGCCGCGACCAGCGCGGGAAAAGCCAGCGACCGCACGAGGACGTTCTTCATGCGGCCGACTTGTACCGGATCGTCCATCGCCCCGCAAGCCGGCACGGCTTACAGCGCCTGGATCGTCTGGCTGATGCCCTGCGTCAGCGCGCGCAGCGCGTCGCGATCGATCGGCTTGCCCGGCGTGCGGATGGCGGCGAGCTGCTGCTGCAGCGCATCGATGCGCTGCACCGTATCCGGCGCGATCTCCTTCACGTCGCGCGCCTGTTCGAGATAGCGCTGCACCTCGCCCAGGTCGTTCTGCGCCTTCGTCGTGTTACCGCCGACGAAGGCATCCGCGTCCGCATAGCGCGCCTGCAGCTTGGCCTCGATCAGGCTCTGCTTCAGGGTGCTGCCCGCACGCAGGCGCGCCCAGCCGACGTCGGTGTAATCCATCGCGCGATCGGCCAGCGCATGCGCACGTTTCCACAGCATCGCGAAATCGCGCTCGCTCGCCTGGCCGTCCTGGTCGAGCCGGCTATCGAGCGCGCGCGCGTCGTCGCGCAAGGCCTGCACATCGGCCCTGGCCGAGCCCTCTGCCCGCTGTGCCGCACGGTCGAGCTGTGCGATCGCGCGCTTGAGATCGGCGCGCGCGGCATCCAGCCGGCCCGCCTTCATGTTGGCGTCCGCCCGCGCGAGGTTGGCCTTGGCCGGCACCAGCGGTTCGTCGACGACGATCGACTGCGTCACCACGTGATCCTGCGCGGCGCGCAAGAGCAGGTCGGCACGCTTCAGATCGTGCCTGGACAAGGCATCCTGTGCGGACTGGATGAACGTGCGCGTGGCCGCGAGCGGCAGGTCGGTTTCCTCGTACATCAGGGCAGCGTCCACCGCCTGGATATCCTTGCTTGCGCCGGCGCGGCTGCCGGTCCCGGCCCCGCGATCACCCTTGTCGCCCTGCGCATGCGCGGCCGGCGCACGGGCGAAGTCCTCGACTTCGTTCAGCGCCGCATCGAGCGGCACGAGGTCGGGCTGCACCTGCTCGGTCTGGTCGTATTTCAGGCTGGAGTCGGCGAGCTGGATCTGGTCGCGCACCCTGGCGGTGGGCAGTGCCGCGTGGATGATGTCGAGCAGCGTGCCGGCCTGGCCGAGCAGGTCGCGCGCCGCCGCTTCATCCTGGCGCGCCAGGGCTGCGCGCGCCGCGCCGATGCGATCGAGCACTTTGGCGCCCGCACGCGACAGCGCCGCTTCGTCGGCGCGGCTGATCGCGCGGTCCGGGGTCACGGTCACGTCCTCGCTGATGCGCGAAGCCGGCGCGCTGGCCCAGGCCAGCTGGCTGCTCGCAAGCGTGGCGGTCAACACCAGGACAAGGGGTTTCATCGATGCATTCATGTCGGTCTCCTTGGAATTCGGTCTGCACAAAGGCGTGCGCAGCGATTCCTTGCAGCGGACGTGCCAGCTCGAAATTACCTGCAGAATCAGCGGCCCCGGATCCGCTGTCCGCGGCGCGCGGGGCAAATGCCCCGGCAGACCGGTGGATAAACCCCGCCTCAGATCTGGAAGGCGGCCAGCAGCAGCAGGCCCTCGGCGGCCTCGCGCAAGGCGCCGGCGGGCGGCAGCGCGGCGTCCTGCGCGCGCGCGTCGAGCCGCGCGCACCAGCCGGCCAGCGCGGCGACATCGGCTGCCTCGCGCAGGAGCAGCACCAGTTCGAAATTGAGGAAAAGGCTGCGGATGTCGAGATTGGCCGAACCGACGATGCCCAGCGTGTCGTCGAACAGCATCGCCTTGGCATGCACCATCGCGCCCGGCACCAGGCGGATGCTCGCTCCCGCCGCCGCCAGCTCGCGCAGCGCACGCGCACGCACCCAGTCGGCCAGCCGGTGATTGGACCGCGCGGGCAGGATCAGGCGCACTTCCACGCCGCGCCGTGCCGCCAGGCACAGCGCCTGCAGCAGTGTCTCGTCGGGCACGAAGTACGGCGTCACCAGCGCGATGCTGCGCCGCGCCGCATAGCTGGCGGTCAGCAGCACATCGTGCAGGGTGTCGCCGGCCTGGTCCGGCCCGGAATACAGCACCGTCATGCGCGTGCCGCGCATCGGTGCCGCGGGCGTAACAGCCGGCGCACGCACGGCAAATCGCCAGTCGCGTTCGAAACCCTGCTGCAGCACCGTCGCCGCCTCGCCTTCGACCAGCAGGCTGAGATCGGTCCAGACGCCGTCGGCCGCAAAGTATTCGTCGGCCACGTTGCGCCCGCCCGTCCACGCCCGCACGCCGTCGGCGACGACGAGCTTGCGGTGGTTGCGCAAATTGGTGCGCCCGCGCAGGGGACGATGCAGCAGCGGAATGAACCAGGCCGTCGCCACGCCGGCCGCGCGCAAGGCCGCCAGCCGGCTGCGCGCGATGCGCAGGGAACCGATGCCGTCGATCAGCAGGCGGACCCGAACGCCGGCACCCGCACGCTCCGCCAGCGCATCCATCACGGCCGCACCGTGCGCATCGTCGGCAAGGACGAAGAGCCCCACGTCGAGCGTGCTGTGTGCGCTGCGGATCAGGTCCTGCAATGCGCACCAGGCCGCGGCGCCGTCCGTGTGCAGGCACAGGCGTTCGGCACCGCAGGGAGCGATGCCGCCATGCGCAAGCAGGCGGTCGACTGCGCCGTCGCCGGCGACCGGCGCCACGAGGCATTGCGCCGCGCGGCGCGGCGCCAGCTTGCGCGTGCCGATGGCGAGATACAGCGGCACCGCGAACCAGGGCAGCAGCAGCATGAACAGCAGCCAGCCGAGCGTGGCGGCCGGATGGCGACGCTGGCGCAGGATGTGGGCGGCGAAGGACAGCATCGCCAGCGTGCCCGCGATCAGCGCCAGGTGCAGCAACCAGGGATGGGACATGGGGACGCGGCGAAGGAGTCGGACTGGATATCGACGCCAGTGTCCGTGCCCGGCGGCGCCGCTGTCAAACCGCGCGACGCACTGGCCCATTTGACCCGCCGCATCGGGGGAAGTGCACCGCACGTCGAACGCATGCCGCACGCCTCTCCTTGCAAATCAATCGCTTGCCGCCCTGGCACGGCACCTGCAAATCGAGGGGCAGATGGATCGCTTCCATCGTCGTTCCCATTTTCAAGGAGAGCATCATGAAAGACCTCAATGCCGTCATCGGCGTGTACGACACGCACGCCGCCGCCGAAGCCGCCGTGCGCGCCGCTGCAGCGCAGCGGCTTCGACATCAAGCGCCTGTCCATCATCGGCAAGGGCTACCGTACCGAGGAACATCCGGTCGGCTTCTACACCACCGGCGACCGCATGAAGACCTGGGGCGGCTTCGGCGCCTTCTGGGGCGGGCTGTGGGGTGTGCTGGTGGGTGGCGCCTTCTTCTGGGTGCCCGGCTTCGGTCCGCTGGCCGCCGCCGGCGCCATCGCGCACCTGCTGGCGGGTGCGCTGGAGGGCGCGGTGCTGGTGGGCGGAATGTCGGCACTGGGCGCCGCGCTCGTCGGCCTCGGCATGACGAAGGAACAGGCGATCCGCTACGAGCGCGACCTGAAGGCCGACCGCTACCTGCTCTTCGTGCATGGCAACGCGAGCGAGATCGACGCCGCGCGCAGCCTGCTCAAGCCTGCCGAAGCCCTGGCCTGAACGCCGCCACGCAAGGAGAACGCCATGAAACCGCACATTGGTGCGTCGCGTCTTGCGCTGGCGCTCCTGCCGGCGTTGCTCGCCGGCGGCTGCGCCTCGATGGGCGACGCCAGGCCTGCGCGCGTCACGGTGCCGGAAATCGTCGCGCTGGCGCACGAAGGTGTGCCGGCCGACGCCATCCTCGCGAAAATACGCGCCGCCGGCACGGTTTACCGCCTCACCGCCAGCCAGCTCGCCGGTCTGCGCGACCGCGGCGTGCCCAACCGGGTGATCGACGCCATGCAGCAGAGTTATCTCGACGCGGTGCGTCGCGACCAGCGCTACGCGGACTGGAACCGCTGGACCTTCGACGGCGGCTGGTGGTACGGCGGCGGTCCCTACGGCTGGCGCCAACGCTGGTATTGAGGAGCACGACATGGACACGATGCTTGCATTCGTTCGCGACTACGGCGGGTTCGTCGGCCCGCCGCTCCTTCTCGTCGTCATCGCGATCTGGGTGTTTCGTCCATCGGCCCGCACGCGCTATCGCAAGGACGGGGACCTGCCTTTCGAGGACCGGGCGGGAACCGGCTCGCGCGGCGCACGGTCGGAGCAGTAAGTCCGTGCGCCCAGTGCGGACGCGTTTGTTTCGTTACACAGCAATGGAGAACCCATGTCGAACCTGACGCTTTCCCCCACCCGCCTCCTCCTCGCCCTGGTTGCCGCCGGCGCGCTCGGCGGCGGCGGCGCCGCCTGGATGATCGGCAACCATGCCAACGCCTCGGCCGTCGCCCCCGCCGCGCTGGCCACCGCCCCGGCGCCCCTGCCGGTGGCCTTCAATAGCGCCCCCGATTTCACCGGCATCGTGCAGCGCTTCGGCCCGGCCGTGGTCAACATCAGCGTGACCGGCGCGGCGGCCGACGACGACGAGGGCGGGGACGATGCCGCCGCCCTGCCGCGCGGCGCCGACCCCGACGATCCCTTCTTCCAGTTCTTCAAACGCTTCGGCGGGCCCGGCTTCGGTCCCAACTTTGCCATTCCGCGCGGCCAGCCCATGCTGCGCGGCGAAGGCTCCGGCTTCATCGTCAGCCCGGATGGACTCATCCTCACCAACGCGCACGTCGTGCGCGGCGCCTCCGAGGTGACCGTGAAGCTCACCGACCGCCGCGAATTCCAGGCCAGGGTGCTGGGCCGCGACGACAAGACCGACGTCGCGGTGCTGAAGATCGATGCGAAGAACCTGCCTACGCTGCCGCTCGGCAATCCGCGCGACCTCCGCGTGGGCGAATGGGTGCTTGCCATCGGCTCGCCCTTCGGATTCGAAAACAGCGTGACCGCCGGCGTGGTCAGCGCCAAGGGCCGCTCGCTGCCCGACGACAGCTTCGTGCCCTTCATCCAGACCGACGTGGCGGTGAACCCCGGTAACTCCGGCGGCCCACTGTTCAATTCGCGCGGCGAAGTGGTCGGCATCAACTCGCAGATCTTCAGCCGTTCCGGCGGCTACCAGGGCCTGTCGTTCGCCATCCCCATCGATCTCGCGGTGCGCATCAAGGACCAGATCGTCGCCACCGGACACGCCACCCACGCGCGCCTGGGCGTGACGGTGCAGGAAGTGAACCAGACGCTTGCCGATTCGTTCAAGCTCGACAAGCCTGCCGGCGCGCTCGTCGCGCAGGTGGAACCGGGCAGCGCCGCCGACAAGGCGGGGCTCAAGACGGGCGACGTGATCCGTGCCTTCGACGGCCAGCCCATCGTCCAGTCGGGCGACCTGCCGGCGCTGGTGGGACAGGCCGCGCCGGGCAAGCCGGCCACGCTGGAAATCTGGCGCAACGGCAAACGCGAGGACCTGCGCGTGACGCTCGGCAACGCCAGCGACAAACCCGCCAGGGTCGCCGGCGACAGCGCCGACAAGGCCAGGCTCGGCCTCGCCCTGCGTCCGCTGGCACCGGAGGAATCGCGCGCCATCGGCCTGCAGTCCGGCCTCGTCGTCGAGGATGTGCAGGGTCCCGCCGCGCGCGCGGGCGTGGAACCCGGCGACGTCATCGTCGCCGTCAACGGCAGCAAGGTGGACAGCGTCGAAGCGGTGAAGCGCGTGCTTGCGCACGCCGGCAAGTCGGTGGCGCTGCTCGTGCAGCGCAACGGCCAGCGCCTGTTCGTGCCGGTGCGCATCGGCTGAGTCTTCCCGCCGCTGCCGGGGACGCACTGCGCACCCGGCAGGCCGCCGCAGTTCAGGCCGCCGCGCGGGCTGCGACCGATGCCGGCTCCGGCACGGTGTGCGGCTCGCCGTGCAGTGCCAGCGCATAGATGCGCTGCAGATCCTCTTCGCTCACGTCGACGAAGGTATCCAGCTGGGAGAGCGCGTAGACCAGCGCGCTGTGCGGAATCATCGGTTCCTCGCGCGCTTCGTGCGTACGCTCCGCCTGGGTCTCCGCCTCGCGCGTCAGCCGGGCATGCCAGACCTGGGGATAGCGCCGCCACGCGAAGGGGTAGTTGTACGCCACCGCGAACGCCAGCAGCACCACCGCCCCCAGCAGGATGGGCCCGCTGACGTAGGCATAGCCCAGCGCGTGAACGGGTTCCCCGCCCACCACGGCAAACAGCGCCGTCGCGCCGCCGGAAGGATGCAGGCAGCGCAGCACATACATGGCGGTGATCGCCCCGCCCACCGCGCAGCCCGCCGCCAGCGCCGCATCGTGCGGCAGCGCCTGCGCGCACGCCACGCCGACGAGGGCGGACACGAGGTGGCCGCCGACCACCGGCCACGGCTGCGACACCGCGCCGTGCGGCATGGCGAACAGCAGCACCGCCGTCGACCCCATCGAGGCCGCCACCAGCCCCGCCGACTCGCTCAGCCAGAGGTGGCTGATCCACATCACGATCGCAATGCCGATCAGCCCGCCCAGACCGGAAATCCAGTGCTCGCGCTCGGAAACGGAATACGCCAGTTTGCGCACCATCTTCGTTCCCCCCGCTCAGCCCGTGCTCCAGGCGCGCGGCCGGCGCATGCCGGCGATCTTGCACGCCTGCTTCACGTAGCCGTAGGGGAAGAGCTCGAACAGTTTCTTCTGCGCCTCGCGCCCGTAGCGTTCGGCCAGATGCTTGATGACAAAGCGCGCGTCGGCGGCGATCTGGTGCTCGTCGTAGTACGCGCGCATGAAGCGGATGGCGTCCCAGTGATCGTCGTTGAGCTCGAGGTTTTCGCCGGCGGCGAGCGCCACGGCCACCTCCTCGTTCCAGTCGCCCGGCTCGATCAGATAGCCCTCGGCGTCGCGTTCCGGCAGCAGGGTGGAAGGTGCTCTGTCCATGATCCATTCCTCGTTGAAGGGAGTTGAAACGAGTCTACGGATGCGCCTTGTATTTGACTAACGATTATTTTTTGTATTTGCTATCGGAAACGTCGATACAAGGCCAGCCCATGGACACCGAACTCGCCCGCACCTTTCTTGCCGTGGCCGCCACCGGCAATTTCGTCGCTGCCGCCAGCCGGTTGTTCGTCACGCAATCGACGGTAAGCGCGCGCATCCACACCCTGGAAACCACGCTCGGCGCCCGCCTCTTCCAGCGCGGCCGCAACGGCGCCGAACTCACCCCCGCCGGCAAGCGCTTTTTGCGCCACGCCAAGCACCTGGTGCGCACCGTGGAACAGGCGCGCCACGACGTCGGCCTGCCGCAGGGCTATTCCGACGTGCTCACCCTGTCCGGCCGCATTGCGCTGTGGGAAGGCTTCCTGCCGCACTGGGTGGCGTGGATGCGCGAGGCCGCACCCGAAGCGTCGCTGCGCCTGGAGATCGGCTTCGAAGCCGACATCATGCAGGGCCTCATCGAAGGCACCGTCGACGTCGGCGTGATGTACACCCCCACCTCGCGCGCCGGCCTCGTCGTCGAAGCCCTGTTCGACGAGACACTGATCCTCGTCACCAGCGACAAGAAGCGCGGCTGGCCCGACCCCGGCTACATCCACATCGACTGGGGCCCCGAATTCCACGCCCAGTTCAGCGAACACTACGCCGACGTGCCGCCCCCCGCGCTGGTCGCCAACATCGGCTGGCTCGGCGTGCAGCAACTGCTCACCTACGGCGGCGGCTACTTCCCCCTGCGGCTTGTGCGCCACCTGATCGAGGAACGCCGCCTGTGGCCGGTGAAGAACGCGCCCGCCTTCAAGCTGCCGGCGTGGATGGTCTACCCGCGCGACAGCGACAACGCCACGCTGAAGCAGGCGCTGGAAGGGTTAGGGGAACTGGCGCGGGTGGAGCAGTCGGCAGGCGGGTGAACGTTAACGTGCTAGCTCAGGGGCGCCCGCTTGCGGGCGTCCCTTGGAGCGTAGGGTTAGGCGCGCATTGTGGATTGAAGCGAACGATCTTGA
The DNA here is from genome assembly GCA_044227195.1 of Thiobacillus sp. GTDB lineage: Bacteria > Pseudomonadota > Gammaproteobacteria > Burkholderiales > Thiobacillaceae > Thiobacillus. The sequence continues at coordinate 40,330 of JBGAFQ010000027.1, forward strand.
AGCCTGCGCTCTTGCCGGGGTTGCTTTGCCGGAGTGTGGCGATTTTTTGTTCTATGGCCTTAGCCTGATTTGCATCGCCGATCTTCGAAAGAGCGATGGCGTAGTCTTCCAGGACATTGGCGTAACGATGGGGTCGCTGGAGGCGACCCGCAACTCTTCGGCCAAAGGTGAATTTCTGGAATAGGGAACCGCTTTGTCGTACTTTCCGTAGTCGTAATAAAGGCGGGCCAACTCAAAATAGTCTTGTGACAGGTGGATGCCTTTGCCTCCAGAGTATTCACTCGTTGGTTGGCAGCCTCGATCAAGTGTTCTCAGCCTCGCTGAACTGGCAAGCTGGCCAAGACTTCGGCCGAGCCCGTATTTTGCTGTTGCGATATGTGGCTTCCAGTTCTGTTGTGTTGCCAATTGCAGCGCGGACGAGAAGCTCTCTTTGGACTGCGCGTAGTCGCCGCGTTCATAGGCGATATTGCCGGAGTGAATGCCTTGTGAAGGAGGTATGGCCGTTACGCATGCGGCGAGGAATAGGGAAGATAGCGAGATTGCGAGAAGTCTCATAGTTGCTCCGTGATTTGTGCGCCTAACGTTTTAGGTAAAGGGCCGCCCGCTTGCGGGCGGTCCAGCGGAGGCCGTAGGCCGTAGCGGCTTTGACCGAAATGTTAGCCACCCGCATGGAATTCGGAAGCGTACTGTTCGTAGATCTGAGCGGTATTGAGAACCCTTGCGGATTCGTTGACGATTTCGTCTTCAGCATCGGGAAACCAAATGATCAGGTACGTTTCGTCGTTGAATGTTCCGTTTTGCTTCAGTTCCACCAGAGCCTTGAGAACAGCACGATTTGTTTTTGCTATGAACGCGATTTCGTATTCATCCAACTGGTAGGTGTTTTCCGCACGCGTGCGGAGTTTCTTGAATTCGGATAGTTGTGATTCCAGCACGAAATTGGTGTTTTCGAAGCCGTCATGGACATAGTTCTGCCATTCGTTAACACAGTACCGATAGTATGGTTCGTTCGAGTGTTCAGCCGCGAGGTCCGATTCACGATTGAATGCAACAACGAGCGACGCTGGATTGGTCTGGGTACAGTAATCACCCGGAAGTGCCGCATAGCCGTAAAACGAATCGCCCGATGATCGGAGGTCGCAAACGTGACGCTGAATGTCGGCAACAATTGCCGCCACAAGTTCAGGGGCGTTGCTATCGAGCCATGTCCGTAGTTGATCGCGTAATGTCATTTACTGTGTGGCTAACAGTAAATATAGAGACCCATGGGTCCGGACGTTTTTTAATAAAGAGACAGGCGTTTTCATAGTCTATCTTCTTGATTCTTATATGGATATTGAGCCAGCCGTCTCTTTATTCCATTATGCAAAAGGAGACGCAGGCTGTCAGGATTATGCTCCCGTTTTCTCCCTCAACCGGAAACCTTGCCTTGCCCCAAGGAGACCCCATGAAGCTGCTCGCCACCCTGTTTGCCATCGCCGCACTGATGCTCGGCATCCCCGCCCACGCTGGCACGCCAAAGATCGGCGTGGTGGTGATGCACGGCAAGGGCAGCGCGCCTTCGGGGAGCGTGTCGGCGCTGGCCGGGGCGCTGGAGCGCAACGGGTATCTGGTGGCGAATCTGGAAATGCCGTGGTCGGGCCGACGGGATTACGACGTGGATGCGGGCGCCGCAGAAAACGAGGTGGAAACCGCGTTGACGAAGCTGCGTGAAAACGGCGCGACGAAGGTGTTCGTGGCAGGGCATAGCCAGGGCGGGCTGTTCGCGCTGGTGTTCGGCGGCACGCATCGCGTGGACGGCATCGTGGCCATCGCGCCGGGCGGCAATGTCGCAGCGCCGACTTTTCGCGACAAGCTGGGGGAGGCGGTGGAACACGCACGCCAGCTGGTTGCGGAAGGCAAGGGACAGGAGAAGGCGCG
>JBGAFQ010000028.1:0-34363 GCA_044227195.1 Thiobacillus sp.
GCCTGCGCGCCTTCGACCGCCCCGGCGTGCTGGCCGACATCACCCGCATCCTCGCCGACAGCAACATCTCCATCGACGCGATGGTGCAGAAGGAGCCGGCCGAGGGCGAGGTGCAGGTCAACATCATCCTGCTGACCCACGTCACGGTCGAGAAAAACGTCAATGCGGCGATCGCCAAGATCGAGGCGCTCGACGCCGTGGCGGGCAAGGTGATGCGCATCCGCCTGGAAGAACTGGCGGCGAAGTGAAATGACGGCACGTCCCCATCGCCCGGCAGGCCGGCGTACGATCCCGTGAACATCATGTCCAGCGCCGAAATGGCGTCGATCGTTTCGGAGTCGCTGCGTGTGGACATCGTCCGGTATCTCGCGCAATCCCGGAAGCAGTACACCGGTCCCTGGCGCATCGAGGAGTTCGATCACCGCAGGAAGGGGACGGGGTTCAGCCACGAGGAACTCGTCGACTGCCTGCACGCCCTGCTGGCCGATCCGGGCAATCCGGCCTGTCGCGACCTGATGATGCGCGCATGCCGGCAGAATGTGCCCTACATCATCGCCGGACAGGAAATCGCCTATCTGCGCGACGCTCTGATCCGGCTGGCGATCCAGGACGGCAATACGGATGCGGTGGGCGCGGTCGTGGCGTTTTTCGACGCGCTGGAGGACGCGCTGGCGAAGATCTACCTGACCGGTTTCCTGGATTCGCTGTCCCACCGGAACGACGTGCGCCTGCGCCATATCGGTCTGCTTGCGGAGAAAAATCTGCTGATTCACTTCGAGAAGCATCTCGACTGGCTGAAACAGCTGACCGCCGCGGTGTCCGTGCGCGACCGGGCTGCCATGCCCGAGGCCCGGCACGATCACTGCGAGTTCGGCAAGTGGCTGCATGGCGAAGGCACCAAGCTCGTGCGCGACAAGAGCCATTACACGCACCTGGTCGAGACGCACGCGGCCATGCACCACGTCGTGGAGGAAATCGACGGCATGATGGGGCAGTCGTACGACAGCCTGCCGCTCTATGCGCTGATGAGGAAGGCAGAGAACTATTCGCTCGACCAAGGATCCGATGACGGGAGCTCTGACCCGGCGTTCGCTGGAGCGGGTGATGATCAACCAGCTCGAGATTTCGCGCGCCACTGAGACGCCGTTCTGTCTCCTGATGTGCGACATCGATCACTTCAAGCAGATCAACGACACTCACGGCCATACCGTCGGCGATCGCGCCATCGTGCATTTCGCGAACGCGCTGCGCAGCTTTCTGCGCCAGTCCGACCTGATGTTCCGTTTCGGCGGCGACGAATTCCTGCTCATGCTGCCGTCCACCAGCTACGGGCAGGGCTGGGACGTGGCCGAGAAACTGCGCGAGGTGATTGCCGAGCAGCCCGTGTCCGCCGGCGACGAACGGCTGACCCTGCAGGCCAGCTTCGGCCTGCTGGAAATCAGCGGCGGCAAGACCTCCTTCATCGACAGCGAGCTGGTCAGCAATTTGATCAAGGAATGCGACCAGCGCCTCTACCTGGCCAAGCATCGCGGCCGGAACCAGATCGCCTGACGCGGGATCAGACCTGTGCTGGGCCCCCACACTCTTTCGGGAACAACATGAAGTATCAGTCCACTCGCGGCAACGCCCCCACCCAGACCTTCACGCAGATCCTGCTCGGCGGCCTGGCCAGGGACGGCGGCCTCTACGTGCCGGAAAGCTATCCGCGTTTTTCCGCGGCCGAGCTCGCGGCGATGCGCGGCATGAACTACCGCGAACTCGCGTTCGAAGTGCTGTCGCGGCTGATCGACGACATTCCGCCGACCGACCTGCGCGCGCTCATCGACAAGACCTACACCCCTGAGGTGTACCGCTACGTCACCGACAGGGAAAATGCGGCCGACATCACCCCGCTCAAGACCCTGGAGCCGGGCCTGCACGTGCTCGCGCTGTCGAACGGCCCGACACTGGCGTTCAAGGACATGGCGATGCAGCTGCTCGGCACTTTGTTCGAGTATGCGCTGGCAAGAACGGGGGGGGAGCTGAACATCCTCGGCGCGACCTCCGGCGACACCGGCTCCGCCGCCGAATACGCCATGCGCGGCCGCAAGGGCGTGCGCGTCTTCATGCTGTCGCCCGAACACGGCATGACGCGCTTCCAGCAGGCGCAGATGTACGCGCTGCAGGATGCCAACATCCACAACCTCGTCATCCGCGGCGTGTTCGACCAGTGCCAGGACATCGTCAAGGCGGTGTCGAACGATCTCGACTTCAAGGCGAAGCACCACATCGGCGCGGTCAACTCGATCAACTGGGCGCGCGTCGCAGCGCAGAGCGTGTACTACTTCAAGGCCTACTTCGCCGCCACGCATTCCAACGACCAGGAAGTCTCGTTCTCCGTGCCCTCCGGCAACTTCGGCAACGTCTGCGCCGGCCACATCGCGCGGCAGATGGGCTTGCCTATCCGCAAGCTCATCGTCGCCACCAACGAAAACGACGTGCTCGACGAGTTCTTCCGTACCGGCGTCTACCGCCCGCGTCCGGAAACGAAACACACCTCCAGCCCGTCGATGGACATCTCCAAGGCGTCCAATTTCGAGCGTTTCATCTTCGATCTGTCGGGACGCGACTCCGCAAGAATTCGCCAGCTTTGGGGCGCGGTCGAATCCGGCGGCAGCTTCGATCTGAAAACGGATGGCCTGTTCGACCGCGTCGCCGACTTCGGCATGGCGTCCGGCTCCAGCAGCCACGCCAACCGCATGGACACCATCCGCACCGTGTACGAGGTCTACGGCACCATGATCGATCCGCACACCGCCGATGGCCTCAAGGTGGGGCTCGAACACCGCGAACCCGGCGTGCCGCTCGTCTGCATGGAAACCGCGCAGCCCGCCAAGTTCGAGGACGCGATCCGCGAGGCGCTCGGCGTCGAGCCCGTGCGCCCCGCCGAACTCGCCGACCTCGAAACGCAGCCGCAGCGCAAGCACGTGATGGACGTCGATGTCGAAGCGGTCAAACGCTACATCGTCGAACACAGCTGAGGTGATAGACGCGCTGGTGGCGCAGGCGCGCGCCTGCACCGTCTGTGCGCCGCACCTGCCGCACGCGCCGCGCCCCGTGCTGCGCGTGTCGTCCACCGCGCGTCTCCTCGTCGTCGGCCAAGCCCCCGGCCGCCGCGTCCACGAAACCGGCATCCCCTGGAACGATCCCTCCGGCGACCTGCTGCGGCAGTGGCTGGGCGTGACGCGCGATGTCTTCTACGATGAAACGCGCATCGCCATCGTGCCCACCGGGCTGTGCTATCCCGGCACGGTCAAAGGCAGCGACCTGCCGCCGCGCCCGGAATGCGCGCCGCTGTGGCATCCGCCGCTGCGTGCGGCCATGCCGCACATCGAACTCACTTTGCTGATCGGCGCCTGGGCGCAGGCGTATTACCTGGGCGACAAGCGCGGCCGCACGCTCGCCGACACCGTGCGCGCGTGGCGCGACTTCGCGCCGGACTTCCTGCCGCTGCCGCACCCCAGCCCGCGCAACCGGCTCTGGCTGAAGCGCAATCCCTGGTTCGAGTCCGAGGTGATTCCCATGCTGCGCGAACGGGTTGGAAGCCTGCTGGCGGCAGGCGATAATGCAGCCGGAAATCAATAAACGCTCAGGGATCGCATGAAACTCGTCACCTCGCTCACCAGCCCCTACGGCCGCAAGGCCCGCATCGTGCTGCTGGAAAAGAAGCTCCCCTTCCAGCTCCAGGTCGAAAACCCGTGGCTGCCCGACAGCCCCGTCCCCAGTCTCAACCCACTCGGCAAGGTGCCCGTGCTGGTGCTGGAGGATGGCGTCACCGTGTTCGATTCGCGCGTCATCGTCGAATACCTCGACCCGCTTTCGCCGGTCGCTCACCTCATCCCCAGCGAACCGAAAAGCCGCATGGTCGTGCGCGGCGTCGAGGCTCTGGCCGATGGCGTCACCGATGCCGCTGTCGCCGTCTATCTCGAAAAGAAACGCCCCGCCGACCGGCAAAGCGCCGACTGGCTCACCCTGCAGGAAAAAACCCTGTTCCGCGGCCTGGAAGCGCTGGCCGAAGCGCTCGGCGAAAAACCCTGGTACCACGGCAACGGCATGACGCTGGCCGACATCGCCTGCGGTTGCATGCTCGGCTACCTGGGCCTGCGCTTCCCCGAAATCGACTGGCGTACCGCGCACCCCAATCTTGCGAAGCTGTTCGACAAGCTGATGACGCGGGCCTCGTTCAAGGAAACCGTGCCGGTCGTGTGATGTGAAATTTCCCTCTCCCGCTAGCGGGCCGCGGAAGGGTCGCTACGTCGTAACGGAGACCCACCGGCGTACTCCTGGCGGGTGAGAGGAGCAGGGGTGAGGGAAGATTCGAGTCGCTCAATGAGGAGCCAAGTCATGTCGCATAAAACCGCAACCCTTGCCGGCGGCTGCTTCTGGTGCATCGAAACCGTGTTCAACCGGCTGCGCGGGGTCGACTCCGCCGTCTCCGGCTACATGGGCGGCCACACCGATAACCCTACCTACCGCGACATCTGCAACGGCGACACCGGCCACGCCGAAGTCGTGCAGGTCACCTACGATCCGGACGTGATCGCCTTCCGCGACCTCCTCGACGTCTTCTTCACGATCCACGATCCCACGCAGCGCAACCGCCAGGGCAACGACGTCGGCACCCAGTACCGCTCCGCCATCTTCTGGCACACGCCCGAACAGAAGGCCGAGGCCGAAGCCGTCATCGCCGAACTCAACGCTTCCGGGCAGGTGGGTGGCCCCATCGTCACCGAAGTTACCGAAGCCGGTACCTTTTACCCCGCAGAGGACTACCACCAGCGCTACTTCGAACAGAACCCGCAGCAGCCTTATTGCCAGTTCGTCGTCGCGCCCAAGGTGGCGAAGGCGGAAGGGAAGTTCGGCGTGCGGCTCAAGTAGCATTTCCTGAAACGGCCCTGATATTCCCGCTGGGCTCACACAGCCAGACAAGCCTGATTACCAGCCCCAGCGGTTGCGTTCCATCTGACGCTTCAATTCCGTTTCTTCTTCCTCGAAGGTGCTGGTGACATCGCTGGGATGGCAGTCGGGGTCGCGCTCCGCCCGTGCCTGGGGTGGGCGGTAGCCCTGCTGGCCCGGGGCGCCGTTCCAGGCGAAGGGGTTCTTGAACTGGGGCGGGTCCGGCAGGCAATCGTACTTGTACGACGGCGGCCAGCCGGTCTCGTAGGGCATGAAGGAAATGGTCTTCTCGAATACGAGGAGCTTGCCGGTGGGGGTGGACGGAAGCGGCGGCATGCTCTGGATCGCCTGCCTGGCCAGCGCCGAGACCTTCTCCGAAGTGGACCACAGTTCCTCGATCCGGGCGAGGCTGCCGTCCGGGTTGATCGTGATCCGGAAGCGCACCTGTCCCTGGTTCAGGCCTTCCACGGCGGTGCCCATCATGCTGCGCACCTGCCGGCCCCAGGCATAGCGGTAGCGCTTGCTGTTCTTGAGCGTGTAGGTGGCGGCGAGCGCCCATTCCTCGGCCGTGGGGGCGGGCGGCGCAGCCATCGTGGCGAGCTGTTTCGCAGGTGGCGGCGGCGCGTCCGTCATGCGAACAGGTTTGGTCTTCCTTGTCTTCGGCGGCGCGTGCCGGGCTTTCGCTTCGGGCGGAAACGCGAGATTTAGCCGGATGACTTCAGGGACGGGCGGCGGCGGAGAAGGGGCGTGCACGGCCCACAGCACCAGCCCGGCGTGTACCCCCAGCGACAGCACTATAGCCAGCGGCATGCGGAGTCTGACTGTGGGCATGGAAACGGGGCGGGGATGGAATACCGGCGCATCTTGGCATGACGGACGCACGGGCGTCATTGGTAACTTGGGGCAGAAGCAATACCCGTTGCTTTTGAGCCCGGGGTCGGTCGCTTGATACACTATTGCGCCAGTCCACCGTCGACGAGCCCCTCATGGAACGCTTCACCATCTCGCTGGACGAATCTCTCGCGCATGAATTCGACACGCTGATCCAGGCCCGCAGCTATGCGAACCGTTCCGAAGCGGTACGCGACATGTTGCGCCGGGAACTGGAAAGCCATCGCCTGGCCCGGGAAGAGGCCCCGTTCTGCGTTGCCAGCCTGTCCTACGTCTACAACCACCACGAACGGCGGCTCTCGGAGCGGCTGACCAAGCTGCAGCACGATGCCCACGATCTGGTCGTCTCCACAATGCATGTCCATCTGGACCATGACCATTGCCTGGAAACGCTTTTTCTGCGCGGTGCCACGACGGAAGTACGCGCCATTGCGGAAAGCATCTCCGCCGAGCGGGGCGTACGCCATGCTTCCCTCAACCTCGTGCCCGTCGAGTCGGAAGGCGTCCGCCCGCACGTTCACAGTCGTCCCCATACCTAGATCATTCCAGGCCGGCTGGGCCGTTCAGCTACGTCCCAAGTCAAGATTGGCCGTCGCCCGGTCTCTTGCCGGCGTTTTCTAACTGCAGCTCGGCAGGTTTGCAAAAAAATGCAGTCTTCGATGCGGTGCCGCGGCCTGCCGCCGTTATGAAGTTTCAATAATTCTTCTTAATTTGTGTTTATCATGCGCAGCTAGATCCAAGGTCTGGAGAACTGCGGTGGGAAACCTGCCCCATAACCTGTTGGCGCTTGGCCTGCTCGTTTTTGTGCTTGGCCTCAAACATGGCCTTGATGCCGACCACCTTGCCACCATCGATGGCCTGACTCGCTTCAATTCCCGAAAGAACCCCCGTCTTGCCCGTTATTGTGGCGCCCTGTTTTCCCTGGGCCACGGCGCAGTGGTCGTGCTGATTGCCCTTGCCGTCAGCCTGCTGACCTACAGATGGCAAACGCCTGAATGGCTGGAAGCGTTCGGCAGCTGGACTTCCATCGTTTTTCTCAGCGCACTGGGACTCCTCAATATCCAGGCGGTGATCCAGGCGAACCCCGCGGAGCTGGTACGCCCCATCGGTCTTAAGGGTCGATTCCTGGGGCGTCTGGCTCAGGCTGCAACGCCCGGTTTGATTGCACTGGTCGGTGCCTTGTTCGCGCTCTCCTTCGACACCGTCAGCCAGGCCGCCCTGTTCGCCCTGACCGCAACCCAGTTCGGCGGCTGGCAGAACGCCCTCCTGTTAGGCCTGCTGTTCATGGCAGGCATGCTGGTAACCGATGGCATCAACGGCTTGTGGATTTCTCGGCTGATTACGCGTGCTGATCGGATTGCCTTGATCGCTTCCCGTGCGATGAGCCTGGTGGTAGCCAGCCTGAGCCTTCTGGTGGCCGGCTTCGGCATGGCGAAGCTTACCTGGCCGGGCCTGGGTGCCTGGAGCGACGGAAAGGAGCTGATGTTCGGACTGACCGTGATTGTCATTGTGGGGAGCAGTTTCGCTCTGGCCGTGCGGCTGGCCCGTTCCCCGGCAGGCAAGCCGGCCGCGATCAAGTGAGCGTTAGTAGACATCACCGCAGCGTGCCGACCAATTTGTTGCAGAACTGCTAGGAGAGCAGCATGGAATTTCATATCAAACGGCCTCTAACCGCTCTGGCTCCGCTTTTTTTCCTCGCGTGGACCTGCGAAGCCCTTGCAGGAGGCATCCCCACACTGGATGTAGTCACGGTCACCGGGAACGATGAGGGGCTGATTGGTACAGCCTCGACGGCCACGGAAGGAACTTTCAACGCCGAGCAACTGGAGAACCGTCCTCTGCTCAGGCCTGCCGAGGTGCTGGAAGTGGTGCCCGGGCTGATCGTCAGCCAGCACAGCGGCGACGGCAAGGCCAACCAGTATTACCTGCGGGGATTCAACCTGGACCATGGCACCGACTTCGCCGCCACCATCGACGGCATGCCGGTGAACATGCCGACCCACGCCCATGGCCAGGGCTACACGGACCTCAATTTTCTGATGCCGGAACTCGTGGAGCGAGGACAGTACCGCAAGGGCACCTATGCAGCGGACCAAGGGGATTTCGCCAACGCCGGCTCGATCAACATCGAATTGTTCCGTACCCTCCCGTCCGCCTTCGCGGATCTGGGCATTGGCGAGAATGGCTACCGCCGCGGCTTGCTGGCGGGCTCCCCGGAGTTGGGCGGCGGCCACCTGCTGTACGCGCTGGAGTGGATGGGCAACGATGGCCCATGGGTGAAGGCGGAGGACTTGAATAAGCTCAACGGCATGCTGCGTTATTCCCGGGGCACCCGGGACAACGGCTGGGCCGCCACCCTGATGGCTTACAAGGCGGACTGGGATTCCACCGATCAGGTGCCGCAGGAGGCCATCGACTCCGGCCTCATCTCCCGGTTCGGCAACCTGAACCCCACCGACGGTGGCAAGACCCACCGCCATAGCCTGTCCGGGGAATGGTCGACCAAGGATGCGGCGGGCTGGACCCGGGCCAATGCCTATGCTATCGACTACGGCCTCAACCTGTGGTCGGACTTCACCTTCTGCACCCTGGGCTGTCCACCCGGCGACCAGTTCGAACAACTGGACCGTCGCCAGGTCTACGGGCTGAACGCCGCCCACACCTGGTACGTCGACTGGTCGGGGCGCGCCACGGACCTGACCTTGGGCTTCCAGTCCCGTTACGATCGCATTGGCAAGGTGGGGCTCTACAATACCGAGGCCCGCCAGCAATGGGACACCATCCGGCAGGACGAGGTGAACGAGGGCAGTGCCGCCCTGTACGGCGAGGGCCAGGTGCAATGGAACGACAAGTTCCGCAGCGTCCTGGGCCTGCGTGCGGACTATTACAACTTCGACGTTACCAGCAACCTGGCCGCCAACTCCGGCACGGTTTCCGACCACATCTTCAGCCCCAAGCTGGACCTGATCTTCGGGCCCTGGCGCCAGACCGAGTACTACGTCAACGCGGGTTACGGCTTCCATAGCAACGATGCCCGCGGCGTCACCGCGAAGATCGACCCGGGGACCGGCGACCCGGTGGACCCCGCTACGCCTCTGGTGCGGGCCAAGAGCTACGAGGTTGGAGTACGCAGCGCCATCCTGCCCCACCTGCAGACGAGCTTGGCGCTATGGCAGCTGGACCTGGCCTCTGAACTCCTGTTCGTTGGCGACGCGGGGGTGACCGAACCCAGCGCGCCCAGTCGCCGCCGGGGCGTGGAGTGGTCCAACTACTGGACGCCGGTGCCCGCCATCACCGTGGACGCAGACCTGGCCCTGTCGCGCAGTCGCTTCTCCGAGGACGTGAGCGGCGACTACATCGCTCTGGGTACGGTCCATGGTCGCTACATCCCCGGCTCCATCGAACGCACCGCCTCCGTGGGCGCCATCTACGACGCCGGCGGAACCTGGTCCGGCGGTGTGCGCCTGCGTTACTTTGGGCCGCGCCCGCTGGTGGAGGACAACAGCGTACGTTCCGAGTCCTCCACCCTGGTGAACGTGTTGGTGGGTTACAAGATCGATCCCAACCTCAAGCTCGCTCTGGAAGCGCTGAACCTGTTCGACGCCAAGGTTAGCGACATCGACTACTACTACGACTATCAACTTCCCGGCCAGGCTGCCACCAGCGGCATCGTCACCCACCCGGCCGAGCCAAGGACACTGAGGCTGAGCTTGCGCATCAAGCTTTGAGCATGGCGGCAGGGAACAGGCTCTTCCAGACCGCCCTGCTGGCATCCTTGATGATCCACGGCATGGTGGCCTTGCTGGCGCAACACTGGGCATGGAAACCGATCAGCACAATTTCACCGCCGCAGCCTCTGACTGTGATCCTGCGCCCGGAAGCCAGGCCCTCGACCCAGCCACGCATTCCATCGCTGCCCATTCGCCATATCGCCCCTCCAAGGCCGGCAGTACGCTACGCTGCATCGCCCGGCAGGCACACTGATGCACCGGTTCCCGTAGAGACGAAACCCGCTGTACCGGCTTCAGAAGGGTTGCCTTTGAACGATCGGGGCGGCTCCGATCAGACCACTGCGGCCCTCGTGCCGGCTGTGAGCGCATCGGGGCAAAACGTCCCAACGACGTTAAGGACGGGTGCGGCGCCCCCCGTTTCCCCGCCCGACACCTTGCCCAGCTTCAACGCTGCTTATCTGAACAACCCCGTACCTGGCTATCCGCCCGTGGCCAGGCGGCGGGGTATCGAAGGCACTGTGCAACTGGAGGTGCTGGTTGGAACCCAAGGACAGCCGCGCGATGTGCGGGTTGTCCACTCCTCGGGGTCCGCCTTGCTGGATGACTCGGCGCTTGCTGCCGTGCGCGGATGGCGTTTTCTACCCGCACGCCATGGCGCCGATGCCATAGAGGCCCGAGTCGTAGTGCCGGTGCACTTTAGCCTTTCGCAGCCAGACAGGCAGCAAAACTAAACGGACTAGCTTCTTGCGCCCACCGGTTGTGGCAGAGGAGCCGGCGCTCGATACACGCACTCGGATCGTCTCCGGCTAGTTGCCAGCTTTCCCCCACGAATCCTTCAAGGTCACCGTCCGGTTGAACACCGGCGCCCCTCGTTTCGTGTCGACCCGATCCGCGACGAAGTAGCCATGCCGTTCGAACTGGAAGGACTGTTCGGGGGTAGCGTCCTTGAGCGCAGGTTCAAGCTGCGCGCGGATGACCTTCACCGAATCGGCGTTGAGGTCGTCGAGGAAGTTGCCGGTCACGGCGCCGGGCTGCGTAGTTTTGAATAATCGATCGTAGAGGCGCACTTCGGTTTCGACGGCGTGCGCGGCGCTCAGCCAGTGGATGTTGCCCTTGACCTTGACCGAGTCGGCGCCGGGGGTGCCGGACTTGGTGTCGGGCAGGTATTCGCAGTGCACGGCGGTGATGCGGCCGTCGGCGTCCTTGTCGCAGCCGGTGCATTGGACGACGTAGCCGTAGCGCAGGCGTACCGAGTTGCCCGGGAACAGGCGGAAATAGCCCTTGGGCGGGGTTTCCTCGAAGTCCTCGCGCTCGATCCACAGTTCACGTGAGAACGGCACGGCGCGCTTGCCCAGATCGGGCTGCTGCGGATGGTTGGGCGCGAAGCAGTCTTCCGACTGGCCTGCCGGGTAGTTGTCGATGATGAGCTTGACCGGGTCGAGCACGGCGATGCGGCGCAGGGCGGTGTCGTTCAGCACGTCGCGCTGGCAGGCCTCGAACACGCTGTAGTCGATCCAGCCGTCGGACTTCGATACGCCGATCTGGTCGGTGAAGCGGCGGAAACCTTCGGCGGTGTAGCCGCGCCGGCGTGCGCCGACGAGGGTGGGCATGCGCGGGTCGTCCCAGCCGGCCACGTGTTTTTCCTCGACGAGCTGGATGAGCTTGCGCTTGGAGAGCACGACGTAGGTCAGGTTCAGCCGCGCGAACTCGATCTGCTGCGGCAGCGGGCGCGTGAAGAAGCCGCCGTCGGCGAGCTTGTCGAGCAGCCAGTCGTAGAACGGGCGCTGGTCTTCGAATTCCAGGGTGCAGATCGAGTGCGTGATGTGCTCGATCGCGTCCTCGATGGGGTGGGCGTAGGTGTACATCGGGTAGATGCACCAGGTATCGCCGGTGTTGTGGTGGTGCGCTCTTTTGATTCGGTAAATCGCCGGGTCGCGTAGGTTGATGTTGGGCGATGCCATGTCGATCTTCGCGCGCAGCACGTGCGCGCCGTCGGCGAATTCGCCGGCGCGCATCTTACGGAAGAGGTCGAGGTTCTCCTCGATGCTGCGGCTGCGATGGGGGCTGTCCTTGCCCGGCTCGGTCAGCGTGCCGCGATAGGCGCGCATCTCGTCGGCGGAAAGCGAATCGACGTAGGCGTTGCCCGAGTTGATCAGGTACTCGGCGCAGGCGTACATGGTGTCGAAGTAGTTCGACGCGAAGTAGAGGTGCGTGCCCCAGTCGAAGCCCAGCCATTTCACCGAATCGGTGATCGAGTCGACGTATTCCTGCGATTCCTTCTCGGGGTTGGTGTCGTCGAAGCGCAGGTGGCAGACGCCGCCGTAGTCGCGCGCGAGCCCGAAGTTCAGGAAGATCGACTTGGCGTGGCCCAGGTGCAGGTAGCCGTTGGGCTCGGGCGGAAAGCGCGTTTCCACGCGGCCGCCCCATTTCCCTTCGGCATTCTGCTCGTCGATGAGGTTGCGGATGAAGTTGGCGGCGGGGATGGGGGCTTCGGCGTGAGACATGGGGCGGGCTGAGGAGGCGAATGCGGAGATTGTAATGGCTTAAGTGATGATGCCGCCGCCCAGGCACACCTCGCCGTCGTACAGCACCACGGATTGCCCGGGCGTGACGGCCCATTGCGGCGCATCGAAGACGAGTTCGAGTGTGTCGTCGTAGAGCGTGCTGATGTGGCAGGCGGCGTCCTGCTGGCGGTAACGGGTCTTGGCGGTGCAGGGGCGCTCGGGATCGGGGGGCACACCCGCAATCCACGACAGCTGGGCGGCGCCGAGGCTGCTGCGCTGGAGCAAGGGGTGGTCATGGCCCTGCACGACGACGAGCGTATTGCTGGCCATGTCTTTCGCCGCGACGAACCAGGGTTCGCCGTCGCCGTCCTTCTGGCCGCCGATGCCCAGGCCCTGTCGTTGACCCAGCGTGTAGTACATGAGCCCCTGGTGCTGTCCGACCACACGGCCTTCGGGGGTGGTTATCACGCCGGGGTCGCGCGGCAGGTAGCGTTCGAGGAATTCCCGGAAATTGCGCTCGCCGATGAAACAAATCCCCGTGCTGTCTTTTTTCTTTGCATTGGGCAGGCCGATCTTCTCGGCCAGCGCGCGGACTTCGGGCTTGGGCAGTGCGGCCAGCGGAAACAGGGCGGGCATGAGCTGCTGCTGGTTCAGACGGTAGAGGAAGTAGCTCTGGTCCTTGTTGGCGTCGCCGGCCTTCAGCAGCGTGGCGCGGCCGGCGGCGTCCTGTCCTTTGCCGACGTAGTGGCCGGTGGCGATGAAGGCCGCGCCGCGCGCCACGGCGTCCTCCAGAAAGGCCTTGAACTTGATCTCGCTGTTGCACAGCACGTCCGGGTTGGGCGTGCGGCCGGCCTGGTATTCGGCGAGGAAGTAGCTGAACACGCGTTCCTTGTATTCTTTCGCAAAGTTCACCGCTTCGACCTCGATGTCGAGCACGTCGGCCACCGCCAGCACGTCGAGAAAATCCTGACGCGCGGTGCAGGCGTCGGTGCCGTCGTCGTCGTCCCAGTTCTTCATGAACACGCCGAGCACGTCGTAGCCCCGCTGCTTGAGCAGATACGCCGCCACAGCGGAATCGACTCCGCCCGAGAGGCCGACGACGACTTTGCCGTTGTTGGGCGCAGCGCTCATGCGTGGGTCACGAAATCCAGCGGAAAGCGCCGGCCGGCGAGGCAATCCTGTACGCAGCGCATGACCAGGGGGCTGCGGTGCGGGACGGGATGTGCGGCGAGTTCCTCGGCTGTGAGCCACACCGCGCGCACGATGCCGGTGTCCAGTTTGTAATCGGGTTCGAAGCCGGCGACGTCGCACAGGTAGGCGAAGCGCAGGTAGGTGATGTCGCGGCGCGGGTAGTGGGTGGTGTAGCAGCCGAGGAGCGCGGTGGGCTCGACGCGGTGCGCGGTTTCTTCCAGCGCTTCGCGGCGCACAGCCTCGATCAGGGTTTCGCCGCGCTCCCAGTGGCCGGCGGGCTGGTTGAGGCGCAGGCCGTCGGCGGTTTCCTCCTCGACGAAGAGAAACCTGCCATCACGTTGAACCAGCGCGGCGGCGACGACGTGGGGCAGCCAGACGTCAGACATGCAATTCCTTCCATTCTCCGGGCCGCAGATCGCCCAGGTTCCACTCGCCGACGGCGGCGCGGATCAGCCGCAGGGTGGGGAAGCCGATCTTTGCGGTCATGCGGCGCACCTGGCGGTTCTTGCCTTCGGCGATCACGAGTTCGATCCAGCTGGTGGGGATGGCCGCGCGAAAGCGGATCGGCGGATTGCGCGGCCACAGTCCGGCGGGTTCGTCGATGACGCGCGCCCTGGCCGGCCGGGTGACGAAGTCGCCGAGATCGACGCCGCGGCGCAAGGGTTCGAGGTCGGCGTCGGTGGGGTCACCTTCGACCTGGGCCCAGTAGGTTTTGGGCAATTTGTGCCGCGGGTCGGCGATGCGGCTCTGGAGTTTTCCGTCATCGGTTAAAATCAGCAGACCTTCGCTGTCCGCATCCAGGCGTCCGGCTGCGTATACACCCGGCAGCGAGAGGTGATCCTGCAAACCCTGCCAGCGGCCTTCCGGTGTGAACTGGGAGAGCACGCCATAGGGTTTGTTGAATAGAACAAGACGCGACATTCGGTGGGGGGCAAAACCCGCATTTTATCGTTTCGAGACCAGACATGAGCACGCACATCCAGATTCCCGCCCACGGCCAGAAAATCACCGTCAACCCCGACAACACGCTCAACGTGCCGGACACGCCCATCATTCCCTTCATCGAAGGCGACGGCACCGGCGTCGACATCACTCCGGCCATGCGCCGCGTCGTCGATGCAGCCGTGGCCAAGGCCTACGGCGGCAAGAAGGCCATTGCCTGGATGGAAGTGTACGCAGGCGAGAAGGCGGTCAAGGTCTACGGCGGCGACCAGTGGCTGCCGGAGGAAACCGTGCAGACGGTGAAGGACTGCGTGATCTCGATCAAGGGCCCGCTCACCACGCCGACCTCGGGCGGCATCCGCTCGCTCAACGTGGCGCTGCGCCAGATGCTCGACCTCTACGTGTGTCTGCGTCCGGTGCGCTATTTCACCGGCGTGCCCAGCCCGGTGAAGGCGCCCGAAAAGGTGGACATGGTGATCTTCCGCGAGAACACCGAGGACATCTATGCGGGCGTCGAGTGGGAAGCCGGCAGCGCCGACGTGAAGAAGGTGATCGAATTCCTGCAGAAGGAAATGGGCGTCAAGAAAATCCGCTTTCCCGAGACCTCGGCCATCGGCATCAAGCCGGTGTCGGTCGAGGGCTCCGAGCGCCTGATCCGCAAGGCCATCCAGTACGCCATCGACAACAAGCGCAAGTCGGTGACCCTGGTGCACAAGGGCAACATCATGAAGTTCACCGAGGGCGGCTTCAAGAAATGGGGCTACGAGCTCGCCGCGCGCGAATTCGGTGCCAAGCTCATCGGCGAAGGTCCGTGGATGGAACTGCCCGGGGTTGATGGACGTGGCGGCATCGTCATCAAGGACGTGATCGCCGATGCTTTCCTGCAGCAGATCCTGCTGCGCCCCGACGAATACGACGTGATCGCCACGCTCAACCTCAACGGCGACTATATTTCCGACGCGCTGGCGGCGGAAGTCGGCGGCATCGGCATCGCCCCTGGCGCAAACCTCTCCGACACCGTGGCCATGTTCGAAGCCACCCACGGCACCGCGCCCAAGTATGCCGGCAAGGACTATGTGAACCCCGGCTCGATCATCCTCTCCGCCGAAATGATGCTGCGCCACCTGGGCTGGATCGAGGCGGCCGACCTCATTATCGCCAGCATGGAAAAGGCGATCCAGGCGAAGACCGTGACCTACGACTTCGCGCGCCTGATGGACGGCGCGACCGAAGTGAAGTGTTCGCAATTCGCCGAGGCGATGGTCGCGAAGATGTAAGCGCGTGTGTTGCCTGCCCGGCCAAAAGCCGGAGGTGTCAAACAAAAAGCCCCGCTTGCGCGGGGCTTTTTGCCGGAACGGCCGGACTCAACCTTGCGGCTGGATGTTCGAGGCCTGCTTGCCCTTCGGGCCCTGGCTGACTTCGAACGTTACTTTCTGGCCTTCCTTCAGGGTCTTGAAGCCGCTCGACTGGATGGCCGAGAAGTGCGCGAACACATCCTCGCCGCCGTCATCGGGGGTGATGAATCCGAACCCCTTGGCATCGCTGAACCATTTGACAGTACCTGTTGCCATTGAAACTCCCTCCTTTGGCGTGACACTACACATAACCGCGATAAGCACGAATGCGCCGGCGGATGACAGGACGGCGGAATTGTTGTGTGCCGTCGGTCTGATTCAAGCGCGCTACCCGGTGATGCCCTGCGGTATTGCCAAACCTGTACGGTTCTTGAAACCAAACTTCACGCTTTTTACTCCCGCACCTGAATTTTTACAAGTACATCGCAAGAAAAAACAAGGGCTTCGGCTAGACTGACGTTTCATTTCAACGACGAGGAGGCGGGCAATGCGGAATATCGTTTTGATCGGTCTGGTGGCGGGCGCGCTGTTCTCAACGGGGGCATGGGCGGAAACAGCCCAGCAGAACCGGATGAAATCCTGCAATGCGGAGGCGGGCCAGAAGAATCTGGCCGGCGACGCGCGCAAGGATTTCATGAAGTCCTGCCTGTCTGGCGCGGCGGCCGACAAGAAGGCGAGCCAGCAGCAGCGGATGAAGGATTGCAACGCCGAGGCGTCGGGCAAGTCATTGAAGGGCGATGCGCGCAAGGCGTTCATGAAAACCTGCCTGTCCGGCAAATCCAGCTGACCCTGGGCGGTTTTCGGAACGACAAAGGCTCCGGAAGGAGCCTTTGTCGTTTCGCGCTGCGTTAGGATGCGCGCCATGCGCCCCGACTGGGATATTTTCTGCAACGTCATCGACAACTACGGCGACATCGGCGTCGCCTGGCGGCTGGCGCGCGGGCTGGCGCGCGATCACGGGCTCGAGGTGCGGCTGTGGGTGGACGACCTGGCCGCGTTCCGGCGCATCTGGCCGGCTGTCGATGCGCGCGCGCCCGAACAGCGCTGCGAAGGCGTGACGATACGCATCTGGTCCGCGTCGTTCGAGGCGGTGGCGCCGGCCCGCAGGGTGATCGAGGCCTTCGGCTGCGCCCTGCCGGATGCGTACATGACGGCGATGGCGGAACAACTGCCGCCGCCCGTGTGGATCAATCTCGAATACCTTAGCGCGGAACCCTGGGTGGCGGCGCATCACGGCCTGCCGTCGCCGCACCCCCGGCTGCCGCTGACCAAGTATTTCTTCTTTCCCGGCTACGTGCCGGAGACCGGCGGTCTGCTGATCGAGGCAGAATATGCCGCGCGCCGTGCGGCGTTCGACGCGGACGCGTACTGGCGCAGTCTGGGGCTGGACGCGCAGCAGCCGGACGAACTGCGCGTTTCGCTGTTCGCCTATGAAAATCCCGCGCTGCCGGCGCTGCTCGACGCCTGGGCGAGCGGAGCGCAGCCCGTACGCTGTCTGGTGCCTGAAGGCCGGATCGTGCCGCAGCTGGCGGCCTGGCTGGCGGCGGCGGGCCTGGCGCCGGGGGCGCGTCACGTTCGCGGCGCGCTGCAGATCGTCGTGCTGCCGTTCACCGACCAGGATGCCTACGATCACCTGCTGTGGGCGTGCGACCTGAATTTCGTGCGCGGCGAGGATTCCTGCGTGCGTGCGCAATGGGCGGCGCACCCGCTCGTGTGGCAGGCCTACCCGCAGGCCGAGGGGGGACACTGGGACAAGCTGGATGCGTTGCTGGCCTTGTATCTGCGCGATGCGCCACCCGCCGTGGCGGAGGCGGTTGCCGGCTTGTGGCGGTGCTGGAACGGGGTGCCGGATGCGCCTGACGCTGCGGTGGCCTGGGCACGCTGGCGGGGCATGAGGGATGCCATCGCCCGTCACGCCCAGGCCTGGCCGGGCACGCTGGCCAAGGCTGGACAGCTCACCCGGAAGCTGGTGGATTTTTCTGAAAATAAGTTAAAATAGCGAGTTTTCTCATACTCTTAGCGCTCTCAGCAGGACATACACCCATGAAAACCGCAATGGAACTCCGCGCCGGCAACGTCGTGATGATCGGAAAAGACCCGATGGTGGTGCAGAAAGCCGAATTCTCGAAATCCGGCCGCAATGCCTCCGTCGTCAAGATGAAACTGAAGAACCTGCTCACGGGCGCCGGGGCCGAATCGGTCTACCGTGCCGACGACAAGTTCGACACCGTGACGCTGGACCGCAAGGATTGCACGTATTCCTACTTCGCCGATCCGCTCTACGTGTTCATGGACAGCGAATACAACCAGTACGAAGTCGAAGGCGACAACCTCGGCGACGCCCTGAACTACCTTGACGACGGCATGCCGGTCGAAGTGGTGTTCTACGACGGCAAGGCGATCTCGGTCGAGATGCCGACCACTGTCATCCGCGAAGTCGAATACACCGAGCCTGCGGTGCGCGGCGATACCTCGGGCAAGGTGATGAAGCCCGCGCGCATCAAGCCCACCGGGTTCGAATTGCCGGTCGCGGCCTTCGTCGAAATCGGCGACATGATCGAGATCGATACCCGCACCAACGAATTCAAGCGCCGCGCCAACTGAGACGGCAGGTGTTTGAGCAAAAAGGCAGCCTCGGCTGCCTTTTTTGTTTCCCGGCCGCCGCCGCCACCCTGCGCGTGCGGCGTTAAAATGCCAGCCTGTATTCCCCTTGTCCCGCTCATGTCCGATCCGCGTTTTATTCACCTTCGCCTGCACTCCGAGTTCTCGGTGACCGACGGCCTGGTGCGGCTGGACGATGCGGTAGCGAAGGCGAAGGACGCCGGCATGCCCGCGCTGGCCTTGACCGATCTGTCCAACACCTTCGGCTGGGTGAAGTTCTACCGTGCGGCGCGGGGCAAGGGCGTGAAACCGATTTTCGGCTGCGACGTCTGGGTGACGAACCACGCCGACCGCGCGCGTCCCTCGCGGCTGCTGCTGCTGGTGCAGCACGCGGCAGGCTACCGGCGCCTGTGCGAATTGCTGTCGCGCGCCTTCCAGGAAAACCTGCACCGCGGCCACGCGGAAATCGATCCGGCCTGGCTGCTTGAAGACAGCAGCGGCCTGATCGCGCTGTCGGGCGGTGCGCAGGGCAGCGTCGCGCAGGCCCTGCTCGACGACAAGCCCGATGCGGCGCGGCGCGAAGCCGAACAGTGGGCCGTCTGTTTTCCCGGCCGCTATTACCTCGAACTGCAGCGCTACGGCCAGCCGCATGCCGAACGCCTGATCGACGGCCTGCTCGACATCGGACAGGAACTCGGTCTGCCGAGCGTGGCGACGCACCCCGTACAGTTCCTCTCGGCCGACGACTTCCAGGCGCACGAGGCGCGCGTCTGCATCGCCGAGGGCATGATGCTGGGCGACCCGCGCCGGGCGCGGCCCTTTACCGCCGAGCAGTACCTGAAGGCGCCTGACGAGATGACCGCGCTGTTCGCCGATTTGCCGGAGGCGCTGGCCAACAGCGTCGAGATCGCCAAGCGCTGCAATCTGGAACTCACGCTGGGCAAGAGCCGGCTGCCGGATTTCCCCACACCGGATGGCATGAGTCTCGACGACTACATAAGGAGCCGCGCATACGAAGGGCTGGAAGAACGGCTCGTCCAGCTCTACCCCGAGGCGGAGGCGCGCGAGGCCAAGCGCGCGGAATACGTCGCGCGGCTGGAATTCGAGCTCGGCACTATCGTGCAGATGGGCTTTCCCGGCTACTTCCTGATCGTGGCGGACTTCATCAACTGGGCCAAGCACAACGACGTACCGGTCGGCCCGGGGCGCGGTTCGGGCGCGGGCTCGCTGGTGGCCTACGTGCTCGGCATCACCGACCTCGACCCGCTCGCCTACGATCTGCTGTTCGAGCGCTTCCTCAATCCCGAGCGGGTGTCGATGCCCGACTTCGACGTCGACTTCTGCCAGGACAAGCGCGAACGCGTGATCCAGTACGTTAAGGACAAGTACGGCCATGGTGCCGTATCGCAGATCGCGACCTTCGGCACGCTGGGTTCCAAGTCGGTGATCCGCGACGTCGGCCGCGTGCTCGACATGCCCTACACCTACTGCGACAAGCTTTCCAAGCTGGTGCCGATCGAGGGCGTGAAACCGGTGTCGCTGGCGAAAGCGCTGGAGATGGAGCCGCAACTGAAGGAACGCTACGACGCCGAGGAAGAAGTGCGCGAACTTTTCGGCCTGGCCGAAAAGCTGGAGGAACTCACCCGCAACGTCGGCATGCACGCGGGGGGCGTGCTGATCGCGCCGGGCAGGCTCACCGATTTCTGTCCGCTCTACCGCGCCGAGGGCTCGGACTCGGTGGTGTCGCAGTACGACAAGGACGACGTGGAAGCGGTCGGCCTGGTCAAGTTCGACTTCCTCGGCCTGCGTACCCTGACCATCCTCGCCGAGGCCGTGCGTTTCGTGCGCCGCCAGCCGGGCATGGAGCATTTCCGGCTGGAGGATCTGCGGCTCGACGATCCGGCGGTCTACCGGCTTTTCGCCGACGGCAATACCACCGCCGTGTTCCAGTCCGAATCGCGCTCGGCGAAGGATCTGGAGAAACGCCTCAAGGGCGACACTTTCGAGGACATCATCGCGCTGATGGCGCTCAACCGGCCGGGCCCGCTGGGCTCGGGCATGGTGGACGACTTCATCGCGCGCAAGCAGGGCAAGCAGAAACCGGAGTACTTCCATCCCGACCTGGAGCCGGTGTTGAAGTCCACCTACGGCATCATCGTCTACCAGGAACAGGTGATGCTGATCGCGCAGATTCTGGCGGGTTACAGCCTCGGCGGCGCCGATCTGCTGCGGCGCGCGATGGGCAAGAAGAAGCCGGAGGAAATGGCCAAGCAGCGGGAAATCTTCCTGTCCGGCGCGACCAACCGCGGGGTCGATGCCAAACTGGCCGAGCGTCTGTTCGACCTGATGGAGAAGTTTGCCGAATACGGCTTCAACAAGTCGCACTCGGCGGCCTACGCGCTGGTGGCGTATCACACCGCCTGGCTCAAGGCCTATTACCCGGCCGAATTCATGGCGGCGACGATGTCGTCGGAATTGTCGGACACCGACAAGGTGCGCATTTTCATCGAGGATTGCGTCGCCAACGACCTGACCATCCTGCCGCCCGACATCAACCAGTCTCTGCATCGGTTCGAACCCGTCTCGAAGACCGAGATTCGCTATGGTCTCGGTGCGATCAAGGGCACAGGGGAAGCCGCGATCAACGCCATCGTCGCGGAGCGCGAGGCGAACGGCCCCTACAAGGGCCTGTTCGACCTGACGCGGCGGATCGACAAGCGCTACCTCAACCGCCGCGTGCTCGAGGCGCTGGTCAAGGCGGGCGCGTTCGATATGATCAACGACCATCGCGCCAGCCTGTTCGCCTCGGTCGGTGTCGCGCTCGAGTCGGCCGACCAGGCGGCCCGCTGCGGCGGCCAGGCGGGGTTGTTCGGCGAATCGGACACGGTGGAGGAAGCGCTGGTCGACGTGCCGCGCTGGGCGGAACCCGACATGCTGCTGCAGGAGAAATCCGCGATCGGTTTCTATCTCAGCGGCCACCCCTTTACCGCGTTCGAATCCGAAATCGCGGCCTTCGCGAAACGGCGCCTGGACAGTCTGGAGCCGTCGCGCGAGCCGACGATCCTGGCCGGCGTCGCGGTGTCCCTGCGCACCCAGATGACGCGCCGCGGCAAGATGCTGATCCTGCTGCTCGACGACGCCAGCGCGCAGGTCGAGGTCGTGATCTTCAACGAACTCTACGAGCAGCATCGTCACCTGTTGAAGGAAGACGCCCTGCTGATCGTCGAGGGCAAGGTCAACCGCGACGATTACTCAGGCGGTGTCAGGGTGACGGCCGACCGCATCTACGATCTGGCTGGCGCCAGAACACGCTTCGCTCAGGGCCTGAGGCTGGCCTGCAACGGCGAGTGCCACGTGCAATCCCACGCCGGACGCAAGCTGGCCGAATTGCTCACGCCCTATACGCAAGGGGAGGGGGGCTGCCCGGTATGGGTGGAGTACCGCAACCCGCAGGCGCAGTGCCGGGTGCGGCTGGGCGAGGACTGGCGGGTACGGCTGGACGACCGGCTGCTGGAATCCCTGACCGGCTGGCTCAAACCCGGGGCGGTCAGCGTCATCTATTGACGGGAAGCTTGATTGGGCGCGGGTTCGCGAGCAGCTGTGGTTTCTCGGTCGTGGCGCGATTGACACATAAATACCAATTCATGCCTTTTTGGCAACAGGCCTGTTGACAAGTGTAATCTAATATTAGAGAATTCTAATAACACTGATGCGCTGCAATGGTGATCAGTGTTGTCTCCTCCAATCCTCCTCCTTTGGTGGATACTCCGCCCGGCTCAGTGAGCCGGGCATTTTTTTGCCTGCTATTCCGGTATTGAGCCTAGGGCCCGGGGCGTTTCTCGAAGCCTGTGAACACGCCCTCGGCTTCCTCGATTTCGACGCGCTCCACCGTGGCGAGCGGCGGGCCGTTATGCGACCACGCGATCAGCGCGTCCACTGCCACGGCGTCGCCATGCACGACCGCTTCGACGCTGCCGTCCGGCAGGTTGCGTACCCAGCCGGCCACGCTGAGCCGTTCGGCTTCGCGCCGCATCGATTCGCGAAACCATACCCCCTGCACGCGGCCGTGGATGCGCAGGCGCCGGGTCTGCATCGCCTATTTCACCTTCATGCCCGGTTGCGCGCCGCTGTCGGGCGACAGGATGAAGAGGCCGGGGGCATCGCCCGAAGCAGCCAGCACCATGCCCTCGCTCATGCCGAATTTCATCTTGCGCGGGGCCAGGTTGGCGACCATCACCGTCAGCCGGCCGACCAGGGTTTCGGGTGCGTAGGCCGACTTGATGCCGGCGAACACCTGGCGCGTGCCCAGTTCGCCGAGATCGAGCGTGAGGCGCAACAGCTTGTCGGCGCCTTCGACGTGTTCGGCCTGGGCGATGCGCGCGATGCGCAGGTCGATTTTGGCGAAGTCGTCGATGCTGATCGTGTCGGCGACGGGGGCAGCGGCTGCAGCAGGCTGTGCGGCGTGCGCCTGGGCTTCGGCGTGGCGCGCGGGTGCCGGGGCGGGCGTCGGTTCGAGGTTTTGCTTGTTGGCTTCTACCATGGCTTCGATGGCTTTCGGGTCGATACGGGTCATCAGGTGGCTGTAGGCCTTGATGCGGTGGCGGAGGAACAGCGTCTGCGCGTCGTCCCACGCCAGCGGGACGACGTCGAGGAATGCTTCGACCTGTCCGGCGAGCCTGGGCAGTACGGGCTTGAGATACAGCGTCAGCAGACGGAAGCAGTTCAGCGCGACGGTACAGACCTCGTGCAGGCGATATACGGCTTCGGGCTTCTTCGCCAGTTCCCAGGGTTTTTCGTCGGCGACGTACTGGTTGGCGCGGTCGGCCAGCGCCATGATTTCGCGCAGGGCCTTGGCGTAGTCGCGCGCTTCGTAGTGGGCGGCGATCGTGTCGGCCGCCGCCTGGAAGGCACCGATGAGTTCGATGTTCGCCACGCCCTCGGCGAGCTTGCCGTCGAAGTTCTTCTCGATGAACCCCGCGGTGCGGCTGGCGATGTTGATGAACTTGCCGACCAGGTCCGAGTTCACGCGTGCGACGAAGTCGTCGAGGTTGAGATCGATGTCCTCCATCGAGCCGTTCAGCTTGGCGGCGTAGTAGTAGCGTAGCCACTCGGGGTTGAGACCCTGTTCGAGGTAGCTGGCGGCGGTGATGAAGGTGCCGCGCGACTTCGACATCTTCTGGCCGTTGACGGTGAGGAAACCGTGCGCGTACACCGCGGTCGGCAGGCGGTGGCCGGAAAATTTCAGCATGGCCGGCCAGAACAGCGCGTGGAAATACAGGATGTCCTTGCCGATGAAGTGCACCAGCTCGGTCTTCGAATCGGCACCCCACCAGGCATTGAAGTCGAGGCCGCTATCCGCTGCATATTTGGCGAAACTCGCCATGTAGCCCACCGGGGCGTCGAGCCAGACGTAGAAGTATTTGCCCGGCGCACCGGGAATCTCGAAGCCGAAGTAGGGCGCGTCGCGGCTGATGTCCCAGTTCGACAGGCCAGAGGCGAACCACTCCTGCATCTTGTTGGATGCTTCGTCCTGCAGGGTGCCCGAGCGGGTCCATTCGCGCAGGAAGGCCTCGCAGTCGCCGAGCCTGAAGAAGTAGTGCTCGGAATCCTTGTGCACCGGCGTGGCGCCCGACACGGCCGACACCGGGTTCTTGAGTTCGGTGGGGCTGTAGGTCGCGCCACAGACCTCGCAGTTGTCGCCGTACTGGTCCGCCGCGCCGCACTTCGGGCAGGTGCCCTTGATGAAGCGGTCCGGCAGGAACAGGTTCTTCACCGGGTCGAACATCTGCGCGATGGTCTTGACTTCGATCAGCCCCGCGTCCTTCAGTGCGAGATAGATCTTCGAAGCGAGCGCGCGGTTCTCGTCCGAATGCGTCGAGTAGTAATGGTCGAAGCCGATGTGGAAGCCGGCGAAGTCGCGCGTATGTTCGTCCCACACCCGCCCGATCAGCGTTTCCGGCGTGATGCCTTCCTTTTCCGCGCGCAGCATGATGGCCGTGCCGTGGGTGTCGTCGGCGCACATATAGCGGCAGTCGTGGCCGCGCATTTTCTGGAAGCGCACCCAGATGTCGGTCTGGATGTATTCGACCAGATGGCCGAGGTGGATGCTGCCGTTGGCGTAGGGCAGGGCGGAGGTGACGAGGATCTGGCGGGACATGATGCGGCCGGGGCACGAAAGCCCGCCATTTTAACTGCCCCGGGCGTTAAAAGTGCGAGCCCGGCAGTTTCAGGAATTCGAGCTCCTCGGCGGTGGACGGCCGGCCGAGGACGGCGTTGCGATGCGGGAAACGTCCGAAACGCGCCACCACGTCGCGATGACGCTTTGCGTAATCGAGAAAACTTTCGAACAGTTCGCGTTCGTCCGCGCTGGCCTCGCGCAACAGCGCGTCGTACAAGGCCACCGCGTGTTCCTGCATGGCCGGCGATTCGGCATGTTCCAGCGGCAGATACAGGAATACGCGCTCGATCATCGTCAACTGCCGATCGTCGCCTTCGGCGAGCGCATCCATGGCGAGTTCGAGCGCCTGCGGATCCGTGGCAAAGGCGAACGGCTGGTCGCGGTGGATGTGATGCGGGAACTGGTCGAACACGATGACGAGCGCGAGCCGGCCTTGGGGCGATTTCACCCAGTGTGCGAGCCGCCCGGCGCGCGCGGCAACCAACGTCTCGCTGAAACGGTCGGCGACGATCCTGTCGTTCGCTGGAGATTTGCCGAACCACAGCCTGCCCTGGCGCGCGGCAATCTCGACCGCGCTTCCCCGCGGGCCGAACCAGAAGTCGAGGACGTGCTCGGGCTGCGTGTTCATGCGCTACTCAGAACGCGTCATCCGGCAGGTCGTTGTGTGTCCCATCGCAGAAGGGCGGGGTCTTCGTGTGCTTGCAGTTGCACAGCCAGACGGTCTGCTTCTCCTGGATGAGGAAGGATTGCGGTTCGATGCCTGTGCCTTCGTGCGAGCCGTCGCAGAACGGCTGCGTCATCGAGCGGCCGCAGGCGCACCACCAGTATTCGCCGGGTTCGAGTTCAAGCTCGGCGGGCGCGCGATCGTAGACGACGGGTTCGGACATGGTGGCTCCTGTGATGTATGAAGCGCCGATTCTAGCTGCATCGGCAAAAATCAATCCCGCGCGCAAGGTGGGCCCATTCCGCTCCGGGAGGGTGGAAAAACAGGAGATAAACGATGGTCGGGGTGAGAGGATTCGAACCTCCGACTCCTGCGTCCCGAACGCAGTACTCTACCAGGCTGAGCTACACCCCGAGGCAGATGGCGGGTTCCGTCGGAACCCGGATTGGATTGAACTACCGGGATTTTTTCGCGGTCAGAAACTACGCTCGACCGCGAAAGCCGCTAATTGTAGCAAAGCTGATTTGGAATTTGAATCAGGCAGAACGGAAATCGCATCGTTTGCGATCCGGATTTCGCGCTGCGCCTGTTCGCGCGTGTATTGCAGGGCGTTCGTGTCCTTGATCGCGGCAAGCACGCTCTGGAACTCGGTGAGCCCGCCGTGCTCGATGGCTTCGCGGATGCGCGCGGCCTGTTCGGGGGTGCCGCGCTTCATCGCATACAACAGTGGCAGGGTGGGCTTGCCCTCGGCCAGGTCGTCGCCGATGTTCTTGCCGGTCTTGAGGAAATCGCCCGAATAGTCGAGCACGTCGTCGATGAGCTGGAACGCGGTGCCCAGGTGCATGCCGTAGCGGCCCAGTGCATCCTTCTCGGCCTCGCTGCCGCCGCCGATGACGGCGCCGAGCCGGCCGGCGGCCTCGAACAGCTTGGCGGTCTTGTAGCGGATGACGCGCAGGTAGTTTTCCTCGTCGATGTCCGGGTCGTGGCAGTTCAGCAGCTGCAGCACCTCGCCTTCGGCGATGGTGTTGGTGGCGTCGGACAGGATGCGCATGACTTCCATGTTGTCGACCGCGACCATCATCTGGAACGCGCGCGAATACAGGAAGTCCCCCACCAGCACGCTGGCGGCATTGCCGAATAGCGCGTTGGCGGTTTCGCGACCGCGTCGCAACTCGGATTCGTCGACCACGTCGTCGTGCAGCAGCGTAGCGGTGTGGATGAATTCGACCACGGCGGCGAGTTCGTGATGGGCCTTGCCGGAATAGTTGAAACAGCCGGCCGAAAGCAGCACCAGGGCGGGGCGCAGCCGCTTGCCGCCGCTGTTGATGATGTATTCGGACACCTGGCGGATCAGCACCACGTCGGAATACAGGCTTTGGCGGATGACCTGGTCGACGGCATGCATGTCGTCGGCCAGAAAGGTTTGCAGGCGCTCCAGGGACACGATCAGGACTTTGTTTTATTCGGAAATACGTGCCGCAATGGTAGCAGCCCGGCCGGGGTTTTTCACCGCATCGGGATGGGACAGGAAAAACCCGGCCAACTATTTGACTCTTATCGGTTTCATCGTTAGAATGCCGCGTTTTCCTGGGATCGAATGGTTTGGAGACCCCCCATGTACGCAGTCATCAAAACCGGCGGCAAGCAGTATCGCGTGAGCGCTGGCGACAAACTGAAAATCGAAAAGCTGGATGCCGAAATCGGTAGCGAGATCACCTTCGACCAGGTGTTGATGGTGGGCGGCGACGGCGAGATCAAGATGGGCGCGCCGCTGCTGCGCGGCGCGACGGTCAAGGCCACCGTGCTGGATCAGGCGCGCGGCGACAAGATCAAGATTTTCAAGATGCGTCGCCGGAAGCATTACCGCAAGAGCCAGGGCCATCGCCAGTACTACACCGAAGTGCAGATCGCCGGCATTTCCGCATAATAAGGAGCACACACCATGGCACATAAAAAAGCAGGCGGCAGTTCGCGTAACGGCCGCGATTCGGAGTCGAAACGCCTGGGCGTGAAGCGCTATGG
Organism: Thiobacillus sp.; assembly: GCA_044227195.1. Classification (GTDB taxonomy): domain Bacteria; phylum Pseudomonadota; class Gammaproteobacteria; order Burkholderiales; family Thiobacillaceae; genus Thiobacillus. The sequence goes on from JBGAFQ010000028.1 coordinate 27,015, forward strand.
CGGTGAACTGGTCCTGGCCGGCAACATCATCGTGCGCCAGCGCGGCACCCAGTTCCATCCGGGCGACAACGTCGGCATCGGCAAGGATCACACCCTGTTCGCCAAGACCGACGGCACCGTCAAGTTCGAGATCAAGGGCGCAGCCCGTCGCAAAGTGGTGCGCATCGAGCCTGTCGCGGCCTGATCTTACCTTTCTTTGCAAAAAGCCCTGTCCCGCCGGATAGGGCTTTTTTGTTTCCGGACCAGACCATGAAATTCATCGACGAAGCCAAAATCCAGGTCATCGCCGGCAAGGGCGGCGACGGCAGCGCTTCGTTCCGCCGCGAGAAGTACATCCCCAAGGGCGGGCCGGACGGCGGCGACGGCGGACGCGGCGGCAGCATCTACGCCGTGGCCGACTGCAATATCAATACCCTGGTCGAATTTCGCTACACCCGTATCTTCAAGGCGCAAAAGGGCGAGAACGGGCGCGGCGCGCAATGCTACGGCAAGGGCGGGGAAGATCTGACCATCCGCGTGCCGGTCGGCACGGTGTTCACCGACATCGACAGCGGCGAAGTGGTCGCCGACCTGGCTGAAAACGGGCAAGAAGTCTGCCTGGCCAGGGGCGGCAAGGGCGGACTCGGCAACATCCATTTCAAATCCAGCATCAACCGCGCCCCGCGCCAGCACACGCTGGGCGAACCGGGCGAGGAATTCGAACTGGCGATGGAACTGAAGGTGCTGGCCGACGTGGGCCTGCTCGGCATGCCCAACGCAGGCAAGTCGACCTTCATTCGGGCCGTGTCGGCGGCGCGTCCCAAGGTCGCCGATTATCCCTTCACCACCTTGGCTCCGAACCTGGGGGTGGTGCGCGTCGACAGCGAACGCAGCTTCGTCATCGCCGACATTCCCGGTTTGATCGAGGGCGCAGCGGAAGGCGCGGGGCTGGGGCATCAGTTCCTGCGGCACCTGCAGCGCACCCGGCTGCTGCTGCATCTGGTCGACATCTCGCCGCGCTGGGAAGCCGGCGACCCGGTGCACGAGGCGCGCGCCATCGTCGAGGAACTGCGCAAGTACGATCAGGCACTCTACGAGAAGCCGCGCTGGCTAGTGCTGAACAAGCTCGACATGGTGGACGAGGCCGAGCGCGAGGCGGTGGTGGCGAAGTTCGTGGCGGACTATGGCTGGGCCGGGCCGGTGTTCGCCATCTCGGCGCTCGACGGCATGGGGTGCAGCGTGCTGACCTACGCGGTGATGGACTACCTGGGCACGCAGCCGACGCGACACACCGAGGCCGCGCCGGCTTCGGATGCTGCCGGCGAAGAGGCCTAGGCCGACCCGGGTTCGGCGACGGGGTCGCCGCCCACCCGTTTCCAGTCGTTTTCCATCAGGGCAACCTGATATTTGGCCCAGCGTGCGAACTCTTCCGGACTGCAATGGCCCTTCTTGCGGCGGCAGGTGCCGGCGACCCCCCTGAAGTGGTACACGGCCGCGCCCGAGCCTGGTTCGATGGCGATTTCTGCCAGCTGGCGCACGCCCCAGGTGCGACCATAGGCCCCGTTGCTGTAGAAAAATCCCACTTTCAGTTCGTCGATCGACATGGGCATGACCTGATCTCCCTCTCCCGCAAGCGGGAGAGGGACGGGGAGAGGGCGAGCGAAGCGAGACTCATGTCGTGATGCGGCGGTAGATGTCGGTGACCTTGACTGGTAATTGTCGCACGTCGTCCAGGATGACGTAACGCGCCGCGCCGTACATGTGGGGGAGATAGTCGCGTGCGTCGCGGTCGAGCGTGATGCAGAAGGGGTGGACGCCGGTGCGGCTGGCTTCGAGCAGCGCCATGCGGGTGTCCTCGACGCCATACTCGCCCCGGTACACGTCGAAGTAGTCGTCGGGGCGGCCGTCGGACAGCGTCACCAGCACGCGGGTCTTCGCCTCGACCCGGTTCAGGAGCTTGGTCATGTGGCGCAGCGCGAAGCCCATGCGCGTGTATTCCTGCGGCCGGATACCGGAAATGCGCGCCTTCACCTCGTCGTCGTAGGCATCGTCGAAGGTCTTGATGCGGAAGAGTTCGCAGCGCTTGCGGGTGGTGCCGGAAAAGCCGTAGATCGCGTAGCGGTCGCCCAGCAGTTCCAGCGCCTCGCACAGCAGGATCAGCGCCTCGCGTTCGGCCTCGTTGATCCAGCCCTTGGTCGAGCCGCTCATGTCGACCAGGAAGGCGACGGCGATGTTGCGTTCGGCGCGGTGCATCTGCTGGAACAGGCGGTCGCTCATCTCGCGGCCGTCGCGCGCGTCGGCCAGCGCCTCGATCAGCGCGTCGAGGTCGATCTCGTCGCCCTGGGTCTGGCGCTTGTCGAGCCGGTTCTCGTCTCGCAAGGCCTCGAATTTCCTGCGCAGGTGCCGCACCAGCCCGCTGTGCTTGCCGAGCGTGTCGCGCACGAAATCGTCGTACACGGGCGGCACCGCCTTTTCGCGCATCACGCACCAGTTCTTGCGGTAGTGCTGGCGGCCGTGATCCCACTCGGGGTACAGCTCGGCACCTTTCTCGTGATAGGTGCCATGCCATACAGCGTCGGGATCCTCGGGCTGATCGAAGACATGCGCGGGATCGTATTCGCCTTCGCCGGCCGGGGAGAGGTATTCCGGCGGGATCTCGCCGAAATCGAGATATACCGAGGTGAGCAGCTGTTTCACATCGTCGGGCGGTGCCAGCGGTGCGCCGTCAAGGGTGATCTCGAAGTCGAGTGCGCCGTTCTCGTCGCGTGGCGTGACGTCGATGTCGGGTTGCGCGCGCGTTTCTTCGGGCGTGTCCTGTTGGGCGGCGTGTTCTTCGAGCAGCTCGGCGAGCTTGATGCGTAATCGCGCCTTTTCCTTTTCCAGCCGCACGGCGCGCGCGGCGGCGATGGCGTCGGGCCGCAGGCCGCCCTGGTCGTGCCATGCCGGACAATCGTCGAAGGCGTAGGCGGCGTCGAGCAGGACCAGACTGCTGGATTCGCTGGCATCCGGCGCACCGAGGGCCGCTGCGAATGCGTGCCAGCCCGGCTGCAGCGGCGCGTCCAGCGCATCGCGCAGCCGCTGCATCTCGCGATGCAGGCCGGGCAGTTCGCGCGCGATGAGAGCGGAAAGCCGCAGGGTTTCCAGCGCATGCAGCCGCGCCAGGGCGCGGTCCGGGTCGTCGTAGCGCTTGCCGATCTCGGCGAAATCGATGCGCAGGGTGCCGAAGCGGGTCTGCGCCCACAAGAGCGCAACCATGACCTTGGCGAGCTGGAAGTTGTCCGTCTCGTCCGGCAGCGCGGCGATCAGCGGGGGCAGCACGATGCGTTCGCCGTCGGTCCAGGCGGCATCGCCTTGTTCCAGTTTGAGCCGGCGGCCGGAGAGGCCGCAGACGAAGTTGCCGAGCACTGGCGCGATCTCGTCGAACAGCGCGCCGGCTGCGTCGTTGCGGTGCTGCTGCTCGTCGAAGCTGTCGGCTTCTTCCATCACGCGTAGCGCGGTCTGCAGGCCGGTGCGGTCGAACACGTCGCAGGTGTGCACCGCCCAGGCTTCCAGCAGGCGCCGTTCCATGCGCGACAGCAGCGCCGGCGCGCGGCGGCCGAACTGCCAGGCGAGCGTGATGTGGGTCGAGGCGATGCGGCGGATCCAGCCGAGGATGAAGTCCTGCTCGTCGCGCGCCAGCGGCGCGAGTTCGGCGGCAAGCTCCTCGACCTTGAAAAAGGTGAATTCGGTATCCAGCCAGACGTGCAGGCTGGTTTCCATTTCGGCGGCAGTGAGCGGAACTTGCGCCATCAGAAGATGGAGGAGGATAGCTCCTGGATCGCCTTCAGCATGTCGGCGTCGTCGGTGACGGCCTGTGCGACTGCGGATTTGCACGCCGATACGGGACTCACCCCGTCGGCGATGAGCTTGCCGGCGTGCACCAGCAAGCGTGTCGAGGCGCCTTCCTCCAGGCCGCTGCCCTTGAGGTTGCGCGTCATCTGCGCGAAGCGCACGAGGTTGGCGGCGACCGCTTCCGGTACGCCGGATTCGCTGGCGACGATGCGCCGTTCGAGTTCGGCCGAGGGGTAGTCGAATTCGAGCGCGACGAAGCGTTGCCGCGTCGATTGGACCTTGGCGAGCTGGAAGTTGTCGGTCTCGTCCGGCAGCGCGGCGATCAGCGGGGGCAGCACGATGCGTTCGCCGTCGGTCCAGGCGGCATCGCCTTGTTCCAGTTTGAGCCGGCGGCCGGAGAGGCCGCAGACGAAGTTGCCGAGCACCGGCGCGATCTCGTCGAACAGCGCGCCGGCTGCGTCGTTGCGGTGCTGCTGCTCGTCGAAGCTGTCGGCTTCTTCCATCACGCGCAGCGCGGTCTGCAGGCCGGTGCGGTCGAACACGTCGCAGGTGTGTACCGCCCAGGCTTCCAGCAGGCGCCGTTCCATGCGCGGCAGCAGCGCCGGCGCGCGGCGGCCGAACTGCCAGGCGAGCGTGATGTGGGTCGAGGCGATGCGGCGGATCCAGCCGAGGATGAAATCCTGCTCGTCGCGCGCCAGCGGCGCGAGTTCGGCGGCAAGCTCCTCGACCTTGAAAAAGGTGAATTCGGTATCCAGCCAGACGTGCAGGCTGGTTTCCATTTCGGCGGCAGTCAGCGCTGGCTGGGCCATCAGAAGATGGAGGAGGACAGCTCCTGGATCGCCTTCAGCATGTCGTCGTCGTCGGTGACGGCCTGTGCGACTGCGGATTTGCACGCCGACACGGGACTCACGCCGTCGGCGATGAGCTTGCCGGTTGCGCGTCATCTGCGCGAAGCGCACGAGGTTGGCGGCGACCGCTTCCGGTACGCCGGATTCGCTGGCGACGATGCGCCGTTCGAGTTCGGCCGAGGGGTAGTCGAATTCGAGCGCGACGAAGCGTTGCCGCGTCGATTGCTTCAAATCCTTCAGGACGCTCTGGTAGCCGGGATTGTAGGAAATCGCCAGACAGAATTCGGGCGGTGCCTCGACGATCTGGCCGAGCTTCTCCATTGGCAGGGTGCGGCGGTCGTCCGCAAGCGGATGAATCACCACCATGGTGTCCTTGCGCGCCTCGACGATTTCATCCAGATAGCAGATCCCGCCGCAGCGTACGGCGCGGGTCAGCGGGCCGTCGACCCATACGGTTTCTCCCCCCTTGACCAGATAGCGCCCGACCAGATCGGAGGCGGTGAGGTCGTCGTGGCACGACACGGTGATGAGCGGGCGCTTGAGCCGCCAGGCCATGTGTTCCATGAAGCGCGTCTTGCCGCAACCGGTGGGGCCTTTCAGCAGTATGGGGATCTGCTGACGGTACGCGGCCTCGAAGAGCTGGATTTCGTCGCCGACGGCTTCGTAATATGGCTCTTTTTCGATGAGGTGGTGGGCAGGGTCGAGGGTGCGTGCGTTCATGGTCGGGGCCGGTTCAGAAGCAGCCGGCTTGCTGTTTCTGGCGTTCGAGATCCTTCGCTTCCTGGTTCCAGTCGTCCATCTGCTTTTGCGTGTAACCCTTGCGGCGGGCGGCGTCCATCTTGTCGAACACGCGGCCGAGCTTGTCGGAGAGCGTGTCGCATTTGCCGGCGGGCGGACGCGCGGCAGGTTTGCCGGGGTTGCGCCGGGCGTCGAGCTTGAGGGCGGCCGGTTCTTCCTTTTCCACCTGTTGCGCGGGCGCCGCCGGCGGGGCGAGCTTGACGGTTTGCGGCTTGGATGCAGCTCGCAAGGGTTCCGGCAGCGGCGCCGGATCGATTTCCACCTTGCGCGTCTCGCGTGCATTCTTGCAGGGCAGGTTGGAATAGGTGACCATGCCCTGCGCGTCGATGCACTTGTTGAGCGAGTCGGCCACTGCGCCGTTCGACAACAGCATGATCAGACAGCCAGTCAGCGGGAGGAGATGCCGCATCGTGCTCAATGCTCGCCCGAGTACTTGTCTTCCTCGAGATCCATCTTCTGCTGGAACTCGGCTTCCTTCTGCTGCTCGGCCAGCGCGCGGCGGCGGGCAAGGCGCTTTTCGTAGGCGTCCGGCCGCTCCTCGACGAATTTCTCGCCGAACAGGGTGTGACGCAGGAAGTTGAGGCCGAAGTCGAGCAGGGCTTCGTCGTCGGCGATCAGCGTCGCCATGATCTCGACCGGGATGTCGTAGGTTTCGTTGAAGCTCTCGCTCATGACGAAGGCGCGGAAGCGGTCGACGTCGTAGCTCGCCATGAAAAAGAGCTGGTTCGACACCGGGGTGGGCTTGCCGATGGCCGGGCCGGCCGACTTGCGCTTGACCACCAGCTGGCGCCAGGCGTGCGCCTTCCGGTCGTACTCGTCGACGCCCTGGTCGCGGCGGTATTCCTCGATGGTCTGCGTCTTGTCCTCGAAATGACCGAGGCAGTGCGCTTCCTTCACCATCGCGTAGGCGCTGCGATCGAAGTATTCGTCGGAGCGCCGCATGGTCAGGAGCGCGACCGGGTAGTAGCGGCAGGCCGTCGGACGGTCTTCGTAGACGCCGCAGCCTTCGGGTTTCATGAACTGGCAGGCGGTGCCGCCTTCGACCGGCTTCAGCTTGATGCCGGGCATGCCGTCCTTGTCCATTTCGAAGGGCACGGAATACTGCTTGAGGAATTCGCCCGAGGGCATGTCGAGGCGTTTTTTCAGACGCAGCACGTCGTAGGGCGTGAGCGGGATGTCGATGTTGGAACAGCACGCGTTCCAGCACTTGACGTTGCGGTGGCAGCGGAACTGCAGCTTCGCATCCTCCGCCAGCATGATGGGTTTGACCGGACTGCCCGCGAAGGGCGAGTCGGCGATGATGTCCTTGAATTCGGCTTCGTTCATTTCTTCACTACCTTTCGGGCGCAGGGCCCAACAACAGTCAACACACAGGCGAAAGCGAAGGGTACGCGTTTTCGGCTGGATGCTGAACAAACACCCCGTCGGTCTCGCTGGTATTGAACCGGAAAAACCGGATACGCAGCAATGATCGGGTGCCGTACAAAAAACCGGGCGCGCCGCATTGATTGAGCGGCGCCCAAAAAACCGGGCGCCACTGGGGCGCCCGGAGTGTACTGACGAACCAGTTGCTTAGTGCGCAGCGGGCTTGAACAGCTTGGACTTGTCGACGATATCCACGTGGGCGCGCTTGAAGCAGTTCCACTGTTTGGAGTTCTTGTCGTAGACCGAGTTCACGAAGCAGTGCCAGTTTTCCTCATCGACGAAGTTCTTGTCCATGCGGTAGTAGAAGCCGGGGTAACGGCTTTCTTCGCGGAACTGGATGTGCTTCATGTGGGCTTCCGCCGTCAGGATACGGTGGTAGTTTTCCCAGGCGCGGAGCAGTTCGTGCAGGTCCTTCGCACGCATCTTTTCTGCGTCTTCCTTCAGCATGCCCAGCTTGTCTTCGGCGAC
>JBGAFQ010000029.1:0-33504 GCA_044227195.1 Thiobacillus sp.
TCGACCATGGGCGGCGCCACGATCGCGGGTTTGACGGGAACGGGGAAGGCGAGGCTCATTGCGGCATCATCAAGTGGAATTCGATCAGGGAGAGAAGTATAGCGGGGGCGTCCGGCTCCCCGCATGGCGGGGGCTGCGTCTTTTGCGTATGCTTGCGCGCCTATGCGGCAACTGCTCCTCGACATCCGGCCTCCCGCCCGCCCCGAACTCGCGCGCTTCGTTGCCGGGCGCAACGCCGAACTCATGCTCCAGCTCGACGCCATGCTGGCCGGCACCGCGGAGGAACGCGCGGTGTACGTGTGGGGCGCGCCAGGCAGCGGCAAGAGCTACCTGCTGGAAGCCTGGGCGAACGCCTGCGCGGCGCACGGGCTGAACGTGGCGCGCGGCGGCTTGCACGCCGCGCCGGTCGTGGTGGCCGATCAGGTGGACGCCTGGGACGCCGCGCAACAGGCGGCGGGCTTCGCCGTCTACAACCAGGTGCGCGAGGCCGGCGGCCTGTGGCTGGCTGCCGGCAATACGGCGCCGGCCGAGTTGAACGTCATGCCGGAACTGCGCACGCGGCTGGGCTGGGGACTGGTGTTCCAGCTGCTGCCGCTGGACGATGCGGAGAAACGCGCCGCCCTGGCGCGGCACGCGGAGTCGCTGGGCTTCCGTCTGGAAGCGCAGGTGGCCGACTATCTGCTGATGCACACCGCACGCGACATGCAGAGCCTGCTCGGGGTGCTGGAGGCGCTCGACCGCTTCAGTCTGGAAACGCGGCGGCCGATCACGCTGCCGCTGCTGCGGCAGCTGCTGACGGACAGGACTTAAGCCTGACTTTGGGCCTGCTGCTCGGCGATGTCCTTGTGGACCTGCGCCATGTCCAGGCCCATCACCTGTTCGATCAGCGAATCCAGCGCATTGGCGGGCAGCGAGCCGGCTTCGGAATACAGGATGACCTGCTCGCGGAATACCATCAGGGTGGGAATGGAGCGGATCTGGAAGTAGCCCGCCAGTTCCTGCTCGACTTCGGTGTTGACCTTGGCGAAGACGATGCCGGCGTGCTTTTCGGCGGCGGCCTCGAAGATCGGCGCGAAGCCGCGGCAGGGACCGCACCAGGGCGCCCAGAAGTCGACGACGACGACGTCGTTGCCGTTGATGGTGGATTCGAAATTGTCCTTGGTGAGTTCGATGACGGCCATGGCGGAGTCCTGCGGAAAATGAAAACAAAAGGCGCGAGGACGAGTCCTTCGCGCCTGACGCCACCCTATCACGGATGGCCTGCCGCCGACAATGCGGGGCGTCTTATAGGGTAGTTCAAGCCTGGCTGCCCGCTACCCCGGTCCGGTCGAAGCCGACCGGCCTTGAAATCCCTTACTTGGCGAACGCCTGGTTGAACGGGCTGCGCTTGTGCTCGACCGACGGCTGGCCGCCGCGCACCATGTTCTGGCTGTGCCTGAGGTTGTTGCGGACCTCGGCGCGATTCACCGCCATGATGAGTTCGGTCGCCAGCACGCGCGCCTGATGGGGCGTGAGGTTGAGCGTGCAGCCGCCCTGCAGGGCCAGTTCCACGCGGTCGCGTCCGTGGGCATCCTCCTTCAGGTTGATGTCCAGTACTGCGCCGGATTCGATTTCGATCATGCTGGTGTCTCCTTGCGTTGCGTGTGCAAGGGTATATGCAGTGTCCATGCCAGTGCCTCCGTCCCGGGTAAAGCAATGAAAAATCCCATCAAATCAGGGCTGGATGACCGCTTGATGAAAGGCCGTGCCAGCCCGCGCTGACGAGGCTTCGACAGCGCGGGTGGCGGGTTCGACAGTCAGACGGTCTGGGAGGCGGGTGCGACGGCGGGCCGGCGCTCGCGGATGAGCAGGGTGTAGGCGACGGGGATGACGAACAGGGTCAGCAGGGTGCCGAGCAACAGGCCGCCGACGATGACCCAGCCGATGGGCGAGCGCGATTCCGCGCCGGCGCCGTGGGCGAGCGCCAGCGGCACCGCGCCCAGCACCATCGCGGCGGTGGTCATCAGGATGGGACGCAGGCGCAGGCTGGCGGCCTCGACCACCGCCTCGACCTTGGTTTTGCCGCGCTCGCGCAGCTGGTTGGCGAACTCGACGATGAGGATGCCGTGCTTGGTGATCAGGCCGACCAGCATCACCAGCCCGATCTGGCTGTAGACGTTGAGCGTGGCACCGGTGAGCTTGAGCGCCAGCAGCGCGCCCGTAGCCGCCAGCGGCACGGTGAGCAGGATGACGAAGGGCGAGACGAAACTCTCGAACTGCGCGGCCAGCACCAGATAGATGATGACGAGCGCGAGCGCGAAGGTGATCGCCAACGTCTGGCCGGATTCGCCGAATTCGCGCGACTGGCCGTCGAGCGCGGTGCGGGCGGTCTTCGGCAGGGTTTCCTTGGCCGCCTGGTCCATGAAGGCGAGTGCTTCGCCCAGGGTGTAGCCGGGGGCGATGTTGGCCGAGATGATGGCGGCGCGCTGGCGGTTGAAGTGGTTGAGTTCCTTCGGCGCGACCGCCTCGGTGACGGCGACCAGGTTGGACAGCGCGGTGAGGCTGCCGTCGCGGCCGCGCACGTAGAGGGCGGTCAGGTCGTCCGGCGTGGCGCGGGCGGCGGGATCGAGCTGCACCATCACGTTGTACTGCTCGCCGGCCTGCTTGTAGCGCGTAACCTCGCGGCCGCCGAGCAGGGTTTCCAGGGTGCGGCCGATGGTGTCGACGCCGACGCCCATCTGCGCGGCCTTGTCGCGATTGATCTCGACCCGGAGCTGCGGCTTGTTGAGCTTGAGATCGGAGTCGGGGTTGATCAGCCCAGGATATTCGCGCACCTTGGCCATCAGGGCTTCGACCGCGGTGTTGAGTTCGGCGTAGCTGGGTGCCTGCACCACGAACTGCAACGGCGGGTTGCGGAAGTTCTGGCCCAGCGAGGGCGGATTGATCGGAAAGGCGAGCACACCGGGCATGCCCATGAACATCTTCGGACCGAGCGAGGCGGTGATGTCCATCTGGCTGCGGGTGCGTTCCTCCCAGGGCTTCAGCATCACGAAGGAGAGCGCGGTGTTGACCGGGTTGGGACGTTCCAGGCCCGGCGCGACGACGACGAAGGCGGTGTTGATCTCGGGCACGCCCTGGTACAGGGCTTCGAGCTGGCGGGCGTAGCCGTCGGTGTATTGCAGGGTGGCGCCTTCGGGCGCGAGCATGAAGCCGATGAAGAAGCCGCGGTCCTCGGTCGGCGCGAGTTCGGACTTCAGCGATTTCAGCAGGCCCCAGGCGGCGCCGGCGACCAGCGCGAAGACCAGCGCGACGATCAGCGGATGGCGCAGGGTGCGGGTGAGGCCGCGGGTGTAGGCGGCGTTCAGGCCGTGCAGCACGCGCTCGCCGAAATTGAAGAAGGCGTTGTGGCGGGTTTCGTGGCGCAGCAGCTTGCTCGCCATCATGGGCGTCAGGGTCAGTGCGACGAAGCCGGAGACCAGCACCGCCGCCGCCACGGTGAGCGCGAATTCGGTGAAGAGCTTGCCGGTGTTGCCTTCGGCGAAGGCGAGCGGGGCGAACACGGCGGCGAGCGTGAGCGTCATCGCCACCACCGCGAAGCCGATTTCCTTCGCCCCCTTGATCGCCGCTTCGAAGGGCGGCATGCCTTCCTCGATATGGCGGTAGATGTTTTCCAGCATCACGATGGCGTCGTCCACGACCAGGCCGATGGCGAGCACCAGGCCCAGCAGGGTCAGCACGTTGATGGTGAAGCCCATGGCGTAGAGGAAGATGAAGGCGCCGATCAGCGACACCGGGATGGTGACGAAGGGAATCAGCGTGGCGCGCCAGTTGCGCAGGAACAGGAAGATCACGCCGACCACCAGCACCATGGCCTCGAGCATGGTCTTGTATACGGCGTCGATGGATTTCTCGATGAAGATCGAGCTGTCGAAGCCGACCCGGAGTGTCATGCCCTCGGGCAGGGCGGCCTCGATGCGCGGCAGTTCGGCCTTCACCGAGCGCGCCACCGCCAGCGTGTTGGCAGTCGATTGCTTGACGATGCCGAGACCGACGGCGGGCCGGCCGTTGACGCGCACGATGTTGCGGTCGTCCTCGGCGCCGACTTCGGCGCGGCCGAGGTCGGCCAGGCGGATCAGGGTGCCGTTGTTGTCCCGGATCACCAGGCGCTCGAACTCGGCGGGCGTCCGCAGGTCGGTCTCGGCCAGTACGGTGAACTCCCGTTCGCGGCTTTCGATGCGGCCCGAGGGCAGTTCGGTGTTCTGGCTGCGGAGCGCAGCTTCCACGTCCTGCACGGTCACGCCCAGCGCTGCCATGCGCTCGGGGTCGAGCCAGAGGCGCATGGCATAGCGGCGCTCGCCGCCGATGATGACCGAGGCGACGCCCGGAAGGGTCTTCAACTGGTCGGCGACCACGCGGTCGGCGTAGTCGGTGATCTCCAGCGGCGTCTGCCGGTCGCTGGAAAATGCCAACCAGATGATGGCCTGGGCGTCGGCCTCGATCTTGGCGACCACCGGGTCGTCGGTTTCCTCGGGCAAGAGGCCGCGGGTGCGGGCGACGCGGTCGCGCACGTCGTTGGCGGCAGCCTCGGGGTCGCGCGACTGGATGAATTCGATCGTGATCTGGCTGACTTCCTCGCGCGACACCGACTTGATGGTGCGGATGCCCTCGATGCCGGAGAGTGCGTCTTCCAGCGGCTTGGTCACCTGGCTTTCCATCACCTCGGCCGAGGCGCCCGGGTAGACCGTGCGCACCGACACGACCGGCGCGTCGATGTTGGGGTATTCGCGCACCGGCAGGCGGTCAAAGGCGATCAGGCCGACCAGGACGATGAGCAGGCTCATCACCGTGGCCAGAACGGGGCGGCGGATGGAGAGGTCGGACAGGATCATGGTCGGCCCCGGGTCAGCGCGGCTTGGCCGATTGCATCTTCTTCATCATCTGCGCCGCCTGCTCCAGCGACACCACGGGTACCCCGGGACGCAGCTTGATCTGGCCGTCGAGCACCACGGTGTCGCCGGCGGCCACCCCGGAGAGGATCTCGACCCGGCCCGGCTCGCGCTTGCCGAGCGCGACCTTGCGCAGTTCGGCCTTGCCATTGACGGCGAGGAACACGTAGTTGCCGTCGGCGCGCGGCACGATGGTCTGTTCGGGCAGCAGGATCGCGCTTGTCCGGCCGCCGAGGTTGGCGGTGGCGCGGGCGAACATGCCGGGCTTGAGTTGTCCCCTGGGGTTGGCGATGCGCGCGCGCACGCGAACGTTGCGGCTCACCGGATCGACCGCCGGGTCGATGGCGTTGACCTTGCCGGCGAAGCTTTGGCCGGGCAGGGCGTCGACAGTCAAAGCGATCGGCTGGCCGATCTTCACCAGCGGCAGATAGGTTTCCGGCACCGGCACTTCGAGCTTGAGCGTGCCGAGCGCATCCAGCCGCACGATGTCGTCGCCCTTGCCCACGTAGGCGCCGGGGCTGACCTGCCGCAGTCCGGCGACGGCGTCGAAGGGGGCGCGCAGCGCGGTCCTGGCGAGCGCGACCTGCTCCTGGCGCAGGCGTGCGCGCAGGATGTCGAGGTTGGCGCGCGTTTCGTCCAGGGCCTGTTTCGAGATGAAATTCTGCGCGACCAGTTCCTCGCTGCGCTTGAAGCGGCTTTCCGCCAACTTGAGGTCGGCCTCGGCGGCGGCGACGCGGGCGCGCTGTTCGGCGGCGTCCAGGCGGACCACCACCGTGCCTTTCTTCACCGGCTGGCCTTCGCGGAACAGCAAAGCTTCGATGCGGCCGTCGATCTCCGGACGCAGCATCACGCTGTCCTCGGCGATCAGCGCGCCGACCGCGTTCACGGTGTTGGAGACCGGGCTGGCGTTCGCCTTCATCATGTTGACCGGAATGAAGGGCGGGCCGCCGGCCTGGGCGAAGGCGAGTGTAGGGACGAGAAGCAGGAGGCTCAGGACACGCATGGCGGTTTCCGCAACAGGAACAAAGACGTACGATGGCCCCGCACCTTATCAGTTCCGGCGCGAAACAAAAACCGCGCAAACGGGTCAAGCCTGAACACAGGTCTTGTAAGGATCGCCTGTGTGCACCGACAGTTTCTTATCGCAGCCACCGGGATTCCATCATGCTGATCCGTCCTCCCTCCGACATCCTGCCCTCCGAGATCACTCCACCGGAAATCTACCGCGCGCGCCGGCGCTTCATGCAGGGCGCGGGTGCCCTGCTGGCCGGGGCTGCGCTCGGCACGATGGCGGATGCCGAAGCCAGGCTGTCCGGCGTGCGCGCCAGCGCCTACCGGCTGGACGAGGAGAAGACACCCTACAAGGACGTCACCACCTACAACAATTTCTACGAATTCGGCACCGGCAAGGACGACCCGGCCGCCCACGCGGGCAGCCTGCGCACCCGGCCGTGGACCGTGTCGGTCGAGGGCGAGGTGAAGCAGGCCCGGACCTGGGATATCGACGCGCTCATGAAGCTCGCGCCGCTGGAAGAGCGCGTGTATCGCATGCGCTGCGTCGAGGGCTGGTCGATGGTCATCCCCTGGGTGGGCTTTCCGCTGGCCGAACTCATCCGCCGGGCCGAGCCCACCGGCAAGGCCCGCTACGTCGAGTTCGTCAGCCTGAACGATCCGAAGCAGATGCCCGGCCAGCGCTTCGGCGTCCTCGACTGGCCATACACAGAGGGCCTGCGCATGGACGAGGCGATGCACCCGCTGACGATCCTGGCGGTGGGCCTGTACGGCGATGTGTTGCCCAATCAGAATGGCGCGCCGATCCGGCTGGTGGTGCCGTGGAAGTACGGGTTCAAGAGTGCCAAGTCCATCGTCAAGATCCGTTTCGTCGAGAAACAGCCGCTCACCGCCTGGATGGCCGCCGCGCCCAGCGAATACGGTTTCTATTCCAACGTGAATCCCAGGGTCGACCACCCGCGCTGGAGCCAGGCGAAGGAGCGCCGCATCGGCGAATTCTTCAAGCGCGACACCCTGATGTTCAACGGCTACGGCGCGCAGGTCGCCCAGCTGTACCGCGGCATGGACCTGCAGAAGTACTTCTGATGGCCTTCCTGCGCAACCCGAAAGTCTGGCTGTTTGGCCTGTGCCTGCTGCCGCTGGCGCGGCTGATCGCGCTGGGGGCGACAGGCGGGCTGGGCGCCAACCCCATCGAGTTCATCACCCATTCGACCGGCACCTGGACGCTGGTCGGCCTGCTCGCGACCCTGTCGGTCACCCCGCTGCGGCGGCTGACCGGGCAGGCATCGCTGCTGCGCTACCGGCGGATGCTGGGTCTGTTCGCCTTCTTCTACGCCTGCCTGCACTTCGTCACGTACATCTGGCTCGACCAGTTCTTTGACCTGTCGGCGATCCTCAGGGACGTCGTCAAACGGCCGTTCATCACGGTCGGCTTCGCCGCCTTCGTGCTGCTCATCCCGCTGGCCGCCACCTCGACGCACGCCATGATGCGCCGGCTGGGCCGTCGCTGGCAGCAACTGCACCGGCTGGTCTACGCCATCGCCGTGTTCGGCGTGCTGCACTACCTGTGGCTGGTGAAGAAGGATGTGACGCAACCGCTGATCTACGGCAGCGTGCTGGCGCTGCTGCTACTCATGCGTCTGCCCTGGGGCATCGGACTGCTGCAGGGGGCGCGGCAGCGCTGGGGGCTGGCGCGTTCCTGAGTGAAGGGGATTGGATAGCCGACCGGGGACGCCCCCGGCCATGCCAAATAAAAAACCGGAGACACGCCCCGGTCTGAAATAAAAAACGGGGGCCAAGCCCCCGTTTCAGATTGGGCAATGCCCGACCTGTTTAAAGCCCGAACGGCTTGATGACCGGTACCGCCGGTGCGGGTGCGGCTGCCGGCGCGGGTGCAGGCGCAGGCTTGGCAGCAGGAGCAGCTTTTTTCGCAGCCGGTTTCCTGGCCGGAGCGGCTTTCTTGGCGACGGGCTTGGCCGCAGGCTTCTTGGCTGCCGGCTTGGCGGCAACTTTCTTGGCGACGACCTTTTTCGCCACCGGCTTCTTGGCAGCGACTTTTTTCGCCACGGGCTTCTTGGCGACGACCTTTTTCGCCACCGGCTTCTTGGCAGCGACTTTTTTCACTGCGGGCTTCTTGGCGGCGACTGCCTTTTTGGCCGGAGCAGCTTTCTTCACTGCGGGCTTCTTGGCGGCGACTGCCTTTTTGGCCGGAGCAGCTTTCTTCACTGCGGGCTTCTTGGCGGCCGGCTTGGCGGCGGCCTTCTTGGCCGCCGGTTTGGCGGCGGGTTTCTTCATTGTTGCCATCTAACACTCCTTGAAAGTTGAACACATTCACTACATCTTGAAGCTACGTGCAGTCAGAATTTGCACTTCCAAAGCGTGGTATCGACAGGCGACCCACTTGCCCGAAACCCGCTAGACACGGGCGATACCGAGGCTCCGCTTGGTGAGCCTCATTCTAGTTACTTTTCTTCTGTGTTCAATAAATAGTCAAGCATGGGCGTGGATAATCAGCGCGAAAATGTCGCGGCCCAGCAAAATGTATCGTGCCGATACAAAAAAACCGGCTGGCGCCGGTTTGGTGTACGTCAGTGAAAGTCAATAAACAAGCCGTTCCACAGCCATCAGCATGCTTTGCGTCTCGCGCTCCCTGACGAGATGAATTTCATTCTTGTCGACGAGCACTTCGGCCGCGCGAGGGCGGGAATTGTAGTTGGATGCCATGCTCATGCCGTAGGCACCGGCCGAGAGCAGAGCCAGAAGGTCGCCTTCCTCGATCGCCAGATCCCGCGCAAAGCCAAGGAAATCGCCGGTTTCGCAGATCGGACCGACAATGTCGTAGCGGCGAGCGGCGGTTTCCCGCGGACGAACGGCGACGATGTCGTGGTACGCCTCGTAGAGTGCCGGGCGCATCAGGTCGTTCATCGCAGCGTCGACGATGGCGAAATTCCGGTCCTCGCCGGGTTTCAGGTATTCGACGCGGGCGAGCAGGAGCCCGGCATTGCCGACCAGCGAGCGGCCCGGTTCCAGCAGCAGGCGTTCGCGGCGGCCGGCGAAACGGGCCGCCAGCACGCGGCCGTAGGCGGCGAGGTCGGGCGGCGTTTCGTCGCGGTAACGGATGCCGACGCCGCCGCCGAGGTCGATGTGGTGCAGTGCGATGCCTTCGGCGGCGAGTGAATCGACCAGAGCAAGCACGCGGTCGGCGGCATCGGCCAAAGGCGACAGATCGGTGAGCTGCGAGCCGATGTGGCAGTCGATGCCGGTTACGGCGAGGTGGGGCAGGCTGGCGGCGAGCCGGTACAGGCGCGGCGCTTCTGCAATAGCGACCCCGAACTTGTTTTCCTTGAGGCCGGTGGAGATGTAGGGATGGGTCTTGGGATCGACGTCCGGATTGACGCGGAACGAGACGGGGGCGCGCTTGCCCAGTTCGCAGGCGACCCGGTTGAGCCGATGCAGTTCGCTTTCCGACTCGACGTTGAAGCAGAGGATGCCGGCTTCCAGTGCAGTGCGCATTTCGTCCGCGGTCTTGCCGACGCCGGAGAACACAACCTTGCCGGGGTCGCCTTTGGCGGCCAGCACGCGGGCGAGTTCGCCGCCGGACACGATGTCGAAGCCGGCGCCCAGACGGGCGAACAGGTCGAGGATGGCCAGACTGGAGTTGGCCTTCACCGCGTAGCAGACCAGGTGCGGGGTGGCGGCGAAGGCCTCGGCATAGCTGTGCCAGGCGGCTTCGAGCGCGGCGCGCGAATAGACATAGAGGGGGGTGCCGAAACGTTCGGCGAGCGTTTCCAACGACACGCCCTCGACATGGAGGGCGCCGTCGACGCGGTGCAGGGTATTCAATTGGCGGTCCGTTGCGGGGCGGAAGGTTTTTCGGGAAGATACAGGTCGCCCTTGGAGCCGCAGCTCGCGAGGCCCAGGCTGACGAGCAGCACCGACACTATATATATGGCGCGCAGATTCATGCGCGGAATGGTAGCACGCACGATGACCCCGAACGGAATGACCGAAGCCGAGTTCAACCAGGCCAGCGCGGAGACGCTGGCACGCATCGAGGCGGCGCTGGAAGGCGCCGATCTGGATTTCGAGACGCCGGCAGACGGCATCATCGAGATCGAGTTCGACGACGGCAGCAAGATCGTCGTCAACCGTCACGGGGTCGCCCGGGAGATATGGGTGGCGGCGCGCTCGGGCGGGTTCCACTTCAAACCGCAGGATGGCGGCTGGGTCGATACCCGGGATGCTACGCCGCTTTTCGACAAGCTGGCCGCGTTGATCGCCGCCCAGGGCGGCGGCGCGGTCGCCTTCTGATACCCGCTTGAAAAGCCAGGCGCTCACCCTCTTCGATCTGGTCGAGCGCCTCTCGCTGCTGACCCGTGCCGACCTGCGCCAGGCGGGTGCCGCGCAGGGCTTGCAACCGGTGCACCTGCAGGTGCTGTTCTACCTCAACCAGGCCAACCGTTACAGCAATACCCCGCAGGCGCTGACCGAATACCTGGGCCTGACCAAGGGTACGGTGTCGCAGACGGTGATGGTGCTGGCGCGGCGGCGGCTGATTTCGCGTTACGCTGATCCGCGCGACGGCCGGGTGGTGCGGCTGATCCTGACCGAGGGCGGCACCACGCTCCTGAAGACCCTGTCCGCCGGCAGTGCCTGGCGCGACATCGTGCAGACCGCCAGCCAGGCAAGGGTGACTTCGGCCATCGTGGTGCTGCGCCAGGTGCTGGCGCAGGTGCAGGTGCAAAGCGGAAAACGCAGCTTCGGCGTATGCGCCACCTGCCGGCATATCCAGCGGCTGGGGCCGCGCAGCTATTTCTGCGGTCTGATGCAGGAGAAGCTGTCGAGCCCGGAAACGCGGCGGATCTGCCGCGAGCATGCGCCGCCGGTGACGCCGCCGCCGGCCGAAACCTGAAACCTCAGATCCGTTTGCGCGCGCGTTCGAGCGCGGCACGCACCTGGTTCGGCGCGGTGCCGCCCAGATGGTCGCGGGCGGCGAGCGAGCCTTCCAGCGTCAGCACGGCGTACACATCCTCGGCAATCACCGGACTGAAGGCCTGCAACTCGGGCAGCGGCAGGTCGGCCAGATCGCGGCCGGAGGTTTCCGCTGCGCGCACCGCACGCGCCACGACTTCGTGCGCATCGCGGAAGGGCACGCCCTTCTTCACCAGATAGTCGGCCAGATCAGTTGCGGTGGCGAAGCCCTGCATCACCGCGGCGCGCATCGCGTCCGGCTTTACCGTGACCCCGCGCAGCATGTCGGCGTAGATCGCGAGCGTGTCGGTCAGCGTATCGACGGTGTCGAACAGCGGCTCCTTGTCTTCCTGGTTGTCCTTGTTGTACGCCAACGGCTGGCCTTTCATCAGGGTCAGCAGCGCGACCAGGTGACCGTTGACCCGGCCGGTCTTGCCGCGTACCAGCTCGGGCACGTCGGGATTCTTCTTTTGCGGCATGATCGACGAGCCGGTGCAGAAGCGGTCTGCGAGGTCGATGAAGCCGAAACGCGGGCTCATCCACAGGATCAACTCTTCCGACAGACGGGAGAGGTGGGTCATCACCAGCGCGGCGGCGGCGGCGAATTCGATGGCGAAGTCGCGGTCGGAGACGGCGTCGAGCGAGTTTTCGCACACGGCCTCGAAGCCGAGTTCGCGCGCGACGAAGGCGCGGTCGATGGGATAGCTGGTGCCGGCCAGCGCGGCGGCGCCCAGCGGCAGGCGGTTCACGCGGCGGCGGCAGTCGGCCATGCGCTCGGCGTCGCGCGCCAGCATCTCGAAGTAGGCGAGCAGGTGGTGGCCGAAGGTGACCGGCTGCGCCACCTGCAGGTGGGTGAAGCCGGGCATCACTGTGTCGGCGTGCTGCTCGGCCAGATCGACCAGCGAAGTCTGGCAGGCGCGAATGCCGGCCGCGATGCGGTCGATGGCGTCGCGCAGGTACAGGCGGATGTCCGTCGCGACCTGGTCGTTGCGCGACCGGCCCGTATGCAGGCGCTTGCCGGCGTCGCCGATTTTCGCGGTAAGCGCCGCTTCGATATTGAGGTGGACGTCTTCCTTGTCCAGCGACCAGGCGAACTTGCCGGCGCGAATCTCGTCGAGCAGTTCGGCCATGCCGCGCCGGATCGCCTCCAGATCGTCCTTGGACAGCACGCCGACGTGGTGCAACATGGCGGCGTGGGCCAGCGAACCCTGAATGTCGAACGCGGCCAGCCGATAATCGAAGGGGATCGATGCGGTGTAGCGTTTGACGATTTCGGAGACCGGCTCGGAAAAGCGGCCGGACCAGGCGCCGTCCGGCGTCGTCGATGACGTGCTCATGGGGCGGAAACAGGGATGAAAAGAAGGAATCATAACAACCGGCCGGTCGAATTGCCGAACTTCTGCCATCTGGGGGTGAGTCTGCGCATCGCGCTGACGGCGGAAGCCGCGCTGATTGCCGGCGTGATCGCGCGCGCCGCGGACGTCGACGATTTCTGGGCCGAATTCATCGGCTTGTCGGCACTGGCGCAGCCGGCGCTGCTGCTCAGCCTGCTGGCGCTCTGCGGCGCGTCGCGCTGGCTGCGCAGCCAGCCTTACAAAAAGGGCGTACTGGCGACGCTGGCGATCGGCGTTGCCGTGCCGGTCGGTGTCGCGACCTGGCTGGCGCCGCTGACCGACGGCGTGCAGGGCTATCCCCTGATTATCGTGGCCGCGTTCGCATTGGCGCTGGGCGGCGGCCTGCTTGCGTATTTCAACCTGCGCGCCCGGGCCTTGTCGCCCGCGATCACCGAGGCGCGCCTGCAGGCCTTGCAGGCGCGCATCCGGCCGCATTTCCTGTTCAACAGCCTGAATGCCGTGCTGTCGCTGGTGCGCAGCGACCCGCGCCGCGCCGAGCATGCGCTGGAGAACATGGCCGACCTGTTCCGTGCGCTGATGAGCCAGGCCAATCAGCTGGCGCCGCTGGAGGACGAAGTCGCGCTCACCCGCGCCTATCTGGAGCTGGAACAGCTGCGGCTGGGCGATCGCCTGCAGGTGGTCTGGCATATCCAGAAAATGCCGGCCGATGCGCTGATTCCGCCGCTGGTGATCCAGCCGCTGGTGGAAAACGCGGTGTATCACGGCATCGAGCCGCAGCCCGAAGGCGGCGAAGTCAGCCTCAATGTCTATCGCAGCGGCGACAAGGTGCACATCGTCGTGCGCAACCCCGTGGCCGCCGAGGCCAACCACCACAAGGGCAATCGCATCGCGCTGGCCAACATCCGCGAACGGCTGCTGCTGCATTTCGACCTCGATGCCCAGCTCAAGTCCGAACCCATGGGTGCCGTTTATCAGGTGCATATCGTCATTCCCTACACCCGTGAACGCACCCAGCCCGCCCCTGCGCGTCCTGATCGTCGATGACGAGGCGCCCGCACGCCATCGCCTGCGCGACGTGCTGGCCGACTGCGCGGCCGAGTTGCCGGTCGACATCGTGGGCGAGGCGGACAACGGACTCGAAGCGCTCGACCAGGTGCAACGGCAGCCGGTCGATGCGGTGCTGCTGGACATTCGCATGCCCGGCATGGACGGCCTGGAATGCGCCGCGCATCTCAACCGGCTGGCCGCGCCGCCGGCCATCATTTTCAGCACCGCATACGACGCCTATGCCTGCCAGGCCTTCGAACTCAACGCCGTCGATTACCTGCTGAAACCAGTACGCGCCGACCGGCTGGTACGGGCGCTGTCGCGCGCGCACCGGCTCAACGCGGGGGCGCTCGACCATCTGCGCGAGGCCTACCCGAAGGCGCGCACGCACCTGTCGGTGAACGAGAAAGGGCGGATCATCCTGATCCCGGTGGACGACATCCTCTATCTGAAAGCCGAACTCAAGTACGTCACCGTGCGCACCGCCGCGCGCGAGTTCCTGCTGGAGGAATCGCTGACCCGCCTGGAAAACGAATTCGGCGAGGCCTTCGTGCGCATCCACCGCAACTGCCTGGTCGCCGGCGCGCGCATACGCGAAATCGGCAAGTTGCCGGGCGACGACGAAGGCCATTTCCTGCGGCTGGACGGCCTGGACGAACGTCTGACGGTCAGCCGCCGCCAGTACTCCACCCTTCGAGAAAAAATCAAGTCCCGGTGAATCCCGTGCGCCCTGGTTTACCGGGTTGAGTGGCGTTCGGAGGTAGGCATGCGCCCGGATTTTGTGCGCCGGATGGCCCAGCCATTGCTGCGCAGTCGCCGGACCGGCATCGGCGAGCAAACTAAATGACTTTGAAAATCAATATGTTGATAGCCAACTACAACTAAAGTTGTATATCCAAAAATTGAATCCCTTCGTAGCATCCACATCGCTTGCTGCCTGTTCCGCAAGCAGGAAGTTCTCCGCAACGAGGGGCAAGTCTCCTCTACTCGGCCGGGTTCGCAAGAACCCGGCTTTTTTTTGCCCGGATTTCCGGCATGCCCGGCTATCATCTCGGGCATGAAACCCGACGCTTCCCCCGACCGCCACCCGCAAGGGACAGGCCGTGGTTGTAAAGACGCTGTCCCAAGGGATACACCTACGGATAAAGCGTCAACTACCACGCTCACCGAAACGCAACTCGACTCCGAAACCGTCTTCCGGGGTCGGCTCATGCATGTCAAACGGGATCGCGTGCGCCTGCCCAATGGTGGCGAATCGACGCGCGAATACCTGATCCACCCCGGCGCGGTCGTCATCCTTCCCGTGTTCGACAACGGCGACGTGTTGCTGGAGCGCCAGCACCGCTACCCGCTGCATCGCGACTTCATCGAATTCCCCGCCGGCAAGATCGACCCCAACGAATCCGATCTGGCCTGCGCCAAACGCGAACTGGAAGAGGAGACCGGGTACACCGCCACCGACTGGCGCGAAGTCACCACCATCTATCCGTGCATCGGCTACTCCAACGAGCGCCTGGCGTTCTGGCTCGCGCGCGGTCTCAGGGACGGCACCCACGCGCGCGACCACGACGAATTCCTCGAAGTCTTCCGCCTGCCCTTCGGCGAAGCGATGCAGTGGGTGAAGGACGGCCGCATCTGCGAGACCAAGACGGTGATCGGGCTGTTCTGGCTGGAAAAGCTGCTCGAAAAGAACTGGTGATTCGACGATGACGACGCCCGCGCGACTGGCCTTTGCCATCGCCGCGTTTTTCGGTGCCTGGCTGGCCATGTTCCTGCTGACTTCCGTGCTCCTGCCCGCATCGCTGGCTTGGGCGCAGCCGCTGCTGGCGCTGGGCTTTGCGATCTGGGGTGCGCGAAGGGTGTGGCTCCAGCTCGAATGTCCCGAGAAAGACGCATTGCCGGTGTTCGTGGGGACAGGTGCCCTCGTATTGGGCGGCGCCGGTTTCGTCGGCGGGTTTTTCGGGCCGATGCTCTTTGCGCCGGACGCCAATCAGGGTCCGCTGCTGGGCCTGTTTATCACCGGGCCGGGGGGCGCAGCCCTGGGCGCGATTCTTGGCTGGTTGTACTGGCGGAAGCGACGCGGCTGATGGGTTATCCGGGCTGATAGCCCAAATTCGGCGCCAGCCAGCGTTCTGCCGTCTTCAGGTCCCAGCCCTTGCGCTCGGCATAACTCTCGACCTGATCCTTCTCCAGTTTTGCCACTGCGAAGTACTGGCTGTCGGGATGCGAGAGGTAGAAGCCCGAAACCGAAGCGCCCGGCCACATGGCGAAATTCTCCGTAAGTTGCACGCCGATGCGCTCGGTGGCGTCGAGCATGTGGAACAGCCCGGCCTTCTCGCTGTGTTCGGGGCAGGCGGGGTAGCCCGGCGCCGGTCGGATGCCCGGGTATTTCTCGGCAATGAGATCGTCATTGGAGAGCGATTCATCGGCGGCGTAGCCCCAGAATTCGCGGCGTACGCGCAGGTGCAGGTGCTCGGCGAAGGCTTCGGCAAGACGGTCGCACAGCGACTTGAAGAGGATCGCGGAATAATCGTCGTGCGCCGCTTCGAAGGCTTTTGCGCGTTCGTCCTCTCCGATGCCGGCGGTGACGACGAAGGCGCCGAGGTAGTCCCGGATCCCGGATTCGCGCGGCGCGACGAAGTCGGCCAGGCACAGGTTGGCGCGGCCTTCCGGCTTTTTCATCTGCTGGCGCAGGTTGTGCCAGACCATGAGCATCTTCTTGCGCGATTCGTCGACGTAGATCGCGATGTCGTCGTCGTTCACGCTGTTGGCCGGGAACAGGCCGAACACGGCGCGGGCCTCGATCCAGTTCTCGGCGATCATTTTCTTCAGCATCGCCTGGGCGTCGGCATAGAGCTTCTTCGCCTCGGTGCCGACGACTTCGTCGTCGAGAATCCGCGGGAATTTGCCGTGCAGTTCCCACGAGGCGAAGAAGGGCGTCCAGTCGATTGTGTCGGCGAGCGCGGCGAGGTCGTAGGCCTTCAGGACGTGCACGCCAGGCAGCCTGGGCGCGGGCGGCGTGTAGTGCGCCCAGTCGATCTTGAACTTGTTGGCGCGCGCCTCCGCCAGCGGCAGGCGCACGGCGTCGGACTTGTTCCGCAGGTGGCGCTCGCGTGTTTTGGCGTAGTCGGCCTTGATGTCGGCGACGAAGGCATCGCGCAGTTCCTTGGATAGCAGCTGCGTGCAGACGCCCACGGCGCGCGAGGCGTCCTTCACGTACACGACCGGGTACGCATAGTTGGGTTCGATCTTGACGGCGGTGTGGGCGAGCGAAGTCGTCGCGCCGCCGATCAGCAGGGGAATGGTGAAGCCCTGGCGCTGCATTTCGCTCGCCACGTGCGCCATTTCCTCCAGCGAGGGGGTAATCAGGCCGGACAGGCCGATGATGTCGGCCTGGTGTTCGCGCGCGGCGTCGAGGATCTTCTGTGCCGGCACCATCACACCCAGATCGACGATGTCGTAGCCGTTGCAGCCGAGCACCACGCCGACGATGTTCTTGCCGATGTCGTGCACGTCGCCCTTGACCGTGGCCATGACGATCTTGCCGGCGCTCTGCGCGTCGCCGGCCCGTTTGTCCGCCTCGATGTAGGGGATCAGGTGGGCGACCGCCTGCTTCATCACGCGCGCGGACTTCACCACCTGCGGCAGGAACATCTTGCCGGCGCCGAACAGGTCGCCGACGACGTTCATGCCGGCCATCAGCGGCCCTTCGATGACGTGCAGCGGGCGTTCGGCTTCCAGCCGCGCGGCTTCGGTGTCCTCGACGATGTAGTCGGTGATGCCCTGTACCAGCGCGTGCGACAGCCGCTCGTTCACCGGCAGCTGTCGCCAGGCGAGATCGACGGTCTTTTCCTTCGCGCCGCCCTTCACGCCCTCGGCGAAGCGCACCAGACGCTCGGTCGCGTCGGGCCGGCGGTTCAGCAGCACGTCCTCGACGCGTTCCTTCAGTTCCGGATCGAGATTGGCGTACACGCCGAGCTGACCGGCGTTGACGATGCCCATGTCCATGCCGGCCTGGATCGCGTGGTAGAGGAAGGCGGTGTGGATCGCCTCGCGCACCGCGTCGTTGCCGCGGAAGGAAAAACTCACGTTCGACACGCCGCCGGAGATGTGGGCGTGCGGCAGGTTCCGGCGGATCCAGCGGGTGGCCTCGATGAAATCGACCGCGTAGTTGGCGTGTTCCTCGATCCCGGTGGCGACCGCGAAGATGTTGGGGTCGAAGATGATGTCCTCGGCCGGGAAGCCGACGGTCTCGGTCAGCAATTTATAGGCGCGCGCGCAGATCTCGGTCTTGCGCGCATAGGTGTCGGCCTGGCCGGTTTCGTCGAAGGCCATCACGATCACCGCCGCGCCGTAGCGCCGGCACAGCTTTGCGCGCTCGATGAACTCGGCTTCGCCTTCTTTCATCGAGATCGAGTTGACGATGCCCTTGCCCTGGATGCACTTGAGGCCGGCCTCGATCACGCTCCATTTCGACGAGTCGAGCATGATGGGCACGCGCGCGATGTCGGGCTCCGAAGCGATCAGGTGCAGGAAGCGCACCATCGCCGCCTCTGCGTCGAGCATACCCTCGTCCATGTTGATGTCGATGACCTGCGCGCCGTTTTCCACCTGCTGGCGTGCCACCGACAGGGCGTCGTCGTAGCGGCCTTCGAGGATCATCTTCGCGAAGGCGCGCGAGCCGGTGACGTTGGTGCGCTCGCCCACGTTGACGAACAGCGAATCCTTGCCGACGTTGAACGGTTCCAGCCCCGACAGGCGCATCGCGGGTTCGAGCACCGGCGGCACGCGCGGCGCGACGCCTTCGACTGCCCGGGCAATCGCGGCGATGTGCGCGGGCGTGGTGCCGCAGCAGCCGCCGACGATGTTCAGCAGGCCCGCGCGCGCCCATTCGCCGATGTGCACGGCCATGGCCGCGCCGTCCATGTCGTATTCGCCGAAGGCGTTGGGCAGGCCGGCGTTGGGATGCGAGGACACCAGCGCGTCGGCCTTGGCCGAGAGCTCGGCAACGTACTGGCGCAGCAGGTCGGGGCCGAGCGCGCAGTTGAGGCCGACCGACAGCGGCCGCGCGTGGCGCACCGAATTCCAGAACGCCTCGGTCGTCTGGCCCGAGAGCGTGCGGCCCGAGGCGTCGGTGATGGTGCCGGAGATCATCACCGGCAGGCGCAGGCCCTCGCGCTCGAAAT
This sequence comes from Thiobacillus sp., assembly GCA_044227195.1. Lineage (GTDB taxonomy): Bacteria > Pseudomonadota > Gammaproteobacteria > Burkholderiales > Thiobacillaceae > Thiobacillus. Next base: position 18,496 of record JBGAFQ010000029.1, read on the forward strand.
ATTCCTCGATCGCGAACAGTGCAGCCTTGGCGTTCAGCGTATCGAAGATCGTCTCGACCATCAGGATATCGGCACCGCCCTTCACCAGGCCGTCGATGGCTTCCAGGTAAGCCGTGCGCAGCTGGTCGAAACTGACGTTGCGGAAGCCGGGATCGTTGACGTCCGGCGAGATCGTCGCGGTGCGCGAAGTCGGGCCGAGCACGCCGGCGACGAAGCGCGGCCTGGCCGGGTTCGCGGCCGTGGCCGCGTCGGCCGCCTCGCGCGCCAGCCTGGCAGCAGCGAGATTCAGCTCGGGCACCAGATGTTCCATGTGGTAGTCCGCCATGGAAATCGCGGTGGCGTTGAAGCTGTTGGTTTCGAGAATGTCCGCGCCTGCCGCCAGATACTTGCCGTGGATCTCCTTGATCAGCTGCGGCTGCGTCAGGCATAGCAGATCGTTGTTGCCCTTGAGGTCGTGCGGAAAATCGGCAAAGCGCGTCCCGCGATAATCGGCCTCGGAGAGCTTGTAGGTCTGGATCATCGTTCCCATGGCGCCGTCGAGAACGAGGATGCGTTGGGCGAGGAGCGAGCGGAGCTGGTCGGCGCGGGACATGGCGAAAGCAGTCAGGGGTAAACGCGCATTATATAAGGTGCGATTCGTCGCCCTGTGGTCGGCAGCCCGACAGTCGGGACGGGTTTTCGACGCACGCGCGCGGTAAAAAGCTGTGCGGGGCACATGGGTCGCGGCATGGCGTCGGGTACGATACTTGCCTTTGACCCGTGATCGTTGTCCGTGGAGCCCACATGCCCATCCCCCGTCTGCTCGCGATCCTGCTGACCGGCGCGCTGCTCGCGCCGCTCGCCTACGCCGATTCCGCCGAAAATGCCTCGCGCTATTACGAAGACGCGCTCAAACGTTACGACCGTCGCGACGACGCCGGCGCGATCATCCAGCTGAAAAACGCGCTGAAGGAAGATTCGCGCATGTTGCCGGCGCTGGTGCTGCTGGGCCAGGCGTATCTGCGGAAGGGCGATCCGGCGGCGGCGGAACGGGTGCTGGCGGATGCCGAGCGCCTGGGGGCGGCGCGCGCGGAGATCGCGGTGTATCAGGCACAGGCCCAGCTAGCGCAGGGCAAATCGCGGGTCATGCTCGAACGCTACGGCGCGGACGGCCTGCCGCAGTCGGCACGACTGGACATGCTGCTGCTGCGTACTCGCGCCCAGCTCAACCTGGGACAGCTCGACGCGGCCATGACCTCGGCCCGGCAGGCCGCCGAGATTCCCGGCGGGCGCGCCCGCGCCCTGGCGCTTCAGGCCAGGATCCATCTCAATGCCGGCCGGCCGGACGATGCGCTGGCCGCGGTGCGCGAGGCCCTGCGGGTCGCGCCGAACGACAGCGACGCGCTGACCATGCTGGCGTCCATCTATCATGTGCGCGGGCAACTCAAGGAAGCCGTGACCGAATACGGCCGCGCCCTGAACGCCCAGCCTTCCAATCTTGATGCCCGGCTCGCGCGCACCGGCCTGCTGCTCGATCTCAAACGCGAGGCCGAAGCCCAGGTCGATCTCGACTATCTGCAAAAGAACTTTGCCTACGATCCGCGCGGCGCCTACCTGCGCGCGCTCTATCTCGGCCGCAAGGGCGACGAGGCCGGCGCGCGCGCGGCCCTGCAGGAAACGACGCGCACCCTGGGTCTGCTCGCGCCGGAATTTCTCGCAGCGAGCGACCAGCTCCAGTTCCTGGGCGGGCTGGCCCACCACGCGCTGGGCGAATACGAGCGCGCCCAGACCTACCTGACGGCCTATCTCGAAAAGCATCCGCGCGACGTGGGCGCGCGCAAGCTGATGGGCAGCATTTTTCTGGCCCAGCGCCAGTACGACCGGGCGGTGGCGATGCTGCAACCAGCCTTGCGCGCCCAACCCAACGATGCGCGCGTGCTTGCCATGCTGGGCGAGGCGGCCATGCGGCAGGGCAACCCGGCCAAGGCCGCCAGCCTGTTCCAGGAGGCGGCGAACGCCTACAACGATTCGGACATCCAGACCGGACTCGGGGTCAGCCTGATTAGTGCGGGCCAGGGCGACGCAGGCTTCCAGGCGCTGGCGCGCGCTTATGCACAGGCGCCTGCCTCCACGCAGGCGGCGGTGCCGTATGCGCTCGCGCTGCTCAAGCGCGGCGATCCGCAAAAGGCGGCCGGCGTGGTCGAGGGCATCCTCAAGCGCGAACCCGGCAACGTCGCGATGCTGAATTTGCTGGGCATCACCCGTCTCGCGGCCGGCGACCGTGCGGGTGCCCGCTCGGCCTACGTCTCGGCGATCCGCGCGCGGCCGAGTTTCTATCCCGCACATCTCAATCTGGCGCGTCTGGACGAAGGCGACCAGCAGACCGCGCGCGCACGCCAGCGCTATCTCGGCATACTCAAGGCGGCGCCCGCCTACATCGAGGCCATGCTCGAACTCGCGCGTCTGGAAGAAAGCCAGGGTCGCCCGGCTGAAGCCATACGCTGGCTCGACAAGGCACGCAGCGTTCAGGCCAAGGACACGCGGCCCTATCTTGCCCTGAGCGGCTTGTACCTCCGTCTGGGGCAGGGCAAGCAGGCGCTCGACGTGGCGAAAGACGTCCAGGCCATGGCGCCGGACAATCCGGACGCGCTGTTCGCGCTGGCGCAGGCCCAGGTCGCCGTGGGCAATGACGATGCCGCAAAAAGCGTGGTGCGCCAGGTGGTGAAGGTCGCCGCGTTCAATCCGGCGCGGCTCGTCCAGGCTGCCGCCCTGCAAACACAGATACGCGACCTTGATGCCGCACGTTACACCATCGACAAGGCCTTGCTGGCCGATGCGAACTACACGCCGGCGCTGGCATTGCGTGTGCGGATCGAGCTCCAGGCTGGCAATGTCGCCGAGGCGGAACGGCAGGCACAGGCGCTCGAAGCGCGCGCGGGCGGTAGCGAAGCAAAACGGCTCGTCGGCGAAATCCGCATGACGCAACGTCGCTATGCCGACGCCATCGCCGCCTTCCAGGCAGCCCACGCGCAAGATGCCAGCGCGTCCAATGTCTATGCCCTGTATGGTGCCTACATGGCAGCCGGGCGGTCGGGAGACGCGGCCACGCTGATGACCGACTGGCGCCGCCGCAATCCGAAGGACCGCGCCGCCGCTCATGCACTGGGCGAGGCGCTGATGGCGACTCGGTCCAATGCACAGGCCAAATCGATCTATATGGAACTGGTCGCCGCCGATTCGAAAGACGCCCGCGCGTACAACAATCTTGCCAACGTGCTCCTGCAGTTGGGCGATCCCGATGCCCTGACGCACGCGGAGCGGGCACGGGCGCTTGCGCCCAACCAGCCGCAGGTTAACGATACCCTGGGCTGGGTGCTGGTCAGCCAGGGGCAGGTGGAAAAGGGCTTGCGTTACCTGCGCGAGGCGGCCCTGCGCGCACCGGACGATCCGGAGATCCAGCGCCACCTGAATGCCGCGCTCGCCAAACTCAGGTGATCCCGGGTTGCAGCGTGTCGGGATTCTTTACATGTAAACACTGCTTAGTCTGCTGATTATTCATAAGACAATGAATAAAAAGGTTTTTTATGATGCTGGCACCATGCTTGCTTTGTATTGCGGTATATCAACCTCTCGATAATTTGGGGAACCAATAATGAAAACCACGATTTCCAAGCGTCAATTGGCGTTGTGTCTGATCGCTGGCCTGTCCGCGGGTGCGGCCCAAGCCACGACCTGGACCTACAGCAGCACCGGGGCCGTCTCGGCCGGTGGTCTGTCGGCTTCCGCAAGCGCCTACTCGGCGACCAACAACTCCACGGCCACGATGACTGCGACGACTGCATACTACGGCGGCGGCCTGGGCGTGACCAGCAATGGTGAAACGACGAGCAGCCCGCAGCATGCGATCGACAACAACGGTCCGATCGAAACGGTCATGATCTCCTTCTCGGATGGCGTGAGCGGCGTTACGGCGGCTGACAAGGTCAACCTCAGCAGCGTGACTTTCGGCTACGTCAGCGGCGATTCGGACTTCAGTGTTTACGCCTACACCGGTAGCGGCACAGCCAGCCCGCTCGGCCTGACCTACAGCAACCTCACCAGCAACGGCTGGACGCTGGTCGGCCAATACAATGGCGGTTCTTCTGCTGCGACCAACCCGATCGCCAACTCGATTTACTCCAGCTACTGGTTGATCGGTGCGTACAACGGTTTGGGCGGCAGCAATGTGGATAGCAACGACGACTTCTTCAAGCTGGCCAGCGTGACGGGTAGCAAGTGTCCGACTGGCAGCACGAGCCCCTACTGCGGTGGCGGCGGCACCCCTGGCGGTGGCGTTCCCGAGCCGGGCACTCTGTTGCTGATGGGAGCGGGTTTTCTCGGGCTGACCCGGGTCATGCGCCGCCGCTAAGGAGAGGCTGCATCCCGAATCAAAAACCCCGCTTCAGCGGGGTTTTTTGTTGGCCGGGAAAACGCTTCAGGCCGCACGGCTTGTCCTGTACGCCATTCGATGGTCTGCTATGGTGAGCTTTCCTGGCGGAGAAATTCATGAAGCATCTGAAACCTGCGGACGCCCATGCCTTTTTGCAGGCGCATCCCGAAGCCGTGTTTGTCGATTGTCGCTCCGAAATCGAATATCTGTTTGTGGGGCATCCTGCGGGGGCGATCCACATCGCCTGGCAGGACGGGCCGGACTGGGACGTGAATCCGGACTTTCTGGGCCATGCGCGCAAGGCGGCATCGGTCAATCGCCCGGTGGTACTGATCTGTCGCTCCGGTCGACGCTCGGCCGATGCCGGGCGCTACCTCGAAAAAAACGGCTTTCCGGAGGTGTACAACATCGAGCACGGCTTCGAGGGCGACATGGACGAGTCGCGCCACCGCAGCACGAAGAACGGCTGGCGATTCGACGGCCTGCCGTGGGAGCAGACCTGACGGAATCAGGTAAGCGATACGCCCAGCCAGGCGCCGATGAACCAGGTGGCGATCCCCGCCGCGCCGCCGATGCCCAGCATGCGCAGGCCGGAGACTACGGCATGGCGGCCGGTGAACAGGCTCATGCTGGCCCCGACCGCGAACAGCCCGAACGCGGTCAGTCCGATCGAAAATGCGAGCGCGTTGCCCACGTCGAGCAGATAGGCCAGGAGCGGCACGGTTGCACCGGCCGTGAAGGCGGCAAACGAAGATAGCGCCGCCACCCACGGCGAGCCGAGTTCGTCCGGGTTGAGGCCCAGTTCCTCGCGCGCCAGCGTGTCGAGCGCGCGCTCGGGGTCCTCGACCAGATGGTCGGCCAGCCGGCGCGCATCCTCGGGCGGGATGCCCTTGGCGGCGTAGATCAGCGCGAGTTCCGCAGCTTCCTCCTGCGGGTACTTTTCCAGTTCGTCGCGTTCCAACCCGATCTGGTACTCGAACATCTCGCGTTGCGCGCGCATCGAAACGTACTCGCCGGCCGCCATGGAAAATGCGCCCGCCAGCAGTCCGGCCACACCGGTCAGCACGATGACGGCGGGCGACTGCGCGGCGCCGGCGACGCCGAAAATCAGCGCGGCGTTCGACACCAAACCGTCGTTGATGCCGAACACGCCGGCGCGCAGGGCGTTGCCGGCCGCACCGTTCTGATGGCGCTTGCCGATGTCCTCGCGTCTGACCGGCATGGGATGCGTGGCGTCGCTGTACAAGGCCATGCCGCGCACCTTCATTGCCGCAAGCACGCTGCGCATGGCGCGCGGACCGAAAGCGCGGGCGAGTCGGGCGACGATGCGGGTGCGCGTGTCGGGCCGGAATTCGGCGGGCTCGGCGGCACCGCGTTGCCTGATGGCGTCGAGCCAGATTGTCGACTGGTCGTCTGCCGCCTGGGCCAGTTCGCGGAACAGGGCTTCACGCGGCGTGCCGCGTTCGCATTCCGCGATCACGCGGTACAGCCAAGCCGATCGTTTTTCCTCGATCCAGGATTCGTGCGGGTCGCTCATGCGGGAACTCTTCGGTACTGGATGGCTTCTGCGAGATGCGCCGTCAGGATGGCCTCGCTGTTCGCAAGGTCGGCGATGCTGCGCGCCAGGCGCAACACGCGGTGATACGCGCGTGCCGACAGGTTCAGCCGGGCGATGGCCTGCTTGAGCAGGGTTTCGCCGGCGCTGTCGAGGCCGCACAACCGATCGATCTCCTGTGTGCCGAGTGCGGCGTTGGGCTTGCCCTGGCGTTGCATCTGGCGCGTCCTCGCCGCTTCCACGCGCGCGCGGATCGCAGCGCTGGATTCGCCCGGTGCCGCGCGCATCAGTTCATCCTCGGTGAGCGCGGGCACGCTGATCTGGATGTCGATGCGGTCGAGCAGCGGGCCGGAAATGCGCCCGCGGTAGCGTGCGATCTGGTCGGGGGTGTCGCGGCAGGCCTGGGTCGGATGGCCGAGGTAACCGCAGGGGCAGGGGTTCATCGCCGCGACGAGCTGGAAGCGGGCAGGAAAATCGGCCTGGCGCGCGGCGCGCGAGATCGTGATGTGCCCGGTTTCCAGCGGTTCGCGCAGCACCTCCAGCACCTGTCGCGAAAACTCCGGCAGTTCATCGAGGAACAGCACGCCGTGATGCGCCAGGGAAATTTCGCCTGGGCGCGGATTGCCGCCGCCGCCGACCAGGGCGACCGCCGACGCGGTGTGATGCGGTGCGCGGAACGGGCGTCGTCCCCACTGGTCCGGGCGAAAACCGCCGTTGAGCGAAGCGACGGCCGCGGCCTCAATGGCTTCGGTTTCGTCCATGGCCGGCAGGATGCCGGGAAAGCGCGCAGCGAGCATGGATTTGCCGGTGCCGGGTGGACCGGCCATCAGCACCGAATGCCCACCGGCTGCCGCGACCTCCAGCGCGCGCCGCGCGGCGGTCTGGCCTTTGACCTCTGCGAAATCCGGGTAATCCGGCGCGGGGGCGGCAGTATCCGGTGCGGGGCTGGAGAGCGAGGCCTGGCCCGCAAGCCAGGCGCAGACGTCGAGCAGGCTCTCCGCGCCGCGCGTTTCCATGCCCATGGCCAACGCCGCCTCGCGGGCCGATGCAGTGGGCAGCACCAGGGCACGGCCGGCGGCGCGGGTCGCCAACGCCATCGCCAGCGCACCGCGCACCGGGCGCAGTTCACCCGTGAGTGCAAGCTCGCCGGCGAATTCGGTGGCGGCGAATTTGTCGGCGGGGATTTGGCCCGACGCCGCGAGGATCGCCAGCGCGATCGGCAGATCGAAACGCCCCGATTCCTTCGGCAGATCGGCCGGCGCGAGATTCACCGTGATGCGCCGTGCGGGAAACTCGAAACGCGCGTTCTGGATCGCCGCCCGCACCCGGTCGCGCGCTTCCTTCACCTCGGTTTCCGGCAGGCCCACCAGCGTGAACGCCGGCAGGCCGTTGGCCAGATGGGCTTCGACCACCACTTCCGGCGCGGCCATGCCGGCGAGCGCCCGGCTCTTGACGACGGCGACGGCCACTTATGCTGTGCGCTGCTTTTCCGGTTCGGCCGGGCTTTCCAGTTTGGCCAAACGCGCTTCGAGCGCGGTCAGTTTCTCGCGCGTGCGCGCAAGCACGTCGGCCTGCACGTCGAATTCCTCGCGTGTGACCAGATCGAGTTTGCCGAGCATCAAGGTGAGGCCGGCCTTGAGATTCTGCTCGATGTCCTTGGCGGGAGATTGCTTCAGCAAGGCCGCCAGCTTGTCGGCGGCGTCATTCAGGAACGCAGGATTGGGGAACGACGAATTGGGCTTCATGCGGGACTCCGGTTGACTGGCGAAGTGTAGCAACGGACGTGGCTTTTCGTGCTGCACAAAGAGTGTGCGCAAAGGAAGTGAGGCGCACCATTGAGGGGCGAACGGGTGCGTCGTAACATGTCTGAAAAACTTAAGTACATGAAATAAAAAGATAAAAAATCTGGCACGGCTCGTGCTCGAAGGCAAATGCAATTTTGCACTCTTCAACGTCGGAGAAATCGAGCATGAAAAAAATCGCATCTGCAATCGTGTTGGCTGGCTTGGTGGGCGCTCCCGCCCTCGCAGTGGCAGGTGACAGCCCCCATACCCTTACCGGCAACATCAGCCTGACCAGCGACTACGTGTTCCGTGGCGTGTCTCAAACCCAGAATGGCCCGGCTATCCAAGGCGGTTTTGATTATTCCCACAGCAGCGGCATCTATCTGGGAACGTGGGCGTCGAATGTGTCTTGGGTCAAGGAAGGCGGCTTCAAGAATGACAGCAGCATGGAGCTCGACCTCTATGGTGGCTATCGCGGTTCGGTTGGTGACATCGGATATGACGTTGGCGTTATCGGCTATATCTACCCTGGCGATGGAATCGCAGGCGTGGCTACTCCTAATACGACCGAGATTTATCTTGGCGCGAGCTGGAAATTCCTGAGCGCGAAATACAGTCATGTCGTTTCCAAGAACTTCATCGGTTGGGTTAACCCCGTTACTCTCGATAATTCGAGAGGGAGTAACTATCTGGAGCTTAACGCCAACTACGATCTAGGCAGTGGCTGGGGACTGATTGGCCATGTTGGGCATCAGAAAGTCAAAGACTACGACAATGGCGCCGGCAAGGATGCTGATTACACCGATTGGAAAATCGGTGTGAGCAAGGATATCGGCTTTGGTGTTGTGACTCTGGCCTACACCGATACTGATGCAGAAGACGTCGTCTACACCATTGCGGGCGAAAAAGTCGCTGATGGTCGTGCGTTTATCTCCTTCTCTAAATCCTTCTAATCCTGCTCGATTCCCATCCTGATCGTTTGGTCAGGATGGGGGAGTCGAGAGCTCTGTTACACGGGAGACAACATGAAATTCGTAACGGCAATCATCAAGCCGTTCAAGCTGGACGAAGTGCGCGAGGCCTTGTCGGCCATCGGCGTCACCGGCCTGACGGTTACGGAAGTGAAGGGGTTCGGGCGGCAGAAAGGCCACACCGAGCTGTATCGCGGCGCGGAATACGTGGTCGATTTCCTGCCCAAAGTGAAAATCGAAGTGGCCATCAAGGCCGAGTTGCTGGAACGCGTGATCGAGGCGATCGAGAAAGCGGCCAACACCGGCAAGATCGGCGACGGCAAGATTTTCGTCACCAGCCTGGAGCAGGTCGTGCGCATCCGCACGGGCGAATCCGGCCCCGACGCCCTGTGAGGAGCCTGAACATGAAGAAACTATTTGCTTCGCTGGGCCTGATGTTTGCCCTGCTGTCTCCCAATCTCGTGCTGGCTGAAGATACGGCCGCCGCGCCCGCGGCAACCGAGGCTGCTGCACCCGCGCCCGAGGCGGCGGCGCCCGCTGTCGAGGCACCGGTTGCCGAAGCTGCTGCGCCTGCTGCCGAAGCGCCTGCCGAGGCCGCTGCCCCGGCCGCTGCGCCGCCTGCCCCGAACAAGGGCGATACGTCGTGGATGCTCGTGGCCACCATTCTGGTGATCATGATGTCCATTCCCGGTCTTGCGCTCTTCTATGGTGGCCTGGTGCGCAGCAAGAACATGCTGTCGGTGCTCATGCAGGTGTTCTCGATCTTTGCGCTGATCACGGTACTGTGGGCGGTGTACGGCTACTCGCTGGCATTCACCCAGGGCAATGCGTTCTTCGGCGGATTCGACCGGCTGTTCCTCAAGGGGATCTACGATCCCGTGGCAGGCACGGTGGCGAACGCCGCAACCTTCAGCAAGGGTGTCTACATTCCCGAGTTCGTGTTCGTCGCCTTCCAGGCCACGTTCGCGGCCATCACCGTTGCTCTGACGGTCGGCGCCTTTGCCGAACGCATGAAGTTCTCCGCAGTGCTGTTGTTCGCCACCCTGTGGTTCACCTTCGCCTACATCCCGATGGCGCACATGGTCTGGTTCTGGCCCGGTCCGGATGCCTTTACGGATGCCAAAGCGGCCGAAGCGGCCGTGGCTGCCTCCGGCTGGCTGTTCCAGAAGGGCGCGCTCGACTTCGCCGGCGGCACCGTGGTGCACATCAACGCCGGTATCGCCGGCCTGGTGGGCGCCTACGTGGTGGGCAAGCGCATCGGCTACGGCAAGGAAGCGATGGCGCCGCACAGCCTGACCATGACCATGATCGGCGCGTCGCTGCTGTGGGTGGGCTGGTTCGGTTTCAACGCCGGCTCGGCGCTGGAAGCGGGCGGTACGGCGACCCTGGCCTTCATCAACACGCTCAACGCCACGGCTGCCGCTGCGGTGTCCTGGATGTTCGCCGAGTGGCTGCTGAAAGGTAAGCCCTCCATGCTGGGTGCGGCTTCCGGCGCGGTTGCGGGTCTGGTCGCCATCACCCCGGCCTGCGGCTGGGTCGGCGTGGGCGGCGCCCTCGCGATCGGTCTGCTGGCAGGCGTGGTTTGCCTGTGGGGCGTGACCGGCCTGAAGAAGCTGCTGGGTGCGGACGACGCGCTGGACGTGTTCGGCGTGCACGGCATCGGCGGCATCCTGGGCGCCTTGCTGACGGGTGTGTTCAACACCTGGTCGCTGGGCGGTACCGGCATCATCGACTACGTCAACAACACCATCGTCGATACCTCGATCGGCTCCCAGGTCTGGATTCAGGCGCAAGCCGTGCTGACTTCGCTGATCTGGTCCGGCGTCGTGGCCTTCATCTGCTACAAGGTGGTGGATCTGACCATCGGTCTGCGCGTGCCGGAAGAACAGGAACGCGAAGGTCTGGATACGTCCTCGCATGGGGAACGTGCCTACAGCCTGTAAGCAGCAAGTCTTTACCTAAGGAAGCTGGGGCGCTCTGCAGAGCGCCCCTTTTTTATTGCGCGTCGACCGGTGCAGTGCCCATGCCTGGAACAGGGGAGGAGAACAGCCAGGCTGATGCAGAACAGTGCACTGGCGCACTAAAAAAAGGCTGCTCCTGTCTTGGCGGTACCTCCGCGTTCTGCATGTTTGTTCTTTGTTTTCATTGATATAGGTGTGGTCTGAAGGTGTGGCACGGCGGTTGCTTTTAGCTGATGGAATATTACGAATATTCACTTTGGTAATACCTCTATCAAGGAGCCCTCCATGAATGTGCAATCCCTCGGAAATACATTGAAGTCCCTGTTCAGCCGCCTGGTCATCCCGGCTGTCGCGTTTGCAGCACTCTCCGCACAGGCCGCCCAGCCGCTCAAGATCGGCTACAGCGACTGGCCGGGCTGGGTCGCCTGGCAGGTCGCGATCGACAAGGGCTGGTTCAAGGAAGCGGGCGTGCCCGTGAGCTTCGAATGGTTCGATTACTCGGCCTCGATGGAGGCTTTCGCGGCCGGCAAGATCGACGCCGTCACCATGACCAACGGCGACGCGCTGGTGACCGGATCGGCGGGCGGCAAGAGCGTCATGATCATGCTGACCGACTATTCCAACGGCAACGACATGATCGTGGCCAAGCCAGGCATCAAGTCGATCAAGGAGCTCAAGGGCAAGAAGGTCGCCGTCGAGCAGGGGCTGGTCGAGCATCTGTTGTTGTTGAACGGCCTCAAGAAGGCCGGCATGAAGGAATCGGACGTCACGCTGGTCAATGCCAAGACCAACGAGATGCCGCAGGTGCTGGCCACCGGCGACGTGGCGGCGATCGGTGCCTGGCAACCGATCTCCGGACAGGCCATGAAGGCGCTACCCGGTTCGCGTCCGATCTACACGTCGGCCAACGAACCCGGCCTGATCTATGACGTGCTCGCGGTCAACCCCGCCAGCGCCAAGCAGCGCAAGGCCGACTGGATGAAGGTGGTCCAGGTCTGGGACAAGGTTGTGCATTACATCAACGATCCCAAGACCCAGCCTGACGCCGTCAAGATCATGGCCGCCCGCGTCGGCATCGCACCCGCCGCCTATCTGCCGCTGCTGAAGGGCACCAGGCTGCTGAGCCTGGAGGAGGGCCGCAAGATCTACGTCAAGGCGCCCGGCTTCGGCTCTCTGTACGGTTCGTCCAGGGTTGCCGACGAGTTCAACGTCGCCAACGGCGTCTACAAGGCGCCCGAGAACGTGGATGCCTATATCGACCCGTCCTTTACCAATGCCAGGTAAGCGCCTGAGCACACCGGACTGACGACGGAGCGGAAATGGGCATGGGCACGATGGCCAATGTGTTCGGCGGCGCGGATGGCGAAGCGCGCACGCGCGTGCTGCTCGGCGTGGGGTCCTTCCTGCTGCCCCTGCTGGTCTGGTGTCTGGTCAGCTACGTGCCCTTTCTCTGGCATCCCAAGGTCCACGTCACCGACCCCGGCGGCGTGGACTACTTCCAGGTCGGCATGCTGGTGGACAAGGCCATGTTCGCCGAGGAAGCCGGGAACATGGTGCGGGCGAATCTCGCCCCGCCCGTCGGCAAGCCGTCCAATCCCATTTACCTGCCTGCGCCCGACGAAGTGGCGAAGGCCTTCTACCAGGGTTTCGTCAACCCCCCCGAGGATACCGACGTGCCCTCGCTGCCTGCCAGCCTGTGGCACAGCATCCAGATCATCTTCTGGGGTTTCCTGATTTCGTCGCTCATCGGCGTGCCGCTCGGCATCCTGTCCGGCACCTACAATGTCGTGGGCCGGCTGAACGAACCCTTCATCGAATTCTTCCGCTACCTGCCTGCGCCGGCCTTCGGCGCCCTGGCAGTGGCCATTCTCGGCATCTACGACGGGCCCAAGATCGCGATCATCGTGATCGGTACCCTGTTCCAGCAGGTGCTGATCGTCGCCAACACCACCCGCAAGCTGGAAGCCACCCTCATCGAGGCCGCCCGCACCCTGGGCACCAAGAACCTCAAGCTGCTGACCAAGGTGGTGGTGCCGGGCATCCTGCCCGACCTCTACCGCGATCAGCGCATCCTGCTCGGCTGGGCCTGGACCTACCTGATCGTCGCCGAACTGATCGGTACCAGCTCGGGCATCACCTGGTTCATCACCCAGCAGGCCCGCTACCAGCATTTCGACAACGTCTACGCCGCGATCATGACCATCGGGCTCATCGGTTTCGGCACCGATCTGGTTCTGGCCCGGCTCGGCCGTCGCCTGTTCCCCTGGGATCGCACGCAGGAGCGGCGCTAGCCATGCAAAGAGAAAATCTGCCCAGCTATCTCGACCAGACGGACGAAGTCCGGGCGCGTTTCGAGCGCATCCGGCAGCGCGAGGTCATCCTCGAAGTGCGCGGCCTGGGCAAGCGCTACCGTTCGCCCCAGGGCGAGACGGAAGCCCTGCGCGGCATCGATTTCAGCGTTCGCCGGCGTGAGTTCGTCTGCGTCATCGGCCCGTCGGGCTGCGGCAAATCGACCCTGATCCGCATTCTTGCCGGCCTCGACACGCACACCTCAGGCGAGGCGCTGCTCGACGGCAAACCGGTCACCGGCCCCGGGCAGGACCGCGGCATGGTGTTCCAGGGCTATTCGCTCTTTCCCTGGCTGACGGTGAAGCAGAACGTGATGTTCGGCCCGCAGATAAAAGGCGAGGGCCATGACCAGGCCGCGCGCGACGCCCAGTTGTGGCTGGAACTGGTCGGCCTGGAGAAATTCGCCGACGCCTACCCGCACCAGCTGTCCGGCGGCATGCGCCAGCGCGTCGCCATCGCGCGTGCGCTGGTCAACCAGCCGCGCATCCTGCTGATGGACGAGCCCTTCGGTGCGCTCGATGCGCAGACCCGCGCGAAGATGCAAACGCATCTGATCGACATCTGGCGCAACGTCGACGTCACCGTGCTGTTCATCACGCACGACCTCGACGAGGCGATCTATCTTGCCGACCGCATCCTGGTGCTCAAGGCCCATCCCGGCGAAGTGCAGGAAGTGATCGAGGTGCCGGTGCCGCGGCCGCGCGCGCCGGACCAGGTCAATTCGCCCGAGTTCCGCGCCACCAAGGCCCGCCTCGAAGAACTGATCCACCCCGCGCCGGAACCCGAACCGGAAGACGAGCAGAAGGTGCATCCGCACATGATCCGTTTCACCGACGTGTCGGACAACGTGGAGTAAGAGCCTATGCGCTGGTCCGATCTCACCTGGGCTGAAATCCCCGCCGTGCTGGCATCGTGCGGCCACGCCGCGATCCTGCCGGTGGGCGCCACCGAGCAGCACGGCCCGCATCTCGGCTGCGGCGTCGATTTCGTGATCGCCGAACAACTGTGCGCCGCGGTTGCCGCGCAAACCGGCGTGCCCATGCTGCCCACGCTGCCATACGGTTGCTCGCTCGGCCACAGCCGGCGCTGGGCAGGCACCCTCGCGCTGCAGCCGATCACCCTGATCCAGCTGGTCAAGGAAATCGGCGACTGGGCGGTTCACAGCGGCATCCGCCGCCTGTTCATCGTCAATGCGCACGTCACCAACGCCGCCCCCTTGCGTTGCGCGCTCGAGATGCTGCGCGCCGAGCACGACGACCTGATGGTGGCGGTGATCAATACCGCGACGCTCAGCGAACGGGTGCGCGCGTTCCACTGTGCCGATGCCGGGGATTGGCATGCCAACGACGCCGAGGCTTCGATCATGCTGGCCATCGCCCCCGAAGGTGTGCGTCCGGACAGGCTGCCCGAGGCCGACGACCCGGACCGCACCTGCGGTTGCGTGTTCGCGCATCCCGTGAACCGCACCAGCCTGAACGGCGTCACCGGCACGCCCAGCCTTGCTACCGAAGCGAAAGGCCAGCAGTGGTTCGACTGGCTGGTCGCCGACCTCGCGGCCCTGGTCGAACAGGGCAAAACCGAAATGCCGCCGCTGGCGCATTCCTATTTCGGGGACACCGTCCCTGCCGTCACGACCCGATAGACCCCGATAGACATAGACCCCGATAGACAAGGACGCATCATGAACCCGACCGACGACCTCGCCGTGCTGGAGAAACCGGCCAGCCAGCCTGCCCACAACGCTTCCATCGACGCGGCCGCCCAACTGCAGCGGGAACTGATGGCCAGGGGGGTCAAATACTGCATCGGCGCCTACGTCGACATCCACGGCGTGCCCAAGGCCAAGGTCGTGCCGATCGCCCACCTCGGCCACATGGCCAAAGGCTCCGAACGCTACACCGGCTATGCGCTCGACGGTCTCGGCCAGGCGCCCAACGACGACGAGCTGACCTCGGTGCCCGACCTCGACCGCGCCATCCAG
>JBGAFQ010000030.1:0-33156 GCA_044227195.1 Thiobacillus sp.
AGACACCTTTGCCGCTGATCCGCCCGGCAGAAGCGATTTCCGGCGGGACTGAGAAGGGAAGCAAGTCAAAACCAGTCTGTTTCTAGGCAGCCAGTACGGTCCGAAAGAGGTTTGGCGGTAAACACCTGCCCGCTTACCCAAGTGCACAGCCGTCCAGTCATCTCCACCCTGGTTTTGATTTTCTTCCCCTTACAGACCCGCCGAAGATCAAGCGCGTCGGATGGATCAGCGGCAAAGGTGTTTGAGCCCCGCCCACAAAAAACAAAATCAAAACAGCAAGGCGGGGCGAGTTCTTTGCCGCCCGTCCGGCGCGCTTGAGCTTCGGGAACTCGGGGCTGTCGGGGTCGCCTTCTTTTGGTTACTTTTCTTGGCGAGACAAGAAAAGTAACTTGCCGCCGGGCAACCCCCGGCCAACAAACCTCAGCTCAAACGGAAAGCAGCCGGAACCACTGCTCGGGACCTCAAGCCGTCCCACCCACCGTCAACCCGTCGATCCGCAGCGTCGGCTGCCCCACGCCCACCGGCACGCTCTGCCCTTCCTTGCCGCAGGTGCCGACGCCGGAATCCATCTCCATGTCGTTGCCGATCATGCTCACACGCGTGAGTGCATCCGGGCCGTTGCCGATGAGGGTGGCGCCTTTCACCGGGTAGGTGATCCTGCCGTTCTCGATCATGTAGGCCTCGGCGGCGGAGAAGACGAATTTGCCGCTGGTGATGTCGACCTGGCCGCCGCCGAAGTTGACGGCGTAGAGGCCGTTCTTCACCGAGGCGATGATCTCGTGGGGGGATTTGTCGCCGCCGAGCATGAGGGTGTTGGTCATGCGCGGCATGGTGAGGTGGGAATACGATTCGCGGCGCGCGTTGCCGGTGACCGGCATGCCCATCAGGCGGGCGTTCATCATGTCCTGCATGTAGCCGGTGAGGATGCCGTCCTCGATGAGCACGGTGCGCTGGGTGGGGTTGCCCTCGTCGTCGACGTTGAGCGAGCCGCGGCGCTGCGGGATGGTGCCGTCGTCGATGACGGTGACGCCGGGCGCAGCGACGCGTTCGCCGATGCGGCCGGAAAACGCCGAGCTGCCCTTGCGGTTGAAGTCGCCTTCGAGGCCGTGGCCGATGGCTTCGTGCAGCAGGATGCCGGGCCAGCCGGAACCGAGCACGACGGTCATGGTGCCGGCGGGCGCGGGACGCGCGTCGAGGTTGACGGTGGCCTGGTGCACGGCTTGGCGCGCGTACTGTTCGAGGAGGGCGTCGGTGAAATAGCCGTAGTCGAAACGGCCGCCGCCGCCGCTGCTGCCCTGCTCGCGGCGACCGTCCTGTTCGGCGATGACCTGCAGAGACAGCCGCACCAGCGGGCGCACGTCGGCCGCCAGATGGCCGTCGGAACGCGCGACGAAGATGACCTCGTATTCGGAGGCGAGGCTGGCCATGACCTGGATCACGCGCGGATCCATGGCGCGCGCCATTTTCTCCAGTCGTTCGAGCAGCGCGACCTTGGCCGGGTCGTCGAGGCTGGCCAGCGGATCGACGGCGTTGTACAGCAGGCGTGGCTCGCCGCGGCGGGCGACGGCGGCGTTGCGCGACTGGCCCGCGCGCGCAATGGCGCGGGTGGCGTCGGCCGCGGCACCGAGCGCGTCGAGACTGATGTCGTCGGAGTAGGCGAAGGCGGTCTTCTCTCCCGAGATCGCACGCACGCCGACGCCCTGGTCGATATTGAAGCTGCCGGACTTGACCTGGCCTTCTTCGAGGCTCCAGCCCTCGGAGCGCGAGTACTGGAAATACAGGTCGGCGTAGTCGACGTCGTGCGCCATCAGGCGCGAGAACACCGGCGCGAGCTTGTCGGCGTCAAGGCCGTTGGGCGCCAGCAGGGTCGATTCGGCCGAGCGGAACAGGGCCTCGGCGGACTGGATGGGGGTGAAGGCGTCGGTCGGGTTCATGGCAGGTCTCTTACTTGGCGGGCGCCTCGCGCTTGGCGGCGGTGCGGCGTTCGGCTTCCAGGACGTCGATCTGCGGCGTGCCGATGTAGCGGTGCTGCAGCGCCGGCAGGCTCTTGCGCAGGCTGGCCTGGTAGGCCGGGTTGATGTTGGCGATGACGACGCCCGAGCCGCGCGGCAGGCGGTCGAGCACCACGCCCCATGGGTCGACGATCATGCTGTCGCCGTGCGTCTCGCGCCCCGAGAGGTGGTAGCCGCCCTGCGCCGGCGCGACGACGTAGGCGAGGTTCTCGATGGCACGCGCGCGGATCAGCGTCTCGAAATGCGCGCGTCCGGTGGTGGCGGTGAAGGCGGAAGGGACGACGATGATGTCGACGCCGGGCATGGCCCGATACAGCTCGGGAAAGCGCAGGTCGTAGCAGATCGACAGGCCGATGCGGCCGAACGGGCTGTTGATGACGACGATGGTATCGCCCGGCTCGATGAGCCTGAATTCCTGGTAACGCTCGTTGCCGAGATCCAGGCCGAACAGGTGGATCTTGTCGTAGCGCGCCACTTGCTTGCCGCGCTCGTCGTACACCAGGCAGCTGTTGCGCACCTTGTTCGCCACGCTCGCCTCCAGCGGCACCGAGCCGCCGATCAGCCATATCTTGTGCTTCTTCGCCATACGCGAGAGGAAGGACTGGATCGGTCCGTGGCCCTCGGCCTCGCGCGCCTTCACCACGTCCGCATCCTTCATCGCCATGATGGCGAAGAATTCCGGCAGCGCAACGAGACGCGCGCCCCCCTCGACCGCCAGTTCGATCAGCTGTTCGGCCTCGGCCAGATTCGACGCGACATTGGGCCCGGACGCCATCTGGATCGCGGCGACGCGCACGGCGCCGGCCTGCTGGGCGGGTTTCTTGACCTGCGCGCCCTTGGGCCGCGCGATGGAAGACTTGGTGATTTTTTTCGTCGTCATGAAAGCAGTTCCACGATTTAAGCGCTACTCAGCAGGAATCATACCTCGCGCCGCCTGCCTGCGGCGTGGCGTGCGGAGGGAATCCGGCCACGGCTGGCCTAGGGTTCGGTGGGCTGCGCGTCCTGTCTGGTTTTTGTCTTGGCCAGACGCTTCACGTCGGGCGCCTGCCAGGGGCCGGTCACCATGTACTCCTGGCTGATGGCCTCCTCCACCGGATCGCGCAGCAGTTTCTGCGCGGCCAGCGCGCCCACGCCGGCGATCGGTCCGCCGAGCAGGGCGCCGGCCACCGCCACGCCCTCGGACAGTTTGGGAATCACCTTCACCCGCAGTTGCACGCTTTCGCGGTTGAGGTCGGCCAGCCCCGACATGCTCACCTTGGCGGCCGGGCCGCGCATCCGGAAATCGTCGCTGTACACTACGCCGCGCGCGATGCGCAGGGTGGCGCTCATGTCGTCGAAGGCGTAGCCCGAATTGAAGATGTCCCGGAAATCGAAATTCAGCCGGCGCGGCAGGGATTGCAGGCTCAGCACCCCGAGCAGCTTGCCGGCGCCGGGTTCGACCTTGAGGAACTGTCCGCTTTTCGCCTTGAAATCGAGTTGGCCCGCCAGCGTGCCGAAGGCGAAATCGGCCGGCGAGCCTTCCCACGCGGCGTTGCCCGAGATTTCAGCACTGCCGCGCTTGATCGTGTCAGGATAGCCGAAGCGGGCGAGAAACTTGCCGGCGTCGAGCACGGACAGGTTCAGATCGGCGCGCGTTTCGCCCGCCCCCGTATCCCGCCACAGGCCGCTCATGCGAAACACGCTGTCGGGATGCGTCAGCTGCAGGTTCTCGATCGCCAAGCCATCCGGCGCGCCGCGCGCCAGCACTTCCAGCCGGCCGAGCGCGCGATCCTGCAGCCGGAAATCGTCTACCGCGAGGTCGAGCACGGGGAAATCGGCGGCCTTCATGTTCTGTGCATCGCCGCCGCCCGCGGCAGGCGCGGGCTCGGGAATGACCAGCTGCCTGAATTGCGCCGACACGCGCGCCGGCTGCGCGCCGGCCGGCCGGTAGGTCAGCGTGCCGGACACATCGTGCCCGCTGACCTGGGTACGCAACAGGCCGTTGCGCGTGCGTCCCTGCAGGCGCACGTCCTGGAAACGCCGGCCCATCAGATCGAAGGCATCGAAACCGATGTCGATGGCCGACAGCTGCGGTCCGCCGCTGTCCGGCCCGTCCGGCAGCAGCCCCATCCAGCCGGAGATATCCAGGCCGCGTCCGTTGCCGGCCAGGCGCAGGCCCGGATCGGCCGGCATCGCGGCCGATCCGCCGAAGCGGATTTCGCCGCGCGTGAAACGGCCCTTGTCGTCGCTGCGCCAGACTGCGCCGAGGATGCGCCCGAGCCGCACTTCGTGCATCTGGCCATCGGGCAGCGGCTGGGCGCTGGCGGCGAGCGGCAAGGCCTGCGTGGCGGGCTTGGCCAGCGGCGCAGGCAGGGTCGAGCCCAGCCCCACCAGATCGGATTCGATCCGCACGCGCTCGCCGCCGGGCTCGATGTCGATCTGCCCGCGCCAGGCGGTCTGGCCGGACAGGCGCGCCCCCGCCGCTTCGCCCAGCCAGGGCGCCATGCCGGCGGCAGTGGCGCGCCCTTGCGCGAGCACCCGCACTTCGCCGTTCTGGGTAAGCGCATCGATGCGCAGCGGCCCGCCCAGGAACTGCGCGACGATGTTGCTGGCGCCCAGCGACTCGCCGGTGAATTCGATGTCGCCCCGCACCTGCTCCAGCCGCGGCAGCTGCGGCGCGAACAGCGTGTCGCCGAGGAAGGACAGGCGTCCGGCAACCGTGGTGTCGCGGCTGTGGCGCAGCGGCACCCGCAGACTCAGGGCCAGCCGCATCGGACCGCTGCCGTCGAGCGCATCGGTGAAGCCCCTCAGGCGATCGCCCACGGGGCTGAAGTTGGCGAAGCGGATGAAATCCTGCACCGGTCCATTGGCCGTGCCCTCGACGTTCAGGATTTCCTGCAGATGGAGCAGATCGGGGATATAGCCGCGCACGGGCGCCAGCGTCACCCCGTAAATGCGCGCGCGTTCCGACACCACTTCCATGGTCTTGCCGGCAAACACCAGCCGCGCCGCCACGTCTTCCATCGCCGGCCAGCCCGGCACGTAGCTGAGGGTCGCATCCTTCACGTGCGCCTCGACGCGGAACTGCCCTTCGCCCTGTTCGAAGGGGAAATGCGCCAGTTCGCCGCGCAGGATGAGCCGCACGTCGTCGGAATACCCTGCCACGACGGCCTGCTTCGTCCAGTCGACCGTATGCTCGCCGACCTTCCACGGGAAGTAGCGATACACCGCCCGCCCGTCCACGCGCGTGAGGTGCGCTTCGAGATCGATCGCACCCGGCGTGCCGGCGATCCAGTCGTAATGGCCGTGCGCCGTACCCGCGAGATCGGCGTTGGCGAAGGCGGCCTTGTCGAGCGTCAGGCGGTGGCCGCGCGCGGTTCTTTCCCAGCCCCCGGCGACATGCAGTTCGTCGAAACGGAGTACCGGCTCGCGCATCACTTCGGGGAGATCGATGGCGCACGCGCGCGCCTCGATTTCGAAACGGCCGCCGCGTGCGTCGCCCTCGATGCGGCCGCTGAGATTGTCGAGCCCGGGCTGCGCGCCGTCCGCGGTCAAGCCCAGTCCGCTGAAACGGGCATCAATCTCGAAGTTGTCGAGTCCGGGCTGCGCGCCGCGCCAGCCCAGGCGCAGGGCGTCGAGGTGGCCGCGCGGATTCAGCCTGGCCAGTCGCACACGCAAGGCGTCGTCCATCGGCAAACTGGGCAGCAACGTCTGCCAGCCATCCAGCCTCAGCGCGCGCGCGGCCACTTCGTGCCCCTGGCTGTTCCAGGCCATGCCCGCACTGAAAGGCGCACCCAGGGCGCCGCCCGGCAACGCCACCCGCAGATTGTCGAAATCGAGCTTCTGGCCGTCCGCGCTGCGTTGCCACTGCGTCTGACCGCGCATGCGCGCCAGACGCAGCGCGGGCAGATCGGCGCCGAGCTGCACTTCGATCCTGCGCAGATCGACGCCGGCGCCCAGCCCGGCCAGCGTACCCTGCTTGATATCGAAACGCGCGCGCAACGCGCCCCAGCCCGCGCGCGGCAAATACGGGTTGACCATCCACTGCGCCAGACGCGGGAACGACACGCCCGCCACTTCCATCCCGACCGTGCCGTTCCAGGTTCTGGCGACTTCCACGTTGCGCGCATTCAATTCCGCCTCGATCGCGATCGGTCGCGCCAGGTCGGCGGGCGGCGTGGCGACGAGATGCAGGCGGTGCGTGCGTCGCGCATTGTCGAGTTGGAGATCGACCGCCCGCAATTCGAGCGGTGGCGCATCGCGCACTTCGTCCAGCCAGATGAGCGTGGCCTGACCGACGTGCACGTTGCCCTGGCGCAGCACCCAGCTCGAAAACCGGCTGTCCGGGTCGGCCGGGTTGACCGGAATGCCGCCCACGTAGAAATGGCCGTCGCGGGCGCGCCGCACGGCGAGCGTCAGCCCCTGCAATTCGATGTCGTGGAAGCGCGGCTCCAGGAACAGCAGCGAACGCCAGGCAAAGGAAGCCTGGAGTTCGGGCAGTTCGAGCGCGATGCGGCCCTGCTTGTCGTACAGGCGCACGCCCTGCAGGCGGAATTCTGGACGCGCCTGCTGCCACTTGCCCGACACGGCGTCGAGGGTGACGCGCTGGCCGAGCGCGCGGGACAGCAGGCTGGCCACGGTGTCGCGGTGCTCGGCGATGTTGGGCAGCACCCAGAAATACATCAGCGCCGCCGCCGTCGCGAAACCTGCCGTTGCAAGCGCGAGCAGTATCCCCGCGACACGCGGCGCGCGACGCAGGAACGGCTTCAGGACGGTGGGAACGATCATCGTGCGGCGGTCTCGGAGAGCCCGATTCTATGCGCCCGCATGCGGATCGCGAGGCCCGGACCGAAAAAAATCGTCAACGCGCTCACTCGCCGGTAAACCGGTGGAGCTGGCGCCGGGCGCGCTTGGTCGGCCGGCCCTTGATCGCGGCTTCCGGCGCCGCATTCAGTTTACGATCCTGCACCTGCCGCTGGCGCCGCGCGTGGCTGTCGGGTTCTTCCTCGTACAAGGCCTGCGCGGCCGGCGCGGGCCCGCGCTGCATCGACAGCCCGCGCACCGTCAGCACCCAGTCGAATTCGCCGATGCGGATCTCCAGGCGGTTGCCCGGCCGCACCTCGCGCGCGGGCTTGACGCGCTGGCCGTCGATCTTCACCCGGCCGTTCTCGATTGCCTGGATGGCCAGGCTGCGCGTCTTGTAGAAACGCGCCGCCCACAGCCACTTGTCGATGCGCATCGCGGCGAGCGGTTCATTCGGCATCGAGCACCCCCGCAAACGCCCCCGGCTTCGACAGGATCTGGACGAACCAGTCGAGCGCGCGGCCGGCCTCGCCGCTGCGCCAGGCGAGGTGGAACAGCTTGCGCGGATTGCCTTCGGCCAGTTTGCAGCCCACCAGCCGGCCGGCCGCGATTTCGGTTTCCGCCAGCCAGCGTGGCAGCGCGCCCACGCCCAGCCCGGCCTGCTGTGCAGCGAGCTTGACGGGCAGATCGTCGACGGTGAGACGCGGTTGCTGACGCAGCCAGTCTGCGCTGCGCAGCGGCAGGTTGCGCGCGGTATCGGCGATGACGACGGCGCGATACGCCGCCAGGTCGGCCGGGGTCAGCGGTTTCTTCGCCCGCGTCAGCGGATGGCCGGGGGCCACGCAGAATACGAATTCCAGCGTGCCCAGCGCGCGGCTGCGCAGGCCGGCGCCCGGCGGCGCCTCCCCGCCGGCGATGGCGAGATCGGCGCAGCCCGAGGCGAGCGCATCCCAGGTGCCGGCGAGCACTTCCTGGCGCAGGCGCAGCTCGGTCGCCTGCCCCAGCGCGTAAAAGGCATCGAGCACGGGCAGCAGCGGCGCCGTCGGCAGCACGCCTTCCAGCGCCAGGGCAAACCGCGGCTCCCAGCCGCCCGCGACCTGGCGCGCGCGGTCTTCCAGGGCTTGCGCCGCCTGCACCAGCGCGCGCCCCTCCTCCAGCAGGAGTTTCCCCGCCGGCGTAAAGCGCGCGCGATGGCCGGAGCGGTCGAACAGCAGGACGTCGAGTTCGGCCTCGATCTGCTGCACCGCGTAGGTCAGCGACGAGGGCGCGCGTTCGAGTTCTTCGGCCGCGCGGGCGAACGAGCCCCGGCGATCGATGGCATCGAGTATGGCAAGCGCATCCAGCGTCAAGGGCATGTTCGGATTTTTCGAACGAGTTGATCGAATTGTGCCGGTTTTTATCGCGGCAAGCCACGCCTATAGTCCGTTCATCACATGAACAAACCAGGAGAAAACCATGCTGACCGTCCGCAAATCCCACGAGCGCGGCCACGCCAATCACGGCTGGCTGGACAGTTACCACAGCTTTTCGTTTGCCGGCTACCACGATCCGGCGTGGATGGGATTCGGCCCGCTGCGCGTGATCAACGACGATCGCATCGCCCCCGGCGCGGGCTTCCCCACGCACAGCCACAACGACATGGAAATCGTCACCTGGGTGCTGTCCGGCGCGCTCGAACACAAGGACTCGCTCGGCAACGGCGGCCTCATCCGCCCCGGCGAGGCGCAGCGCATGCGCGCCGGCCACGGCATCGCGCACAGCGAGTACAACGCCTCGGCGACCGAGCCGGTGCATCTGCTTCAGATATGGATCGAACCTGACGCCTACGGTCTCGAGCCGGGCTACGAACAGGTCGCTTTCCCGCCGGAAAGCCTCAGGGGACAATTGCGTCTGATCGCGTCGAACGACGGCCGCGACGGCTCGGTGACGATCCATCAGGATGCGGCCATCCGCGCCGGCCGGCTGGCCGCGGGCGAGCGCGTGACGCTTGCGCTGGCGCCCGGCCGTCGCGCCTGGCTGCACGTCGCCACCGGACGCGTGAAGGTGCGCGGCTACCCGCTGGAAGCCGGCGACGCCATCGCGATCCGCAATGAGGCGTCGATCGAGATCGAGGCGCTGGACGCCAGCGAACTCGTCAGCTTCGACCTTGCCTGAACCGCCCCGTCCGCGCCCCGGCGCGGACATACAACCATCTCATCACTGGAGTCCCCATGACCAAAATCCTCGCCTTCGCCGGCAGCATCCGGCGCGATTCCTGGAACCGAAAGCTCATCCGCTCCGCCGTCGATGCCGCGCGCGCGGCCGGCGCCGACGTCACGCTGATCGACCTCGCCGATTATCCGCTGCCCTTGATGGACGAAGACCTCGAAGCCCGGGAGGGGCTGCCCGACAACGCACAGCGGCTGAAAGCCCTGTTCAAGGATCACGACGCCTTTCTCATCGCCAGCCCCGAGTACAACAGCTCGATGCCGCCGCTGCTGAAGAACACGATCGACTGGGTGTCGCGCGCATGGCAGGGCGAGTCGGGGCTGGTGCCCTACCGGAACAAGGTCGCCGCGATCCTGGCCGCCTCGCCCGGCCAGTTCGGCGGCATGCGCATGCTGCCGCACCTGCGGCAGGTGCTGAATACGCTGGGCGTGCTGGTGCTGCCCGGCCAGTTTTCGCTGCCGCATGCGGACGCCGCGTTCGACGCCGAGAATGGCGCGCTGAAATCGCCGGCGCGGCTGCACGATCTGGTGCTGGAACTGATACGTACCACCCGTGCCCTGAAGCCTGAATGAAACAGGCGCCCCGCAGGGCGCCTGGCGTGGCGGCAGATATTTACCGTCTGATCATGAGCCGGCTCTCCCGCACATACACCGTGACGGTCTGGCTCGCCACGTTGCCGGCCCGGTCGGCGACGCGCACGCTCACGGTATGCGAGCCGGGTTGCAGCTTCGACGTGTTCAGCGTATAGCCGAGCGCGCTACCGTAGGCGAGCGCGACTTCCTTGCCGTCGAGTAACAGGGCGATTTTTGCGACGCCCTGGTTGTCGCTGGCGCTTACCGAGATGGATTGCGATTTCGGCGACAGGAACATGCTGTTGGCCAGATTGAAGCTGCCGATGACGGGCAGGGTGGTGTCGTTGCCCACGGTGAGGGTGACGGCCTGCGACGTGCCGCGATTGCCGGCGGCGTCGTAGGCCTGCACGGTCAGCGTATAGGCGCCATCCGGTTTGCCCGACGTATCCCAGGCGAACGCGAAGGGCGCGAGCGTGTCGGTCGCGATCAGCTGGCCGTTCACGTAGAGCTCGGCACGGGTCACGCCGACGTTGTCGGTCGCGGACACGTCCACGGCCACCACGCCGGATACGCGTCCCCCGGTCGGCGAGGCGATGGCGATCACCGGCGCGGCGGTATCGGCAGGCGACAGTGCCTTCGCGGCGGCGACGGCTTTCGCGGCATCGACGCGGCCGCTGCCGTAGTAATCGTCCGCGCCGGCCGTGCCCAGGTCGAGCGCGGTGGATTTCAGGATGGAATCGATGTTCGCCGGCGTGATGCTGCCGTTGGCCGACAGCATCAGCGCTGCGGTGGCTGCCACGATCGGGCTCGCGAACGAAGTGCCGGAGCCGTTGCCGTAGCCGCCGCCAGACGTCGTGGTGTAGATCGACACGCCCGGCGCGGCGAGGTCGACGTAGGGGCCGTAGCTGGAGAAACTCGCGCGCGCATCGTTCTGGTCGGTGGCCGCGACGGTGAGCATGGCGTCGCTGGCCGGAACGTCCTCCAGACCGCCGCTGTTGCCCGCGGCCACCACGACCACGCCGCCCTTGTTGCGCAGGTACTGCGCGGCGGCCTGCACGGTGGCGCTCCCGGAAATGCCGTTGTAGCTGACGTTCACCACCTTGGCACCGTGGTCCGCCGCCCAGTAGATGCCCTGCGCAACCGTGCTCCAGTAGGCGTAGCCGTCCGGCGCGGCAATGCGCACCGGCATGATTTTCGCGCCCCAGGCCACGCCCGCGCCGCCCTGCAGGTTGTTGGCCGTCATCGCCGCAACGCCCGCGACCAGCGTGCCGTGTCCCTGGATGTCGGCGGTATTCGCATTGTTGTCATAGACGTTCCAGCCCGGCACCATGTTGGCGGCGAGGTCGGGATGCGCCCCGTTGACGCCGGTATCCAGGATGGCGATGGTCACGCCGCTACCGTTCGCCTTGTCCCAGGCCGCCGGCGCCTGGATTTTGGGCAGCGCCCAGCTGCTGGCGTAGGCCGGGTCGTTCACCGTCTGCGCCTGCGACACCGCCATGTCGAGTTCGACGTATTTCAGCCGGCGGTTCTTGCGCAGTTCGCGCATCGCCGTCACCTCGTCGGCGCCGGCCGGCAACTCGACCAGATGCATGTTGAGCTGCCGGAGATAAGCGCGGGAACGTCCCCGCACCGGCTTGATCGCGTTTTCGAACTGGCCGGCGGGCAGCCCCGCGCGCGGCGCGATCAGCAGACGTCCGCGCGCCCACCCCAGATACGGCTTGGCGAGCTTCACCGCGGGCGCGGGCGCCGCAACCGGCGCCGCATCGCTGAAGCCGGCGTAACCCGCCAGCATGGCGACCAGCAGGAGCATCAAGGAGAATCCGGGCGAACCGCCTACACGGTAGCAGCGGCGGTTGTCGGAAAACTGGACGGGGAACGGGCAATGATGCTGCATGAGCGGCTCCTTGATTCAAGGTCGTCCCGAACCAGGCCACGCACGCAATAAAAAAGAGATTTCATTGGCGGCCCCGCTGTCTTTTTTCCAAGACCGGAAGCTTTGCGTCCCCGCCTCACGGCGGGTTTGCCCTTTACAGGATATCAACAGTAACGACGAGTTTTCGACAGACTTGAGGCGAATGCCGAAAATTAAAATCCAGAAAAATCAACAAACTGGAATTTTTCGCCAAAAAACGACAAAGCCCCCTGTCGGGGGCTTCGAGACGTCGCCGGCAAGCCGGCGCCGCGCGCACGCGTTCAGCGCGCCATTGATTTACTGCTGCGGAAGCATCTTGTCCTTGGCAGCGAAATACTTGCGCGCGTACGCTACCAACTGGCCATCGCCCGGATGATCGATGGTCTCCACGCCCACCACCTTGTCGGCAAAGCCATGGTCGTGCGCATGGATGTGTTTGATGAGTTCCAGCTTGGCCTGGCCGGGACCGACCACCAGCACTTCCGCTGCGCCGGCCAACGCCTCGACGACTTCGTGATAGTAGTTCTGGTCCTCGGGCTGGCGGCTGCCGCTCACCGAACCGCGCTTGCGCTGAAGGTGGCGGTGCGGATGCGCCGGATGGACCACGGATTTTTCGACATCGTCCGGGCTGATGTGCATGACGCGGGCTTCGTTGTGATCAAGCCAGACGACGGCATGGTAGTGCGACATGAGACGTTCCTTTTATTAACAGGACAACTTTATCCTTGTTTTCAGAATAAGGCCTTGGGTGATTTTTTCAAGCCTTCGGCGGCGGCGGTGCGCCGGACGGTCAGACCGCCTCCTTCAATTGATCGAGAATCGCCGGGTTCTCCAGCGTGGAAACGTCCTGGGTGATTTCATCGCCCTTGGCGATGGCGCGCAGCAGGCGGCGCATGATCTTGCCGGAGCGCGTCTTGGGCAGGTTGTCGCCGAAACGGATTTCGTCAGGCTTGGCAATGGGGCCGATTTCCTTGCCCACCCACTCGCGCAGGTCGGCGACGATCTTCTTCGCGGCGTCGCCGGTGGCGCGGGCACCTTTCAGCACGACAAAGGCAACCACCGCCTCGCCCTTGATCTCGTGCGGCTTGCCGACCACAGCGGCCTCGGCGACCAGCGGGTTGGCGACAAGCGCAGACTCGATTTCCATGGTGCCGAGCCGGTGGCCGGAGACGTTCAGTACGTCGTCGATGCGGCCCATGATCCAGAAATAGCCGTCGGCATCCTGGTGGGTGGAATCGCCGGCCAGATACATCCTGCCGCCGAGTTCGGGCGGGAAGTAGGTCTTCACGAAACGGTCCGGGTCGCCCCACAGCGTACGGAGCTGGCTGGGGAAGGGCCGCTTGATGACGAGGAATCCGCCCTGTTGCGGTGCCACGTCGTGGCCGGCCTCGTCCACCACGCCGACCTGGATGCCGGGCAGCGGCAAGGTGCACGAACCGGGCTTGGTCGGCACCGCGCCCGGGAGCGGCGAAATCATGTTGGAACCGGTTTCGGTCTGCCACCAGGTATCGACGATGGGACAGCGGCCGCCGCCGACGACTTCGTGGTACCACATCCAGGCCTCGGGGTTGATCGGCTCGCCGACCGTACCCAGCAGGCGCAACGAAGAGAGGTCATGCTGCGCAGGCAGGTCGGAGCCCAGCTTGATCAGGCTGCGGATCGCGGTCGGCGCAGTGTAGAAGGTGGTGACCTTGTGCTTGGCGATCATTTCCCAGAAGCGCCCGGCATGCGGGTAGGTGGGGATGCCCTCGAAGATGACTTCGGTCATGCCCAGCGCGAGCGGGCCGTAGCACACGTAGGTATGGCCAGTGATCCAGCCCACGTCCGCGGTACACCAGTACACGTCGGTGTCGGGCTTGGCGTCGAACACCCACAGCATCGACAGCATCGCGCCGAGCAGGTAGCCGCCGGTGGAATGCTGCACGCCCTTGGGTTTTCCCGTGGAGCCGGAGGTATAGAGGATGAAGAGCGGATGCTCGGCCGATACCCACGCCGGCTCGCAGGTTTCGGCCTGCGTCTGCGCGAGTTCGTGCCACCACAGGTCGCGCGGGGTCCAGTTCACTTCGCCGCCGGAGCGGCGGTACACCACCACGCGTTCCACGCAGGCGGTGTCGCCCATCGCCAGCGCCTCGTCCACCGCTTTCTTCAGCGGCACGGCCTTGCCGCCGCGCAGGCTCTCGTCGGCGGTGACGATCAGCTTGGCGCGCGCGTCCTCGATGCGCTCGAACAGGCTCTTCGCCGAGAAGCCCCCGAACACCACGGAATGGATCGCGCCGATGCGCGCGCAGGCCTGCATCGCCACCACCGCCTCCACGCCCATCGGCATGTAGACGATCACGCGGTCACCCGGCACCACACCCAGCGATTTCAGGCCGTTGGCGAACTGGCAGACGCGCGCGTGCAGCTGTTTGTAGGTGACTTTCGTCACGCTGCCGTCGTCGGCCTCGAAGATCAGCGCGGCCTTGTCGCCGCGCGTGGCGAGATGGCGGTCGAGGCAGTTGTACGACACGTTCAGCGTACCGTCCTCGAACCACTTGTAGAACGGCGCGTTCGATTCATCCAGCGTGCGGGTGAACAGCGTCTTCCAGGCGATGTGCTTGTTCGCGAGCCCGGCCCAGAAACCTTCGTAGTCGGTTTCGGCCTGTTTGCACAGCACACGGTAGGCATCCATGCCCGGCACGTTCGCCTGCCTGACGAATGCCTCGCTGGGCGGGAATACACGGGTTTCGGTCAGAATCGACTCGATGGCGGCCATGGCAAAGTCTCCACTGATAAAGTGTTGGAATAGTCACGAATTCTAATCCAGCCCATGCCCAATCCAGCACTTGACCGCGTCGTGCGCTGCTCCCGCTTCGGCGCCCGCCTCCTCGCCGCCCGCCCGGAACTGGCCGAGCAGGATTTCGACCACCCCTTCACCCGCGCCGCCATGCAGGCTTTCCTGGCCGACCCGCCCTGTCCCGACGAGGACACGCTGAACCGGCGCCTGCGCCAGCTCCGGCAGCGCGTGTGGCTGGTCGTCACCGCACGCGATCTCGCCGGCACGGCCGATCTGGCCGAAGTGACCGCCGCCTACACCGATCTGGCCGAAGTCTGTATTGCAACCGCACTCGACTTCCATCACGCCGCGCTCGCGGCGCGCCACGGCGAACCGCGCGACGCCGCGGGCCAAGTGCAGCGCATGGTCGTCGTCGGCATGGGCAAGCTCGGCGGCGGCGAACTCAACGTATCGTCCGACATCGACCTGATCTACCTCTACGCCGAGGAAGGCGACACCGACGGCGCGAAATCGATCTCCAACCACGAATTCTTCGTCAAACTGGGACGCAAGCTTGCCGGCGCCTTGTCGGAAAACACGGCCGACGGCTACGTGTTCCGCGTCGACCTGCGGCTGCGGCCGTGGGGCGATTCGGGTCCGCTGGCGATGGGCCTCGCCATGCTGGAGGACTACCTCGTCGGCCAGGGCCGGCCGTGGGAACGCTACGCCTGGATCAAGGCACGTCCGCTCACCGGCGGCCAGGACGCCGCGCTCGGCGAGATCGTGCGTCCTTTCGTGTTCCGCAAATATCTCGACTTCGGCGCCTTCGCCGCGATCCGCGACCTGCACGTGCAGATCCGCCGCGAGGTCGCGCGCCGCGACATGGCGCACAACGTGAAGCTGGGGCCGGGCGGCATCCGCGAGATCGAATTCACCGCGCAGGTATTCCAGCTCATCCGCGGCGGCCAGATCGCCGCCCTGCGCCAGCGCCCGACGCTGACCGTACTCGCCGAGCTGGTCCACGCGGGCTTGATCACCGCCGACGCGCAGCGCGAACTCGCCGATGCCTACGACTTCCTGCGCCGGCTGGAACACCGCATCCAGTATCTCGACGATGCGCAGACGCAGTTGCTGCCCGAAGACGCGGAATCGCGGGCCATGCTGGCCGAGGCGATGGGTTTCGCCGACTTCGACGCGCTGATGATGGCGCTCGACCGGCACCGGAACAAGGTCACGCGCCATTTCGAGCAGGTGTTCGCCGCGCCGCAGGCCGACCAGACCAGCCACCCGCTCACCGCCGTGTGCTGCGGCACGGCGGATGCCGACACCACGCGCGCGCTGCTGGAAAACGCCGGCTACGGCGAACCCGCGCGCGTGCTGGCCACGCTCGATGCCTTGCGGCTGCATGCCGCGCGCCTGCCCGAATCGACCCAGCTGCGGCTGAACGCCCTGTTGCCGCCCGCGCTGGAAATCGTCGGCGCCCTGGCCGATCCCGAGACCGCGCTGGAACGGCTGGCCACGCTGATCCAGGCCATTTCCCGCCGCGCCACCTATCTCGCGCTGCTCGCCGAATACCCGGCCGCGCTGCGGCAGCTGGCGAAGCTGCTGGCGGCGAGCCCGTGGGCCGCACAGATGATCACCCGGCAGCCGCAACTGCTCGACGAACTGATCGCGCCGCAGCACCTGATGAGCGTGCCCGACTGGACGCAACTCGCCGTGCAACTGAAACAGGAACTCGATGCGCACCCGGGCGATACCGAGGCGCAGATGGATATCATGCGCCGCTTCAAGCAGGTGCAGACGCTGCGCCTGCTGGCGCAGGACCTGGCCGGCCGTCTCACGCTGGAGGCCTTGTCGGACCACCTGTCCTGGCTAGCCGACGCGCTTTTGAATGAAACCCTGGCACGCTGCTGGGCCGGCCTGAAAATCCGCCACCGCGACACGCCGCGCTTCGCGATCGTCGGCTACGGCAAGCTCGGCGGCAAGGAACTCGGCTATGCCTCCGACCTCGACCTGGTCTTCCTGTACGAGGACGAGGACGAACGCGCGCAGGAAATCTATGCGCGTCTCGCACAGCGCATCAACACCTGGCTCGGCACGCTCACGCCGGCCGGCATCCTGTACGAATCCGATCTGCGCCTGCGTCCGGACGGCGCATCCGGCCTGCTGGTGAGTTCGACTTCCGCCTTTCGCAGCTATCAGCTGGAGAATGCCTGGACATGGGAACACCAGGCGATCACGCGGGCGCGCTTCGTCTGCGGCGACGCTGCCATCGGGCAGACGTTCGAGTCGATCCGTCGCGACATCCTGTGCGCGCCGCGCGACGCTGCGAAGCTGCACGCCGAAGTGCTGTCCATGCGCCAGAGAATGCACGACGGTCATCCCAACCCCACCGAACTGTTTGATCTGAAACACGACAACGGCGGCATCGTCGACGTCGAATTCTGCGTGCAGTATCTGGTGCTGCGCGATTGCGCCCGCCATCCCGAGCTCGCGGACAACGTCGGCAACATCGCGCTGCTATTGCGTGCCGGCGCCGCCGGGCTGATCCCCCCCGAACTCGCGCAGGATGCCGCCGACGCCTATCGCGAACTGCGCCGCCGCCAGCATGCGATCAAGCTCGCCGGGGCCGAGCACGCACGCGTGCCGCCGGACGATCTCGCCGGCGTGCGCACGGCGGTGCGCGCGCTGTGGGACAGCGTAATGGCGCCCTGAAAGGCATGCCGTGCAGAGCGACGCCACCCCGGTGAGCTGGCATGCCCTGTCCGTCTCGGACACGCTGCGCCGCTTCGCCGTCGCGCGCGACGGACTCGACGCGGATGCAGTCGGCGCGCGGCGCGCGCAGCACGGCCCCAACCGCCTGCCCCCGCCGCCGCGCACGCCAGGCTGGAAGCGCTTCCTGCTGCAATTCCACAACGTGCTGATCTACGTGCTGCTGGTGGCGGGCGGCATCACCGCGCTGCTGGGGCACATGGTCGACAGCGGCGTGATCTTCGGCGTGGTCGTGATCAATGCCCTGATCGGCTTCCTCCAGGAAGGCCGTGCCGAACAGGCGCTCGACGCCATCCGCGACCTGCTCTCGCCGCGCGCCATCGTCACCCGCGCCGGCATGCGCCACGAGATCGACGCCGCCGAACTGGTGCCCGGCGACATCGTGCACCTGGCCTCGGGCGACCGCGTCCCCGCCGACCTGCGCCTGATCGACGTGCGCAACCTGCGCGCGATGGAAGCCGCGCTCACCGGCGAATCGCTCGCCGTCGACAAACAGGCAGAACCCGTCGCGCCGCAGGCCGCGCTGGGCGACCGCGCCAGCATGGCGTGGTCGGGCACGCTGGTGGTCGTCGGCCAAGGCACGGGCGTCGTCGTCGCCACCGGCAGCGCCACCGAGCTGGGGCGCATCAGCAGCCTGCTCGCCTCGGTCGAACCGCTCGCGACGCCGCTCACGCGACAGATGACGCGCTTCGGCCAGCGGCTCGCGGCGGCGATCCTGCTGCTCGCGGTGCTGGTATTCGGCTTCGGCGTGTGGGTGCGCGGCTATCCGCCGAGCGAGATGTTCCTCGCCGCCGTCGGCCTCGCGGTGGCGGCCATCCCGGAAGGCCTGCCGGCGATCATGACCATCGCGCTCGCCATCGGCGTCACCCGCATGGCGCGGCGGCGCGCCATCATCCGACGCCTGCCCGCGGTGGAAACGCTGGGTGCGGTGAGCGTGATCTGCACCGACAAGACCGGCACCCTCACCCGCAACGAAATGACCGTGGAAACCGTGCTGGTCGCCGACGTCCGCTATCAGGTCAGCGGCAGCGGTTACGCGCCCGAAGGCGGTTTCCGCCTCGACGCGCATGCGGTCGATCCCGCATCGCAGCCCCTGCTGCTGGAAGCGGCGCGCGCCGCCGCGCTGTGCAACGACGCCGACCTGCACGAAACCGCGGCCGGCTGGCAGCTCGCCGGCGACCCCACCGAAGGTGCGCTGCTCACGCTGGCGCTGAAGGCGGACCTCGACCTGCCCACCCTGCGGATGGCTTATCCGCGGCTCGACGTCATCCCCTTCGAATCCGAGCACCGCTTCATGGCAAGCCTGCACCATGACCATGCCGGCCATGCCTTTCTGCTCCTCAAGGGCGCGCCCGAGCGCGTGCTGGCGCTGTGCACAAGCGAACGCAGCGCCAGCGGAGACCGTCCGCTCGACGCCGACGCCTGGCATCTGCGCATGCATGCCGCGGCCGCCGAGGGCATGCGCCTGCTGGCCCTGGCGACGCGTCCCGCAGCGGTCGGCGCTGCGCTGAGTTTCGGCGACGTCGAGGCCGGCGGCTTCACCCTGCTCGCGGTGCCGGGTCTGGCCGACCCGCCGCGCGAGGAAGCGGTGCGTGCGGTCGCCGACTGCCGCGCGGCCGGCATCCGCGTCAAGATGATCACCGGCGACCACGTCGCCACCGCGCGGGCCATCGCAGCGCAGCTCGGGCTCGACGCCTCGCGCGCGCTGACCGGCGCCGACCTCGAGACGCTCGACGACGCGCAGCTGCAGGAGGCCGTCCTCGCCACCGACGTGTTCGCGCGCGCCAGCCCCGAACACAAGCTGCGCCTGGTCGAGGCGCTGCAAAGTCAGGGGGCCGTCACCGCGATGACCGGCGACGGCGTCAACGACGCGCCCGCGCTCCGGCGCGCCGACGTCGGCGTGGCGATGGGCAGAAAGGGCACCGAGGCTGCGAAGGAAGCTGCCGAGATGGTGCTCGCCGACGACAACTTCGCGTCGATCGCGCACGCGGTGGAGGAAGGCCGCACCGTGTACGGCAATATCCGCAAGGCCATCGTGTTCGCGCTGCCGACCAACATGGGCGAAGCGGCGATGATCCTGTTCGCCATCCTGTTCGGCCTCACGCTGCCGATCACGCCGGTGCAGATCCTGTGGGTGAACATGGTCACCGCCGTCACCCTGGCGCTCGCCATCGCCTTCGAGCGCGCCGAGCCGGACGTCATGCGCCTGCCCCCGCGCGACCCGGCAGTGCCGCTCCTGACGCGTTTCCTGCTGTGGCGCGTGGTCTTCGTCGCCACGCTGCTGGTGGCCGGTTCGATGGGCCTGTTCCTGTGGGAGCAGGCGCGCGGCATGCCGCTCGAGGTCGCGCGCACCGCCGCCGTCAATGCGCTGGTGATGGGCGAGATCTTCTATCTCTTCAACTGCCGCCGCCTCACCGCGCCGGTGGTCGGCTGGTCGGGCTTCGCCGGCAATCGCGTCGTGCTCGCCGCCGTCGGCGTGCTCGCCGTGCTGCAAGGCCTGTTCACCCACGCCCCCGTGATGCGCACCTTGTTCGGAACCGCGCCGCTCGACGCCGCGGCCTGGCTGAAGATTTTCGTCTTCGGTCTTGCCGTGTACGGCATCGTCGAAATCGAAAAGGGGTTTTTCCATCGGCGCCGACGCGCCCGCCGATCGCCTGTTAGGATGACGTGAAAGAAGACACCAGGAGAATCGCATGATCGCCCGCCTGAGCCTTGCCCTCGCCGGCTTCGCCGCCGCGTTCGCCCTGCACGCCGCCGAGCCGGCCTCGCTCAAGCCGGGCATCTATTACGGCGCAAAGGCAACCGAATACCCTGCCTGGTTCAAGAACAGCTTTCTCGACCTCAAAGTCGACATCGACGAAGCGACGCACGCCGGCAAACGCGTAATCCTGATGTTCACCCAGGACAACTGTCCCTACTGCGCGGCACTGGTCGAACGCAACCTCTCGCAGCGCGAGATCGAGGCGACGCTGAAGGAAAAATTCGACGTGATTGCAGTCAACCTGTGGGGCGACCGCGAGCTCGTCGGCCTGGACGGCAAACGCTACACCGAGAAAACCTACGGCGCCGCGCAGAAGATCCAGTTCACGCCCTCGCTGTTCTTCTTCGACGAGACCGGCAACGCCGTGCTGCGCCTGAACGGCTACGTGCCGCCGGCGCGCTTCCGCGCTGCGCTCGACTGGGTCGGCGGGCGGCAGGAAAAATCCGTCGCCTTCCGCGATTTCGTGGCCGCGCGGGAGGCGTCCGGGCAGGCAGGCGGCGAACTGATCCGCGAGGACTTCTTCCTGAAATCCGCCGGCGACCTGCGCCGTTCCGGCAAACGGGCGAAGCCGCTCGCCGTGTTCTTCGAACAGAAGGACTGTCCCGACTGCGATGTGCTGCACCGCCGCGTGCTCGCCGACCCGGAAGCGCGCAGGGCGCTCGCGCAGTTCGACAATGTCCAGCTCGACATGTGGAGCCGGGACACCGTCGTCACCCCGCAGGGCGAACGGCTGCCGGTGCGCGAATGGGTGCGCAAACTCGGCGTGAACTACGCACCGGGCATCGTGCTGTTCGACGCCGACGGACGCGAGGTCATCCGCTGGGAATCGTCCTTCCGCGTGTTCCACACGCTGGGCATGTTCGATTACGTCAGCTCGGGGGCCTATCGCGCCGAACCCAGCTTCCAGCGTTTTCTCTCCGCGAAGGCGGAACATGTCCGCGAATCCGGGCGGGACGTGAACATCTGGCGCTATGCCGACGAACCGCTTGCCGTCCGGCCCGACAACACGCTACGCACCCCCTGATGGAACTCCACCAATTCTTTCTCGTCCTTGCCGCCATCCTGATTGCGGCCCGCCTGTTTTCCGAGATCGCAGGCCGCTACGGCATCCCGTCCGTCATCGGCGAATTGCTGGCCGGCCTGCTGATCGGCCCTTCGCTGCTGGGCTGGATCTCGCCCGACGACACGATGAAACTGCTGGCCGAGATCGGCATCATCCTGCTGCTGTTCGAAGTCGGCATGGATACCGACCTGTTTCGCCTTGCCAAATCGGGCCTCAAGCCCATCGTGGTGGCAGTGGTCGGCTTCACACTGCCTTTTTTGCTTGGCTACGCGGTCTGTCGCTGGGGATTCGGTCTCGACAACCTGGTCTCGCTGTTCATCGGCGGCACGCTTACCGCCACCAGCATCGGCATCACGGTGCGCGTGCTGGACGACCTCGGCAAGCGGCAAGCCGACGAAGCGCAGATCGTGATCGGCGCCGCGGTACTCGACGACATCCTCGGCGTGCTCGCGCTCGCCTTCCTCTATCAGTTCGCCTCTCAGAACCAGGTTTCACTCGCCGCGACTGGCACGGTAGCCCTGTACATCGTGCTGTTCATGCTGCTGTCGCCCTTCGTCGCCAAGCTCGCGGGCGGACTCATCGACCATTACGACCGGCTTGCCGTCACGCCGGGCCTGCTGGTGACGATGGCGCTGTCGCTGATCCTGCTGTTTTCCTGGCTGGCGCACGCCGTCGGCGCACCGCTGATCATGGGCGGCTTCGCGGCGGGCATCGCGCTGTCTCAGCATTTCCGCTTCAACGCGATGCGCCGGCTGGGGCTGCCGGCACTCGACAAATGGTTCGCGCCGAGCCCGCAGCTCGCGCATCGCCTGGAAGAGCAGATGCGCCCGCTCATCCACACCTTCGCGCCGCTGTTTTTCGTCATGGTCGGCATCTCGCTCAACCTCAACGCCGTCGACTGGGGCTCGCCGCGCGTATGGCAGATCGGCGGCGCGCTGATTGCCGTGGCCCTCATCGGCAAGCTGGCCGCCGGCTTCTTCATCCGCGAAACGCGTTTCCGCCAGATCGCCATCGGTCTTGCCATGGTGCCGCGCGGCGAAGTCGGCCTGATCTTCGCGCAGCTCGGCCTGAACCAGGGCATCCTCGACGCCGAGACCTACGCCGCGCTGCTGATCGTGATCGCGCTGACCACGGTCGCCCCGCCCTTCCTGCTGAAGGCGTTCTACGCCCGCGCGGGCACGGTCTGAGCCCATCCCATACCCGCGCGGAACTTGCTGGGCTAGAATGCCCTCAAACCGGCAACCCGGTTCAACCATTTCAGGAGTTGCATATGGATCAAGTCACTGCCTATTCCCGCAGCCAGAGCGCCGTCATCTCGACCAATAAGGTCCTCAAGAACACCTACCTGCTGCTGTCGATGACGCTGCTGTTCAGCGCCATCACCGCCGGCGTGTCGATGGCGCTGAACCTGCCCTACGCCGTCAGCCTCGGCAGTTCCGTCGCCGCCATGCTGCTGCTGTGGTTCGCCGTGCCGCGCACCGCCAACTCGGGCGCCGGCATTCTCGTGGTGTTCGCCATCACCGGCCTGCTCGGCCTCGGCCTCGGTCCGATGCTGAATCACTACCTGGCGCTGCCGAACGGCCCGCAGCTGGTCATGTCGGCCATGGGCATCACCGGCGCGGTGTTCCTCGGCCTGTCCGGCTACGTCCTGGTCAGCCGCAAGAACTTCAGCTTCATGACGGGCTTTCTCATGACCGGTGTCCTGGTGGCCTTCCTGGCCTCGCTGGTCGCACTCGGCGCCAGCCTGCTCGGCTACCCCATGCCCGGCCTGTCGCTGGCCGTGTCGGCCCTGTTCGCCCTCCTCATGTCGGGCATGATCCTGTGGCAGACCAGCGAGATCATCCACGGCGGCGAAACCAACTACGTGCTCGCCACGATCAGCCTGTACGTCGCCATTTACAACCTCTTCACCAGCCTGCTGAACCTGCTGGGCTTCGCCAGCAACGACTGATCGGTCCGGGCATTGCGTTCGCCCCCTCGCCCGCAAGCGGGAGAGGGTTGGGGAGAGGGGAAGCGTGACCAACACACCCAAAGCGGCGCCCCCATCGGCGCCGTTTTTCATCGACACCCACAGCCACTTCGACGCGGCCGAGTTTGATGCCGACCGCGATGCCGAGTACGCGCGTGCGGTCGAGGTCGGCGTCGGCATCCAGGTCGTGCCCAGCGTCACCCGGGAGAATTTCGCCGCAGTCGGCGCCACCTGTGCACGCTATCCCGGCTGCCAGCCCGCCTGGGGCCTGCACCCGATGTACATCGCCGTGCATACGCCCGACGACCTCGACGCGCTGCGTGCGCAGATCGCGGCACAGCGCCCGGTCGCCATCGGCGAGATCGGCCTCGATCTCTTCGTGCGCGGACTCGACGTCGCGACGCAGGAGTTCTACTACGTCGAGCAGTTGAAGATCGCACGCGACCACGGCCTGCCCGTGCTGCTGCATTGCCGCAAGGCAAACGACCCGTTGCTGAAGCACCTGCGCCGGATCAAGGTTCCAGGCGGCATCGCGCACGCCTTCAACGGCAGCCCGCAGCAGGCCAATGAATTCATCAAGCTGGGATTCAAGCTCGGCTTCGGCGGCGCCTTCACCTGGCCGCGCGCCAACAATCTGCGGCGGCTCGCGGTCGATCTGCCGCTCGATGCGATCGTGCTGGAAACCGACAGTCCGGACATTCCGCCGGTGTGGATCGGGCGCGGCCGCAACGCGCCCGGCGAACTGCCGCGCATCGCGCAGACGCTCGCCGAACTGCGCGGGATCACCGTCGACGTGGTGGCGCAGGCGACAACGCGGAACGCCCGCGCACTATTGCGTCTGGATTAGCGTGAAACGACGCGCAGCGTTGACCGTGCCCCTCTCTCCCGCGAGCGGGGGATAAGCAGCGACTTGCCCGCTTGCGAGCGTAGTCGATTGCTTAGGGGCTTCATCAGGGCCGGGGGGGGGGAACGGTCGTGGCGGTTTGTCGCTTCATCTTCCTGGGCGGCAAAACGCCATGGCCCTTAGGACCTACTCAGCGTAGCCGAACTCGCCTACCCACTCGCCGCGCCGATAGTCGATGCGCAGCCAGTTGGGCACGTAAGGGCGCGGATTCTCCAGCGGGAAGCGCTCCGACGGCGGCGAGGCGCCGCCTTCCGCCACGCTGCACTTGCGCGTCATGATCGGTGTGAAACGTACGGCGAGCCGCTCATTCACCGGCGTCGCCTGCTCGGCCGCGTCGCCGAAATGCACCCGCTTGCGCAGCAGGCAGGAGAACAGCAGTTCCATCTCGGCCACCAGCGGACGCTCGCGCCGCGCCAGGGCGCGTTCGGCCGCCGCGCTCAGCTTCACTTCCAGCGACTTGTCGTGCAGGGTGATATGCATGGGTCTCTCCTCATCCCTTGTTGGCAGAATTAACGGCCACCTGCACCCGGGCTGAAGGCCGGCCGGGCGAGTCCGACCGGCCACGCTCAGAAGTCGCGCTCGACCTTGAAAGTGTTGATGATGATGTCGCCCGCGACCATGCGCGCACCATGGTTGACGGCGTCCAGGATGTCGCCGTCCGACCAGCCGACCGTGCGCGCGGCCTCGATGTCCAGCGGCGTGACGCTGTTCGCGTCGCGGGTCGCCTTCAGCACCAGGCCGAGCAGCATCTTCTCTTTGTCGGACAGCGGGCTGTTCCTGAAATCCGCGCGCGTTGCCGCAACCTGCTCGGGCGTCCAGCCGAGCCGGTTGATCAGCATGCCTGCATTCATGTCGATGCAGTAGGCGCAGCTGCCCGCCTGCGAAACCAGCATGCGGATGCAGGCCGTGAGCGCGGGCGACAGCGCAGGATGCTGCATGACATTCCCGTAATACTCCCACTGGTGTTTCAGCAGGAAAGGATTGGCGCTGAACACCTGGATCGCCGTGGGCACGCCGCCCCAGGCATTGCGGATTTGCGCGTAGGTCGCGGCGACCTCGCCGGTCGCGCTTTCGGGCGAAACTGTCTGCAGAATGCTCATGGTCTCTCCTTGGGTGGGGGGTTATAGCCAGCGCCGGACGCGCGTCTTGTAGGCGCGGTAGGCGTCGCCGAATTTCGCTTCGAGATGGGCTTCTTCGTGCCGGATCACGCCGAAGCGGAGCATGAGCCAGATGAGGGGCGCAAAGGCCAGCGGCCAGAACGTGTTCAGCAGCAGCGCCACGCCGGCCAGCAACAGCCAGTCGCCCAGGTAGATCGGATTGCGGCTGAACCGGAACGGGCCATCGGTGCACAGCGCAGATGCGCCGGCGTAGGGATTGACCGTGGTGTGATGACGGTAGAGCGTCAACAGGGTCCAGCCGAACAACAGCAAGCCGGCCGCAAGCCACAGCCAGCCCAGCGGACGCGATGCGGCGCCCTCGTCCCACGGCAGCGGCAACCAGTGACGGTCCAGCCACCAGCCGCCCAGCATCGCCGCCGCGTAGGGCGCGGGCGGCAGGATCAGCGTGCGCGGCCGCTGCGTTTCGTCCTGCATGTTCAATGGCGCTTCAGGAAGAACACGAATTCGCCGCCCGCTTCGGCCGACGACAGCAGTTCATTGCCGGTCTGCTTGGCGAAGGCCTGCATGTCCTTGACCGACCCCGGGTCGGTGGATAGCACCTTCAGCACCTGGCCGCTGCCCAGCGTGGCCAGTGCCTTCTTCGTGCGCAGGATGGGCAGCGGACAATTGAGTCCGCGCGCGTCGAGTTCCTGGTTGAATTCCATGTCGTCTCCTTTTCGTAAGTTCGCGGTCTGCCCGGATGCCTAGGCTTTCAGGGTGTCGAGATACCGCACCAGTTGCCCCAGGCAGGCGCGATAGGCCGCGACCGACTGGGTGTTCTTGCTCATGCCGATGCAGCCCTCGAGCGCCGACACGATGAAAAAGGCGGTTGCCGAGGCATCGACGTTCTTTCGGACTTCGCCCGCCGCCTGGCCGCGCCTGAGCGCTGCGGACAGCACTTCGACCCAGTCGCTGAAGAGCGCGTTCAGACGCAGGCGAAAATCCTCGTTCACCGGGCTCATCTCCTGCATGAGATTGTTGAGCGGACAACCCAGCGTCACCACCCAGGGATCGGGATCAGCCGCCTTCGCCTTGAGCATCTTTTTCATGACCGAGAGCGGCGCATCGGTCGCAGCCAGCGGCGCGAACATCATCCCGGTCAGCATCGGGCGCACGACCTCGTCGACCACGGCAAGCCCGAGCGCGTGCTTGTCGGGGAAATGGTGGTAGAGCGCACCCTTGGTCAACCCGGTGTCGGCGAGAATCTGCGACAGCGACGCGGCCTGAAAGCCCTTGCGGTGGACTTCCGCAAAGGCGGCTTCCAGCAGGATCTGACGGGTATGGTCGGGGGCCTTGAGCGATGCGTTCATGCCCGAATCATACATACCGGTTGGTATGTGTCAAGGCAAAAATCAGCAGGGCGATGCGTCGAGCTTCTGGCACTCGCCGACCGCGCCGCTGCCGCGGGTCAATCGGTCGAGCCGATGCCCCAGCGCAGTCGGCGTGGTGAAGCCGGCTTCGCCGATGCCGTCGAAAGGTGCGATCCCGACCAGCAGGTTCTGCACGGCGGAGGCGCAGAACAGGGGCGGCGTCGGGCCGGCGTCGCGGATGCGGCGGCGGATTTCGTCGAACGCCCCGGCCTGCAGGCGGAAACGGTAGACGCGCACGTCGGGGCCGTCGGTCGTCTGGTAGCGGGCGTAGTCCGCCAGCGTCGGTCCAGGCCAGTCCGCGTCGCGCCCCCGCATGCCGAAATAGCTGCCGGCCGGGTCGAGCAGCAGGTCGCCGGCGAACAGACCGGCATGATTGCCGCCCAGCGCATTGTCGTTGATCACCACGACGACCTCGTCCGGGCCGGGTTCGGCCAGCCTGATCGCCGGCGTGGGAAAAGGCTCGCTGAGCCAGTTGGGCGCATCCTGGGCATGCAACGCATTCGCGCCCAGCAGGGCGACGCCGAACAGCAGGGATTTCATGCCGCCAGTGTGCGGGCAGCGCGTTTCGTGTCCGTTACAGCGCACGGCCGCCGGCTAGCGCAATTCGCGTTGCGCCGTGGCCCGCAGAAATTCGTTGCGCAACTGGTCGCTGTCGCGGAAGCAGCCGGTGAAGGCCTGGGTCACCACGCGCTCGTCGCCGCGCCGGTCCTCGCCGAGCAGCAGGCACAGTTGCTCGGCCTCGATGATGCAGGCAGCGCCGCGCGCCTGGCCGTGCGCAATCAGCGCCTCGGCGATGTCGCGCGTCATCCATTCCTGGTAGGTGAAGCGATGGCCGATGGCGTCGACCATGCGGGCGATGCGACCGAAACCGTGCAGGCGGCCGCCGGGGATGTAGGCCACGTGGGCCACGCCACGGAACGGCACCAGGTGATGCGGGCACACACCGTGCACCGCGATACCGCGCACCACCACCATGTCGTCGCGGTCGTCGGCGAAGCCCTCGCCGAGCGCCTCGGCCGGCGCGATCGCGTAGCCGCCGAGCAGGCGCCGCTGCCACAGCTCGCGCACCCGCTGCGCGGTACGTCCGGTGTGCACCGAATCCGGCGCCACGCCGCAGGCGCGCAGCATGTCGTTGACCGCGCGCTCGAACGCTGCCGCGTCGAACGGCCCGGTTTGCGGAATGCCCAGGCTGCCCTCGCCGTGCGGCGCGTGGCAGTCGTCGTGGTCGCAGTGATCAGCCATGGTTCAGTGCAGCACGGCTTTCAGGAGTTCGAGCGCGCGCGTCCAGGAATCCCTGTCCGCCTCGGCGTCGTACTTGAGCGGCAGGCCGAACTGCGCGCCGTAGCTGTCGGCCTCGCGGTTGGTGAAGGTGTGCTTCACGCCCGGATAGCTGAGCAGCATGTAGTCGGCCTTGGCATTGTTCATTTCGGTCCTGAAGGCTTCGACCTGCTCCGGCGGCACGAAAGGATCGGCCTCGCCGGTGAACACGCGCAGCTTCGCCTTGATGCTGCCCGGCTTGACGTTGATGTCGGTGGCCAGGATGCCGTGGAAGCTGGCGACGGCCTTGAGCGGTTCGCCGGCACGCACCATGTTGAGCACCACGCCGCCGCCGAAGCAGTAGCCGAAGGCGGCGAGTTCGCCCTTCTTCACGTTGTTCTGGCCGTCGAGGAACTTCTCGGCGGCCTGGAAGCGGGCCAGCGCAAGCGGCGGGTTCTTGTTGACGTTCCCGGCCAGCGCGCCGGCGTCCTTGGGGTTGTCGGCGGTCTGGCCGTTGCCGTACATGTCGACCACCAGCGCGACGTAGCCCTCGGCGGCAAGCATGCGGGCGCGCTTGCGCGCGTAGTCGTTGACGCCCCACCACTCGGGCACCACCAGTACGCCGGCGCGCTTGCCCTTCGCGGCATCGTCCCAGGCAAGGAAACCTTTCATCGTCGACTCGCCCGCCTTGTAGCTGACGTCCTTGCCGATCAC
The DNA here is from genome assembly GCA_044227195.1 of Thiobacillus sp. Lineage (GTDB taxonomy): Bacteria > Pseudomonadota > Gammaproteobacteria > Burkholderiales > Thiobacillaceae > Thiobacillus. Next base: position 28,209 of record JBGAFQ010000030.1, read on the forward strand.
GGCAGCCAGCGCGGACGAGGTGAAGAACAGCAGGGACAGGGCAAGTGCGGTTTTCATGGGTCTCTCCGATCAGTGCGGCAGCACAAAGGTTCCAGCATACCGGCGCGCGCCAAGCGCAACAACCGCAGGCCGAGCGGGGACCTGCCGTACTGCACGACGCTGCGGAGAAAGGCCTCAATTCAGGCCGGATCGGGCCGTAATCATACTCACGGGTCCGATTCAACGCGACAGGACAAGCGGTCGCAGGAAAGAAATCGGACCTACAATTCTTGAATATTGATCGTTTATGGACGCCGTGAGCAAACCGACCCTGCTGCTCGTTGACGACGAACCGACGAACCTGTTTCTCCTGACGCGCCTGCTGCGAACCGACTACAGGGTGCGGGCCGCGAATTCGGGGGAAAGCGCGCTGCGCGCGGCCGCCAGTCCGCCACGCCCGGAGCTGATCCTGCTCGACGTGATGATGCCGGGCATGGATGGCTACACCGTGCTGAAACGCCTGCGCGAGGACCCCGACACGCGGGAGATTCCGGTGATCTTCCTGACCGCCCTGTCCGACCCGCGCGACGAGGAGTTCGGCCTGCAGCTGGGGGCCGCCGACTACATCACCAAGCCGATCCAGCCGGCGGTGGTGCAGGCCAGGGTGAAGACCCAGCTCGACGTGAAGCGCGCGCGCGACTGGCTGCAGGACCAGAATGCCTTCCTCGAAGCCGAAGTGACGCGGCGCATGGCCGAGAACGACCTCATCCAGCTGGTCAGCATCCGCGCCCTGGCGCACCTCGCCGAGACGCGGGATTCCGACACCGGCTATCACATCCAGCGCACCCAGGGCTACGTGCACACGCTGGCCGTGCTGCTGAAGGACCACCCGCGATTTTCGGCTTCCCTCACGCCGCACAACATCGACCTGCTGACGAAATCGGCCCCGCTGCACGACATCGGCAAGGTCGGCATTCCCGACAGCATCCTGCAGAAGGCGGGCCGGCTCACGCCAGCGGAATGGGAAATCATGAAGACGCACGCCAAACTCGGCTCGGACGCGATCGAGAAGGCCGAAGCCGACGTCGACACCCCGGTGGACTTCCTCGGCTTTGCCAAGGAAATCGCCCACTGGCACCACGAGAAATGGGACGGCAGCGGCTATCCGGACGGCCTCGCCGGCGACGCCATCCCCCTCTCCGCACGCCTGATGGCGCTGGCCGACGTCTTCGACGCCCTCATCTCGGCACGCGTCTACAAGCTGGCCTTTTCCCACGATGAAGCGCGCGACCTCATCGCCGCAGGCCGCGGCGTGCATTTCGACCCCGACATCGCAGACGCCTTCCTCGCGCATTACGCCGATTTCTGCGCCATCGCGGATCGCCTGCACGGCTGAGCCGACGCCGCCATGTCCGCCCGCCGCGACCAGCCCGCCACACCAGCCAGCCAGGGCGGCATCCTGGCCATCGTGCTGATCTACACCCTGTTCGCGGGCCTGTGGATCCTCCTCTCCGACAAGGTCGTGCAGCTCATGTTCAGCGACCCGGCCCAGATCACGCTGGCCAGCATGTTCAAGGGCTGGCTGTTCGTCGGCGTGACCGCCCTGCTGCTTTACGGCCTGATGAAGCGCCTGCTCGCCGGCAAGGACAGCGAGCTGCAGCGCATGGGGTCGCTCACCCGCATCGGTCTGCCCTTCGCCCTGCTCGCCGCGGCCATCCTCGCGCTTGCCGGGGCGGCCATTGCCTACAGCCTGGTCCACCAGAAAGAGAAGGTGGTGACGCGCCTGCAGGACATCGCGGAGCTCAAGGCCGTCCAGGTCGCGGACTGGCTGTACGACCGCTCGGGAGACGCGCACTTCGTCCAGAACAGCCGCCACTACCTCGAACTGTACCGGGGATGGCAACACGACCATGACGACAAGGCCGGCAGAACCCTGCAGTCGCGTCTGCTGGCTTTCTGCGCGACCCAGGGCTGCGACGGCATATCCCTGTTCGGCCCGGAAGGCCGCCGAGCCTGGGGCAGCGAAACGGCGCCCCCGGCCATCACCCGCGCCTTGCCGCGGGCCGTACGCGCGGCTTCCGCCACGCATGCCGTCACGCGGCTGGGGCCCTATGTCGGCACGCGGGGAAACCTGCGTCTGGATTTCGTGGTGCCGCTCACGGCGCTGCCCGGCCCGGCCCCGGTTGTCGTCCTGCACGTCGACCCGAGGCGCCGGGTATTCTCCCGCCTGCAGGACTGGCCCATGCCGAGCAGCAGCGGCGAAACCGTGCTGTTCCGCCGCGAGGGCGGGCAGATACTGATGCTCAACGACCTGCGCTTTCATCCCGATGCGGCTGCCCGATTGCGCATTCCGCAGGCCACCGAACAGCTGATTTTCGGCCAGGCCATGCCGAAAAAGCCAGGCGCGGCCAGTCTCGTCGAGGGTCTCGACTACCGCGGCGTCGCGGTACTCGGCGTCACCCGCGCCGTCCCCGGAACCGACTGGCTGCTGACGGCGAAGCTGGACCAATCCGAGGCCTACACCGAAAGCATCGGCGAGGTGGCGTGGATCGGTTTTTCCGCCCTGCTCGCCCTGCTCATTTCCGGCGCCGGCCTCGTCGCCCTGCGACAGCAGCAGCAGCTGGCCCTGGCGCAGGGCGTGCAGTCCGAGCAGGCGCAGCGCCTGCACGCCCAGCGCCTGCTGTCGACCATCGCCGACAGTTCCACCGACGCGATCTTCGCCAAGGATCTGGACGGCCGCTACCTGCTGTTCAACCGGGAAGCCGAGCGGCTCACCGGCAAGACCGCGCAGGAAGTCCTTGGCCTGGACGACGGCGTCCTCTTTCCGCCCGAGCAGGCCCGCCAGATCCAGCATAACGACCGCGAGGTGATTGCAACCGGCCATGCCACCAGCTACCAGGAAAACCTGACCACGACCGATGGCGACGTGACGTATCTGGCCACCAAGGGCCCCTTGCTCGACGCCCACGGCAAGCCCATCGGCCTGTTCGGCATCTCGCGCAACATCACCCAGATCAAACGTGCACTGGAGGCGCTCGCTCACGAGCGCGACCGCAACCAGCGCTACCTCGACACTGTGCAGACCATGCTGGTCGCGCTGGATACGCAGGGCCGCATCACCATGATCAACCGCGCCGGCTGCGCGATGCTGGGCTACAGCGAGCAGGACCTGCTTGGCCGCAACTGGTTCGACACCTGCCTGCCGCAGCCGGAAGGCATCGAGAAGGTCTATCCGGTGTTTCTGCAAGTCGTGCAGGGTGACATTGCGGCGGTCGAATACTTCGACAATACGGTCCGCTGCCGCAACGGCGACCTGCGTCTGGTGGCCTGGCACAACGCACTCCTGACGGACGAAACAGGCCGGATTATCGGCGTGCTCAGCTCCGGCGAGGACGTCACCGAACAGCAGCAGGCCGAGGCGGCCTTGCGCGACAGCGAAGCTTTCAAACGGGCCATCCTCGACGCGGTCAGCGCGCAGATCGCCGTGCTCGACGCGCAAGGCACCATCATCGCGGTCAACCGGCCCTGGCTGCGCTTCGCCGAGGAGAATGCCGGCGGCATCGCCGGCATCGCGGATCAGGTCGGCGTGGGCATCAACTATCTCGATGTCTGCCGGCACAGTCTTGGCACCGGCTCAGCTAACGCACGCGAAGCCGCGGATGGCATCGAACGCGTGCTGGCCGGCCTGGCCATGCGCTTCAGCCTGGAATACCCGTGCGACGCCTCGGACGTTGCCCGCTGGTTCAGCATGACGGTCACGCCGCTCGGGGCGCCCGGCCAGGGTGCGGTCGTTGTCCACACCGACATCACCGCCCGCAAGACGGCCGAGGACGCCATCGGTCGTCAGGCCGAGGAACTGCGGCTGCGCAACGAGGAACTCGAACGCTTCAATCGCGCCGTCGTCGGCCGCGAGCTGGACATGGTCTCGCTCAAGCAGCAGATCAACACTCTTTCCAGGGAACTCGGCCTGCCGCCCCCTTACCCCCTGAGTTTCCTGCATGCGGACACCGACCCGCACGACCATGGCGGACAGACGTGAGCCGGCCGGCTCGATGGACAGCATGCTGAAGATACTCATCATCGAAGGCAGCCGGGACAACTTTCTGCGCCTGGAACGCCACCTGCTCGAACAAGGGCTTGCCACCGAATGCAGCCTCGTCACCAGCACATCCGAACTGGATGCCGCCCTGTGCGGAACATGGGATGTCGCATTGTCCGCTTACAACGTGCCCGGACTGGATTTTCGCGCCACCCTGGAACATATCCTTGCTCTCTGTCCGGCTCTGCCGGTCATCCTGATAGCGGACAGGATCGGCGAACAAACCGTGGTGGATCTGCTGCATCTCGGCCTGAGCGACTTCGTTCTCCAGGACGACCCCGGGCGCCTGCCTGCCGCCATCGAACGCGCGCAGAGCAAGCTGCGCGTGCACAGTGCCCGCCAGGCCTCCGAAGCTGCATTGCAGAAGGCCCGGAGCGAAGCGCTCGAAGCGCAGCGCCAGGCGCGCCTGGCCGCCCTCAACCTGGTGGAAGACGCCGTCGCCGCCCGTGCCCGTGCCGAGGCCACCAATGCCGCACTGCGCGAGAGCGAGTCGCGCCTGCGCCTGGCGCAGGAAGCGGCCCATATCGGCATCTGGGAATGGGATCTGCGCAGCGGGCAGCTCTACTGGTCGCCCGAATACGAACGGCTGTACGGCGTGGCGCCCGGCGGCCCGCGCAGCAATACGGACTGGCGCGCCCATATTCATCCCGACGACCTGCCTCTGATCGACGCCCAGTGGGAATCGAACATCCGGCATGGTCGCCCGTTCGAGGTGGAATTCCGCATCCGCCGCGGCGACGGCGAACCCCGCTGGATGTACAGCAAGGGCAGTGCGCAATACGACGCGGCGGGGCAGGCTCTCATCCTCTCCGGCATCAACCTCGACATCACCGAGCGCAAGCAGGAAGAACAGATCAAGGCCATCCAGCA
>JBGAFQ010000031.1:0-32965 GCA_044227195.1 Thiobacillus sp.
AAGCCGCTGTGCTGCACGGCGATGTTGCGGATCAGTTCCATCAGGGTCACGGTCTTGCCCACGCCGGCGCCGCCGAACAGGCCGACCTTGCCGCCCTTGGCGATCGGCATGATCAGGTCGATGACCTTGATGCCGGTTTCCAGAATCTCGATCGCGGTCGCCTGGTCGGCGTAGGCCGGCGGCTTGCGATGGATGGGCATGCTGGTTTCCGCGCCGATGGGGCCGGCTTCGTCGACCGGGTCGCCCAGCACGTTCATGATGCGGCCCAGCGTCTTCTGGCCGACCGGCACCATGATGGGGTTGCCGGTGGAAAGGACTTCCATGCCGCGGCGCAGGCCGTCGGTCGAGCCCATGGCGATGGTGCGGACCACGCCGTCGCCCAGCTGCTGCTGGACTTCGAAGGTCAGTTCAGGGGACTGCATCTTCAGCGCTTCCATGACCTTGGGCATGGCATCGCGCGGGAATTCCACGTCCACCACCGCACCGATGATCTGAACAATTTTTCCGTTGCTCATGTTGCCTTCCTATTTAAATTAAATCTTGGCCTAATCAATTGAATTCTGTTGGGCCTTAAACCGCTGCGGCGCCGGCGACGATCTCGGACAGCTCCTTGGTGATCGCGGCCTGGCGGGTCTTGTTGTAGACCAGCTTGAGTTCGCCGATCACGTTCTTGGCGTTGTCGGAAGCGGCCTTCATCGCCACCATCCGCGCCGACTGTTCGCAGGCGATGTTCTCGGCCACGCCCTGGTACACCAGCGACTCGATGTAGCGCATCAGCATGGCGTCGACCACCGGCTTGGCGTCGGGCTCGTAAATGTAGTCCCAGTGCGTCTTCAGGCTGGCTTCTTCCGCGTCTTCCAGCTTCGCCAGCGGCAGCAGCTGGGTCAGCGAGGGCTCCTGCTTCATGGTGTTGATGAAGCGGTTGTAGACGAGGTAGAGCGCATCGATGCGGCCTTCCAGGTACGCATCCAGCATGATCTTCACCGGCCCGATCAGCTTGTCCATGTGCGGCGTATCGCCAATACCGGTCAGCTGCGACGCGACGTTGGCGCCGAGGCGCTGCATGAAACCCAGGCCCTTGTTGCCGACCGCGGTGACGTCGATGCCGACGCCGGCGGCTTCCCATTGCTTCATCTGGTTGACCACCAGACGGAAGGCGTTGGTATTGAGGCCGCCGCACAGGCCCTTGTCGGAACTGACGACGATGAGGCCGACGCGCTTGACGTTGTCGCGCGCGATCACGAAGGGGTGCTTGTATTCCGGATGCGCGTACGCGAGGTGCGTCGCCACGCGGGCGATTTTTTCGGCGTACGGACGCGCGGCCTTCATGCGGTCCTGCGCCTTGCGCATCTTGGATGCCGCGACCATTTCCATGGCCTTGGTGATCTTGCGCGTGTTTTCCACGCTCTTGATCTTCGTCCTGATTTCTTTTCCGGCTGCCATGTGAGGCTCCTTATCTCAGCCGATCAGTACACGCCGGTTTTCTTGAACTCGTCGCAGGCGGCGGTGATCGCCTTCTCGCTCGCGTCGTCCATGTTGCCGGTGCTTTCGACGGCTTCCATCGCGGCGCCGGCCTTCGATTTGACGAAGGTGGCGAGCGCGCTTTCGAAGGCCAGGATCTTGCCGACCTCGACGTCGTCCATGTAGCCCTTGTTGACCGCGAACAGGGTCAGCGCCATGTCCGAAACCGACATCGGCGAGTACTGCGCCTGCTTCATCAGTTCGGTGACGCGGCGACCGCGCTCGAGCTGCTTGCGGGTCGCTTCGTCCAGATCCGAGGCGAACTGGGCGAAGGCCGCGAGTTCGCGGTACTGCGCCAGCGCCAGACGGACGCCGCCGCCGAGCTTCTTGATGACCTTGGTCTGTGCGGCGCCGCCGACGCGGGACACCGACAGACCGGCGTTGATCGCGGGACGGATGCCGGCGTTGAAGAGGTCGGTTTCCAGGAAGATCTGGCCGTCGGTAATCGAAATCACGTTGGTCGGCACGAAGGCAGACACGTCGCCGGCCTGCGTTTCGATGATCGGCAGCGCGGTGAGCGAACCGGTCTTGCCGGTGACGGCGCCGTTGGTCATTTTGCCGACGAAGTCGGCGTTGACGCGCGCGGCGCGCTCCAGCAGACGCGAGTGCAGGTAGAACACGTCGCCCGGGTAGGCTTCGCGGCCCGGCGGACGGCGCAGCAGCAGGGAGACCTGACGGTAGGCCCAGGCCTGCTTGGTCAGGTCGTCGTACACGATCAGCGCGTCTTCGCCGTTGTCGCGGAAGAATTCGCCCATGGTACAGCCCGAGTACGGGGCAATGTACTGCATCGCGGCGGCGTCGGCCGCGGTCGCGGCGACGACGATGGTGTGGTCCATCGCACCGTGCTCTTCGAGCTTGCGCACGACGTTGGCCACCGAAGAAGCCTTCTGGCCGACGGCGACGTAGATACACTTAACGCCGGTGCCCTTCTGGTTGATGATCGCGTCGATGGCGACGGCGGTCTTGCCGGTCTGGCGGTCGCCGATGATCAGTTCGCGCTGGCCGCGGCCGACCGGAACCATCGCGTCGATGGACTTGAGGCCGGTCTGCACCGGCTGGTCGACCGATTTGCGGTCGATCACGCCCGGGGCGATGCGTTCGATCGGCATGGTCCGGTCGGCGGCGATGGGGCCCTTGCCGTCGATCGGCTGGCCGAGCGAGTTGACGACGCGACCGAGCAGGCCGCGGCCGACCGGCACTTCGAGGATGCGGCCGGTGCACTTGGCGACGTCGCCTTCCTTGATGTGTTCGTAGTCGCCCAGGACCACGGCGCCGACGGAGTCGCGCTCGAGGTTGAGCGCCACGCCGAAGGTGTTGCCCGGCATTTCGATCATTTCGCCCGACATCACGTCCGACAGGCCGTGAATGCGGACGATGCCGTCGGTGACGGACACGATCGTGCCCTGGGTGCGCAGTTCGCTGGAAGCGCCCAGGTTTTCGATCTTGGCTTTGATCAGTTCGCTGATTTCGCTTGGATTCAATTGCATGTCTGTTCTCCGAACCGCCTAGGTTCAAATTGAAGCTTGGGTTCCGAATGAATGAGTTTGGTTAGCCGTGCAAGGCAAACGCCATTTTTTCCAGCCGTCCCTTGACCGAACCGTCGATCACCTGGTCGCCGATGGCAATGACCGCGCCGCCGATGAGGCTCTCGTCCACCGCGACCTGCACGTTCACCGCGCGGTTGAACTTGGCTTTCAGGCCGGCCACCAGCTCGTCGATCTGCGCCTGCGACAGCGGCTGCGCACTGGTGATCGTCGCTTCGAGGGTGCCTTCGGCGTTGGCTTTCAGGGTTTCGAACTGCGCGCAAATTTCCGGCAGCAGCGGCAAGCGGTCGTTGTCCGCGAGCACCTTGACGAAATTGCCGCCGCGTTCGCCGAGGCTGGCACCGGCCACGTCGACGATCAGGGCGGCCACGCGATCGGTGGACACCGCCGGGTCGGCGATCAGGCGCGCCATCTGGGCGTCGGAGGCAATCGCCGCCAGGGTGGCGACACGTGCGGACCAGCCTGCCAGGTCGTTTTCGCCCTGCGCCATGCGGAACACCGCTTCGGCGTAGGGACGGGCCAGGGTAGACAGTTCGCTCATGATTACAGCTCGGCTTTCAGCTGGGCGAGCAGGTCGGCGTGCGTCTGGGCGTTGACTTCGCGGCGCAGGATTTTTTCCGCGCCGGCCACGGCCAGGGCCGCCACCTCTTCGCGCAGGCTTTCGCGTGCGCGGTTGGCTTCCTGGTCGATGCTGGCCTGGGCAGCGGCGAGCTGGCGCTCGCCTTCCTGCTTGGCCGCAGTCTTCGCTTCCTCGACGATCTGCGCGGCGCGCTTCTCGGCCTGGGCGATCACTTCTGCAGCCTGCACCTTGGCGTCGCGCAGGTTGTCGCCAGCCTTCCTTGCAGCCAGTTCCAGCTCGTGCTTGCCGCGATCGGCGGCGGCCAGGCCGTCGGCGATCTGCTTCTTGCGCGTCTCGAGCGCGTTCATGATCGGCGGCCACACGAACTTCATGCAGAACCACACGAAGAGGATGAACGTGATGGATTGGCCGATCAAAGTTGCGTTGAAATTCATGTCCGCACCTTTATCAATGACGGGGGTTGATCAAACGAGCGTCGACCCCGAATTAACCGGCAACGGCGAACAGGACGTACATGGCCAGACCCACGGCGATCATCGGCACGGCGTCGACCAGACCCATGACGATGAAGAACTGGGTACGCAGCATGGGGATCAGCTCGGGCTGACGGGCCGCGCCTTCGAGAAAGCGGCCACCCAGAATGCCGATACCGACGGCGGCGCCGAGTGCGCCCAGGCCCATCATCAGGGCGCCAGCAATGTACATCAGTGCGTTAACTTCAGTCATTTTGTTACTCCTTGAGTTTGAAAGTAAAAAGTAGGGGAAAACCAGAAATCAGTGATGCTCGCTGTGCGCCATGTCGAGATACACAATGGTCAGCGTCATGAAGATGAAGGCCTGCAGCGTGATGATGAGGATGTGGAACACCGCCCATGCCCACTGCAAGGCGCCGCCGAACAGGCCCAGAATGAAATTGCCGCCAAACATGAGCGCGATCAGGATGAAGATCATCTCGCCCGCGTACATGTTGCCGAACAGACGCAGTGCCAGCGAGATCGGCTTGGCGATGAGGCCGACGCCCTCGAGCAGCAGGTTGACCGGGAACAGGAATTTGGGGAAGGGCTGGAAAGCCAGCTCAGCGAAGAAACCGCCCGGGCCTTTCATCTTGACGCTGTAGTAGAGCACCAGGAAGAAGATCGACAGCGACAGGCCGAAGGTGACGTTGGGGTCGGTGGACGGCACGATCTTGAGATGGCCCACGCCCGCCATGCCGGCCGCATAGGGCAGCCAGTCCACCGGCAGCAGGTCCATAAAGTTCATCAGGAACACCCACATGAACACGGTGAGCGCGAGCGGCGCGACCAGCGGGTTTTGATGAGAGAAGGAACCGCGCACCGAACTGTCGATGAACTCCACGATCCATTCGACGAAGTTCTGCAGGCCTGAGGGCGTGCCGGCGGTGGCGCGCCGCGCCGCCAGCCAGAAGACGAGCAGAAAGATCGCGCCCAGACCGAACGAGAACGCGAAGCTGTCCAGGTTGATCGCCATGAAGCCCATATCCTTGGCTTCCTGCGCGTTATGCGCGAAGGTCAGCGTCGACTCGGTCAGCACTTCCACGTTGCCGTGGTGATCGTGACGTTCGTAGCCGGCCGGAAGTTGGCCGTAGGTCAGGTTCTGCAGGTGATGCTTGATGTACTCGCCGGAGGATGCGTATTCCGAAGCCATGGTGATCGAATTTTCAAAGTGAGTTTTGGATGGGGGCGGAGAACGCTCCCATGCAGAACCAACCTCGGTTGTTATTTAGTTTTGACGCCTGTCGGCTTAATTTTTTCCAGCATTACCGCCTTGCGGCGGCAAACCACGCGAGCTGCGCGCCTAACAGCCCGAGCAGCTGCGGCAAGGGCGAGAGCCTCAATATCGCCATGCCGACGGCCAGCAATGCAACCAGCACCACCAGCCGCTCCGTGCCTGTCACGATGAAGAGCTTGAACAAGCGGTGCTGATCCCATTCGGGATGACGCATCGCCTGTCGTTCACGACGCAGCAGCACCAGACTGACCCCCAGCGCCACCAGCATGCCGTACCCGACCGCAATGCCCGTCTCGATGTTCGCCGCCAGACCGCCGATCAGCACGCCCGCAGGAATCATCGCTGCTTGCGCCCGGACAACCCGTCGGATGCCCGTGCTGCCGGTACGACGCATGTCGGTGAACATTGGCCGCGGATGATACTGAATTAGTGTGGTCTATGCAATCATCAGGCTGCTTGATGATGAATTTCAGTACGTAGTGATTTTTACTGCGCGCAGGCCCGCTGTCAGAGGCGGATGCCGAGACGCTGCAGCAGGCCGTCGAGTTCGTCTGCGCTGCCGAAATGCAGGGTCAGCCTGCCGCTGCCCTTGCTGCCGGTCTGCACGTGTGCGGTCATGCCCAGCGCATCCGACAGCGCTTCCTCCAGCCGCAGAATGTCACGTGAAACGGCCTTCTGCTTCGCGGGCGCGGCCGCCTGGTCTTTCAGTCGCGCGACGCGGCGTTCCACCTCGCGCACCGACAGCCCTCTGGTTTCGATCTCGTGCGCCAGTTCGCGCTGCTGCGCGGCGTTGAGCGGCAACAGCGCGCGCGCGTGGCCCATTTCGAGCAACCCCGCGATCAGCATGTCCTGCACCGGACGCGACAGATTGAGCAAGCGCAGCAGATTGGACACCGCCGCGCGCGATTTGCCAACGGCCTGCGCAACGGCGTCGTGCGTCATGCCGAATTCCTGGATCAGGCGGTGCAGGCCATGCGCTTCGTCGATGGCGTTGAGGTCTTCGCGCTGGATGTTTTCGATCAGCGCCATCGCCGCCACCGCATCGTCGGCGACTTCGCGCAGCAGCACCGGCACCTCGCTCAAGCCCGCCAGCTGCGCCGCGCGCCAGCGCCGCTCGCCGGCGATGATCTCGTAGCCGCTGGCCGCTTCGCGCACCAGGATGGGCTGCATCAAGCCCTGTGCGCGAATCGAGTCGGCCAGTTCCTGCAGCGATTCGCTGTCCATCTGCGTACGCGGCTGGTATTTGCCCGGCGCGAGCTGCGACAGTTTCATCATGCGCAGGTCGCCCTGCGGCGGCGCGGCGCTGTCCTCGCCGCCGAGCAGTGCATCGAGCCCGCGGCCCAGTCCCTTGAGTTTAGCCATTGTTCGTCTCCCTTGCTGCGGGGCCGGAACGCTTCAGCGTTTCCTCGGCCAGGTCCATATACGCTTTCGCGCCCTTGCACTGGCGGTCGTAAGCCAGCACCGCACGTTGCGCGGAATCACGGTGTCGTACACCTTGTCGCCGAAGTGCTGCTTGAGCTGGTCGGATACCTGCTGCGCGAGCGTGCTGCGCGGATCGAACATCACGCGCAGGAGCCCCTCGATCTGAATCGACGGATTCAAGCGCTGCTTCACTTTCTTGATGGTGGCGACCAGATCGGTGAGCCCTTCCAGCGCGTAGTACTCGCACTGCATGGGGATCAGTACGGATTCGGCGGCGGCGAAGGCGTTGACCGTGAGCAGGTTGAGCGTCGGCGGGCAGTCCATCAGGATGAAATCGTAGTCGCCGGCCACCTGCGCCAGCGCAACTTTCAGTCGCAGATCGCGCTGTTCCAGGTTGACCAGATCGATCTCCGCCCCCGCGAGTTCGCGATTGGCCGGGATCACGTCGAAATGTCCCGGCTCGGAGCGCATGCGCGCGTCGCGCACCGTCACCTGATTGAGCAGGATCTGGTATACGGTCGGCAAAGCGGTGCGTTTCTCGATGCCCGCCCCCATGGTCGCGTTGCCCTGCGGGTCGAGGTCGGCGAGCAGCACACGCTGGCCCAGTTCGGCCAGCGCGGCGGCCAGGTTGACTGCCGTGGTGGTTTTCCCCACCCCGCCCTTCTGGTTGGCGATTGCCAGGATTTTTGTCATTGAACAGGCTCCAGAACAATCAGGTGGCGGCTGGCTTCCAGCCCCGGGACGACCAGCGCATGGTCAGCGCTTACTTTCACGTCAGGTGACAGCACGGCGAGCTCCTCGTTCGGATACAGGCCTTTCATCGCCAGCCAGCGCCCACCCGGTTTGAGCAGGTGGCGCGTCAGCGCGACGAATTCCTTGAGGTCGGAAAACGCACGCGAGGTGATTTCATCGAAGCCGTCGGGCGAGCGGAAATCCTCCACCCGGCCGGTTGCGACCGCAAGATTGCCAAGCCCGAGTTCGGCCTTGGCCTGCAGCAGAAACGCGGTTTTCTTGGCAATGCTGTCGATCAGCGTCACCTGCAAATCCGGCCGCGCAATCGCCAGCGGAATGCCCGGCAAGCCGCCGCCGCTGCCGACGTCGAGCACGGTGGGCCCGGTGAAGAACGGCACTGTCGTCAGCGAATCCAGCAGATGGTGGCTGACCATGCGCTCGGGTTCGCGCACCGCGGTCAGATTGTAGACGCGGTTCCATTTGTCGAGCAGCGCAAGGTAGGCCAGCAGCTTCGCTTTGGCGCCGTCGGGCAATGTAAGGCCGAGGGCGGCGATGCCCGCCTTCAATTGTTGTTCGACGCTCATGCGCTTTTCTTTTCTTCGTCCGGTTTGAACCCGCGCTTGGCGTAGATCAGCAGCACCGAGATCGCCGCCGGGGTGATGCCCTGCAGGCGCGATGCCTGGCCCAGCGTTTCGGGACGCGCTTTCTGCAGGCGCTGGCGTACTTCCATCGAGAGACCGGTCAGCAAGCTGTAGTCGAGATCTGGCGGCAGGCGCAGGGTTTCCTGTTCGCGCTGCCTGTCGACTTCCTCGTTCTGGCGGTCGATGTAGCCCTGATATTTGGCACTGATTTCGACCTGCTCGGCGACGCGCGTGTCGCCCACACCCGCCCCGCCGCCTGGCAGGGAGAGCACCTGCGCGTAATTCACGCCGGGCCGGCGCAGGAGATCAAAAAGATTGTATTCGCGCTCGATCGGCTGGCCGATCAGGCGGGTCGCCTCGTCCGCCGGCAGGATGACGGGGTTGACCCAGCTTGCCTTCAGGCGCTCGGTTTCACGCGCCACTTCGTCCCGTTTGCGGTTGAAGGCATCCCAGCGTGCGTCGTCGACGATACCCAGGCCGCGGCCGGCTTCGGTCAGCCGCATGTCGGCATTGTCCTCGCGCAATTGCAGCCGGTATTCGGCACGGCTGGTGAACATGCGGTAGGGCTCGGAGACACCCCGGGTGATGAGGTCGTCGACCAGCACGCCGAGATACGCCTCGTGCCGGCCGGGGCTCCATGCGTCCCTGCCCTGCACCTGGAGCGCGGCGTTGATCCCGGCCAGCAGCCCCTGCGCGGCAGCCTCTTCATAGCCGGTCGTGCCGTTGATCTGCCCGGCGAAGAAGAGACCGGCGATGGACTTGGTTTCCAGCGAGGCTTTCAGGTTGCGCGGATCGTAGTAGTCGTACTCGATGGCATAGCCGGGACGCAGGATGTGCGCGTGCTCCAAACCGGGAATCGAGCGCACGATGGCGAGCTGCACGTCGAAGGGCAGAGAGGTGGAGATGCCGTTGGGGTAGATTTCGTGGGTCGTCAGGCCTTCCGGCTCGAGGAAGATCTGGTGGCTGGCCTTGTCGGCAAAGCGGGTGATCTTGTCCTCGATCGACGGGCAGTAGCGCGGCCCCACGCCTTCGATCACGCCGGTGTACATCGGCGAACGGTCGAGGCCGCCGCGGATGATTTCGTGCGTTGCCGCCGTGGTGTGGGTGATCCAGCACGGGCGCTGCTCGGGGTGCATCGCGGCCTCGCCCATGAAGGAGAACACCGGCGCAGGCTCGTCGCCCGGTTGCAACTGGGTCTGACTGTAATCGATTGTTCGGCCGTCGATGCGCGGCGGCGTACCGGTTTTCAGACGACCGGCGGGCAAGGCAAGTTCGCGCAGGCGGGCGGCGAGCGACACCGCAGGCGGGTCGCCCATGCGCCCGGCCTGGAAATTTTCCAGCCCGACATGTACCAGGCCAGCGAGGAAGGTTCCAGCCGTCAGCACCACGGCACGGCCTTCAAACACGATACCGAGCTGGGTTTTTACCCCGGCGACGCGGTCGCCGTCGAGCAGCAGGTCGTCGACCGCCTGCTGAAAGATCGTGAGATTCCGCTGGTTTTCCAGGCGCCGGCGGATCGCGGCCTTGTACAGCACACGGTCGGCCTGGGCGCGGGTGGCGCGCACCGCTGGGCCCTTGGAGGAATTGAGCGTACGGAACTGTATGCCCGCCTCGTCGGTTGCGAGCGCCATCGCGCCGCCGAGCGCATCGACTTCCTTGACCAGATGGCCCTTGCCGATGCCGCCGATGGACGGATTGCACGACATCGCGCCGAGCGTTTCGATGTTGTGCGTCAGCAGGAGCGTCCTCGCGCCCGCACGGGCGCTGGCGAGCGCGGCCTCGGTGCCGGCATGGCCGCCACCGACGACGATCACATCGAAGGACTCGGGGAATTTCATGGTGCGCGCATTCTACCCGTTGCCGGGCGTTTCACGTGGAACAACCGTCAGCCCGCGCCCACCTGTTTGGCCTCCAGCGTCTCCCAGCGCGCCAGTGCATCTAGCAGCGCCAGCTCGATCGCCTCGGTGCGGGCGTGCAGCTCGCCCGCGGCTTGCGGGTCCGACTGGTAGAGCGCCGGGTCGGTCAGGCGTACGGCAATCCCCGCCTGCTCTGCCTCCAGCGCCTCGATGATTCCCGGCAGCGACTCCAGTTCGCGCGCTTCCTTGTAGCTGAGCTTGGTCTTCTGCGCAGCCGGCTTGGCGGGTGACGGTGATTTGGGCGGAAGCGGCCGAGCCGACGCGGACGCGGGGTCGGCTGCCAGCCGCTGCCGCCAGGCGCGCCAGTCCGCGTAGCCGCCGACGATCTCGGTCAGCCGCCCTTCCCCCTCGAACACGATGGACTGGGTGACGACGTTGTCCAGAAAGGCACGGTCGTGTGAAACGATGATCACGGTGCCCGCGTAGTCCTGGAGGAGCTGTTCGAGCAACTCCAGCGTGTCGATATCGAGATCGTTGGTCGGCTCGTCCAGCACCAGCAGGTTCGCCGGCCGCGCGAACAGCCGCGCCAGCAACAGTCGATTCCGCTCGCCGCCGGATAGCGCCGACACCTTGGCGCGCGCCCGCTCGGCAGGAAACAGGAATTCTTCCAGATAGCTGATGACGTGCTTGCGCTGCCCGGCGATCTCGACGTAATCCGAGCCGGGTGAAATGGTGTCGATCAGCGTCGCGTCGTCGTTGAGCTGGTTGCGGAACTGGTCGAAATACGCGACCTCCAGTTTGGTGCCCTGCTTGATCCAGCCGGTTTGCGGCTTGAGATCGCCCAGGATCAGCCGGATCAGCGTGGTCTTGCCGGCGCCGTTGGGCCCCAGCAGCCCGAGCTTGTCGCCACGCAGAATGGTGGCGGAGAAATCCCGCACCAGCACCCGGTCATCGTAGCCGTAAGTCACGTGATCCAGTTCAGCCACCACCTTGCCCGAACGCTCGCCCGCATCGAGCTGAAACCCCACTTGCCCGGCATGGGCAATACGTGCCTCGCGCGTACGGCGAAGCGCTTCCAGGCGCCGCACGCGTCCCTCGTTGCGGGTCCGGCGCGCTTCGATGCCCTTGCGGATCCAGGCCTCCTCCTGTTTCCAGAACTTGTCGAACTTCCGGTTGTGCACCGCCTCGACCTCCAGCTGCTCGGTCTTCTTGGCCTGATATGCGCTGAAATTGCCTTGATATTCGCGTAACTGGCCACGATCAAGCTCGATAATGCGATTAGCGACGTTATCCAGGAAGCGTCGGTCATGGGTGATGAAAAGCAGCGCCCCACGATACTCGTTGAGCAGACCTTCCAGCCACTCGATGGCGGAAAAATCCAGATGGTTGGTCGGCTCATCGAGCAGCAACAGTTCCGGTTCGGCGACCAGCGCACGCCCCAGCGCCACCCGCTTCTTCAGCCCGCCGGACAGGTCGTCGACCATGCGGTCGGCATCCAGACCCAGGCGCTGCAAGGTTTCCTCCACCCGGCTGTTCAGGCGCCAACCGTCTGCTGCCTCCAGGGCATTCGACACACGCTCCAACTCGCCCAGCGCCGCCGCATCGCCCTCGGCGGCCGCATGCGCCGCCGCATGGTATTCCGCCAGCAGGCGTTGTGCCGCGCCCACCCCCTCGGCCACCGCCTCGAATACGGTGTGGCCGGGCTGGAATCGGGGCTCCTGCGACACATAGGCCAACCGCAAGCCGGGGGCGCGCCACACCTCGCCGGCATCGGGCTGGCTGCGGCCCGCCAGGATTTGCATCAGGCTCGACTTGCCGGTACCGTTGCGGCCGATCAGGCCAAGCCGCTCACCGGCCTCGATCACCAGCGAGGCGCCATCGAGTAGCGGGTGATGCCCATAGGCAAGTTCAAGGCGGTCGAATGTGAGGAGCGGCATGAGCGGTGAGCGGTGAGCGGTGAGCGGTGAGCGGTGAGCGCGGGATTATCCGCGATCAAGGGCCGCATGGACGGCGCGGGCAATATTTATTGCGTTGGGCGTGTCGCTGTGCAGACAGATCGTGTCGGCCACGATCTGCAGGCGACTGCCCCCAAGGACAGCGACGGGCTCTCCTCGCGCCAATGCGCGCGCCTGGGCGGCAGCGCCCTCCGGTTCGACGATCAGCGCCCCTGCCGTTTCACGTGAAACCAGCATGCCGTTGGGCCGATAGCGGCGATCGGCGAAGGCCTCGTTCAACACCGCCAGCCCTGTTGTCCGCCCGGCTTCGACCAGCCGCGAGCCGGAGAGCCCGACCAGGATCAGGGTCGGGTCGAGCGCGGCGACCGCCCCGGCAATCGCCTGCGCCACATCGTCATCCTGTGCCGCCATGTTGTACAGCGCGCCGTGCGGCTTGACGTGCGCCAGCCGCAGACCGAGGCGCGCCGCCGCCTCGGCCAGCGCCTCGGTCTGCTGCGTGACCCAGCGGGCTATTTCGGTCGTGGACGCCGCCAGCGGCCGGCGGCCGAACTGCGCGCGGTCGGGATAAGAGGGGTGTGCGCCCACAGACACACCGCGCTCGGCGGCCAAACGCAGCGCGACCGTCATGCTGGCCGCGTCACCCGCGTGACCGCCACTGGCAATCGACACGCGGTCCAGATACGGCATCAGGCTGGCATCGTCGTATCCCTCGCCGATATCGGCGTTGAGTTCGATCATGCCCACTCGACAACCTCCCATTCCTCTGCCGTAACGCAGTGCGCGTCGTCTATCGCGATCGTCCCGAAGCGCAGCGCGTCGCCCGGCCTCAGTTGCGCCAGGCGCGGTCGGTCGGCCGAAATGACGGTGGCAACCACCGGGTAGCCTCCGGTCACCGGCCCATCCCAGCCAAGAATGATGGGGTGCCCGTCGGGCGGCACCTGGATCGCGCCCGGCAACACACCCTGCGTGGGCCATTCCTCGGCGCGGCTCGCCACGGCCGGCCCGGCAAGGCGAATGCCGCGCCGGTCCGAGGCCGGATCGACGCGGTACGTGCCGCCATAGAATGCAGCCAGTCCCGCGTCCTCGAACGCCGCCGACTGCGGCCCCGCCACGACACGCAACGGTGCGTCGCCGGTGCTGGCAGGCGGGTGTGTGCGCATCAAATGCACCCCGCCGACGGGCTTGCCCACCGTGAGCACGTCGCCCACCCGAAGCGGCCGACCGTGATGTCCCCCCCACCCGGCCTGGGGCAGGGTACTCGCGCTCCCCAACACGGGCGTCACCACGATCCCCCCGCGTACCGCCAGCCAGCATCGATACCCCGTCTCCGGAGTATCCAGACGAAGAATCTCCCCCGCCGCCAGTACCAGCGTCTGGTTCCAGCCCGCCTCCAGCCCGGCCGCGCGCGCGGCCCGAAACGGCGCGCCCGTCAGGGCAATCACGCCGCCTTTGGGAAAATGCAGGTTCGGTCCCTTGCCGACGATTTCGATGACGGCTGCATCCGGCGGATTGCCCACCAGACGGTTGGCGGCCACCAGCGCCGCGCGGTCCGCCGCCCCGCCGGCCGGCACACCCAGCCGCCCCCAGCCCGGACGCCCGCCATCCATGACCAGATCGCACAAACCGGGGCGCAGCACTTCGATCATGTCCAAGCCGGGACGAAACGAACCCGGTCGCCAGGCCTGAACAGGGCCGGGCTGGCTCGTGTCGGATCAAACAGGCGCGTCGAAGTGCGGCCCAGGATATTCCAGCCACCCGGCCCGTCGGCGGGATAGATACCTGCATACGCGCCTCCGATGGCCACGCTGCCCGCAGCCACATGCGTGCGCGGTGTCGCGCGGCGCGGTGCTGCAAGCCGCGGCGGCAGGCCGGCAAGATAAGGGAAGCCTGGCTGGAACCCAAGAAACGCGACCGTGTATTCCGCCGCGATCAGGTCATTTATAAAGCCCGTCTCGGTCAGGCCCGCGCCGGTCGCAAGCGCGACAAGATCCGGCCCCGCCGCACCGCCAAACTCCACCGGGATCACATGGCGCGCACTGGAAACCGCGGTTGCTTCCGACAACGGCGCGGACAGCGCCTCGCGCAGCCCGGGCGACATTTGTCCGGCCGGCCTGAAAATCAACAAAATGCTCCCATCTGCTGGAATAATGTCTTCTAATTCGCCGAAAGAACCAGAAACCAGCAATTCGTAACGCGCCAGCGTCGTCTCCCCCGTGGTGAGGCAAATGCCGCGCTCGCCCATCCAGCGCCAGGCGGGATCGGCATGCGGTTGACCGGCTTTCGGGTTTGCCATACGGTTGAGCGCCTGTTCAGTGGGATTGATGACCTTTCGAAATGCCGAATGTTTAAAACAGCCTGTGCGGCACTCCTGCTGCTCACAACAAGTGTAGCGTCAAGTATGTCACTTGCCGCCATGAGCGTTGTCAACCCGGCCCTGTCGCAGAACCTCGACGCCCGTCCCAAAAAAGTCGTGCTGCTGCCGCCTCAGATTTTCGTGTTCGAATTGTCGGCCGGCGGCGTGCCAACCCGCATGACCGAATGGGAAACCGCTGCGCGCGACAACCTGACGTCCGCCGCCACCCAGCTGGCACACGAAACGAGCGTGTTCGACGTCGTCGCCACACCCACGCTCGGCCCCCTCGAACAGGAAACGCTCGATGCCCACATCGGTCTCTACGACCGGGTCGCGCAATCGGTATTCGTCTATGGCCGCGGCGAACAATCCGCCTGGGCGCACAAGAAAAACGCGTTCGATTACACCCTCGGCCCCGGCTTGGCCTTTCTGCACGCCCAAACCGGCGCCGACGCCGCCCTCATCGTGCTGGGCACAGACTACATATCGTCCGGCGGACGCAAGGCCGCGTTCATAGCAGGACTGGCGCTCGGCATCGTCATGCCGCTGGGACAGTCCTTCGTGGCCGCAGGCGTAGTCGACCTGAAAACCGGCGACGTCGAATGGATGGGCTTCGATTCCAGCAGCAGCATGGATTCCCGCAACCCGGCCGACATCGACGCGCTGATGCGCGCCCTCTACCAGACTTGGCCGGGCGCGCGATGAAACGCTGCATTGCGCGCGTCGCCGTCCTTTCGCTGATCGCCGCCATGCCGGCCGGGTGCGCGCACGCCGACGAAATACCCCCGTGGACGCACGCCGCCACCGCAAACGAACTCGACGCCGGCGAGAAAAGCCTGTGGCAGGAAGCCGATGAATTCGACCGCGCCCTGGTGCGCGCCGGCAGGATCAACACCGACCCTGTGCTCACCGCCTATCTGCAGGGCATACTGGACCGGCTCTACCCTGAATTCAGGGGCCGCCTCACCGTGCGGCTGCTCAACGCCCAGCAGATCAACGCCTTCGCGCTGCCCAACGGCAGCCTCTACGTCAACGCCGGCCTCGTCGCGCGCTTCCAGAACGAAGCGCAACTCGCCACCGTGCTCGCGCACGAAGGCGCGCACTTCGTCTACCGTCATTCCCTGCAGCAGGCCGAACGCGTGCGCAACGCCGCCGCGTTCGCCATGGTCGTTGGCATGCTCGGCGTACCCCTGGTCGGCGACATCGTTGCGCTGTCGTCCATGTTCGGCTACTCGCGCGAGCACGAGCGCCAGGCCGACGAAATCGGCTACCAGCGCCTGGTCGCCGCCGGCTACGCGCCGCGCGAAAGCATCAGGACCTTCGAACACCTGCAGGCCGAGATCAAGGCGGCCGACATCAAGGAGCCCTTCTTTTTCTCCAGTCACCCCAAACTGCAGGAGCGCATCGACAACTTCACCGAGCTGAGCCAGAACGCCAACGGCGGCGAAGTTGCACACGAGCGTTTCGTCGAGGCCACTGCCGCGCTGCGGCTGACCTCGCTCGCGGCTGATCTCGCGGCCTATCGCTATAAGCAGATCATCCTTGTGCTGAGCAACACCGAGACGCGCCGCGAATACCCGCCCGAAGCCGGCTATTATCTTGGCGAAGCCTATCGTTTGCGTAACGAGACTGGCGACCTCGACAAGGCCGAACAGGAATTCCAGCGTGCCATCGAGACCGCGCCGCGCTTCGCGCCCACCCACCGCGCCCTCGGCTTCCTGCTCACCAAGCGCGGCGACAAGGCGGGGGCCGCCGGCCATTTCCGTCGCTATCTCGAACTCGCGCCCGACGCCGCCGACCGCGGCTACGTAGAAGCCGCCCTGAAAGACGCGCCCGCGCCATGAACGTCCGTTTCGCCCCGGCCTGTCTGCTGCTCCTCGCCCTGTCCGCCTGTGCCCCGTGGGCACTTGTCGAACCCGACGGCCGCGCCTTCAGCAAGTCCAACGACTACACGCTCGACATGCCCACCGGCTGGGTGAGGCGCACCGCCGACGTCAACGACCTCTTCGTCACGCGCGACGGGCCCGCACTCAACTACATCGTCGTCGCCCGCCAGCCGCATGACCGCAAGCTGCCGCGCACCAAGCGCGAAACCCGCGCCGACATGCTGCCCTTCGAACTGGCCGAACTCGCGCTGGCCGAATGGCGCAGCAACGATGCCACCGCCAACCTCGACGTCCTCTCCAACACACCGACCGTACTCGGCGGCAAACCCGCCATCCGCTTGCACGTGCGCTACAGGAACGAACGCGGCCTGCCCATCGAACGGCTCATGGTCGCGTGCGTCGATGCCAAGGGCCGCTTGTCCCTGCTCTACGAAGCGCCGGCCATCGTGTATTTCGAACGGGGTTTGCCGGCGTTCGAAGCCATGCGGGCGAGCGTGCGATTTGCACCCCCCCAGCAATAAAAAGCCCCGCAGGGTATGCGGGGCTCATTGCGACGAACCGGCCTTGACGCCGGCCGGCCGATCGTTCAGCCTGCGCGCCGCTTGCGCATCCCCCCCGCCAACAACAAGCCTGTCCCGAGCAAAAGCAGCGAACCCGGCTCCGGCACGTTGTTGCCGCCGCCGATCGGCGCAAAGCGGTCTTCGAGCGTCCAGGACAGCACGTCGTGGTTGGCAAAGGCCGAACCCGTGCCCGATGTAAAGCCGACAAACGCATTGGTCGTCCCGAGAACCGTAGCAAGGTTGACGTTATAGCTCAGCAGTGCGCTGCCCGGGCGGGTGGCCGATCGGGTCAGACGGGCTTCCAGCAGCTGGGTGCTGCTGTCATAGTCAACCCAGGCATTCCAGATGTCGCCGTTGTTCATGTCGGCCTCTGTCACTTCATCAAGCACAACCGAAGCCACACTGCCATTGACGTCGATGCCGATGTGATTGCTGCTGTTGTTGTCGATACCGCCATTGTTCCAGGTATCGAACTCGATGCCGACGCTGTTGCTGATGCCATCGTAGCCAATCCCGCCGCCGGCCCCGCCGACGTTATTGCCTACCGTCTGCACCACGAACACCAGACCATCTGCGCCGCAGCCCTGGCCATCGCAGGCGCCGCCGGGGCTGGTAAAACGGAACTGGAAAAAGGTGCTGAACGAAGCATTGGAAGCCAGAGAAACCGTACTGGTCGAAAAAACACTACCCGATTGACCGAAGTTGGCTGGCGTCACCCGCAAGGCGTTGCCCGCCTGGGCCGCATTACCATTGAGCGTCAGACCCGCCACGCTGGAAAAATCCGCATAGCTGATTACCGCAGCACCTGCTTGGCCGGCCAGGAAAAGGCCGCCGGCGATAGCGGCCAATTTCATTGCGCGTTTCATCATCATTTCCCCTGTTTTTGCCTGATGGTCCTTGCCCACGCAAAAAACAGACCCACCGAGACGGCGCTGGCTTTCCATCGATTAATCAAAAACTTAATGGGGGGTTTGTTTGCGCTCGAGCGCACACGTCTGACCGGATGTAAAAAAAACCGACAACGGCCGATCGGAAGACAAAGCCCCCGACAAGCGGGGGCTTCGATTTTTCGCACTGCCCGCACGCGGGTCGGGCCCTTCCTGAAAGTTGATTTCAGTCCTTGAACCGCCCGCGCACGCCGGTGCGGGCACCACCGCCCCGGTTGTCCTGGCCGAAGCCGCGCGACGCACGCGGTGCGGCGCGATCGCCGTAACTGCGTGCGGCAGGCTTTGCCTTGGCCTTGGCCTGCGCTTTGGCCTCGCGCTCGCGCTTGGCCCAGTATTCGACGCTGTTGCCGTCCACCTCGGGCTTGGGCGCTTCCTCGCGCGGCGCCCGGTTGCCATAGGTGCGTTGCGCCTGATCCGCGCGCGCGGCGTGTTCGAAGCGGCTACCGCGCGGAATATCGGGACGCGGCGCATGGTCGCCGGCCGGGCGCGGTGCGTCGGCACGGTGGCCGCGATCGCGGTTGTCGCGGCTGTCGCCGCGTGCGGGGCGGTCGCCATAGCTGCGCGGTTCGCTGTTCCAGCTGCGCTTTTCGCCGAAGCCACGCGCGCCGTTGTTGCCGCGCGGACGGCCCGCGCCCGGGCGGCCCGCCGACGGCTTTTGCGTCGGCTCGAGGCCCGGCAGGGTATGCACGTCGATGCGGTTGCCGGTGTAGCGTTCGATGGCTTTCACCAGTCCGCCTTCGCGCATGCCGACCAGGCTGACGGCGATGCCGGTACGGCCGGCGCGGCCAGTACGACCGATGCGGTGGACGTAGTCCTCGGCCTGGCGAGGCAGGTCGAAGTTGATGACGTGGCTGATGCCCGCCACATCGATGCCGCGTGCGGCGACGTCGGTGGCGACCAGCACCTTGGTGCGGTTGTCGCGCAGACGCTGCAGGGCGCGGTTGCGCTGGCCCTGCTGCATGTCGCCGTGCAGCGAATCGGACGCGAAGCCGCTGTCGGACAGCATGTCGGAAATCTCTTCCGCGCTTTTCTTGGTCGCGGCGAACACGATGGCCTGGGTCAGTTCGACGTCGCGCAGCAGGCTGTCGAGCAGGCGCATCTTGTGATCCATGTTGTCGGCATACAGCAGGCGCTGTTCGATCTTGGCTTCCTGCCTGGGCACGGCCTCGATCTCGATGCGCTGCGCATCCTTCGTCAGTTCGCGCGCCAGGTTGCCGACCACGCCGTCGAGGGTGGCGGAGAACAGCAGGGTCTGGCGTGCCTCGGGACAGCGCGCGGCAATGGCATGGATGTCGTCGACGAAACCCATGTCCAGCATGCGGTCGGCTTCGTCCAGCACCAGCACTTCCAGACGCGAAAAGTCGATCTTGCCGCGTTCCAGATGGTCGATCAGGCGACCGGGGGTTGCCACCACCACGTCCACCGGCGACGACAGCCGTTTCAGCTGCAGGCCGTAGGGCGCGCCGCCGACCAGGCAGGCGGTACGAAAGCGGCGCAGCGCCTTGCCGTATTTCATCGCGGATTTCTCAACCTGCAACGCCAGCTCGCGGGTGGGCGTGAGTACCAGCACGCGCGGGCCAATGCTCTTCACCGTCGGCTCGGCCAGCAGGCGCTGGATCGACGGCAGCAGGAACGCGGCGGTCTTGCCGCTGCCGGTGTGCGACGACACCAGCAGGTCGCGACCGGTCAGCGCGGCGGGCACGGCCTGCACCTGGACCGGCGTGGCGGTTTCGTAGCCGGCCTCGAGCACGGATTGAAGGATGAGGGGATCCAACCCCAGTTCGGAAAAGCTCATGTCTAACCTTTTTTCAATGCGCGCACAGGCGCAAACCTGGCCAGCGCCCGGCACCAGGCCCGGCAGGCCACACACATACGAACCGGAAAACGAAACGGGTGTCGGCAAGGAATTCGCCGGTGTATCGATAACGGGTCGCGTCGATCACATCGGCGCCAACCGCAGGACTTGTCGCGGCAAGCTTGCCGCACAATGGAGAGGTCGAGGACGATGGGGCTGTGAGAACAGTCCCGAGACACGGCGAGGAGTTCGCCTGTCTGCTGCTGCATGCACAACGCTGCGCAGTCTATCAGAAAACCCTGATTTTCCCGAGCGTTTTTTTCTGCCGTGTTCAGGCAGGGTGGTGGTAGAGCTTGTGATACAGCCCGCCCTTCCCGATCAGTGCCTCGTGGTTACCCTCCTCCACCACGCGGCCGTTCTCGAACACCAGGATGCGGTCCGCCTGGCGCACCGCCGACAGGCGGTGCGCGATGATCAGCGTCGTGCGGCCTGCCAGGAAGGCATGCATCGCCTCGTGCAGGCGGCGCTCCGTGTCGGTGTCCAGCGCCGAGGTCGCTTCGTCGAGGATGACGATGCTGGGCGCCGCGACGACCATCCGCGCGATCGCCAGCCGCTGCCGCTGTCCGCCCGACAGCCGCACGCCCTGCCGGCCCACCACTGTATCCAGCCCGTGCGGCAACGCCGCAACGATGTCTTTCAGCTGCGCGATCTCCAGCGCCTGCCACAGCGCGGCGTCCGCCACCGCGCGCCCCAGCGTCAGGTTGGCACGCACGGTGTCGTTGAACAGCACCGGATGCTGCAGCACCACCCCCACGTGCTCGCGCACCGTCGCCCAGCCGATCTCCGTCACCGCCACGCCGCCGTACAGGATCCGCCCCGCCTTCACCGGATACAGCCCCAGCAGCGCCTGCACCAGGGTGGACTTGCCGCCGCCCGAGGCGCCGACCAGCGCCACCTTCTCGCCCGGCGCGACCGCCAGGCTCACGTCGTCCAGCACCGTCTCGCCCTCTTCCTCGTAGGCGAAGCTGACGTGCTCCAGCGCGATGCCCACCGTCGCGCGGCCGGCAAAGGGATCGGCAAGTGCCGGATGCGCCGGCTCGTCCTTCAGCCCCAGCAAGGCGTTGATCCGTCCCAGCGCCCCCTGCGCAGCGTACCAGGCGTACTGCATGTTCACCAGCTCCTGCACCGGCGTCATCATGAACCAGAGATAGCCGAACACCGCCAGCATCTCGCCGATGCTGAGATCGGAGAACACCACCATCAGCATCGCGATCGCACGGAAGATGTCGAAGCCGGCCAGGAACACGAAGAAGGACACCCGGCTCATCGCGTCGGACTTCCAGGCAAAGGCCGCGGCGTGCTTGCGGATGTCGTCCGCGCGGCCGGCGATGCGCGCGAGGTAATGCTTCTCCCGGTTCATCGCGCGAATCTGCGTCAGCGCGTCGAGCGTTTCGGCCAGCGCGTCCTGGAACACCTCGAACGCGCGGTTCTCGTGTTTCTTCAGATCCTTCACGCGTTTGCCGAGCTTGGTCGAGAACAGGATCACCGGCGGGTTCAGGAACAGGATCAACAGCGCCAGCTGCCAGTGCATCCAGAACAGCACCGCCGCCACGCCGATCAGGGTCAGCACCGAGACGAGGAAGCCCGAGATCGACGCCCCCAGGAACGTGTCGATGGCGTTCAGGTCGGTGACGAAATGCGACGTGACGCGCCCCGCGCCCACCGTCTCGAACTCCGACAGCGCGATCTTCGACAGCCGGTCGAGCATGCGCACCCGGATGCGGTAGCTCACCTCCTTCGCCAGCAGCGAGAAGCTGCGGCCCTGCCACACGTTGA
This sequence comes from Thiobacillus sp., assembly GCA_044227195.1. Lineage (GTDB taxonomy): Bacteria > Pseudomonadota > Gammaproteobacteria > Burkholderiales > Thiobacillaceae > Thiobacillus. Next base: position 21,378 of record JBGAFQ010000031.1, read on the forward strand.
GCACGATCGCGGTCAGGCGCAGCACCAGCGTCAGCAGCAGGGCGGCGCCGATGAACAGCACCGGGCCGTGCCAGGAAACCGGTGTCCAGCCGGCTACGGTCGCGACGAAGCGGGCGGGATGGTGCAGCAGCACCTCGTCGACCATCAGCGGCAGCAACAAGGGCACCGGCACCGCGGCGATCACCGCCAGCAGGGCGGCCAGGTTGGCCTGCGCCAGGCGGACGCGATGGCTCCGGATTTCGGCGTAGATGGCGTGCCAGGTCAGCATGGTTTCATTTGCCGATGCAGAAGGAACCGAAGATTTCGCCGAGCAGATCGTCCGCCGTGAATTCACCGGTGATCTCCGAGAGCGCTGCCTGGGCCAGACGCAGTTCCTCGGCGAAGAGTTCGAGCTGCGTCACCGCAGCGCGCGCTGCCGCGATGTGTGCCGCCGCGCGTGCAAGCGCGTCGAGATGCCGTGCGCGGGCCATGAACGCACCTTCTCCCGCCGTCTGCCAGCCGGCCGCCTGCAGCAGCCGGTCGCGCAGCGCATCCACGCCGGCGCCGGTCCTGGCCGACAGCCACAGCGTGTCGCCCTGTACGCGGGGCGTTTCATTCGTCGCATCGATCTTGTTGTGCAGCGTGAGGCGCGGGATCGGCGGCAAGCGCGCGAGGATCGCCGCTTCCTGCGGTCCCAGGCCGTGCGCCGCATCCACCAGCAGCAGCGCGACGTCGGCTTTTTCCACCGCAGCCCAGGCCCGTGCGATACCCTGCCGTTCCACCGGGTCGTCCGTCTCGCGCAGGCCTGCGGTATCGATGATGTGCAGCGGTACGCCGGCGATCTGGATCGCCTCGCGCACCGTATCGCGCGTGGTGCCGGCAATCTCGGTGACGATCGCCGCCTCGAAGCCGGCCAGCTGGTTCAGCAGGCTCGACTTGCCGACGTTGGGCTGGCCGATCAGCACCACGCTCAGGCCCTCGCGCAACAAGGCGCCCTGGCGCGCCTGCGCGCGCACCGCCGCCAGTCTCGCGTCGAGCGCGTCCAGCTGGCCGAACGCGTCGGCCTGCTTCAGGAAGTCGATTTCCTCATCGGGAAAGTCGAGCGTTGCCTCGACCAGCGTGCGCAGACGCGTCAGCCCCTCGACCAGTTCGTGCACCCGCGCGGAAAAAGCGCCGGACAGGGAACGCACGGCCGATCGGGCGGCCTCGGCCGAGGCGGCGTCGATCAGATCCGCCACCGCTTCGGCCTGCGCCAGATCGAGCTTGCCGTTGAGATAGGCCCGGCGGGAAAACTCGCCCGGCCCGGCCAGCCGGGCGCCGAGCGCGATACAGCGCTGCAGGATCAGATTGAGCACCACCGGCCCGCCGTGAGCCTGCAATTCGAGAACGTTTTCGCCGGTAAACGAATGCGGCGCGACGAAATGCAGCGCGATGCCCTCGTCGAGCATGCCGCCGTCGGCGTCGAGAAACGGGGTAAAGATGGCGCGGCGGGGTTCCGGCACGCGACCCAGGATGGCCCTTGCCAGGGACGCCACGTCCGCTCCGGACACGCGCACCACCCCCACGCTGCCGCGACCAGGCGCGGTCGCGATGGCGGCGATCAGGTCAGACTTTGCCGGCGGCCGGTTTGCCACCACCCTCGACCTGCTTGTTGATAGCCCACTGCTGCGCAATCGACAGAATGTTGTTGACCACCCAGTACAACACCAGACCGGCCGGGAAGAACACGAACATCACGGTAAAGGCGACCGGCATGATCATCATGACCTTCGCCTGCATCGGATCCATCGGTTGCGGATTCAGCTTCACCTGCAGGACCGAGGTGATTCCCATCACGATCGGCAGGATGTACCAAGGATCGGGGGCGGTCAGATCGGTGATCCAGCCCAGCCAGGGCGCGCCGCGCATTTCCACCGCTGCGAGCAGCACCCAGTAGAGCGCGATGAATACCGGGATCTGGATCAGGATGGGAAAGCAGCCGCCGAGCGGATTGATCTTCTCGGTCTTGTACATCTCGGCCATCGCCTGGTGCAGCCTGGCACGGTCGTCGCCGTAGGTATCCTTGAGCTGCTGCAGGCGGGGCGTGAGCTTGCGCATCCTGGCCATCGACTTGTAGCCGGCGGCGGACAGCGGATACAGGGCCGCCTTGATGAGGATGGTCAGAATGATGATGGCCCAGCCCCAGTTGCCGACGATGCGCTCGATCTGCTTGAGCGCCCAGAAAATCGGGAAAGCCAGCGGTGTCAGCCAGCCGTAGTCGCGCGACAGGTCGAGGCCCGGCGCGGTTTTCTCGAGGATCTTCTGGATTTGCGGACCCGCGTAGAGCGGAACGGTGAAGCTCTTCTCCTGGCCAGGCGCGAGCGTGCCCTGGGCCAGGATCACGCCGTCGGAATACAGGCCGTCACCCAGCGCGCGAGCATAGAACTCGCGCTTGACCGCGCCTTGCGGCAGCCAGGCCGCGACGAAATGGTGCTGCACCATGCCGACCCAGCCGTCGGTGGCGTTCTTCTCGAAATCCGCCTTGCCTTCCTGGATGGCCTTGAAAGTCACCTTCTGGAATTTCTTCGCATCGGTATAGAAGACCGGACCGGTATAGCTGTGGATGAAGATGGACTCTCCCTCCGGCGGCTGGTCGTGTCGGGTGAACTGGTAATAGGGCGTCACGTCGACGGCTTGCGTGCCCGCGTTGACCACGCGCGTGCGCACGCCAATCTCGTAGCTGCCGCGCTTGAAGACATAGGTCTTTTCGACGCGGACGCCGGTTGCGGGATCGCTCCAGGTCAGCGGCACTTCAAGCAGGGCCGCGCCATTCGCCAGCCGGTAGGTGCCCGGGTTCAGCTGGTACACGCTGCGATGCGTCGGCAGTCCCTTGCCAACCAGCCCGCTCTGCGCGAAATAGGGGCGCGTCGGGCTTTCCTCGAACAGATCGAGGATGCGGTTCTTGTCTTCTGTTTCGCGATACGGCAGCAACTGCAACTGACGCAGGTCGCCGCCATTGGCATCGATGGTCGCACGCAGCACGTCGGTTTCCACCACCGCGCGCGCGCCCTTGGCAAACCCTGCGGCGGGCGGTTCGGCAGGCGCATTCAGCGCCTGGCTGGGCGAAGGCACCGTGCCCGCAACGGGCGCACCCTGCGTCGCTGCGGGCGCGCCGGGTGCCGGCGCATGTTTGTCCTGCCACGCCTCCCACAACAGGAGCAGAGAGAAGGAGAAAACAATGAAAAGGATCAGCCGCTGGTTATCCATGAGACGGTCGCGTTAGTTGGGATGGGGCCGGATCGACCGGCCATTTGTCGGCTGCGCGTTGACCCGCCCGGCGCAGGGCCGATGCCAGTTCGCGCGATTCCTCGCCCACCGCCGGCCTGGCGAGCAGACGAACGACAAAGTCGCAGGCTGGCAGTTCCGGAAAAACCTGTCTGAAGCTTGCGCGCACGCACCGCTTGACGCGATTGCGATCCACGGCGCGCGGCAGCAGGCGCTTGCTTACCACCATGCCAAGCCGCGCATGGCCGGCCTGATTCGGCCGTGCCAGAACCAGATAGCTGTCGATGCGGGCGCGCTGGTTCTCGACAAACACCCGGTCGAAATCGGCCGGCGCAGTCAGCCGCGCGTTCCGGAAGCGGACGGCTTGCGTCGGAGCAGCAGCCCCGGTGTCGATCGGGCTGGCGTCGATCAGGCTGCGCCGATCAGACCGCCAGGCGCGCGCGGCCCTTGGCACGGCGCGCATTGATCACGGCACGGCCTGCCTTGGTTTTCATGCGGGCACGGAATCCGTGGGTGCGCTTGCGGCGGACGGTGGAGGGCTGGTAGGTGCGTTTCATGGCTCGATCCTTTCTGGCTGGCGCCACGCGCCTTGCGGCGGGCGGCAAAAAAATCCGTTGAAAAACCGCGTATTAGACCCGTCCGCCCGCTCCCCTGTCAAGTTTTGCGCGCATTCCGCGATTCCACGCCGAGCCAGCCGGCTGTGGATAACCTCGACGAAGCGGAGTAATATCCCTCCCCATTCCGATGCTGCTTCCCGCCCCCCAACACCCCACCATGGATTCCTTCTGGGACCTTTGCCAAGAGCGCTTTCGCGCCAGTCTGACCCAGCAGCAATTCAGCACGTGGATCAAGCCCCTGATGCTCGAGGACGCCGGCGGCGAGGTGCGCATACTCGCGCCCAACCATTTCGTCATGGACTGGGTCCGCGACAAATTCGCCGAGCACATCGATGCCTGGGCACAGGAATTCTATGCCCGCCCGGTCACCGTCCAGTACGCGCTCACGCGCAAGCAAACCGCCCCGCGCACGACCGTCACCGCCCCCGCCCAAGCTCCGGCTGCGGCCGTCGCGCCGTCCGGCGCTGCGGGCACCGGCATGCGGCTCAATCCCGGCTTCACCTTCGACAATTTCGTCTCCGGCCGCGCCAACCAGCTGGCCCGCGCCGCCGCGCTGCAAATTGCCGAAAACCCGGGCGTCGCCTACAACCCCCTGTTCGTCTACGGCGGCGTAGGTCTGGGGAAGACGCACCTGCTGCAGGCCATCGGCAACAACGTGCGGCAGGCGAATCCGGACGCCCGCATCAGCTACATCCACGCCAACGATTACGTGGACGACGTGGTCAAGGCCTATCTCAACAAGCAGTTCGACGACCTCAAGCGTCGCTACATGTCGCTCGACCTGCTGCTGATCGACGACATCCAGTTCCTTGCCAAGAAGGACCGCACGCAGGAAGAATTCTTCTACGTGTTCAACTCGCTGATCGAGAACAAGAAGCAGATCGTCATTACTTGCGACACCTTCCCCAAGGAAATCACCGGGCTCGACGATCGCCTGAAATCGCGCTTCGCCTGGGGCCTGACGGTGGCGGTCGAACCGCCCGAACTCGAAATGCGGGTCGCCATCCTGCTGGCCAAGGCGCAGGCGGACAACGTCAAGCTCGACGAGACGGTCGCCTTCTTCATCGCCAAGCAGGTGCGCTCCAACGTGCGCGAACTCGAGGGTGCGCTGAAGCGCGTGGTCGCCTTCTCCCGCTTCCACGAGAAACCCATCGCGCTGGACCTGGTCAAGGAAGCCTTGCGCGACCTCATCGCGTCGACTTCGCGCATCGTCTCGATCGAGAACATCCAGAAGACCGTCGCCGACTACTACAAGATCAAGGTCGCCGACATGTTCTCCAAGAAGCGCACCCGCAATCTCGCGCGGCCCCGCCAGGTTGCGATGGCACTGGCCAAGGAGCTGACCAACCAGAGCCTGCCGGAAATCGGCGAATCATTTGGCGGCCGCGACCACACCACGGTCATCCATGCCTGCCGCAAAGTGGCCGAATTACGCGAGACCGAGGCCGACATCGGCCGCGACTACCTGGTGTTGTTACAAACCCTGACAGGCTGAGGATGGAATGTGCATAAGCCGGACCGCAACGAGGGTCCCCGTGAAACTGCCCCCATTCGTACCGCTCGCTGCAGGCTTTATCCACATGGAAAAACACGCATAACGAACTGATTCGCAAGCCTGAACAGACTTACTCCCAGTTATCGGCGTCCTTAATTACGAATTTCAGGAATATAAAATGTTACTGATACAAAGCGAACGCAACACCCTGCTCGGTGCCTTGTCGGCGGTGGTCGGGGTTGTCGAACGGCGTCACACTCTGCCTATCCTGTCCAACCTGCTGCTCGAGAAAAAGAACGACAAGCTGACGTTGCTGGCGACCGACCTGGAGTTGCAGATCAGTACCCAGCTCGACGCGAAGGGCGGCGAGGACTTCGCCATCACCATCGCCGCACGCAAGCTGTTCGACATCGTGCGCGCCCTGCCGGAAGCCGCCCAGGTCAAGCTCGACAGCAAGGACAGCCAGGTCGTGGTCAGCGCCGGCAAGTCGCGCTTCACCCTGCAGACCCTGCCGGCGGCCGATTTCCCGCGCGTCGAAACCGGCGCCGGCCTCGGCGAAGCGATCCGCGTGCCGCAGAAAACGCTGAAGCGTCTGCTGCAACTGGTGCAGTTCGCCATGGCCAGCCAGGACATCCGCTACTACCTCAACGGCATGCTGCTGGTGCTGGACGGCAAGAGCCTGCGCGTCGTCGCCACCGACGGCCACCGCCTGAGCTACGCGGAAACCGCGCTTGAAAGCGGCAGCGAAACGCGCGAGGTCATCATTCCGCGCAAGACCGTGCTCGAACTCGTCAAGCTGCTCGGCGACACGGACGACGCAGTCGAACTGCGCATCGGCGCCAACCAGGTCACCATTGCCCTGCCCGGCACCGAACTCGTCACCAAGGTGGTCGACGGCAAGTTCCCCGACTACCAGCGCGTCATCCCCGCCAACCAGCCGCGCCACCTCAAGGCCAACCGCCAGAGCGTGATGCAGGCGCTGCAGCGTGCGGCGATCCTGTCCAACGAAAAATTCCGCGGTGTGCGACTGGTGATGAGCGACAACGCGCTCGGCATCGTCTGCAACAACAACGAGCAGGAAGAAGCCGCCGACGAGATCGAGGTCGACTACAAGGGCGATCCGCTCGACGTCGGCTTCAACGTGACCTACCTGCTGGACGGCCTCGGCGCGGTCAACACCGGCGAGATCACGTTTTCGCTGGGCGACGCCAACAGCAGCATGCTGCTCACCAGCGAAGGCGAGCCCGGCTTCAAGTACGTCGTGATGCCCATGAGAATTTGATCAGGCGTAGCCGATCGCGGCCGCATCTGATCCGGGCAAGCTTCGCCCTTTATTGCACCCATTCGACAGGAACACCATGAGCGACAAGTCCGACAAGCCCGGAAACGGCGGTTACGACGAAGACAGCATCCAGCAGTTGGAAGGCCTGGAGGCGGTGCGCAAGCGCCCCGGCATGTACATCGGCGACACGTCCGACGGCACCGGCCTGCATCACATGGTGTTCGAAGTGCTCGATAACGCCATCGACGAAGCACTCGCGGGCTACTGCGACGACATCAAGGTCATCATCCACCCCGACAACTCGATTTCGATTTCCGACAACGGGCGCGGCATACCGGTCGGCATCAAGTTCGACGACAAGCACGAGCCCAAGCGCAGCGCCGCCGAGATCGTGATGACCGTGCTGCACGCCGGCGGCAAGTTCAACCAGAACAGCTACAAGGTGTCCGGCGGCCTGCACGGCGTGGGCGTGTCCTGCGTCAACGGCCTGTCGAAGTGGCTGAAGCTGATCGTGCGTCGCGACGGCAAGAAATACGCGATGACCTTCAATCAGGGCAAGGTCGTCGACCGCCCCGTCGAAATCCAGAACGGCGTCGAAGTCTCGCCCATGCAGGTCATCGGCGACACCCAGAACCGCGGCACCGAGGTGCATTTCCTCGCCGACGAGGAAATCTTCGGTGTGGGTCAGGTCGTGTATCACTTCGACATCCTCGCCAAGCGCATCCGCGAACTCAGCTTCCTCAACAACGGCGTCAAGATCGAGCTCATCGACCAGCGCGACGGCAAGAGCGAGAACTTCGCCCACTCCGGCGGCGTGAAGGGTTTCGTCGAATACATGAACCGCGTGAAGAGCGTGCTGCATCCCAAGATCTTCCACGCCGTCGGCGAAAAGGACGGCATGACCATCGAAGTCGCCATGCAGTGGAACGACAGCTACTCCGAATCGGTGCAGTGCTTCACCAACAACATCCCGCAGCGCGACGGCGGCACCCACCTCACCGGCCTGCGCATGGCGATGACGCGCGTGCTCAACAAGTACATCGAGGAAAATGAGCTGGCGAAGAAGGCCAAGGTCGAGACCACCGGCGACGACATGCGCGAAGGCCTCACCTGCGTGCTGTCGGTGAAAGTGCCCGAGCCCAAGTTCTCGTCGCAGACCAAGGACAAGCTCGTCTCCAGCGAAGTGCAGCCCGTGGTGCAGGAAGTCGTCGGCCAGAAGCTCGCCGACTTTTTGCTGGAAAATCCCAGCGACGCCAAGCTGCTGTGCGGCAAGATCATCGAGGCTGCCCGCGCCCGCGAAGCCGCCCGCAAGGCCCGCGAAATCACCCGCCGCAAGGGCGTGATGGACGGCCTGGGCCTGCCCGGCAAGCTTGCCGACTGCCAGGAAAAGGACCCCGCGCTCTCCGAACTGTATCTGGTGGAGGGCGACTCCGCCGGCGGCTCCGCCAAGCAGGGCCGCGACCGCAAATTCCAGGCGATCCTGCCGCTCAAGGGCAAGATCCTCAACGTCGAGCGTGCGCGCTTCGACAAGGTCATCGGCAGCCAGGAAATCGCCACGCTGATCACCGCGCTCGGCACCAGCATCGGCAAGGACGACTACAATCCCGAAAAGCTGCGCTACCACCGCATCATCATCATGACCGACGCCGACGTCGACGGCGCCCACATCCGCACCCTGCTGCTCACCTTCTTCTACCGGCAGATGCCCGAGCTCGTCGAGCGCGGCCACATCTACATCGCCCAGCCGCCGCTGTACAAGGTCAAGCACGGCCGCAGCGAACGCTACATCAAGGACGAACACGCGCTGAAGGAACACCTCATGGCCGAAGCCATGAAAGAAGCCGAGCTCACCCCCATGGAAGGTGCACTGCCCATCGCCGGCGACGCACTCGAAGCCCTGGCGCGCGAATATTTCCTGGCAGAAGCCGTGTGCGACCGCCTTGCCCGCCTGTTGCCCGACGACGTGCTGCAGGCCCTGATGAAGATCCCGCGCCTGAGCCTCGCCGACAGCGGCACCGCCATGATGAGCGAAGCCAGCCTCGGTGCCGCGCTGGATGCCAACAAGTTCGAAGTCACCGCCGAATATCTGACCGAAACCGACAGCCATCGCCTGCGCATCGTGCGCCACGCCCACGGCAACGCCCACGTCAGCTTCCTCGACGCCGACCTCCTCGATTCCGGCGACTACACCCAGCTCGTCAAGGTGGGCGACCTCCTGCGCGACATGATCGGCCTGGGCGCGCGCGCCAAACGCGGCGAGAAGGAAGCCCCGGTTGCGAGCTTCCGCGAAGCCATGGACTGGTTCCTCGGCGAAGTGAAGCGCGGCATGAGCATCCAGCGCTACAAGGGCTTGGGCGAAATGAACCCCGCCCAGCTCTGGGAAACCACCATGGACCCCAAGGTGCGTCGCCTGATGAAAGTGCAGATCGAAGACGCCATCGCCTCCGACCAGATCTTCACCACCCTGATGGGCGACGAAGTCGAACCGCGGCGCAACTTCATCGAGACGAATGCGCTGGGGGTGCGGAATCTGGACGTGTAATCCAAGCGTGGATTTCATAGGCAAATCGCTGAGCGACTTGTATGTCCTTGATTCGCGCCCATGGGTAGGCTTGTTAGAATGCACAACACCCGCCAAGCGCGTTGTGCGCGTCCTCAAACCGGTGGGTTGATTCCGGAGGAATAATGAAGACCACTGTCAGCCTCAACAGGAAAGTCATCAAGGCCGTGCAAACCTCCATGCGGATCGAAGGTTGCAAGCCGACCCAATCCGCCAAAATCAAGGCGCAGGCAAAAGCGCTGATGGAGCAGCGGCGTGTCCAAGTATCAGTTCCGGGAAAGTGACATCTATCTTCCCGGCACGGATATCCCGAAAAATCGCCTGGGAATAACCGAAGCCGAGCTGCTGCACGAAATCGAAGAAGCCCTGCTGCAGCAGGCCTATCAGATTTTCATCGCCGAACTGCAAGCCGGCACCCGTTTGACGAAACCTACTTCAAATCCTTGCATCGACGCACTTGGACCAGCCTGTACGACTGGGCGGGCGAATACCGCAGCGTGGACATGAGCAAGGGCAGTTCGCTGTCTGCCGCGCAGCGTTTCTGGACAACGAATCCCGGCGCCTGTTTCAGCAACTGGAACAGGAAGACTTTCTCAAACAGGCTGCCGGCTGGCCGAAGGAAAAGTTCGCCGAACGCCTGGCGCATTTCCAGTGCGAATTCATTGCTCTGCACCCATTCTACGAACTGAACGGACGCACCACCCGCCTGCTCTTCGATCTGATCGCCATTTACAACGGATACGACCCCATCGACTACAGCCTGGCATTCGATGAAGCCGAGGACGAAGCCAACGCCTACATCCTGGCCTCCATCTCCTGCGTCCGTGCCGCTGACGATAACGGCTTGCGGCAAATCATCCTTGCCGGCTTGAACAAGACAGAGGTTTAGTTACGATTCAGGCCGAGAGAATGGCGCTTCCAACCAGGCCTGCAAGGTGGTGCGCAATCGGTCTTCCTCCACCGGCATCGCCAACGCCGCATCGATCCTGAGTCGCGCGGCGACCTTGTCGAGCACGGCCTGGTGGGCGGGTTCGTAGAAGACGAGGATGCGGGTGCCCGATGACGCCTGCGCGGTGGCGAGCAGGGATTCCAGGTTGGACAGGCGGTCGCGGAAGTCGGTCTGGTGGAAGAAGTCGGCGACGATGACGGCGGGCGGCGTCTTGCGCACGAAGGCGATGGCCTTGCGCTCGGACCATTCGGTGACGACGGCGTAGCCGAGTTCCTGATACAGCTTCTTGAAGTTGGCCGTGCCGATGAAGGCATTGACCATGAGCAGCGCGGGCGCGCTCATTCCGCGGTTTTCTTGGTGGCCTTGGCGGCGGGCTTCTTGGTCGTGGCCTTGCTGGTTGCCTTCTTGGTGGCGGTCGCTTTCTTCGTTGCCGGCTTTTTCGCCGCAGGTTTCTTCTCCGTGGGCTCGGCGGCCTTCTTCGTCGCCTTCTTCTCGGCGGCGGGCTTGGCCGCGGCTTTCTTCGCCGGCTTTTTGGCCGGGCCCTTGGCAACGCGCGCGGCGAGGAGGCCCAGCGCTTCGTCGAGGGTGATTTCTTCCGGCGTGATGTCCTTGGGCAGGGTGGCGTTGGTGCTGCCGTGTTTCACATACGGGCCATAGCGGCCGCTGCGCACGGTGATGTCCTTGCCGTCGTCCGGGTGCGGGCCCAGGGTCTTGAGCACCGAGGCGGCGGAGTCGGCGCCGCGCGGGGCGCGTTCCATCGCCAGCACTTCAAGCGCGCGCGGCAGGTCGATTTCGTAGACGCTGTCGGTCTTGGGGATGGACTTGAACTTGCCGTCGTGCAGCAGGTACGGGCCGAAGCGGCCGTTGTTGGCGACGATGGGCAGCCCGGTGACCGGATGGTGGCCGACTTCGCGCGGCAGCGACAGGAACTTGAGCGCCAGTTCGAGCGTGGCCTGGTCGAGCGGAATGTCCTTGGGCCACGACGCACGGCGCGGCTTGGGCGCCTTCTTGTCTTCGGGCATGTCGCCGATCTGCACGTAGGGGCCAAAGCGGCCGGAGAGCAGCTTCACGTCGAGCCCGCTGGCGGGATCCTTGCCGAGGATGTTGTCGCCTTCGACGGCGCCGGCGTGCAGCGGCCGGGTGTAATCGCATTCCGGATAGCCGGAGCAGCCGATGAAGAGGCCGCGCTTGCTCGCCTGCATGAACAGCGGCTTGCCGCACTTGGGGCAGGCTTCGAGGATGGGACAGCCGCGCTCGACGCCCTGCTTGGCCTTCAGCTCGCCGTCGAATTCCTTCCAGAACTCGCCCAGCAGGCGCGACCACTGGCGCTTGCCGTTGGAGACGTCGTCGAGCTTGTCTTCCAGCTTGGCGGTGAAGTCGTAGTCGACGTAATGGTTGAAGTGCCGGGTGAGGAAGCAGTTGACCAGGCGGCCGACGTCGGT
>JBGAFQ010000032.1:0-32322 GCA_044227195.1 Thiobacillus sp.
GGTGCCGCTGGCCTTCCACGTGGATTACTGGGACCGCCTGGGCTGGCGCGATCCGTTCGGCCAGGCCGCGTTCAGCCAGCGCCAGCGCGCCCGCAACCGGGGCGCGGGCTGGGTGTACACCCCGCAGGTGATGCTGGACGGCTTGGATTTCCGCGGCTGGTCAAGCGGCCTGCCGCAGACTGCGCCGGCGCCGGCACAGGCCAGGCTCAGCCTCACGCTTGCACAGACGCCGACGCACGTCGAGGCCCGCGCCGATACCCGCTTTACCGTGCCGGACGCCGCGCCCGGAGCGCAGCTCTATCTGGCGCTGTACGAAAACCGGCTCCGCTCGGCGGTGACCGCGGGCGAAAATGCCGACCGCACATTGCAGCACGATTATGTGGTGCGCGAACTCGCCGGGCCGTTCGCCACGGCCGGCGCGCACCGGCGCTTTGTCCTGCGGGCGGGCTGGAAGGCCGCCGACCTGGGCGTGGCCGTCTTCGTGCTCGACGCGAACGGCGGCACGCTGCAGGCGCTGGCACGGCCGGCGTGCCCCTGAACCCGGCGCGTGCTCTATGCTGAAAAGGCGCCGTGTGGCGCGTCGGAATGGAGTGCGCGATGAAGAGCCTGCCCATCGGAAAAGCCTTTCAACTGATCGAGCCCGGTCCGGTCGTGCTGGTCAGCACGGCCCACAAGGGCAGGACCAATGTCATGACCATGACCTGGCACATGGTGGTGGATTTCACGCCGCGCATCGCCTGCATCATCGGCCCCTGGGATTTCACCTACACCGCGCTGAAGAAGACGCGCGAATGCGTGATCGCGATCCCCACGGTGGACATGGCCGACACGGCGGTGGAAATCGGCAACTGCTCGGGGCGCGAAGTGGACAAGTTCGCCGCCTTCGGCCTCACGGCCCTGCCCGCGAGACAAGTCGGCGCGCCGCTGATCGGGGAATGCTTCGCCCAGATCGAATGCCGGGTGGCGGACACCCGGCTGGTGAACAGTTACGGTCTGTGGGTGCTGGAAGGCGTGCATGCCTGGATCGACCCGGCACGCAAGGAACGCCGCATGCTGCACGCGCAGGGCGACGGCCGCTTCGCGGTGGACGGCCGCAGGATGATCGACCTGCGGAAGAAAATGAAGAAGCTGTAGCGCCGGCTTGCGGCGCGGTTCAGGTGCCGGGCCGCGTTTCGCGCAGGCGGTCGCGTACCTGACGGGCGGTGAAGAGCGTGACGAAATCCTTCACGCGCGCTTCCGCATCCAAATCTTCGAGAATCTCGACGTAAATCCGGTTGACGTCGTCGAGCGACTCGTGCATCTCGTCCGCGAGAGAACGGATGGCGCTGAGATGTTCCGGTTCCAGTTCGATGGGGTGGTGAAGAGTCATGGCGTTCTCCATTCAATTACTTGCCACACCGAAATTATAGACAATAACGTCTTCTTTAAAGCCCGTCCTACTGCTCGGTGCGGGCGCGTGTCAGCCAGGCCTGCACGTGCGCCAGCAGGGCCTCGGGGCGCTCGCTGGTGATCGTCGGCGTATCGGCGTACACGGCGCCGGTATCGCCGTCGAGGCAGACGGGATCGCCTTCGCTGAGGAGGGTTTCGCCGAGTCTGGCACGGTTGGCCGGCTCGTCGATGGCCAGTTCGGCGCAGCCGACCAGGCAGACCTTGCCCATCTGGCGCGCGACGACGGCGGCGTGCGAGGTGCGTCCGCCGCTGGCGGTGAGCACGCCGCCCACGACGGCGATGCCGGCGATGTCGCTGGTGGCGACGTCGTTGCGGATCAGGATGGCGGGCGTACCGCGCGCGGCAAAGGCCTGCGCGGCCTTGACCGTAAAGGCCGCCGGTCCCTGCGCGACGCCGATGCCGGCCGGGATGGCATGCGCGAGCGGCGGCGTAGCGGATTCGACGCGCCGGATCGCGATCGCGTCGAGGTCGATGCCGGACAGCCTGCCCAGTGCTTCTTCTTCGCTGATCAGGCCGCCCTCCACCTGATCGACGGCCATGCGCAGCGAGGCGAGTGCGGTGCGCTTGGCGGTGCGCGTCTGCAGCATGAAGAGCTCGCCGTTCTCGACGGTGAATTCGAACTCCTGCGCGTCGCGGAAATTCTTCTCCAGTGCCTCGCCGACCTGGCCGAGCTTCTGCATCAGCCACAGCGGCACGTCGTTCTCGGCGGTGACGCGACGGCGTCCGGAGACGATGTCCTCGCCCTGCGCCTGCTGCAGCCAGTCGATGTACAGGCGGTTCTCGCCGGTGGACGGGTCGCGGGTGAAGCCGACGCCGGCGCCCGAGTTGCCGCCGGCGTTGCCGAACACCATGCGCTGCACGGTGACGGCGGTGCCGAGATCGTCCGGCAGGGCGTTGAGGCGCCGGTATTCGACCGCCTTGTCCGACATCCACGAGGCGAACACGGCCTCGGTGGCGGCGGCCAGCTGCTCGAACGGATCCTGCGGGAATTCGCGGCCGGTATGCGCGCGGTAGAGATCGAGGTAGGCGTGCGCCAGATCGCGCATCGCTCGGAAATCGAGCTGTCGTGCCGCCTCGGCGCCGGTGCGGCGCAGGGTGGCTTCGAGCGCGGCCTCGAAGGGCGCGGCGGGCACGCCGGCGACGATCTCGGCGAAGGCCTGGATCAGCCGGCGATACGAATCCCACGCCAGCCGGTGATCGCCGGTCAGCCGCAGCAGGCCGGCCAGCGAGACGTCGTTGAGGCCGACGTTGAGCACGGTCTCCATCATGCCGGGCATGGACACCGGCGCGCCGGAACGCACCGACACCAGCAGGGGGCGGCGCGGGCTGCCGAAGCCGAGGCCGGTGACGCGTTCGAGGTCGCGGATGCCGGCCAGCAGCGCATCCGGCAGGTGCAGCCTGCTGCCCGCCCCGTCGCGCACGGCCGCGCACCAGTCGGTCCCCATCACGAAGCCCTGCGGCACCGGCAGGCCCATCGCCGCCATGCGGATGAGGTTGTGCGCCTTGAAGCCGGCGCGTTCCGCGCCCGGCACGCCGTCGCGGCCGTTGAGGTCGAACACCGGAAGCCGCGCGGCGGACTTGTGTTTGCTCTTAGGCATGGATCACCTTGCCCATCACGTGGTCGCGCAGCAGCAGCGCGACGTGCATCAGGCCGTCGGCCGCCTCTTCCAGGTTGCGCGCGGCCTCGACGACGCCGAACACCTCGGAGAACGGACGGGTGTCGCTCGCCAGCGTGCGCTTGACCTCGCGCTCGGCCAGATCGCTCGCGTGTTCCATGGTGCGGATCGCGTGGATGGCCTGCAGGAAATCATCCATGTCTTCGCGCGGCACGCCGCGCCGGGCGTGGCGCGAGGCGGCGAGCGCCTTGACCAGTTCGCGGCTGGCGCGCGCGACCGGTTCGACCAGCCGGCCCAGCGCGGCCAGCGCGGCGGGGGTCGCCTGCGGCGAGAGCGTGATGTGGAACACCGCTTCCTCGAGGTCGTCGGCGATGTCGTCGGCCTCGCTCATGAGCTGCAGGACGAAGTTCTCGCCTTCCTGCTGCGCGGCACGCGCCGCGTTCAGCTCGCGGTCGGCCGCCGTCTCCCAGTCCTTGGCCCGTTCCGCCATCGCCGCGACTTCGCTGCGGCGCCCGGCCTGCGCGGCCTCCAGTGCAGCACGGACGGTATCGGCCAGTTCGACCATCAGCCCGGCGTGCTCGAGCGCAGTGTCGAGCAGCGCGTCCTCGGTCGAGCGCACCTGCGAGGCGAGTTCGGCACGCACCTCGTCCGCCACCAGCGAGGCGGGCCGCCCCTGCGTCAGGCCTTCGAGCGCCTGCCTGAAATTGAAGCGCAGGAACTGCTCTGCGCGCGCCTCGGTGAGCAGCTCGTCCAGGCGGTCGCCCGGCTTGAGCTGCGTGCCGTAGGCGAAACTCATGGCGTCGTAGATGATCTGTTCGCCGCCGGCCTTGAGCCAGGCCATGTGGCCGATGTTGTTGTCGGCCGCCCACTTGAGCAGGTCGATCGACGCCTTGCGCGGCACGAACAGGCGCAGCCGCTTGCGCGCGCGGTTCCAGTCGATGAGGAAGACCAGCCGCGAGCCGAGATGGCCGAGATAGTCGCGCAGCCCGCCGGCGTTGCGCGCCGTGTGACTGCCCACGCAAAGATGGTAGACGCCGTCTTCCATGCCCGCGTCCTTGCGCGAGCGCGTGTCCTGCCATTTGACGTCGTACCGCTCGAACAGGCTCTGGAAGAACAGCAGGCGCGGCAGGTGCACGTCGGTGTAGGTGACCGTGACGGTACGACCGACGACGTGGATCACCAGCACGTGCGCATCCGTCGTGCCGATGTCGTTCTGCAGTACCAGCTTGTCGCCGACGCGGGTGGCGGTCGCCGACAGGCCGGGATGATCGAACTTGAGCGGCGCCGTGCGATTGAGGCCCTCCATGAAGGCGGCGATCAGCACGCGGTCGGCGTCGCGTATGCCGTAGGCGCGGCAGCCGGCGATGGTTTCGCTGGCGAGGCTCGCCTGCAGCGCGTTCAGCGCTTTGTGCATGTCCATCACCAGCAGGTGCAGGCTGTCGTCGCCGGAACGGTCGCCCGAAGTCAGTTTGAGGATCGCCTCGGCCGCCAGTTCGTCGCCGTCGGCGTCCGCCGCGGGAAACGCCGCATAGCGTTGTGCGAACGCGGTGCTTTCCGGCGTTTCGGCGACCCGCAGCGGCTCCAGCATCTCGCCGACGTCGGCCAGGGCTTCGCGCACGATGTCGCTGGCGGCCGGGATGCGATAGCGCCCCTGTCCGATCCGCTCGGACTCGCCGACGACCCGGTCCAGTTCGCCGTCGGGCACGCCCGCGGCGAGCCGCTCGGCCCGCAGGCTCGACGCGACCGCATCCGGCCGCTCGGCGTGCGCCTGGGCAGCCTGCAGGAGGGTGAAGCGATATTTCACGCGGTCGTTCGCCGCAAGCGCGCGATTGACGAGGCTGGGCAACAGCAGTGCCTGCTCGTTCAGCGAATCGAGGATTCGGGTCTTTTCAGTCATTTTTAAAAGGATAGTTTTATCACATTAAAAAATCATGACATTTTTGCTACAGCCAACCCGGCCCGGGAAATTTGCAAATCCGCATTTACTATTTATACTGTTTATTCCGTTTATACGATATGGAGAAAGTCATGGCAGACGACACCAACAAGCCCGCAGAAACCACGCCGCCGGCTCCAGCCGCGGCAGTGCCGGCAGCCGCCGCGCCGAAGCCGGCTGCACCGCGCAAGCCGGCCCGCGCGGCAAAACCGGCTGCTGCCAAACCGGCGGCAGCGCCCCGCAAGCGCGCCCCCGCTGCGTCCAAACCCAAGGCGGCGTCGCCCGCCAAACCGGCGGCACGCAAGCCGGCCGCTGCCAAGCCCGCTCCCGCGAAGAAGGCCGCACGCCCGGCGAAGCCGGTTGTGGCCAAAAAGCCCGCCAAAGCGGTCAAGCCCAAGAAGGTCAAGCTGGTGCGCGACAGCTTCACCATGCCCGAAACCGAGTACGCGCTGATCGCGGAATTGAAGAAGCGCTGTCTCGGCGTCGGCGTCTCGGCCAAGAAGAGCGAAATCCTCCGCGCCGCCGTGGCCGGCCTGGCCAAGCTGGGCGACGCCTCGGTGGCCGCCGCGATTCGCCGCCTTGACGTGATCAAGACCGGCCGCCCGGCCAAATCCGCCAAGTAAGGCTCGCGGCGGTTTCCTCCCCTGCGTGCTATACAGGAAAGCAAGCCTACAGGCCGCAAGGGAGGCCCCATGAGCAGGATACTCGTCGAACCCGCGCCTGACGCGGCGCGTCTTGCCGCGCTGGGCGTGTCCAAGTGGCCGATATGGGAAAAGGAAGCCTCGGAATTCCCGTGGGAATATTTCGAGGACGAAACCAGCTACATCCTCGCGGGCCGCGCCATCATCATCCCCGAGGGCGGCGCCCCGGTGGAAATCGCCCAGGGCAACCTGGTGACCTTCCAGTCCGGATTGATCTGCAAGTAGATCATCGCGGAGCCGATCCGCAAGCGCTATCGCTTCGGCTGACGCGCGTCAGCCGAACACGTACTTCATCCCCACCGCGTGCCAGTGCACCGACTCCTCGTCCAGCGCGCGCTGGGTGAGCGGGCGGCGTTCCAGCCAGCCTTCCGGCAGCGCAAGACGCATGCGTTTGCCGTTGGCCTCGACCTTGACGTCAGGCAGGCGCGGTTCGGCACGGCTGCGGCACAGGATCACCGCCTGGCGCAGCAGCCAGACCAGCAGACGGTCGTTGTCGGCCACCGCGCCGGCGGCGAATTCCGGCACCTTCACCAGCGCGCCGCGCTGGGCGCGCGCGAGCAGGGCCAGCCGCGCCTGCTCGGTACGCGAGAAGCCCGGCATGTCGGCGTTTTCCAGGATGTAGCCGGAATGGCGGTGATAGCCGCCGTGCGAGACCGACAGGCCGATCTCGTGCAGGCGCGCCGCCCAGTCGAGAAACAGCAGGTCGTTTTCATCGACGTTGCTGCCGGCCGAGCTCAGCAGTTTCTGCGCGACCCGCTTCACGCGCGCAGCCTGCTGGGTGTCGATGTGGTAGCGGCGCATGAATTCGTCCACCGTCGCCTCGCGCATGTCCTGCTTGTGGAAGCGGCCGAGCAGGTCGTAGAGGATGCCCTCGCGCATCGCGGTTTCGGCCACGTCCATCTGTTCGATGCCCAGCTCCGCGAACAGGCCGGCCATGATGGCGAAGCCGCCGGCCACCACCGGGCGACGGTCGCGCGACAGGCCGGCAAGTTCGATCGCATCGACGTGGCCGCCCTTGACCAGCTGGGTGCGCAGCTGCGCCAGGCCGTCGGCGGTGATGCCGCGCGTCGACCAGCCGTTCTGCTCGATGATTTCGCGCAGCGCCCGCGCGGTACCGCTGGAGCCCACGGCCTGCTGCCAGTTGCCCCTGGAGAATTCGCGCGCGATGCGCTCGACCTCGACGCGCGCCGCGACTTCGGCGGCCTTCAGCGCGCTCTTCTCGATGACCCCGCCGGGGAAAAAGCGCTTGGAGAAATTGACGCATCCCATGTGCAGGCTTTCGCGTTCGTGCGGCTTCAGCCCGTGGCCGATGATGAATTCGGTGGAGCCGCCGCCGATGTCGACCACCAGCCGGCGATCGGGCGAGGACGGCAGCGAGTGCGCAACGCCGAGATAGATGAGGCGCGCTTCCTCGCGCCCCGCCACGATCTCGATGGGATGGCCGAGCGCGATCTCGGCCTTGGGGATGAATTCCTCGGCGTTCTTGGCGACGCGCAGCGCCGAGGTGCCGACGCAGCGGATCGCCTCGGGCGACAGGCCGCGCAGGCGTTCGCCGAAACGATGCAGGCAGGCCAGCGCGCGCGCCTGGGTAGGCTCGTCGAGCAGCTTGTCCTCGGTGAGCCCGCCAGCCAGACGCACGGTTTCCTTCAGTGAATCGAGCGGATAGAGCTGGTCGCCGGCGACGCGCGCGACCTCGAGGCGGAAGGAGTTGGAGCCGAGATCGACCGCGGCAAGAGTGTCGTAGGTTTTCATGCGACCGAACCAAAAAACAGATAAGCCATGCCGATGGCGGCAAGGATGCCCGCCAGATCGGCGATCAGCCCGCAGGCGACGGCGTGGCGCACGCGCTTGATGCCGACCGCGCCGAAATACACGGCCAGCACGTAGAACGTCGTCTCGGTGCTGCCCTGCACGATGGAAGCGAGCCGTCCGGCGAAGGAATCGGCGCCGTGCGCCTGCATGGTGTCGATCATCATCGCGCGCGCGCCGCTGCCGGAAAAGGGTTTCATCAGTGCGGTCGGCAGCGCGTCGACCCAGCGCGCGTCGAAGCCCAGCGCCAGCACCGCGCCGCGGACTCCACCCATCAGCAGGTCGAGCGCGCCGCTGGCGCGAAACACCGCAATGGCGACCAGCATGGCGACAAGATACGGAATGATCGTGACAGCCGTGTTAAACCCTTCCTTCGCGCCTTCGACGAAGGCCTCGTAGGCGTTCACCCGCCGCTTCACCGCCATCAGCAGGAAGACGACGATGAGGCCGAACAGCACGACGTTGCTGAGGATGGACGATTGCCGCGTCATCTCGGCCGCCGGCAGCGCGGAGAAATACGCGACCAGGCCGCCGATCAGCGCGGTGGCGCCGCCGAGGTAGGCCAGCGTCACGCGGTTCCACAGGTGCAGCTTCTGGAAGAAGCCGGTGACGAACAGCCCGGTGAGCGTGCCGATGTAGGTGGTGATGAGCAGCGGCACGAACACGTCGGTGGGATCGGCCGCGCCGAGCTGCGCGCGGAAGGTGAAGATGGTCACCGGCAGCAGCGTGACCGAGGCGGTGTTGATGACGAGGAACAGGATCTGCGCGTCGCTCGCGGTGTCGGAAGACGGGTTGAGTTTCTGCAGTTCCTGCATCGCCTTGATGCCGAGCGGCGTCGCCGCATTGTCCAGGCCCAGCATGTTGGCGCCCATGTTCATGGTCATGGCGCCGAGCGCGGGATGATTCGGCGGCACGTCGGGAAACAGGCGGCGGAACAGCGGCGCCAGGCCGCGCGTCAGCACGTCCAGCATGCCGGCGCGTTCGCCGACCTTCATCACGCCCAGCCACAGCGCCATCACGCCGGTCAGTCCCAGCGCGATCTCGAATGCGGTCCTGCTGCTGTCGAACAGCGCTTTCACCAGCGCGGCCAGCGTGCCGGCGTCGCCAAGGAACACGAGCTTGACGAGCGCGATCAGGAAGGCGACGAGAAAGAAGCCGATCCAGAGCGCGTTGAGCATGCCGGTCCGGTCAGGAGAACCAGCCTGCGACGACGACCAGCAGGCCGGCCACCAGCCAGATCACCAGTCCGCGCCAGATCATGCTGACGGCGCTGTCGATGTAATCGGCGTCGGGCGGCTGGCCGGTGCCGAGTTCGGGCCGCCACACGGATTCGCCGCCGACGCTGACGTTCTGTCCCAGCTTGACGCCCATGGCGCCGGCGCCGGCGGCGATCACCACGCCCTCTTCCGGTTCCGGCCAGGATTCGGCCTGGGTGCGCCAGCAGTAGGTGGCGTCCTCGAAGTTGCCGGCGATGGCGTAGGTGAGCGCGGTGAGTCGCGCCGGCAGCCAGTTGATTACGTGGAACGCTCGCCGCGCGAACACGCCGAACAGACCGCTCGCGCCGGCCCAGCGGCGGTCGAGGATGGAGGCGGCGCGGAACAGTACTGCCCCCGTCGGCCCCAGCGGGGCAAGCACCGCGAACCAGATCAATACGCCGAACATCTGCCGATGGCTCGCCGCCATCAACTGCTCGATGGTCACGCGCGCCAGCTCGTCGGCTGAGAACTGGCTGGCGTCGCCGCCGCGCCAGGCCGCGAGCGCCTCGCGCGCGGCGGCGAGATCGCCGTCGCGCAGCAGGCGTGCGATGCGTTCGGCATCGTCGCTGTAGTACTTGAAACCGAGCGTGACGTAGAGCACCGCGACGTTCCAGGCCCAGCCGAGAAACGGCGCGATGCCGTCCAGTATCCAGTAGACCAGCCACACGCCCGCCAGCACCGGCGTTACCGCCAGTCCCCAGGCGATCATGCCGTGGCTGATTTCGCCCGCGTTGAAACGGCGTTCCAGCCAGTGCGTGAAGCGACCGTACTGCTGGTAATGCGGCAGCGGCTGGCGCAGCGGACGCAGGTGTTCCAGCGCGACGGCGGCGAGCAGCGAGAAGAACGCCATCAGCGATTCATCTCCAGGGTGAGGGTGCCGATGCGATCGACTTCGCCGGCAGGACGGTACAACTCGACCGTCGGCATGACGATGGACTTGCCGCGCTCGGCCAGCGCGTCGGCCAGCGCCTGATAGGCCTTGGACGGCGCCAGCAGAACTGCTGCCTGCACGCGCGCGGTCGTCACCGGGCGGCGCGCGATGCGCCCTTCCTTCAAACCCTGCGGCAGGCGGGCGGCGGCGCCGAGCACGTAGCCGACGTGCGCGCGCACCTTGCCGTGCGCAGCGCGCGGGTCGGAGTACAGCACCGTGATGGTGTCGCCGGCCGGTACGCCGGCGAGATCGAAATGCTTGAGCGCTTCGCGCTGCGTCTTGCGCATGTCGCTGATCGCCCCTTCGTAATCGAGATAGGCGTAGCGATACGGACCGGCCTCGCCATCGGAGACGCTGACCGTGGCGAATCCGCCCCACCACCAGAACACCGCCAGCAGCGGCAATACGAACGCCAGCAGAAATGCCGGCCACTGTTTCTTGAACACGACGAACCCCTTCTCTACAGCGGTTCGAAGATACCACAGCCCGGGCGGGACGGCCGCCCCGCGTACCTGACTATAATCGGGCAAATTCCACGGGGCCCGCCATGATCCTTCGCCTGCTGTTCCTGCTCGCCTTCCTGAGCCTTGCACCCGCCGCACAGGCGGCCGACACCGCCATGGCCGTCACCGTGCCCATGAAACTGGTGAAGCTCGGCGCGCACAGCTACTTCGTGCAGGGCCAGTCCGGCGCGGCATCCAGCGAAAACCAGGGCTTCATGTCGAACGCGGGTTTCGTCGTCACGCGGGACGGCGTGGTGGTGTTCGACGCGCTGGCCTCGCCGCCGCTCGCCGAGAAACTGCTCGGCCTGATCCGAGGAGTCACGAAGCAGCCGATCCGGCGCGTGATCGTCAGCCACTACCACGCCGACCATTTCTACGGCCTGCAAGTCTTCAAGGCGCAGGGCGCGGAAATCTGGGCGCATCGCCTGGCCGAGGGCGCGACGCGCAGCGAAGGGGCGGCCGAACGCTTCGCGCAACGCAAGGAAGCGCTCTTCCCCTGGGTGGACGACCGCACCCGCCTGCTCGAAGCCGACCGCTTTCTCGACGGCGACACCGATTTCGAACTGGGCGGCGTGCATTTCGGGTTGCGCTACGTCGGCCCCGCGCATTCCAGCGAGGACATGGCGATGCTGGTGAAGGAGGACGGCGTGCTCTACGCCGGCGACCTGGTGTTCCGCGGTCGCGTGCCCTACGTCGGCGACGCCGACACCCGTGCCTGGATCGCCGCGCTCGACAAGCTCATTGCGCTGAAGCCGAAGGTGCTGGTGCCCGGCCACGGCGGGCCTTCGCGCGATCCGCGCACGGATCTGATGTTCGTGCGCGACTACCTGAAATACGTGCGGCAGGAGATGGGCAAGGCGGCGCGGAACTTCGTGCCCTTCGAGGAAGCCTACGAAAAAACCGACTGGTCGAAGTATCGCAGCATGCCTGCGTTCAGCGAGTCGAACCGCGTGAACGCCTACAACCAGTATTTGCGGCTCGAGCAGGAAGGCGGAGAATAAGCCCCCTCGCCCAGCGCCCTGAATAAAACGAATCCGTCCTCCAATCCATGCTCTGCACCCCTGACGAACTGCTGCAGAAGAATCTCGCCCTGTCGGGCGCCTGGGATCGCTATCTGGCCACGCCGGATTTCGAGAACTTCGTCGAACTCGCGGTCTCGATCAACAGTTTCACCGAATTCCTGATCGACAAGGGCATCGTCGCCCTGCACCACGCCAGCCACCAGCTCGAACAGGTCGCCCTCGCGTTGTTCAACAAGGACGTCGTCCACCCGCTGCCCGACGACGCGCTGGCCGATCTCGGCGAGCGCATCCAGGCGCTCGGCCGCATGGCGAACGTCCATGCGAACGCGAACCTGGACGAAAGGGTCCGCGATCCCCGGCTTGCCGCAACCAATCAGAGACGGCCCGGACGGGTCTGGCTGGTTGGCCGCAGCCTGACGGACTGGACGGCCCTGCTCGTCCAGCTCGGCTACTTCGGCATGTCGGCTGAATTCGTGGAATGGCACCAGTCCCTGCCCGAGGATGCGGATCCCGCCCCGCTGATCCTGTTCGACACGACCGGCCTCGCGCGCGACGCGTGGTATCCGGCCATCCACGCCCTGCGCCAGCGGTTCGAGATGGGCCAGCTGATCGGCTTGGGCGTGCGGCCCGAGTTCGAGCACCTGATGATGGCCTTGCGCGGCGGATGCGATTGCTGCCTGCTCGAAGGCACGCCCGTGCATGCGATCGTCGAACGCATCATGGACATGAACGAACGCCACGATCAGGAAGCCTACCGGGTGCTGATCGTGGAAGATTCGAAGACCGCCAGCCACATGATCCGCCGCACCCTGGAGGAAAACCGTGCCGTGTGCGAGATCGTCAACGACCCGCGCCAGACGCTCGACGCGCTCCGTCAGTTCAATCCCGACCTGATCCTGATGGACATGTACATGCCGAACTGCACGGGGGTCGAGGTGGCGCGCATCGTCCGCCAGCACCACGAGTTCCTGAGCATTCCCATCGTCTACCTGTCGGGCGAGACCAATGTCGCGCTGCAGGTCGACGCCATGCGCCTGGGCGGCGACCATTTCCTGACCAAGCCCTTCAACCCGGTGTTCCTGAACGCCATCGTCAAGTGCAAGATCGAACGCTATCGCGCCCTGCGCCGATCGATGTATCACGACAGCCTGACCGGCCTGCTCAACCACTCCAGCGGCAAGAACACGCTGGACATGATGCTGTCCGGCGTGGCGCACGAAGGCGGCTTCCTCTCGGTGGCGATGCTGGACCTTGACCGCTTCAAGCAGATAAACGATACCTACGGCCATCCCGTCGGCGACCAGGTGATCCGCAACCTCGCCTGGCTGCTCAGGCAGCGCCTGCGGAAACACGACGTCCTCTGCCGATACGGCGGCGAGGAATTCCTGGTCGCGCTGCCGCACACCGATGTCGAGCAGGCCTTCGGCATCCTCGAGCGTATCCGGCACGATTTCTCGCAAATCCGCCATCCGCATCTCGACACTTATTTCTTCGCCACGCTGAGCGCCGGCATCGCCACCTATCCGCTGCTGCTCAGCGGCGACACGCTGATCAAGGCCGCGGACGAGGCACTCTACCAAGCCAAACGCAGCGGCCGCAACCGCATCTGCCTGCACGGAAGCTGAGCCTGGTTCATCCCGCCGCCGCGGTTCGGATCAGCCCGCTATCAGTTTGAGGCCGATCAGGATCGTCGCCGTTTCGAACGCGCGCTTGACCCAGAGATTGCCCTTGCGGATGGCGAGATGGCTGCCGAGGTAGCCGCCGACGACGGAACCGACCAGCAGCGCCGGCATCCAGCCCCAGGCGACGGTACCGATCACGCCGAGCACCAGCGCGCCGGTGCCGTTCCAGATCAGTCCGCACAGGATCAGCGTATAGGCGACAGCACGGGTGTAGTCCAGGCCGAACCAGCGGATCAGCCAGAGCGTGAGAAACAGCCCGGTGCCGCTGGTGATCGAACCGTTCAGGAAGCCCACGCCGAACAATCCGGCCATGCCGACGGCAAGGCCGCTGCCGTGCCGGTTGCGAGGTGCGTGCTCCATGCCGAGTCTGGGCTTGAACACCGAATACAGGCCCAGCCCCAGGGTCAGCCAGCCGAGCGCCAGCGTGGCGGCGCGCTCGGGAATGTGCAGGATGGTGAGCGCGCCCAGCACCACGCCCGGCAGGCCGGCACCGAGGATGACGAGCGAGAACCGGCGTTCGAGATGCGATTCCTTCATGTGGCGGAAGGTGGCGCCCAGCCCGAGTGCGACGCTGGCGACCTTGTGCGTGGCCAGCGCGATGCCGAACGGCAGGCCGAGAAAAATCAGGATGGGGAACTGGATCAGGCCCGCGCCGCCGCCGGACAGGGCGGACAGGAAATTCGCCGCCAGCGAGGCGGCAAGCAGGATCAACTGATCGAGGATGCCTTGACCCGGCATCAGCCGGTTACGCCGATATCCGCCGGCAGTTTCGCGTAAACCAGTTTCAGGCCCGCCTCGGCGACGGCGTGCAGCAGCGCATCGAGCGCCGCATCCTCACCGAAGAACTGCACGACCACAGGCAACTCGCCCGCCAGCTCGAAAAAGCCCGCGTCGTGCCGGCCGTGGCGCCCGTAGCCGGCGATGGACTGGAACGCCGAGCCGCCGCCGATGCCCAGCGCCTGCGCCTGATCGAGCAGCCATTCGTAGGTAAGCCTGCCGTGGTGGCGGCTGGATTCGGTGACGAAAACCTGCAGGCAGACGACGTTCATTTGATCAGCCTCATCGTTTGGAAACCCAGCCAGGTGGCCAGGAACGAACCGGTCAGATGCGTGAGCGCGATCAGTCCGCCGGTCACCCACAGGCCGCGCATCAGCGAGGTGACCACTTCGGCGGAGAAGGTGGAAAAAGTGGTGAGCCCGCCGAGCAGGCCGGTGATGAGGAACAGCCGCGCCTCGGGCGGGACGCCCGGATGCTCGGCGAACCAGGCGATCGACAGGCCGATGACGTAGCCGCCGACCAGGTTCGCCGCCAGGGTGCCGAGCGGCATCGCCGGCAACACCGGGTTGAGCCACAGCCCCAGGCCCCAGCGCATCCAGGCGCCGATGGCCGCACCGATGCCCACGGCAAGGAAGGCGGTCATGGCTGACGAACGGAATTGGAGTGCATCGCGTAATTCTAGCCGACCGCTCCCCTGCCATGGCCATTTGATACACTCGCCGCATGAAAGCGCAACTGAAGGCAGATGGCCGTTTCTGGCTGACTCTGGACGGCAGGAATTTCCTCGGACGCGGCCGTGTCGAGCTTCTGCAGCGCATCCGGGAAACCGGTTCCATCGCCAGGGCCGCCAAGGCCATGAAGATGAGCTACAAGGCCGCCTGGGATGCCGTGGACTCGATGAACACCGCCTGGCAATCGGCGCTGGTCATCAGCGGGCCGGCCGGAAGCCGCCTCAGCGAAGACGCCGAACGGCTGATCGGGGCATTCCAGAAAGCCGAATCGAAGCACGCTGCGTTCATGCAGCGGCTCACCAAGGATCTCGCGGCAACCCTGCTGCACAGCCCGGCCCGGCGCGCATAAGCGGCGTATCGTCCAGCGGGAGATCGCGGTTGCTCCAGGCCTGCCGGCCGTATGGGCGCCGTGCCGCAGGCCGGCCACCCCCCTGCGTGATGGGCCGTCGTGCGGGCAGTCCACCTGCGCTTGCACCCGGACCAAGGCACCCCCGCGCCGACCAGCGATGCTGGTAGCAGAGTACCAAGGCGCGAGGAACTCCAATATGGATAATTCGCTCAATCAAGCTGAGCGCACAGCAATGTGCCGAACATTTGCAACGAGGTTTCCCGTCACGCCACGGGCACGCGCTCGATACCGACTAGCGGAAAGGAAAACCATGTCAAAAAGACTTCGCGCATTGTTTGCCTTGATGAGCCTGATCCTGCTTGCCGGCCTGTCCGGCCCCGGGAGTGCATGGGCAGCCAAGCCAACAGCGGTGCCGAAGTACCGCGTCGTGTTCGCCGTGACCGTCAACGACGAGCATGTCTGGAACGAGGTATTCGGAAACTTCCGCAACATCCAGCGCGCCCTGGGCCCCAAGAACGTGGCAATCGAAGTCGTGGTCTATGGCGATGGCATCGCCATGCTGCGCGACGACTCCACGGTGCCGAACAAGGTGGAAGAAGCCCTCGAGGAGGGGGTGAAGATCGTGGCCTGCGAGAACACGATGAAGGCGCAGAACATCAGCCGCGACACCATGCTCCCCAACATCGACTACGTAGAGGCGGGAATTGTGGAACTCATCAAGCTGCAGACAGCCGGCTGGGCCTACGTCCGGCCCTGAGAGACCGTGCGCGGGCGTCTCGCTGCAGGGTTCACCTGCACGCGCCGGCCTGACATGCACTGCCCGCCGTAGCCCTGCCGCAGCACGGCAGCGGCATCCCGCACCCTAGTTGCGGGATTCTTCCTTCCAGGCCTTGAGCTTGCGCCACAGCGACGCCCGGTTGATGCCGAGGATCTGCGCCGCCACCGTCTGATTGCCCTTCACCTCGTCCAACACCCGGTGGATGTAGTGCCGTTCCTGTTCCTCCAGCGTCGGCAGGCGGCCTTCGACGCGCACCGGCGGCGCCGCTTCGGCCGCGCGCAGGGCGTCCGGCAGATGGCCGACCTCGATGGTGTCGCCCTGCGCGATCGCGGTCCCCCGTTCGATCAGGTTCTCCAGTTCCCGCACGTTGCCGGGAAAGCGATAGGCCATCAAGAGCGCGATCGCGTCGGGCGCGATGCGCTTCACCGGCTTGTTCATGCGTTGCGCGTATTTCAGCAGGAAATGCTGCGCCAGCAGCGGAACGTCGCCGGGGCGCTGCGCCAGCGCGGGCAGGTCGAGGTTCACCACGTTCAGCCGAAAATAGAGATCCTCGCGGAAGCTGCCGTCGCGCACGCTCTGCAGCACGTCGCGGTTGGTCGCCGCGATCACCCGCACGTCGCACTTCACCGGCCGCGTCGCGCCCAGGCGCAGCACTTCCCTTTCCTGCAGCACGCGCAGCAGCTTCACCTGCATCGCCGGCGTCATCTCGGTGATCTCGTCGAGGAAGAGCGTGCCGCCGACGCTGGCCTCGATCAGCCCCTTCTTCAGCGTGGTCGCGCCGGTGAAGGCCCCCTTCTCGTGGCCGAACAGCTCGTTGGCCAGCAGCTGCTCGCTGAACGCGCCGCAGTTGATCGCAACGTAGGGCCCGTCGCGCCGGGTGCTCTGGCGATGCAGGTACTTGGCGAGCAGCTCCTTGCCGGTGCCGCTTTCCCCGGTGATCAGCACGCTGCAATCGGTGGGGGCGATCTGCCGCGCCATGTCCAGCAGGCGCTGCATGCCGGCGTCCTGGGTGACGATGCCGTCGCCGTCGCGGTAGCGCTCGACCTCGCGGCGCAGGCTGTCGTTCTCGCGGCGCAGGGCGATTTTCGCCAGCGCCTCGGCGACCACCTTGCGCACCTCGTCGAGCCGGAAAGGCTTGGCGATGTAGTAGAACGCACCGTGCTTCAGCGCCTGCACCGCCGATTCCGCCGTGGCGAAGCCGGTGATGAAGATGACTTCCGCGTCGGGCTGCGCGGCACGGCTTTTCTTCAGCACGTCCATGCCGTCCAGGCCTTCCATGCGCAAATCGGTCAGCACCACGTCGAAACGCTGCCTGTCGAGCAGCGCGAGCGCGGCGGCGCCGCTTTGCGCGGTCGCGACCTCATAGCCTTCCTTCTCCATCACGTGGCGCAGGTTGTCCAGCGCGATTTCCTCGTCGTCCACGATCAGCAGGCGCGCATTCATGGTCTGGCTCCGTTGTCACTATCGGTGCGCGCGCCGGCGGGCACGTCGAGCGGCAGGCGGATGCGGAAGCACGCCCCCTGCCCCGGTGTGCTTTCCACGGCAATGCAGCCGCCGTGTTCGTCGACGATCTCGTAGGCGACGAACAGGCCCAGGCCCATGCCGTGGCCGACCTCCTTGGTGGTGAAGAAGGGGTCGAACACGCGCGGCAGGACGTCCGGCGCGATGCCCGGCCCGTTGTCCTCCACGCGAATCTCGACCATCCCGGCGGTCGCGCCGCAGCCCGACCCCAGCGCGGTGCCCGGCGGCGGCGCCGACGGGCGCAGGCGTTCGGCGGCGATGTGGATGCGGCCGTCCGGCCCCAGTCCCTCCATCGCGTTGCGGATCAGGTTCACCAGCACCTGCTGCAGGCGCTGGGCGTCCGCCGGCACGCTCAGGTCGTCGGCGATGGACAGCTGCACGAGCGATTTGGCCGACACCTCGCCGCGCACGAAACCGACCGTCTGCTCGACCAGCGGTTTCAGGCGCACGGGCTCCTTGCGGAACGCCTTTTCGCGCGAAAAATCGAGCAGCGAGCGGACGATGGTGCGCGCCCGCTCGGTCTGCCGGTCGATCTGCGACAGATATTTCTTCAGCGTCGCCGGATCGCATTCGTCCGTCTCTTCCAGCAGGATCTGGCACGAGGTCGAGATGTTCGACAACGGGTTGTTCAGCTCATGCGCCACGCCCGACAGCATGGTGCCGAGCGAGGCCAGACGCTCGGAACGCATGAGCGACTTCTGGCGCAGGTCAAGTTCCTGCAGCATGTGGTTGAACGCCTCGATGATGGACACGATTTCGCGGTCGTTCGAGGGCGCCGCCAGGGTCTCGCGCCGGTTGGCGGTGATCGCCGCGACGCTGGCTTCCATTTCCTTCAGCGGTTTTGCGACCCGCTGCGAAAGCGCACGCCCGATCACCACGATCAGCAGCGCCATGCACAGGATCACGCCCAGCAGGAGATTGCGAAATGCCGCCAGCGTGGTCCGGATCTGCCGGCGCTCCGAACCCGCCATGTCTTCTGCCAGCGCGACCACGTCCTTGCCAAGTGCGCGCACCCGCGGTTCGATCGCCTCGAACTGGCCGGGCGTGGCCCCGGCATAGGCGGCCATCTGGCGGCCATAGTCGTCGAGCCGGGCCTGCAGGGTGTCCAGCCGTGCCGACGGGGCGACGGCGAGAAATTCGGTACGGTGGGTCGTCAGCAGGCTGCGCGCCAACGCGATCTGGCGCGCATTCTCGGCCAGGTCGGCCGGCTGGCGATGGAGGAAATAGTTGCGCTCGTAGCGGCGTATTTCCAGCACCGTGTCGAACAGCTCGGTGACCCGCTGACCCAGCTCGACCCGCGCTTCCAGCGTACGCAGTTCGCCCACGAAGAACAGCGAAGCCAACAGCATGACCGCAGCCACGGCGGCGTAGGCCCAGGTGATTTTCCCCCGCAGCGAATGACGCCATCCCGCTTTATCGAATTGTGTCCGCACGTCGATCCCGCTGTTTACTGTTACAAATCCAACATTAGATGTTGCAATATTAAACTGCCATACAGGAAATACAACACCAACCGTAAAAACAACTAATCAACTGTTTATTAAAATAAAAATTAG
Organism: Thiobacillus sp.; assembly: GCA_044227195.1. GTDB lineage: Bacteria > Pseudomonadota > Gammaproteobacteria > Burkholderiales > Thiobacillaceae > Thiobacillus. The sequence goes on from JBGAFQ010000032.1 coordinate 18,618, forward strand.
TCTGTTCGAATAATTATATTGCTAAATGCAACACACGCACTCAATCGCCATGATATGGAAATAAATTAATTCGTTTTAAATCATGGCACTGTGAAACTGGCACGCAAGATGCAAATACAAGTGCATCTGCAACCGACCGGCCTCCGGCCCACTGCCATGCTCGCAACCCTCAAAACCCTGTTCAACGCGCTGTCGTTCGCCAACGTCAACAATCTGGGCGAATTCCGCACGATGCTCCGCGAAGTGGATGCCCCTGCCGAGAAAAATCGCCAGCCGACGCGCGAGGTTTCCGAACACGCCCCGGCGGTTGTCCGGATCTACCCGGCTGCATGAGCCAGGCCGGCACCTGCGCGATTCTTAAACCATTGATCGACCTCTCCAGGAAACCGACGGAATGGATGTAATGGGCGTGTACGCAACCGATGTAACCGCATTTCTCGTGAGCGCCGCGAGCGTGTGTCTCTACTATTGCTACCTCAATTTCAAGGTGCGCAGCGACCCCACCTACAGCGTGCACGGCGTGCACCAACTGGCGCGCCGCTTGTGGGTGGAAAACATCATGCGCAATCCGTCCAAGGACGTGATGGCGGTGCAGACCCTGCGCAACTTCATCATGGGCGCCTCGCTGATGGCGTCCACCGCCGCACTGCTCATCATAGGCACGCTCACGCTGTCGGGGCAGGCCCAGAGCATTTCCATGAGCTGGCACGGGCTCGACCTGCCGGGCGCGCACGGCCCAGTCCTGTGGAATCTCAAGGTGATGCTGTTGCTGGTGGATTTCATCGTGGGCTTCTTCGCCTTCGCCATGGCCGTAAGGCTGGCCAACCACGTGGTGTTCATGGTCAACGTGCCCGAGCACGACGCCCACCACATGCTTTCACCCAGAGCTGTCGCGCGCAGGCTGCATCGTGCCGGCCACATGTTCTCGATCGGCATGCGCGCATTTTTCATCGCGATCCCGCTGGTGTTCTGGCTGTTCGGCCCCTACTTCCTGCTGGCCTCCTCGATCGGTCTGGTCATCGCGCTGTATCAGCTCGATCGCAGCGAACCGGAGGAGGACGCCGACGCAAACGAAACCCGCCCCGCTGCGTTGCCCGCAGCCGGCGTCGGTTCACCGGTCGTGTCCATGCACGCCGTGCACGCCAAGTAAGCCAATCCGTCGCCTGTCGTCTTCGGGCGCAGGCCCGTAAGACGAACGCTCACGCGCGCGTCTTGTAGAACTTCAGCGGCGCCGCCTGTTTCGCAACCGCAGGCTTCAGTTTCCCCATCACGTGCATTTCGCACGGCTTGCAATCGAAGCGCAGGGTGAGCTTCTCGCTGCCATTGATGAGCGTGAGCGGCGCCGCCCGCACCGTGCCCTGCACGCCGGTCACGCCCTTGGCCTGCTTGGGGCACAGGCTCAGCGAATAGCGCACGCAGTGCTTGGTGATCATCAGCGAGACCTCGCCGGTTTCCTCGTGGCTCTCATAGGCGGCGGCGACGATCCTGACGCCGTGCTTCGCATAGAAGTCGCGCGCCCTGTGGTTGTAGACGTTGGCCAGGTAGCTCAGCGTGTCTTCGGGATAGGCAGCGGGCGGTTCGACCGCCGGCGCACGCGAAGGCCGCACGTACGCGGCAACACGCACGGCCTCCAGCGCGGCGACGGCGTCGCGGCGCAGCGCGTTGACGAAGGACGCGGGCACGAACCAGGGCTGCGTCAGTGCGAGCGCGACACCCCGCGATTCGAAGATCGTGGTCCCGAGTTTGCCGAGATGCTCACGCAGGGTGGCCTCGGCCTTGTCGGCGTCCCTGGCGGTTTCCCTGGCGTGTGCCGCTTCCACTGTTGCGCTGTAACCGTCTTCGTCGGTAAGCGTCAGCGCGAATCCTCCGGCGCTTTCCTGCAGGCTCAGCCATACGCCGATGCGACGTTCGCTGGACGGCTTGTCCAGCAGCCGCATCCAGTTCATGTCGCGGTTGCGGTTCACCCGCGTGCCAGCGCGCAAATCCTTGAAGCTCGCCAGGGGGTCCTTCGGGAACACGCGCCACATGTTTCCCCCCACCTTCTCGGCGCGGTTGATGGCGAGGCCGGCCAGGTCTTTGTGCAGCGTGTAGTAGCACAGGCCGTCGCCATTGTTGAGCGCCGTATCGGGCGTGTCGGTTTCCAGCTCCACCCACTTGTCGCCGAGCTTCGTCACGTGGCCGATGGGCAGGCCGGGATTTTTCGGCGTATCGAAGGCACCGATGTCGTCCTTGCGTCCGCCGACGAAGTAATCGGTGAATTCGCGGTTGAAATTCTGGTCGGGATCGGGCGTGAAGCCGAACGCGGTGCGGCCGGACGACGCGCGCGCGAATTCCGGGCGACGTTCGACGATCCGATCGAGCAGCGTGCGGTAATGGGCGGTGATGTTCTTCACGTAGCCCATGTCCTTGTAGCGGCCCTCGATCTTGAAGCTGCGGATGCCGGCGTCGATCAGCGCCTCGAGGTTGCCGCTCTGGTTGTTGTCCTTCATCGACAGCACGTGCTTGTCGTGCGCGACGATGCGGCCGTCCGTGTCGGTGACCTGGTACGGCAGGCGGCAGGCCTGCGAACAGTCTCCGCGGTTGGCGCTGCGCCCGGTGTGGGCGTGGCTGATATAGCACTGGCCGCTGTAGGCGACGCACAGCGCGCCGTGGACGAAAAATTCCAGCGTCGTTTCGGGCCGGGTGGCGGCGCGGATGGCGGCGATCTGGCCAAGGTCGAGTTCGCGCGCGAGCACGATCTGCGAAAGCCCGACGTCCTGCAGGAAGCGCGCCTTCTCCGGCGTGCGGATGTCGCACTGCGTGCTGGCGTGCAGCTGGATCGGCGGCAGATCGAGTTCCAGCAGGCCCATGTCCTGGACGATGAGCGCATCGACGCCGGCCTCGTACAGCTGCCAGATCTGCCGGCGCGCGGGTTCCAGTTCGTCGTCGGCGAGGATGGTGTTGAGGGTGGCGAAGATGCGCGCGTTGTAGCGGTGCGCGTGGCTTACCAGCCGCGCGATGTCGGCGATGTCGTTGGCCGCCGCCGCGCGCGCGCCGAACGACGGCCCGCCGATGTACACGGCATCGGCGCCATGGTTCACCGCTTCGATGCCGATGTCGGCGTCGCGCGCGGGCGCAAGGAGTTCCAGCTGGTTGGGGAGCACGGGAAGGCGGTTCTGGACGGGAACCGCCATTTTACTCGTCCCGGGCGCCCCGGAACGTTCAATGCATCGCGTCGCGGCTGGCCAGCATCACGGACGGCTGTTCGCGAACCGCGCTGATGCTCAGCTTGAGCGTGACCCGGTTGCCGGCCAGCATCGCATATTTGCCCATGTTGAAATCCGAGCGCTTGACCGTCACCGTGGCCTTTGCGCTGCAGGCGTCGAGCTGCTGCTCCGGCTGCGGCTGGCAAGCGAAATCGCTGACTGCGAGCGTCACCGGCCGGGTAATCCCCTTGATCGTCAGGTCGCCGGTCATGCGCATCCGCTCGCCATCCAGAACCATGCTGGTCGATCTGAAACTGATGACCGGATACCTGGCCGTATCGAAGAAGTCCGCAGACTGGATCTGGCTGTTCAACAGGTCCACACCCGTGTTGACCGAGGTGGCGTCGATGCTGACGTCCGCCGAGCCCGTTTTGCTCACGGGATCGAACATCACGCGGCCGCTGGTCTTGTCGAATGTGTGCGTCTGGCTGGCCAGGCCCAGGTAGCTGAAAGTGAAACTGGCCACCGTCTGGACTTGGTCGATGACGTAGATTTCGGCGTCGGCCCGGGCCGTGGATGTCAAAGCCGTCAACGCGACGAATGCAACGATGCGCTTCATGCGATTGCCCTTTCCGTGTATGAACGCCCCGCAGGGCCGTGCTCATACGCTTGCAACCGTCATGCCGCGGCCATCCTCCAGGCCTCAGTCAAAAATATCAATCCAATCAATTAGTTGAAGAAACACCCCCGGGCATGCCCGATGCCGGGCGTGTCGCCATGACAAATTCCCGACATCTCCTGTTGGATTGCCCTCGCCCATCCGCAGCCGGGCGGCTTATCGCCTGGCGGCTTCGACGGCCAGCGTCAGGCTCACGTCGTCGCTCACGAAGGGCGCGTTCTTGCCCATGTTGAAGTCGGAACGCTTGAGCTTCGCCACCGCGTTGGCGCCGCAGGCCTCGACCTTGAGCATCGGGTGCGGCGCGCAGTTGAACGCCGTGATGTCGAAGGTAATGGGCCTGGTCACGCCCTTGATGGTGATGTCGCCCGAAATGCTGACCGGCTTGTCGCCCTTGAACTGCATCTTCGTGCCCTTGAAGCCCAGGGTGGGATAGTGCGCCGTGTCGAAGAAATCGGCTGCCTGGATGTGCTCGTTGAAAAGCGCGGAGCCGGCGTCGACGGACTTGGCGTCGATGCTCACCTCGGCCGACCCGGTCTTCGCGGCGCGGTCGACCACGATGCTGCCGGTGGTGCCGTTGAAGCGATGGGTCTGGGTCGAGAAGCCCAGATGGTTGTAGCTGAAGGACGGGAAGGTGTGGTTGCTGTCGATGACGTAGGTGACCGGCTCGGCCTGGGCGGCGACGGCGAACACGGCGAGCGCGGATGCGAGTACGAGGCGTTTCATGCTGGATTTCTCCTGGTGGTTAACGACGGGATTACTTGCCGCTGGCGGCAATGCTGAATTTCACGTTGACTTCGTTGGCGACGGTGCCGACGTCGGCCCACATGCCCTCGCCGATGCCGAAGTCCAGGCGCCTGAGCACAAAGCTGCCGTCGAAGCGCGCCGCCGCCTTGCCCGGCACGAGCTGCACGGGAATGACCATCTCGCGGCGCTTGCCCTTGATCGTCAGCATGCCGCGCATTTCGTAGCGGTTGTCGCCCAGCGCGCGCACCTGGGTGGACTCGAAGCGCGCCTTCGGAAACGCGGCGCGGTCGAACCACAGCTTGCCGGCCGATTCCTCGTCTGCCTCGGGCGAACCGGCGTCGATGCTGGCGAGATCGATTTCGATCGTAGCCCGGGCGGATTCCGGCTTCGCCGGATCGAAGGCCATCTGCGCCGCAAAGCGGCTGAAGCCGCCGGGAACCTTCACCCCCATCTGCACGAACTCGAAGCCGATGCGGCTCTGCGCCGGCAGCACGGTGCGATATTCGACGGCCTGCGCGGCCGGCGCCGCGAGCAAAGCCACCAACACAAACCAGCGTTTCATCATGCGTCCTTTCCGCCCAGTTTCATGCGCTGCAGGTAGGTGCCGCCCGCCTGGAGCTGGTGCTTGATGGCGGCGGCCACGTGCAGGACGACCAGGACGAGCATCGTGTAGTTCAGGAATTCGTGCACTTCCTCCAGCGCCTCGCCCAGCGCCTTGTCCTTGCCGACCAGGTCGGGCAGCGGCAGCACGCCGAACCACACGGTCTGGAAGCCCTTGGCCGAACTCATCACCCAGCCCGACAGCGGCACCGCGACCATCAGCAGGTAGAGCAGAGCGTGCACGGCATGGCTCGCCTTGCGTTGCAGCGCGGTCATGTTCGCCGGTAACGCGGGCGGGGTATGCGTCGCGCGCCAGGCCAGGCGCAGGCCGACCAGCAGCAGCACCGTGATGCCGATCCACTTGTGGTAGCTGTAGAGCTTCAGCTTCTCCGGCGACAGCGGCAGGTCGTGCATATACAGCCCCAGCGGAAACGCGACGAAGATCAGCAGCGCGATCAGCCAGTGCAGCACGACGGCAGGCGGGGTATAGCGGGCGGTCATCGGACGGGATCCTTCTCGAGTTGGGATTGCAGGGATAGCAGGGCATCGCGCCAACGCGCGTGGTCGGCATCCGTCGCGCCGGCAAAGTGCGCCTGCATGTAGGCGAGGTGGGTGGGGAACACGTGGGCGAACAGTTTCTCGCCCGCCTTCGTCAGGCGCACGATCTGGCAACGGCGGTCGCTCTCGTGCGCGACCCGCTCCACCCAGCCGCGCTCGACCAGGCGGTCCACCACGCCGGTGAGCGTGCCCTTGGTGATGAGGGTCTTCTCGCCGAGTTCGGTCGCGGTCATACCGGGCGTGTTGCCCAGGGTGGCGACGATATCGAACTGCGCGGGGGTCAGGCCCAGGGTGCGGATGTGCGAATCCGAGCAGGCCACGAAGGCCTGATAGCACTGCACCAGGGCTCGCACGGTCGGCAGGAATGCGGCGGCGGAAGTCATCGAATGCGCAATTGGTTCTAATGCGAACCAAATTAGTTCGTATTAGAACCAATGTCAAGCATCGACCCGATCCGGGCCGAACGGAATCAGGCCGACTCGTCTCCGGGCGCCTGCGTCCAGCGCGCCGCCGCCGCGTCGTCGCTCGCACGCGCCTCGACCCAGCGATCGCCGGCCGGCGTTTCTTCCTTCTTCCAGAACGGCGCGCGCGTCTTCAGCGCGTCCATGATGAATTCGCACGCGGCGAACGCGTCGCCGCGATGGCGGCTGGCCACCGCCACCAGCACGATGGGATCGCCGGGCAGCAGGCGGCCGACGCGATGGATGAGCGTGGCGTCGATCACGGACCAGCGCGCGGACGCTTCCGTCACCAGCGCGGCCAGCGCCTTCTCGGTCATGCCCGGATAGTGTTCCAGCGTCATCGCGGTGACGCCGCTGCCGTCGTTGACGTCGCGCGCATAGCCCACGAAGCTGGCGACGGCGCCGACGTCGAGCCGGCCCGCGCGCAGGGCCCCGACTTCCGCGCCGAGGTCGAAGCTGTCGGCCTGCACCTGGATGCGCATGCTCAGCCTCCGGTCACCGGCGGGAAGATCGCGACTTCCGCGCCCTCGCGCAGCGCGGTATCCGGCGTGACGACGACTTGATCGACCGCCACGCGGAAGCTGCGTTCCGGCGCGAGCTCTTCCGCCCACGCGCCGCCGCGCGCGCGCAGCAGGGCGACCAGATCGGCGACCGTCCCGCCGGGGAATGACAGGGTTTCCTCCGCCACGCCGAAACGTTCGCGGAGACGGGCGAAGTACAGTACGCGCAGCGTCATGCCAGCAGCTCCGACAGCGGGATGAAGCGCACCCAGTCGTCCGGCCGGACGGTCTGGCCGATTTCCAGATCGACGAAGCCGTCGGCCCAGGCGCAGGAAGTCAGCACGCCCGAACTTTGATTCGGGTAAAGCGCGGCCCGCCCGTCGTCCTGGAGGCGCGCACGCAGGAACTCGCGCCGGTTGCCGGCCCTGAGCCAGGCCGACGCCGAACGCACCGGAAACGCGCGGTACAACACCTGGCCTGCGCCCATGCGTTTCAACAGGAAGGGGCGGATGAACAGGCAGAAGGTGACGAAGGCGGACACCGGGTTGCCGGGCAGGCCGATGAAATCGGCTTCGCCGACCCGACCGTAGACGATGGGCTTGCCGGGCTTCATCGCCACCTTCCACATCTCGATGCGGCCGAGTTTTTCGACCGCGGCCTTCACGAAATCCGCTTCGCCCACCGACACGCCGCCACTGGTGACGACCACGTCGGCCTCGCGCGCCGCACGCGCCAGCGCGGCCTCGGTGGCTTCGAGCGTATCGGGCACGATGCCGAGATCGATCAGCTCGCAGCCCAGCCCTTCCACCAGTCCGCTCAGGGTATGGCGATTTGAGTTGTAGATCTGGCCGGCTTGCAGGGGCGTCCCCGGCGCGACCAGTTCGTCCCCGGTGAAAAAGCACGCGACCCTGAGCCGCCGGAACACCGGCAGCCGGGCCAGCCCGACCGAGGCGGCCAGGCCCATTTCCGCCGGGCCGAGACGCGTGCCGGCGGCCAGCACGTCCGCGCCGGCCTGGATATCCTCGCCCGCACGGCGGATGTTTTCGCCCGGGCGCGGCAGCTTGTCGACCCGGACGGCGCCGCCGTCGGCGGTGCAATCCTCCTGCATCAATACCGCGTCCGCCCCCGCCGGCACCGGCGCGCCGGTGAAAATGCGTGCCGCGGTCCCTGCCGCAAGCGGCGCCCCCACCGCCCCGGCCTGGATGCGCTGCGACACCGGCAAGACGACGCCGGTAGCCGTCACGTCGGCGACGCGCACGGCGTATCCGTCCATTGCGCTGTTGTCGAGCGGCGGCACGGTCAGCGTGGAAGTCCGGGTACGTGCGAGGACGCGCCCGCGCGCCGCGGTCACCGCGACGGTTTCAGTTTCGGTCACGCCCCGGGCGCGTTCGAGCAGGGCATCAAGAAGCTGGGTAGCGGAGAGCATGGGTCTGGATGAAGTCGGCAAGTTGGGGAACGGCATCGATGTCGATGCGGAAAAAGTCGCCCGGCGGCCGGGCATCGGAAGCCACCGCGACGATGTCGGCATCGCCGGGAAACAGCCAGGGCTTGCCTGTTTCCTCGCGATGCACTTCCAGCTTGGGAATGCGTTCGCGCTTGTAGCCCTCCACCAGGACCAGATCGCACGGCGGCAACTGCTCGAGCAGGCGAGGCAGCGCGGGAGGCATGTCGCGGTGCTCGATCAGCAGGGCGCTGCGATGGTCGGACGCCAGCAGCACCGCTGTCGCCCCCGCCTCGCGGGCCCGCCAGCTGTCCTTGCCCGGCTGGTCGATGTCGAAATCGTGATGGGTATGCTTGACCACGGCGACCGCGAGCCCGCGCGCGCGCAAGTGCGGCAGCACGCGCTCGATGAGCGTGGTCTTGCCGCTGCCGCTGTAGCCCGTGATGCCGAAAACCTTCATTTGTTCGACCGGTCGAACCCGGGTAATATTTGAGCTATATTTTTTCATATATAACCAATTTACTCCAGTCCAGCATGAGCTCGCCCTCGCTCTTCGACCAGTTCGGCCGCCGCATCGAATACGTGCGCCTGTCGGTGACGGACCGATGCGACCTGCGCTGCAGCTATTGCATGCCGGAAGGATTCAAGGGTTTCGAAGAACCGGCGCACTGGCTGAACTTCGATGAAATCGAACGCCTGATCGGCGCCTTCGCCCGGCTGGGCGTGAACCATGTCCGGCTCACCGGCGGCGAACCGCTGCTGCGCCGCGACATCGCCAGGCTCGCCGCACGCATCGCCGCCCTGCCTGGCATCGACGACCTGTCCCTGTCCACCAACGCCACCCAGCTCGACAGGCACGCGCAGGCGCTGAAGGCGGCCGGCGTGACAAGGCTCAACGTCAGCCTCGACTCGCTGCAGCAGGCGCGCGTGGAGCAGATCAACGGCCGCGACGTGCTCGCACGCGTGATGGCCGGCCTCGACGCTGCGCAGGACGCGGGCTTCGCGCCCATCAAGCTCAACATGGTCGCGCTTGCGGGCGTCAACGACGACGAGATCGACGAGATGGTCGTCTTCTGCATGGCGCGCGGCTTCGTGCTGCGCCTCATCGAAACCATGCCGATGGGCCATACCGGCCGCAACGCGGAATACCTGGACCTGCAACCCGTGAAGGCGCGCCTGCAGCGCCAGTTCGGCCTCGTCGAAACCATGCAGCCCGGCGCCGGCCCCGCACGCTACCTCGGCACGCCCGACGGCCGCTTCAACGTGGGTTTCATCACCCCCATCTCGCAGCACTTCTGCGCCACCTGCAACCGCGTCCGCGTCGCCGTCGACGGCACCGCCTACATGTGCCTCGGCCAGGAGGAGAAGTTCGAATTCCATCCCCTGTTGCGCGGCGGCTGCAGCGATGCGGAACTCGAAGCCGCGATCCGTCAGGCCATCGACCTCAAGCCCGCGCGCCACGAATTCCGCGAAGCGCCGGGCAAGATCGTGCGCTTCATGTCGATGACGGGCGGCTAGTGGTCTGCTTCCGAAATAGCGTGACAGGATGAAACGGATGGATTTTTTCGCAGGGCTAGGCGCGAGGAGGCGACATAGCGGGCTCTATGGCAACGACGAGCAACGCGGCCATGCGGAAAAAGACGCCGTTTCATGTTGCATTATTTCGGAAGCAGACCGCTAGAACCCCAGCTCGGGCAAGGCACGTTTCAAGGCATCGAGACAGTCGCCGTCGATGGCCGCATCGCGCTCCTTTTCCATCATCGCGATGGCCTGGTCCACCGGGATCGGCCCCCGGTAGGGTCGGTCGGCGGTAATGGCGTCGAAGATGTCGGCGACGGTGATGATGCGCGTCTCGATCGAGATGCGCTCGGCAGTGAGCCCGCGCGGATAGCCCTTGCCGTCCAGCCGCTCGTGATGCGCGGCGGCGACGAAGGCCAGTTCGGCGAAGATGTCCATGCGACCGAGGATCTGTTCGGAATACGCGGCGTGCGCCTTCACCCGTTCCCACTCGTCGACTTCCAGCTTGCCCGGCTTGTCGAGCACGGCGTTGCTCACGCCGAGCTTGCCGATGTCGTGCAGCAGCGCGCCGCGCCGCAGCCAGCGCGTGCGTTCCGGTGGCAGCCCGAGCGAACGCGCGACCACGTCGGTGTAGGCGGCCACGCGCGCGCTGTGGCCGTAGGTGTAGTTGCTCTTCGCGTCCACCACCTGGGCGAAGGCCTCGGCGATGGTGTCGAGCCGGTCCTCGTCGACGCGGATGACCCTGGAAGCCGGTTCGATGCCTTCGATGCGCGCCTGCAGGCCGTCGTCCGCCATGCCTTCCCAGAAACCCGGCTGCCGTTCGGCCGCGAAAAAAGCCTCGACCACGTCCGGATCGAACCAGCTGCCCGAACGCTTGCGCACTTCCTCGCGCGCCGCGGCCGGTCCGCCGGCGGCATGGAACACCTCCGTCACCTGCGACAGCAGCGCGATGCGCGCATTCAGCGGAATCGATTCGCCCTGGAGGCCGAGCGGCTTGCCGCGGCCGTTCCAGTGTTCGTCCAGGCTGCGCACCCCGGCTGCCACCGCCTCGTCGAAACCCAGCTGCAGCGCGATATTGGCGCCGCGCTCGCAGCGCGTGGTGATGAGTTCGGTGGCGAATTCCTCGCCGCTTGCCGCCAGGTGCAGGATGCGCTGCACCCGCTCGTGCAGCGACTTGCCCACGCCCACGTGCGACAGCACGAACTGGCCCAGCCGCGACAGGCTGTCGGTGTCCACCAGTTTGAAATCGCGCTTCACCGCGCGGTCGTCGGTGCCGTACAGCTCGAACAGGCGCGCCGCGTTGCTGCTGCAGCCGGCGTCCTTCAACAGCAGCGCGTAGTACAGGTGCGACTGCGCCGCGCCGTCCATGCCGAGTTGCTGCCCGACGTGCATGCCCACCCAGCAGCAGCGCAGGCTGTGGCCGGCCGGCAGGCCCTCGGTGAGATCGAGCGCATAGCTCAGCGCACCGATGATGGAAGACAGCGAGACTTCCTCCACCACGGCGATGGGCGTAATGTCGAGCGGACTCATGGCGGGCGACCTCCGGTTGAACGCGCCGGCCGGTCCCGACGCGGACCGGCCCTCAGCAGGGGAATCGGCATCCCGATCCTTTCCTGAACCCTGCGCCGAGCAGGGATTACGGCCATTCAGCCATTCAGCGCCCCAGGAATCGCGCCCGCAGCCAGTGGTCAATCGACAGCTTGCCCGGCCCCGACAGCACCAGCGGCAGCAGCATGATCAGGTACATCAGCGGCAGCTTGTAGCCGTTGTCGCTGACGTTGTAGCCATTGCCGGCGTGCACCGACACCCAGGCGACCACGTCCAGGATCAGCAGGCCCACCGCCCAGAAGCGCGTGCCCAGCCCGACCACCAGCGCCGCCGCCCCGACGAGCTCGGTCCAGGTGGAGATGAACCAGCTGACATCGACCGGCACCAGGCTGAAGGGAAACGGAAAATCGCCCATGATGTCGGCGAACCAGTTTTCGCCGTGCAGTTTCTCCAGGCCCGATACGCCGAACTCGTACGCCAGCAGCAGGCGGATGCCCAGCATGCCGATCCAGTGTCCCGCCCGGTCGCTCCAGTCGAATCCGCGCGTGATGGAAGCCGAAGCCGTGTTCATGTTCTTGCTCCTCGATTTTGTTGACCTTAACCCCACAGTCGCGCGGGTCGCGGCAACCTTACAAACCCCTACAATCGACGCATGCCTTCCCATCGCGACCTCGTCTTCGACAACGGCTTCGCCCGCCTGCCCGACACTTTTCATTCGCGCGTGCAGGCCGCGCCGGTGCCCGATCCCGCGCTCGTCTGCCACAGCCCGGACGCGCTCGCCCTGCTGGGCCTCGACGCCGACGCCATCCACCACCCCGAGTTCGTCGACGCGCTCGCCGGCAACCGCGTGCTGCCCGGCATGGACCCGGTCGCCGCGCTCTACGCCGGCCACCAGTTCGGCCACTACGTGCCGCAGCTCGGCGACGGCCGGGCGCTGCTGCTGGGCGAGGCGCAGGCCCCCGACGGCCGGGGCTGGGAAATCCAGATCAAGGGCGGCGGCCGCACGCCGTATTCCCGCGGCGGCGACGGCCGCGCCGTGCTGCGTTCCAGCATCCGCGAATTCCTCTGTTCCGAAGCCATGCACGCGCTCGGCGTTCCCACCACGCGCGCGCTCGCGCTCATCGGCAGCCCGCTGCCGGTGTACCGCGAAGACGAGGAAACCGCGGCGCTCGTCACCCGGCTGGCGCCCAGCTTCGTGCGCTTCGGCTCCTTCGAGGTGTTCTACTACCGCAATCAGGTCGAGCCCCTCCGCACCCTGGCCGACTACGTCATCCGCCGCTACTACCCGCAGTTTGCCGACCTGGCCGACCCCTACCCCGTCTTCCTCCACGAAGTGGCGAAGCGCACCGCCGAGCTGATGGCCGACTGGCAGGCCGTGGGCTTCGCGCACGGCGTGATGAACACCGACAACATGTCCATCCTCGGGCTCACGCTCGACTACGGCCCCTTCGGCTTCCTCGACGCCTTCGACCCCGGCTTCATCTGCAACCATTCCGACGTGGCCGGCCGCTACGCCTTCGACCGGCAGCCCGACGTGGGCGCATGGAACGTGACCAAGCTGGCGCAGGCGCTGGTGCCGCTGATGTCGGTGGAAGCCGCCTCCGCCGCCATCCAGGACTACCCGCAGATTTTCAGCCGCGCCTACGTGGCGCGCATGGCCGCCAAGTTCGGGCTGGCGCCGGGCGCCGACACCCTGAGCCTCATCCTCGACGCGCTCAACCTGCTGGCCGCCAACCGCGTCGACTACACGATCTTCTTCCGCCGCCTGGGCGACTTCGACAGCGCGCCCGGCGCGGCCAACGCCGCCGTGCGCGACCTCTTCCTGGACCGCGACGCCTTCGACTTCTGGGCCGCACGCTACGCCGGGGCGCTGCGCGAAACCGGCGTACCGGACGCCGACCGCCGCGCGGCCATGCGCGCCGTCAACCCCAAATACATCCTGCGCAACCACCTCGCCGAGCTCGCCATCCGCCGCGCCGCCGACCAGCGCGACTACAGCGAAGTGGCCCGCCTGCACGCCCTGTTGACGCATCCATACGACGACCAGCCGGAATTTGAGGCCTACGCCGCCGAACCGCCGGACTGGGCGCGCAGGATTGAGGTAAGCTGCTCGTCGTGAAATTCGACGTCCGCCTTGCCGCTTCCTGTCTCGCCCTCTTCCTCATTGCCGGTTGCACCGGCCAGCCCATCCACCGCAAGGACGGCACCAGCAGCGTGCGAACCTTCAGCGTCAAGGATCTGGCCAAGGGCGACGTCGACAACGTCGTCGAGATCCACCAGCAGGAAATCCTCGGCATCCTCAAGACCCTCAGCCTCAAGCTCTACCGCCGCAACCCCGCCGAATGGCACAAGTCCGGCTACACCAGCGCCGAAGACGCCGTGGCCGCGCTGTTCAAGCCGCTGCCCTACTGGCACCTGGCGCCGCAAAAAGACCTGAAGTGGGAAAACTGCCTGCTCGACGCCTGGCGCGA
>JBGAFQ010000033.1:0-30412 GCA_044227195.1 Thiobacillus sp.
TGGACGCGCGACTACCTGGTGGATTTGCGCGCGAAGGTGAAGGCCGTGATCGACGCCGGCGGTTCGCTCGACGACGCCTACAAGGTCGACCAGTCGGCCTATCTCCACCTGCACACCGCCGACGAGCTGGCGCGCAGCAACGTGGGGCGGGTGTACCGCGCGATGGAGTTCGAGTAGTTCAGCGCGCAGCGGGCGGCAGCGGCGTCACCGCGTCGACCAGCGCACCGGCGGCATCGGCCGAGATGCGGCGACGGTCGCGGCGCGGGTTGTACTCGACGATTTCCATCGCCGCGAAGGCCGTATCGCCGCGCAGCCGCGACAGGGCCGCGGCGAGTTCGGCGCGGTGCAGGCCGCCGCGCACCGGCGTGCCCACGCCCGGCGCGTCGTCGGGGTCGAGCGCGTCCAGATCGATGCTGACGCCGAAGCCGGCGGTACCGCTGCGCACGATGGCCAGTGCCTCGTCGAAAACCGCGTCCAGCCCGCGCCGGCGCACTTCATCCATGGCGAACACCCGCACCCCCAGCCGGCGCAGCAGCGCCGCCTCGCCGGCCTCGTGGCTGCGCACGCCGATCAGGCAGACATGCTCGGGCCGCAGCTTGGCGGAAGCGCCCTCGATGTGCGTCAGCGCCGCCTTGCCATGGCCCAGCAGCACGGCGAGCGGCATGCCGTGGAGCTGCCCGCTCGGCGAGGTGGCGAAGGTATGGCTGTCCATGTGGGCGTCGATCCAGATCAGGCCGAGCGGCCCGCGTGCCGCCAGCGCACGGTGCGCGCCGCTCCAGGTGCCGATGGCGCAGGCGTGGTCGCCGCCCACCACCAGCGGAAAATCGCCGGCGCGCAGCACGCGCTCGACTTCGGCGGCGAGCCGCGCGGCGAGCGCGGCCACCGCGTGCACGGGCGTGTCCCGTGCATCGCGCGGCACGCGCAGGATGGCGTCCCATTCCACGTGCTGCAGCGGCGTGTCGTGAAACGCGCGGTAGCGGTGCAGCGCGTCCGGGCCTTCGGCGCAGCCCGGGTCGGGCGCGCCCGCGCCGCTGGCGGCGCCGATGACGACGAGGGTGCGTGGACGGGAGCCTGGCGTCATGTCCCTAGTCCGGAGCCTGTTCCCTGATCCAGACGTGCGACTCGATTTCGGTGATGCTGCCGTCTTCAAGAATCGCGCTCACCCCGAGAATCCGGCAATCGCTTTGCCCGGGTACCGGCAGAGGCGCTTTCAGATTGGCGTAGACCTTGATCCGCATCGTTCGACTGGCAAGATCGTAGACGTATTCGACCCGCACGGGGACGATCATGGAACGATCCAGCGTGTAGCCGAATAGTGCCAGCTCCCCGCGATCGACGGCCTGAAGGTAGCGCTGCACGAGATTGTCCGGATCGTCCAGTTCCGGCGTATCGGGGTCGATCGGGTGCCGGGGAATGGGCACTGCAGCCTGCGCGACGCCCGGCGCGGAAGTGCACAGCAGCAGTGCGGCAAGAAGCGGTCTCAAGAGGCCGCCGCGAAGCTTGCGTGATGAGGGGATGCCGGTTCGGTGCGCGCACGGATTCATCCCAGCCCGCCCAGGTTCACATACTTGGTTTCGAGGTATTCGGCGATGCCGCCGCTGCCGCCTTCGCGGCCCAGCCCCGACTGTTTCATCCCGCCGAAGCTCGCCTCGGCGGTGGAGATCAGGCCGGCGTTGAGGCCGACCATGCCGTAGTCCAGGCGTTCGGCGAGACGCCAGGCGCGGGCGAGGTCGCGGGTCCAGGCGTAGGCGGCCAGGCCGAACTCGGTGTCGTTCGCCATGCGGACGACTTCGGCCTCGTTCGCGAACCGGATCAGCGGCGCCACCGGACCGAAGGTCTCGTCGCGGCAGAGCGCCATGCCGGGCGTGCAGCCGGTGAGCACCGTCGGCTGGAAAAACTGGCCGCCGAGCGGGTGGCGCGCCCCGCCGGTCAAGAGCGTCGCGCCCTGCCGCAGCGCATCGGCGACGTGCGCCTCGACCTTCTGCAAGGCGGCGGGACTGATCAGCGGCCCGGTTTCCACCCCCGGCGTGAAGCCCTCGCCCACCTTCAGCTGCGCCACGGTGGCAGCGAATTTTCGGGCGAACGCGTCGTGGATGCCGTCCTGCACGAACAGCCGGTTGGCGCACACGCAGGTCTGCCCGCTGTTGCGGTACTTGCTGGCGAGCGCGCCGGCCACCGCGGCGTCGAGGTCGGCGTCGTCGAATACGATAAAGGGCGCGTTGCCACCGAGTTCGAGCGACACGTGTTTCAGCGTGCCGGCGCTCTGCGCGAGGAGCTGTCTGCCGACTTCGGTCGAACCGGTGAACGAGATTTTCCGTACCAGCGGGTGCGCGGTCAGGGTGCCGCCGATGGTCGTCGCATCGCCGGTCACCACGTTCAGCACGCCCGGCGGCAGGCCTGCGCGCTGCGCCAGCTCGGCCAGGGCCAGCGCGGTGAACGGCGTCTGCGAGGCGGGCTTCGCCACCACCGTGCAGCCTGCGGCGAGCGCGGCGCCGGCCTTGCGCGTCAGCATCGCGGCCGGAAAATTCCACGGCGTGATCAGCGCCGCCACGCCGATCGGCTGACGCAGCGTGAACATGCGCCGGTCTGCCCACGGCGACGGCACCACCTCGCCGTAGACGCGCCGTGCTTCCTCGGCGAACCATTCGATGAAGCTTGCCGCATAGTCGATCTCGCCGCGCGCTTCGGCGAGCGGCTTGCCTTGCTCGCGCACCATGATCGTAGCGAGGTCGTCGCGGTGCGCGAGCATCAGTTCGAACCAGCCGCGCAGCACCTGCGCACGCGCCTTCGCGGTCCGGTCGCGCCAGGCGGGGAAGGCGGCGTGGGCGGTTTCGACGGCGTGCGCGACGTCGGCGGTCGTGCAGTGCGGGGCGTGACCGACGATTTCGCCGCTCGCCGGGTTGCGCACCGCGAAACGTGCGGCGTCCCCGGCGCCGCACCATGTGCCGCCGATCAGCGCCTGCTGTCTGAACAATGTGATGTCGTTGAGTTTCACGATGCGGGCGTCCGTTCCGGTTACGTCTGCGTCAGATTCGCGCATCAGTTCTGAACATGGGCCTCGGCCTGGATGCGCAATCTGACCTCGTCGCCCACAAAAGGCAGGCCGGTGTTCATGCCGAAGCGGGAACGCAGGAGCGTGGCCGTCGCGTCGGCGCCGCACGTCCGCTTCCGGCTGGCCAGATTCAGGCCGCACTTGAAGCGCGCGATTTCCAGCCGCACGGGCTGCGTGACGCCGAGCAGGGTCAGATCGCCTTCTATGGCCACGGGCCTGTCCTGTTCGAACAGGAAACGCCGGCTGCGGAAGGCGATGGTGGGAAAGCGTTCGGCATCGAACCAGCCCGGCCCCTTGAGTATGGCGTCGCGCGCGTCGTCCCCGGTATCGAGCGAGCCGGCATCGATGACGACGTCCAGGCTGCCGCTGTGCTGCACGGCGTCGAAATCGAGCGTGCCACGGACGCTGTCGAACTGGCCGCGCTGGGTGGAAAAGCCGAGATGGTCGATTTCGAACTGCGGGTAGGTATGGCTGGGGTCGAACCGGTAGCTCGCGGCCTGGGCCGGAAGCATGCCCAGCGAAAGGAGGGCGACCATCAGGTGGCGGTAGTTCGGCATGCTGCGCTCCTTCGTGTGCGGGCAGGCGCCCGGGCCTAACCTGCGGCTTCGGCAACCAGCGTTTCCAGCAGGCCGATCAGTGCCTGTTCGGGCCGGCCTGCCTGCGGCGCATGCAGCACGGCGATCCCGCGTGCCGCGCAGGCGGCGGCATCCACCGTGGCCGGACCTGTCACGACGATCCGCCTGAGTTTGTGCAACTGCGCAATGGCGTCGGCGTCGATCGCGCAGTTGTGCGTAATGGCGGTGGTGGCCCAGAACAGGCGCGGCACGACATCGGCCGCCTCGGTGTCCGGGTATTCGCTCCAGTTGTGGTCGAAATCCGGGATCGGCAACTCGGCCTGGCTGAACGCGGCGCGGTCGAGGAAGACGACGCGCTCCTTGCCGCTCATCGGGCGAGGCCGTTCACTTGCCGTATTCGCCGGTGAGGCGTTCCAGCGCGCGCATGAGGGCAGACGAATCGAGTTCGCTGTCGCCGGCACCCATCAGCGCGTTCATCTGCTGCGCGATGAGCGCCGCGCCGGGCAGGGGCGTCGCGGTTTCCTGCGCGTTGTCCATGACGATGGCCATGTCCTTGTGGTGCAGTTTCACCTTGAAGCCGGGCTTGTAGTTGGAATCGAGCATGCGCTGGCCGTGCACTTCGAGGATGCGGCTGCCGGCGAAACCGCCCAGCAGCGCCTCGCGCATCTTCACCGGGTCGACGCCGTTGCGGCGCGCCAGCAGGATGGCTTCCGCCACGCCCTCGAAGGTGAGGCCGACGACGATCTGGTTGCAGCATTTGACGACCTGGCCGGCGCCGTGGCCGCCGACGTGGACGATGTTCTTGCCCAGCACTTCGAACAGCGGATGCACTTTCTCGTAGATGGGCGCGTCGCCGCCGACCATGATGGACAGCGTGCCCTCGCGGGCACCGGTTTCACCGCCCGACACCGGCGCATCGAGCATGTGCACGCCGCGTTCGGCCAGCGCGGCGGCGATGCGGCGGGTGGCGGCGGGCGACACGGTGCTCATGTCGACGATGGTGTGGCCGGGGCGCGCGCCGTGCACCAGTCCGCGGTCGCCGAGGATGATCTGCTCGACGTCGGTGGTGTCGGATACGACGGTGAAGGTGATGTCGGTTTCGGCGGCGACCTCGGCCGGCGTGCCCTTGCCCATGGCGCCCATCACCAGCACGGGTTCGATGCGGTCGAAACGGCGTCCGTAGACGTACAGCTGATGTCCGGCGCGCAGCAGGTTTTCCGCCATGGGGCGGCCCATGATGCCGCTGCCGATGAATCCGATTTTCATGATGCCAATCCCTTCAAAACCGCCAACCAGAATGGCAGCGTAACCAATCCCGTCAGGGTTGACCAGCCCATGATGAGACCTGCGAGCCGGGTATCCAGACCGAAGCGGTCGGCCAGCGCGATGACCATCACCATGGTCGGCATGGCGGCTTCCAGCACCGCCGCTTCGCCCGGCTCGGACAGCGCGCCGGGCCAGGCCAGCGCGACGCCCAGCGCCAGCAGGGGCATCAGCGCGAGCTTGATCGCGAGCGCGACGCCCACCGCCCGTTGCGGGCGCAGGTCGTGCCAGGGAATCGTCAGGCCGAGCACGAACAGCATCAGCGGAATCGTCGGGCTGCCGGCCCAGTGCGCGGCTTCGACCAGCGGCGCCAGCGGCAGGCCCGACAGGTTGACCGCCAGCCCGGCGGCGAAGCCCCACACCGGCGGCAGGCGCAGCCACATCCGCAGGAACGACGCGTGTTCCGTGTGGTGGCCGCAGCGGAAGGCGATCCACACGCCGAGCGACCACACCAGCGGGGTGGTCGCGAGCATGTCGGCGAAGAAGGGATAGCGTGCGCCCGATTCACCGAATACCGTGGTGAGAAAGGGGTAGCCGAAGAACAGCACGTTGCCGAAGCCCGATGCAAGCAGGACCGCGCCGCGCGCCGGCCGCGACAGGCCGCGCCCGAGCGGGGTGGCGAACAGTGCCAGCGCGGCGAGACCCAGGCCGAAGAGCGTCGCCACGCCCAGGATGGCGGGAACCTGCAGCAGGCTGAGGTCGACCGTGGCCTTGGCGGCGACCGCGAAGAACAGCATGGGCGCGAAAAAATCGAGGACCAGACGGCTGATCGCGCCGCGCAGCGCGACGGCGGATATGCCGGGTTGCCAGCGCGGCCAGATGGCGCCTGCGGCGATCAGCAGGGACAGGGGCAGCAGGGTTTTGAGGAGCAGTTGCTGCGCGAGCTCGGGCGACATGCGAAATGAAAAGGGCGGCAGGGCCGCCCATCATACCGCCGCTCGCAGGCGGATCAGGTGCGCGAGGCGGGGGTGTAGCGGTTGTCCGCGCGAACGGCGGCGTTGCCGGATTCGAGCCAGTGCTTGATGCGGAGTGCGTCGCCGGCGCGGCTGTTGTTGCCCATGGCGTCGAGCAGGACGATGATGACGTCGCGTTGCGCCACCTGGGCCTGCATCACCAGGCAGTGGCCGGCTTCGTTGATGAAACCGGTCTTCGACAGGCCGATGTGCCAGTCGTCCATGCGGGTCAGGCGATTGGTGTTGTGGAAGGCCACCTGGCGGTAATACACGCGGGCCTTGTGGCGTTTCTTTTTCAGCACCACGCGCTGCGTGCCCAGCGTGTAGCTGCCGGAGGTGCTGATCTGGCGGATTTCCGGGTAGTTCTGGTAGGCGTAGTCGGCGAGCTTGGCGAGGTCGAGCGCGGTCGACTGGTTGCTGCTCGACAGGCCGGTGGGTTCGACGTATACCGTATTCTGCATGCCCAGTGCGCGCGCCATGCGATTCATATTGGCCACGAAACGTTCCAGTCCGCCGGGTGCGGAGCGTGCCAGCGCGTGGGCCGCGCGGTTGTCGGAGGCGATCAGCGCCAGGTGCAGCAACTGGCCGCGCGTGTAGTTCGCGCCGATGGCGAGCCGCGAGCCCGTGCCCTTCAGGGTGTCGCGGTCCTCGGCGGTGATGGCGATTTTTTCGTCGAGCGGCTGGCCGGCGTCGATCACCAGCATCGCGGTCATCAGTTTGGTGATCGAGGCGATCGGCGTCTGCATCGACGCATTTTTCGCCAGTAGCGGCTGGCCGCTGGCCTGGTCGTATACCAGCACCGACTGCGACGAAAGCTCGGGCATGTCCTGGGGCGCGGCCGTCTGTGCGGAAGGAAGCGGCGCGCCGAGCTGGTTGCTCCATTGCAACGAGGCGTGCCCCTCGAACGCGTGGGCGGCGGGGTGGGCGCAGAGCAAAATCAGTCCGGTCAGGGCAGCTTTCATACGTGGGCTTCTTTTTAAGGACGTCGGAAATGTACCAGCTTGGGCAGAAAACGGACACGCCAGCTAAAACTTGAAAACAACAGTTCGTAATCTGGCTACAAATATTTTAAGTCCTAGATTGACGGTGTAGCAAAATTCAATATATATAGCAATGACATGCGAGAACTTCCGGACAATTTACTAAAGAAATCGGAGCTAACGGCCTGTCTTTGTGCCCCCGGTGTGGTGGCCGAAGCACTGGAGCATCTGATGCGGGGCGGGGCGGCCCAAGGGGAGTTTGCCGCCTGCGTCCGCTGCGACCCCGTGCTGGCTTTGCGGCTGCGACTGCGGGCGGCGGGATTCGAAACCCAGCCCGAGTTGCTGCGGAGCGTGCTGCTGGCCGTCCCGGTTGCGGCCGGCGCGGCGCAGGCCGCCTACGGGGTGCGCTGGCGCCAGTCCATCGGGGTTGCGCACCTCGCCCAGACGCTGGCCCTGCGTGCCGGCGTGGTCGACACCGAGGCGGCCTGGATGGCCGGCCTTTGCCACAATCTCGTGGATTACCTCGACATCGATGCGCCCACGTCGGCCGCAGCGGCTGAATACCTGGTCGGCCTCGACGCCGACGGCTGGCTGGCCGACGCCGTCCGTTTCCACGCCGAGCCGCTGACGCGCGGCCGCGCCGCGCATCCGCTGGTACGCGTCACGCAGCTGGCGTATCAACTGGTTGCGCGCGCGGACGCGGTGGACAGCGTGGACGTGCGCGCGGCGCTGTCCGGGCTGCAGATGGGTGCGGGCGAAGCGGCGCAATTGCTGGCCGAGAGCCAGGCGCATGCACGCCAGATGGCGCTGCGCTTCGGCCTGGCCGACGCCCTGGCGGCTTCTCCCGGTAGCGGCTTCGAACGTCTGGCGCGGCTGTATGCCGTGCAGGCGGCGCAATCGGCCCTGCATGGCCATTTCCGGCACGCGGACGGGCCGGCCCAGACTTTCGCCTGCCTGCGCGACGGCCTCGCCGCGCTGTTCGGTATCGAACAGGCCTGCCTGTTCGCCCCCGCTGCCGACGGCCTGCTGCGCGCCAGCCCGCTGTTGCCCGCGGCGACCGGCCTCGGCGCGCTGGCGATCCCGCCGGACGATGGCCACTCCGCCCTGCCGCGCGCCCTGGCACGCAACGCGCCGCAGCAGTTCGAGCGCGGTGCGGCGGAATCCGCCCTGGTCGACGAGCAGATCGCCCGCCTGCTCGGGGTGACGGGCTTTCTGTGCCAGCCGCTGGCGCTGGCCGGCGGCCAGATCGGCGTGCTGGTGGCGGGCGACGCCGCGCCCGGCCTCTCCGCGTCGCCGCTGTGGCGGTTCATGCTCGCCGAGTGCGCCGATGCGCTCAATCCGCACTATGCGATTTCGTCCGTCCCCGTTCCGGCTGCGGACGAGACCGCGCCCGCAGCGGTGCCCCGCGCGGCTGCCGGCGACGACATTCCGCGCGACCGCGTGCGGCGTGCCATCCATGAGGTGGCGAATCCGCTCACCATCATGCGCAACTACGTCAACCTGCTGTCGGAACGGCTGGGCAGCGATTCCTCGGTGCAGCGCGATCTGGGCATCATCGGCGACGAGATCGAGCGCGTGGCGCGCATCGTGCGCGGGCTGACCGCGGCCGAGGAGGCTGCCGCGCCGGCGGTGCCGATGGAACTGGCCTCGGTCAACGGCATCATCTCAGAACTGGTGCGCATGGCGCTCGGCACCCTGCTCGCGCCGAACAAGGTGACGGTGCAGATCGACCTCAACCCCGACGTGCCGCCGCTGCCGCTGAACAAGGATCTGTTGAAGCAGGTGCTGTTCAATCTGGCGAAGAACGCGGTCGAGGCCATGCCATCCGGCGGCCATCTGAAATTCAGCACCCGGCAGGTCGAGTCCAACGGCCAGCGCCAGGTCGAAATCGAAGTGGCCGATACCGGTCCCGGCCTGCCGCCCGACATCGTCACCAACCTGTTCGAACCGGTGGTCAGCAGCAAGGGCGGCGACCACGCGGGGCTCGGACTCACCATCAGCCGCAGCCTGGTCGAGCGCATGAACGGTCAGCTCGACTGCCGCAGCACGCCGCACGGTACGCATTTCCTGATTCGCCTGCCCACCTTGCAGAACGGCCAGGCCCCCCTCACTACAACACGCTACGGGTCGATGTAACCCGGCAACTATGGAGGTTTCCATGACCCACGACTCCCCGGAATCCGAACAGCGCAGCACGGTCAGC
Source organism: Thiobacillus sp. (assembly GCA_044227195.1). Classification (GTDB taxonomy): domain Bacteria; phylum Pseudomonadota; class Gammaproteobacteria; order Burkholderiales; family Thiobacillaceae; genus Thiobacillus. Next base: position 9,087 of record JBGAFQ010000033.1, read on the forward strand.
GCCTTCCCCGCCCGATCCCGCGTCCTAGTGGTGGATGACGAGCCCCTGATCATCGAGGGCCTGAAACGCCTGCTCGCCGCACGCGATTACGACGTGACCAGCGCGAACGGCGGCTGCGACGCGCTGATCGCCATCGGCAAGCAGCAGTTCGACGTCATCCTGCTCGACCTCGGCATGCCCGACCTCAACGGCAACGAGGTCCTGCGCTTCGTCGCCGACCGCAGCGCCGACACGCCGGTGATCGTGGTGTCGGGCGAGAGCGCCATCGACGCGGCGATCCGCGCATTGCGCGGCGGTGCCGCCGATTTCGTGCGCAAGCCCTACGAGCCCGAGGAACTGCTGCGCCGCATCGACAACGTGCTGGCGCGGCGGCGGTTGGAACGCGAGAACAACCACATCCTGCAGCGTCTGCAGCAGTCGGAAAAGTGGCACCGCTTCCTCGTCAACAGTTCGCCCGATTTCATCTATACGCTCGACAGCGAGGGGCGCTTCACCTTCGTCAACGACCGCATCGAGAGCCTGCTCGGCTACCGCCGCGAAGACCTGCTCGGCCAGCACTACAGCCAGCTCGTGCACGAAGACGACATCGCGCGCGCCGAGCACGTGTTCAACGAGCGCCGCGCCGGCGACCGCAGCGCGCGCAATATCGAGATCCGCCTCAAGTGCAATCCCGGCGCGCGCCGGCCGCGCCTGATGAACGGCCGCTGCAAGTCGGTCGAGCTCACGGCCACCGGCATGTACGACGAGGAAGCCAGCCCCTTCGAGCAGCGTTTCATCGGCAGTTACGGCGTCGCCAAGGACATCACCGAGCGCAAGCAGGCCGAGGAAACCGTGCACTTCCAGGCCTACCACGACCTGCTCACCGGCCTGCCCAACCGCGCGCTGTTCCGCGACCACCTCGGCCTCATGCTGGCGCAGGCCAAGCGCAACCAGAAACCGCTCGCCGTGCTGAGCCTGGACCTCGACCACTTCAAGGTCATCAACGATTCGCTCGGCCATACCATCGGCGACGAGCTGCTGCTCGCGGTCGGCGCGCGCCTGCGCCAGTGTCTGCGCGAGGGCGACACGCTCGCGCGCCTCGGCGGCGACGAATTTGCCGTGCTGCTGCCCACCCTGCTGTCGCGCGGCGACGTCGAGCACATCTGCCGCAAAATCATCCAGGTCCTGTCCAAGCCGGTGTACGTGAAGGGCCACGAGATCTACATCTCGGTGAGCATCGGCGCCTGCGTCGCGCCGGACGACGGCGACATGATCGACAGCCTCATCCGCCAGGCCGAGATCGCGATGTACCAGGCCAAGTCGCAGGGCCGCAGCCGCCTGCAGTTCTGGGAATCCGGCATGCAGGCGCCCTATTCCGAGCGCATGCAGATCGAGGCGGACCTGCGCCGTGCGCTCGCGCGCAACGAATTCGTCCTGTTCTACCAGCCGCAGGTCGACACCGATACCGGCGAGGTGCGCGGCTTCGAGGCGCTGCTGCGCTGGTGGCATCCGCAGCGCGGCCTGCTCACCCCGGCCGAGTTCATCCCGGTGGCCGAGGAATCCGGCGTCATCGTGCCCATCGGCGACTGGGTGCTGCGCCAGGCCAGCGCGCAGCTGGCCGAATGGCGCAAGGCGGGCCTGCCGCCGGTGCGCCTGTCGGTCAACATCTCGGCGCGCCAGCTGGAAAACCCGGATTTTGTGGATAGCGTGATGCGCGCCGTGCAGGTGTATGCGCTCGACGGCCACCAGATGGAACTGGAAATCACCGAAAGCCTGCTGATGCGCGACTTCGAGGCCAACGCCATCAAGCTCGGCCGGCTGTCCGCCTCCGGCATCCGGCTCGCCATCGACGATTTCGGCACCGGCTACAGCTCGTTCAAATATCTCTCGCGCTTCCCCATCCACACCCTCAAGATCGACCAGTCCTTCGTGCAGGAGCTCGACCGCGAGGAGAACATCTCCATCGTCAACGCGATGATCGCGATGGGTCGCGGAATGAATCTCAACGTCGTCGCGGAAGGCGTGGAGACCGAATCGCAGCTTGTCCGCCTGCAGCAGATGCGCTGCCACGAGATGCAGGGGCATTACTACAGCGCCCCGGTGTCGGGCCACGAAGCCACCAGCCTGCTGGGCCGCCACGCCCGCGGCTTCGATCACGCGGGGCGCGCGGCGAGCTGAGGTTTGGCGGCGCCCGGCTTTCAGTTCCCGGTTCGGCGGGAACGGACTTTCTTTTCGATCTTGCTGGCGACGTAGGTGGAGAATGCCTCGACGTTGCTGTAGCCCTGCGCACAGGCGAACTCGGCCAGCGCATCGATCAGTTCGCGCGTGCGGGCGATCTCGTCGAGGCTGCGTCCGCAGGTCAGGCAGCGTGTGCCGTCGTCGCGGCAGGCCGTCAGGCCCTTGCAGGGCGTGAACACCTTCATATCTGCCGTACCTTGATCTTCAGGATCTGGATGCGATAGGCGATCTGCCGCGGCGTCATGTCGAGCAGGCGCGCGGCCTTGGCCTGCACCCAGCCGGCCTGCTCCAGCGCGGCGATCACGCGCTCGCGTTCGTCCAGGTTGGGGTCGTCGAGATCGACCGCCTGGATCGCGCCGCGCCCCATCGACACCTTTTCGTCGATGCCGGTGAGCAGGATGGCGTCGCGGTCGATGACGTCGCCCTCGGTCAGCACGGCGGCGCGTTCCAGGCAGTTTTCCAGTTCGCGCACGTTGCCCGGCCAGTCGTGGTGCATCAGCACGCGCAGCGCGGCTTCGGTGAGACCGAGCGTGCGGCCCTGCTGGCGGCCGATTTTCTCCACCAGAAAGCGGGCGATGTCGGGGATGTCCTCCATCCGCTCGCGCAGCGCCGGCAGGTAGATCGGCATCACGTTGAGGCGGTAGTAGAGGTCCTCGCGGAAGCGCCCGGCCGCGACCTCGGCTTCGAGGTCGCGGTGGGTCGCGGCGATGACGCGCACGTCGACCTTGATCGTGCGCGTGCCGCCGACGCGCTCCAGTTCGCCTTCCTGCAGCACGCGAAGCAGTTTCGACTGGAAGGCGGCGGAGACCTCGCCCACCTCGTCGAGGAACAGGGTGCCGCCGTCGGCCTGCTCGAAGCGGCCCTTGCGCTGCGCGACCGCACCGGTGAACGCGCCCTTCTCGTGGCCGAACAGTTCCGATTCCAGCAGGTTCTCCGGCAGCGCCGCGCAGTTGAGCTTGACGACGGGGCTGCGGGCGCGCGGCGAGTTGTAGTGGATGGCGTTGGCGATCAGTTCCTTGCCGGTGCCGGTCTCGCCGCGGATCAGCACGGTGGTGTTCCACTTCGCCACCAGCCGCGCCTGCTCGAACACCCGGCGCATCACCTGGGTGTGGCCGATGATGTTGTCGAAGCCGTACTGCCCGCGCACCGTGCGGCGCAGGCTGTCGCGCTCCTCGGTCAGGGAACGGCGTTCGGATTCGATGTCGCGGTTGAGCCGCACGCTCTGGCCGATGAGGTTGGCCACCATCTCCAGGAAGTGGGTGTATTCCTGCAGCAGGATTTCCGCGCCGGGCGCCGGCTGCGCGGCGAGCACGCCGGTCACCTTGCGGCCGATGCGGATCGGCACCCCGACGAATGCGCCCTGCGGATCGTAGATGCCGAGCCGGCCGAGAAAGCGCGGTTCGTCGGCGATGCGCTCGACGACGATGGGCTCGCCTTCCTCCAGGATCATGCCGACCACGCCTTCGCCGGGACGGTAGCGGATCTCGCCGATGTAGGTGTCGTCGAGGCCGTGCGCCACGGTCACCAGCAGGGCGCCGGTTTCGGGCTCGATCAGGCTGACCATGCCGCGCTCCAGGCCGACGCCGTCGTGCAGCGCGCGCAGCACCGCGCTCAGGGTTTCCTTCAGGTCGAGCGAGCGCGACAGTACCTGGCTGACCTGGTACAGCGTTTCCAGCTCGGTCTCCAGCAGTTCGTGCTGGAGTTCGTCCCAGTCGTCGCGTTGCGGGGCCATCACACCGGCTCCCCTTGCGCGCACGGCAGTTGCACCCGCATGCGGCAGCCGGTGCGATACGCGGCGTCGATGTCGAGCGTGCCGCCGTGCCGCGCGACGATCTCCTGCGCGATCGCCAGCCCCATGCCCAGGTGATGCTGGTCGGCGCCCTTGGTGGTGAAGAAGGGCTCGAACACCTTGAAGCGCCATTCCTCGGGGATGCCCGGGCCGCTGTCCTCGATCACGACTTCCAGATGGTCGGCGCTGGCCAGCGTGATCACGCGCAGTTCGCGCGGCCCGCCGCGCAATTCGTTGAGCGCCTCCACGGCGTTGTCGACGAGCTGCTTGAACAGGGTGCACAGCTGCGTGACGCGCCCCGTAATCGCCGGCAGTTCCGGAGCGGGCTGCCAGTCCACCACCACGCCGGCGGCCAGCAGGCGCGGGGTGGACAGCTTGAGGATGTCGCGCACCACGGTGTTGAGATCGACCGGCAGGGGCTGTTCGCCGGCGCCGTCGGGAATGCTGGCGCGCAGGGTGTCGAGGGTTTCGCGGCCGTTGCGCACGGCGTCGTCCAGCGCGGCGGCGAGCGGATCGTCGATGCCGGATTCCTTGCGCCGGTCCTGCAGCTTCACCGCCGCGGCCAGCACATTTAGCGGGGCTTCCAGCTGGTACACCGCGCCGGCCAGGGTTTCGCGCAGGGTCTGGATGCGCTCCTGCTCGGCCAGCAGGGCGCGCAGGCCGTTGATGCGGATGGCTTCCTGCTGCTGCTTGAGTTCGCTGATGTCCTGGATGGTCAGCAGCAGGTAGTTGCGCTTGGCCGGTTCGTAGAAGGCGTCGGCGCTGACGTCCTGTTCCTCGAACCACGAGATCGAGCAGGAAAACCAGCGCGGCGCGCGGCCGGGCTGCTCGACCAGCACCTCGCGGTTGGCGAGGCTGCGCCGGCCGGCGCGGGCGCGCTCGATTTCGGGACGCAGGGTGGCCAGCAGCACGGCGGCGGGTTCGCCGCCCAGGTCGCCGATCAGCTTCTTGTATTCCTGGTTGTCCAGCAGCACGCGCTCGTTCTCGTCCAGCAGCACGATGGCGACCTGCGCTGCGTCGACCACCGATTCGATCAGCGCCTTGTGATTCTGCACCTGGCGTTCCAGCCGATGTACTTCGGTCACGTCGCGGTGCATGCCGAGGTAATGCGTGGTCTGCCCCGATGCGTCGACCACCGGCGTGATCGTCAGGTCGGCCAGGTAGCGGCTGCCGTCGCGCCGCCGGTTGACCAGCAGGCCGTTCCAGGGGCGTTGCCGCTTCAGCTGTGCCCACAGCGTCTCGTACACGATCTTGGGCGTGACCCGGTACGACAGGATGGACTCGTTGTGCCCGATCACTTCAGTCTGCGAGTAGCCGGTCACCCGTTCGAACGTGGGGTTGGCGTACAGGATGTGCGCGTGCGCGTCGGTGATGGAGATGGCCAGCGCGGCCTGCTCCACCACCAGGCGGAAGACCTGCGGCGGGACCGACGCGGCCGTGTCGCCGGTTTCGCGCGAAGTCGGGTCGTCGGGTGTCTCGGGCTCTTTCATCGACATGAATATCCTTTTGTAACAGTTCCTCTATCGCAATATGCGTGCCTGCTAAGAATCGCGCGGATCCCCCGGCCGCAGGCGGCATGCTTTGTAGGCTTTGCGACAGATGGGCGGATGCGGGCTCCTCTCCGACAAGGAATCCGTGCACCCGATTGGTGCCGCATGCGCCAAAACCTTGATTTTTCGCGCACCTGCCGGGCAGCCGGAATTGGCATACCGCTTGCGAAGCCTATGGCAGGAGAGCGAACGATGAGCGAATACCTGCTGCTGCTGCTGAGCACATCCCTGGTCAACAACGTGGTGTTGGTGAAATTCCTCGGCCTGTGTCCGTTCATGGGGATCTCCAAAAAAGTGGACACGGCCGTCAGCATGGGTCTGGCCACCACCTTCGTGATGACCATGGCCTCGGCCTCGACCTGGGCGCTGGAGCACTGGCTGCTGGCGCCGCTGGGCATGCTGTATCTGCGCATCCTGGTCTACATCCTGGTGATCGCCGCCGTGGTGCAGTTCACCGAAATGGTGGTGCGCAAGACCAACCCCGCCCTCTACCAGGTGCTGGGTATCTACCTGCCGCTCATTACCACCAACTGCGCGGTGCTGGGCATCCCGCTGCTCACCACCCAGGAGAACCTGCCCTTCGTCGAAAGCCTGCTGTACGGCTTTGGTTCGGCGGTCGGCTTCTCCATGGTGCTGGCCCTGTTCGCCGGCCTGCGCGAGCGGCTGGCCATTGCCCGGGTACCGGGGGCGTTCGCCGGCGCGCCCATCGGATTCATCACCGCCAGTCTGCTGGCTCTGGCCTTCATGGGCTTCGCCGGTCTGGTCTGAGGGAGGACCGCACATGTTCGTCGCCATATTCAGTCTCACGCTCCTGGGCGGCTCGCTGGGCCTGTTCCTGGGCTACGCCGCGCGCAAACTCGAAGTGGAGGGCAATCCACTGGTCGAGGAAATCCAGGCCATCCTGCCCGGCTCGCAATGCGGCCAGTGCGGCTTTCCCGGCTGCGCCGGCGCGGCCCAGGCGCTCGCCGCCGGCGAGGCGCCGGTGACCCTGTGCCCGCCCGGGGGGCGCGAAGTGGTGGCGCTGCTGGCGGCCAAGCTGGGCGTGGAAGTCAACCTGGCCGAGGTCAAGGACAGCGTGCCGCAGATCGCCGAAGTCCAGGAGGAACTCTGCATCGGCTGCACCAAGTGCTACAAGGCCTGTCCCACCGACGCCATCATGGGCGCGGCCAAGCAGATCCACGCGGTGTTCCGCGAGGCCTGTACGGCTTGCGGCAAATGCGTGGATGTCTGTCCCACCGAGGCGACCCGCCTGATTGCCGTGCCGGTAACCCTGCAATCGTGGTCGTGGAGCAAACCCGACCTGGAAAGAGCGGCGGCATGAACCCCTTTTCGGGCCTGTTTACTTCCTTCCGCGCGCGCGGCGGCGTCCACCCGGACGGCCGCAAGGACCTTTCCGCCGAACCGCCCATCCGTTCCCTGCCCATGCCGGCGCGCCTGTTCGTGCCCCTGCAGCAGCACGTCGGCGCGCCCGCCCGGCTCTCGGTGGTGGTCGGCGACCGCGTGCTCAAGGGCCAGCTCATCGGCGCCAGCGGCGGCAACATTTCGGCGCCGGTGCACGCGCCAACCTCCGGCCGCGTGACGGCGATCGGCGATTTTCCGGCGCCGCATCCTTCGGGCCTGCCCAGCGCCACTATCACGATCGAGCCGGACGGCGACGAGCGCTGGATCGAGTCCGACGTGCCGGACGATCTGTTCAGCCTGTCGCCCGAGGAAATCGCCACGCGGGTTGGCGCGGCCGGCATCGTTGGGCTGGGCGGCGCCACCTTTCCGTCGGCGGTGAAGCTCAACCTCTCGCGCAGGAGCGGCATCTCCACCCTCATCATCAACGGCGGCGAATGCGAGCCCTATCTCACCTGCGACGACCGGCTGATGCGCGAGCGCGCCGCCGGCATCGTCGAGGGCATCCGCCTGATCGCCCATGCCGCCGGCGCGAAGGACATGCTGGTGGGGATCGAGGACAACAAGCCGGAAGCCATCGCCGCCATGCGGCAGGCGGCCGCGGGCACCGATGTGCAGATCAGGGTTGTTCCTGCCATGTATCCCATGGGCTGGGACAAACAGATGATCCAGGTGCTGACCGGCAAGGAGGTGCCCGCGGAAGGGCGCAGCGCCGAGATCGGCGTGCTGGTGCACAACGTCGCCACCGCCTGGGCGGTGCGCGAGGCCATCCGCTTCGGCCGCCCGCTGGTGTCGCGCGTGGTCACCGTCAGCGGCGCCGCAGTCAGGGCGCCGGGCAATCTTGAAGTGCCCATCGGCGCGCTGGCGTCCGACCTGATCCGGGCTTGTGGCGGACTGGCGTCCGACCCGCAGAGGATCGTGCTGGGCGGCCCCATGATGGGCACCCAGCTGCCGCACCTGAACGTGCCCATGGTGAAAGGCGCCAGCGGTCTGCTGGCCCTGACTGGCAAGGAGATCGGCCTGCCCAGTCCGGCCCCCTGCATCCGCTGCTCCACCTGCGTGCGCGCCTGTCCGGTCGGCTTGCTGCCGCTGGAAATGGCCGCGCACATCCGTGCGGCCGACCTGTCCGCCGCGGTCGGGCTGGGCCTCAAGGACTGCATCGGCTGCGGCTCCTGCTCCTACGTCTGTCCGGCCCATATTCCCCTGGTGCATTTCTTCAACTACGCCAAGGGCGAACTGGCGGCGCAGGAGAAAGCCAGGCTGCGCCAGGAAGCCACCAAGAAACTGGCCGACACCCGCAACGAGCGCATGCAGCGCATCGCCCGTGAACGGGAGGAGGCCGCGCGCCAGCGCGCCGCCAAAAAGGCCGCCGCCGCCAAAGAAAAGGAATTGGCATGACTGCGCTTGCCCACGCTCCCCACGCCCATGCGCCCATGACCGTAGGCCAGGTCATGGCCACGGTGATGCTGGCGCTGGTGCCCGCCACCCTGTACGGATTCTGGCTGTACGGCTGGCCGGCCGTATTTCTGTGGAGCGTGGCGATGGGCACGGCCCTGCTGGCCGAAGCCGCGGCAATATGGTTGCAGGGCCGGCCCGCCAAACCGGTGCTGCTGGATGGCTCGGCTGCGCTCACCGCCTGGCTGCTGGCGGTTTCCCTGCCGCCGTTCGCACCCTGGTGGGTCGCCGCCATCGGCTCGGCCTTCGCCATCATCATTGCCAAGCAGGTGTTCGGCGGTCTCGGGCAGAACGTATTCAATCCGGCGATGGCGGCACGGGTGATGCTGCTGATTTCCTTTCCTGTCGAGATGACGATGTGGGCTGCGCCCATGCCGATCACGGCCGGCCAGGCCCCCGGTTTCCTGCAGGGACTGGCCATCACCTTCGGCGGCGCCCACTGGGACGCCATGAGCAGCGCGTCCCTGCTGGGCCACGTCAAGACCGAGTTCACGCGTGGCGTCGACCTCGCATCCAGCCTGCCCGCGCACTTCGCCGCCGTGCACGGGACGCTGGCCGACGCCGCCTGGGGCGAGCGCTCCGGCAGCCTGGGTGAAACCGCCGGCCTGCTGTTGCTGGCCGGCGGCGTTTTCCTGATCGCGCGCAAGGTCATCACCTGGCACGCGCCGGTCGCCATGCTGCTCGGCGTGGCGGCGCCCGCCCTGCTCGCCCACGCCCTCAATCCGGCGCATTACCTGGGGGTGCTGCCGCATCTGCTCTCCGGCGGGCTGATGCTGGCCGCCTTCTTCATCGTCACCGACCCGGTGACCTCGCCCAACACCCCGGCCGGCCAGTTCCTGTTCGGCCTGCTGTGCGGCCTGCTGACCTGGGTCATCCGCACCTGGGGCGGCTATCCGGAAGGCGTGGCGTTCGCGGTCATGCTCATGAATTCGCTGACGCCGATCATCGACCGCTACGTCAAGCCGCGCATCTACGGCCGCGACCGCAAAGGCCAGTCGCTGCAGATCGAGGCGAGGGAGGCTGCGAAATGAATCTGGCAGAAATGCGCGGCATGCTGGCCTATCCCGGCGTCGTCCTCGGCGCCATCGGCCTCCTCACCAGCGGCGCGCTGGCTCTGGCTGACCGCGCTACCCAGGCGGATATCCAGGCGGCGCAGGAGCAGGACATGAAACAGTCCCTGACCCAGGTGCTGCCAGGCAAGTACGACAACGACCTGCTGAAGGACACGGTGACGCTGCCCGGCCCGGACGGCGACGTTACCGTGTACCGTGCCCGCCGTGCGGGTCGGGTGGTGGCCGTGGTGTTCAAGGTCCAGGCGCGCGGCTACGCCGGCCCGGTGGTGAGCATGATGAGCGTGGATCGCGACGGAACCGTGCTCGGCGTGCGGGTCATCAAGCACAGCGAAACCCCGGGACTGGGCGACAAGATCGAGCCCGCCAAGAGCAACTGGATCTACTCGTTCGAGGGCAAGTCGCTTGGCGAACCGCCCCCTGAAAAATTTGCCGTGAAGAAGGACGGCGGTGACTTCGACCAGTTCGCCGGCGCCACCATCACGCCGCGCGCCGTGGTGAAGTCGGTGAAAGGCGGGCTGGAATTCTTCGCCAAGGAGAAATCGCATCTGCTGGAAGACGCAGGCGCCGCGCCCGCCGCGCCGTCCGCATCCCTGTCCGACCAGGCCGCCGCCAAGATGCACAAAGGGGAATGAGATGAGCAACGAATACGTCCGTATCGCCAAGGACGGCCTGTGGAACAACAACATCGTGTTCGCCCAGATCCTGGGCATGTGCCCCACCATGGCGGTCACCGGCAGCGCCACCAACGGTCTCGGCATGGGGCTGGCCACCACTGCCGTGCTGGTGGCGGCCAACGCGCTGGTGTCGATGGTGCGCAACGTCGTCACCCCCGACGTGCGCATTCCGGTCTACATCGTGCTCATTGCCACCCTGGTGACCCTGGTCGACGTCAGCCTCAACGCCTGGGCGCATGACCTGTACAAGGTGCTGGGCCTGTATATCGCGCTGATCGTCGCCAACTGCGCGGTGCTGGGGCGCGCCGAGGCCTACGCGCAGAAGGTCGGCGTCCTGCCCGCCGCCATGGACGGCCTGATGATGGGGCTGGGCTTCACCTTTGCCCTGACCCTGATCGGCGGCATCCGCGAAGTGATCGGCGGCGGCACCCTGTTCGCCAGCGCGCATCTCCTGCTGGGATCTTCATTCGCCTTCCTGGAAACCACCGTCATCCCCGGGTACCGCGGCTACCTGTTGTTCATCCTGCCGCCGGGTGGATTCCTGGTCCTCGGTTTCCTCCTGGCCGGCAAGCGGATACTCGACCGGCGTCTGGCCGAGCGCCGGTCGGCGCTCGAACCCGTGCCCGAAGCAGTGGCGGGCTGAGGGCTGCATCATGCAGATCGCCGTCGCCTATTCCGAACCCGCCCAGCAGGTCTGGCTGCGCATCGAAGTGCCGGAGGACTGCACCGTGCAAGAAGCCCTCGAGCGGTCCGGCATCCTGCGCCAGTTTCCCGAGATCGACCTGGCGACCAACAAGGTGGGGGTGTTCGGCAAGCTCGCCAAACTCGATGCTGCGCTGAAGCCGGGCGACCGGGTGGAAATCTACCGCGGCATCGTCGCCGATCCCGCCACCGTGCCGCGCCGCCAGATGGGCGACGAGGAGGATGACGATTAGGGGTCAGGGGTCAGGGAAAGCCGCACAAAGCCCCCCGCCCCTAGCCCCTGAATCCTGACCCCCGGCTCACTGCGCATTCCGCTTGCGCCGTGCCGGGGGCTTCTCCTTGATCCAGCCGGGCAGGCGCTTGCGCGACGAGGCCAGCTGCGCCAGCGTGTAGCCGCCGAACTGGCCCAGCAGCTCCTGCTTGATCGGCTTCCAGTGCTGGTGCATCACGCAGGCGGTCTTGTCGTCGCATTCCTTGAAGCCGAGCAGGCATTCGTGGCTGATGCGATCGCCCTTGGTGAGCGTGAGCACTTCCAGCAGCGTGATGTTTTCGGCGCCGGGCACGAGGCTGAAGCCGCCGCCGCGTCCGCGTGTCGACGTCAGCCAGCCGGCGCGACAAGGCAGTTGCAGCAGCTTGGCCAGATAGTGCGGCGGCAGGTGCAGTTGCTCCGCCAGTTCGCGTGCCAGGACGGGTTTGTCCGTGGGGTGCGCGACCAGATGCATCATGGCCTGCAAGGTGTATTGAGTGCTGCGGTTGACGATCATGTCGAATCCTGCCCGAGATAAGAGGATACGATACTCCTAAATCAAGGCGATTGCCTGGCTGACGGCGGCGGACTTCCGCCGCGGCCCCGCCGCGCGGTAAAAACTCAGGTCGCGTTCAGCAACTGCTTCATCCACGCGCCCTGGCAGACGCGCTTGCGGCGCTGTTCCAGCAGGGTGCGGATGGGCCCGCGCGCGTCCTTCAGCGTCAGCGCGCCGGCGGGCGTGATGGCCTCGCAGCGCAGCAGGTGCAGGCCCATGGGCGATTCGAGGATGCCGCTGGTTTCGCCCGCCTGCATCCCGAACAGCGCGGCGTCGAGTTCTGGATAGAGCTGCCCGCGCGGCACCTCGCCGAGCATGCCGCCCTGCAGGGCGGTGGGACACTCCGAATGCTTCATCGCCTGCTCCTCGAAACGCTTCGGATCGCGCGCCAGGCGCGCGGCGATGGCCTCGATGCGGCCTTGCGCCACCGGGCGGGTGTTGTCGGGCAGGTCGTCGTTGAGCGTGATCAGGATGTGGCGGGCGCGCCGGGTCTCCGGGCGGTGGAACTGCTCGGGGTGATAGTGGTAGTACACCTCCACGTCCACGTCGGACACGCGCGCGGCACGCGTGCCGACTTTTTCGAGCACGGCCTCGACCAGCAGCTCGCGTTCCAGCGCATCGCGAAACCCTGCCTCGTCCAGGCCGTTGTGTTGCAGGTCGGCGTGGAAATCGGCTTCGTCCTCGTAGCGCTTGCGGATTTCGGCCATCGCCGCCGCCAGGCTGGCGGCGGGGACGGTGGCATCGCGCGCTTCCGGCGCGGCGAGCACGCGAGCCTCCAGGCTGAACTGGCGCGCGGCCATCCTGCGCACGTGCTCGCGTTCCGTAGCCTCGAGCGCCGTCGGCAGCTTGCCGAACAGGTTCTGCGCGGTCTTGAGTTCGAGGTAGGCGACGGCCTGCTCAGTCATCGCCGGCGTCCTGTAGCGCCTCCCCGGGCGAAGCCAGGAAGGATTCGGGCACCTGCAGCGTGTGGCCCGGAAAACGCACGTGATACTGCACGCCGTCGGCCAGGTCGCGCAGCACCTTGAAGACCTCGCCTTCGGCGCCGGCGGCGGCGAGCACTTCGCCGTTCACCGCCAGGGTAAAGCGCGCCATCACTTTTTCGCGCGTCTCGAAGCGGCTCTCCACCCAGGCCTCGTCGACCGGCTGCAGTTCTTCCTCGCGGCAGCCGACGACGCGGCCGTGATCGAGGAAGTTCACGGTGTAGATCACCTGGTCCTGCAGGAAGGTACCGACGTTCATCACGTAGCCCACGCTGCCGCGCTTGATCAGCAGGTTGCCGACCTCCAGGCCGGGGAAGGTGCCGTCGTTGCGTACGTTGCGCGTCAGCCGCACGGCCTCGCCGAAGTCGAAACGCTGTTCCATGGCGTACTCAGGCCATCGAGCTGCCGCACGATCCGCCGCTGCTGCCGCACCCGCAGCCGCCTGCCGCCGCGGCAGGCGCCGTCGCGCCGGCCTTGTTCAGCGTGATCTCGGCGAGCGGCACGAAGGTGGTCTGCGGCTCGTGCATGTGGAAGACCTTGAACACCTTCTCGGTGAGCGCGTCGGATTTCACGAAATCCTCGTAGGCCTGCTGCAGCAGGCGGGCGTACACCGCGCGGCGAGGCGCCTCGTCCGCGGGCAGATCGCCGGCCTGCGCCATGTAGTCGTGGAAACGCTGCAGGATGTGCAGGCGGTTCACCTGCACCGTGCGTGCGTCGAAATCGATGCCGAAGTACTCCAGAAATTCCTCGGCGGCCGAGAGGTCTTCCAGCGCTTCGTCCAGGGTCAGGTCGTCCATGATTCAGCCTTTCGTGGGGGGTGGGAGATGCGATTCATGCCGCGACTTCTTCCTGCAGCGCGGTCCGGTACACGTCGAGCAGGGCCTTGCCGCCGAGGCGGTCGTGGCTGTCCATCTCGACCAGTTTTTCCAGCATGGCCGTGCCCTGCGCCTCGCGGCCGAGGCGCAGGAGGATGTAGCCCGCCGCCTTCAGCACCATCAGGTAGAAGCGCAAGAGACCGATGGAGCGCAGCGCGGCGTGGCCCAGGTGCTGCGGATGCAGCTGCCGCCAGTCGGCCGGGAAACCCAGTCGCGCGCCTGCCGCTTCCAGCGTGCGGTCGGCCACCACGAGCGCGTCGTCGAGGCGATGCTGGTAGAAGTAGTAGCGGTACAGCGCCACCAGCACCACGAGCTGGCCCGGCGCCAGAAAATGGGCGCGCAGCAGCAGGCGTTCGCTCTCGTCCGAACCGTAGTCGGCACCGGCCGCGGCGATCAGCTGCTCCACCTCGGGCGCGATGGGATCGTCGAAGTACAGCGTCGTCTGGTCGAAATCCATCAGGTCCATGGCGTGCTCACATTTTCCGCAGCTTGTGCGCGACTTCGGCGCCGCACAGGTCGTCCGCCTCGCACACGCTGCACTGGCCGTCCATGGGTTCGCCTTGCCGGCGCAGCGTCGCTTCCAGCACTTCGATACGTTCCATCAGGCAGGCGATGGCCTTGCCCACCGGGTCGGGAATCAGGTGGTGGTCGAGGTTGATGCCGAGCGCGTTGGCGCCGCCCTCGTCCTGGCGCAGCACCACGCGGCCGGGAATGCCGACCACGGTGCGGTGCGCGGGCACATCCTTCACCACCACCGAGTTGGCGCCGACGCGCACGTGGTCGCCGAGTTCGATCGGGCCCAGGATCTTGGCGCCGGCGCCGACCACCACGTGGCTGCCCAGGGTCGGATGGCGCTTGCCCTTGTTCCAGCTGGTGCCGCCCAGGGTCACGCCGTGATACAGCGTCACGTCGTCGCCGACCACGGCCGTCTCGCCGATGACGACGCCGGCACCGTGGTCGATGAAAAAGCGGCGGCCGATGGTGGCGCCGGGATGGATGTCGATATTGGTCACCAGCCGCGCGAACCACGACAGGAAGCGCGCCGGGTAGCGCAGTCCCGCATGCCACAGCCGGTGCGCCACGCGCTGCAGCAGGATGGCGTGCACGCCGGGATAGGTGGTGATCACCTCGAAGCGCGAACGTGCCGCCGGGTCGCGCTGGAACACGCAGGCGATGTCCTCGCCCAGCAGCGCGAACAGGCCGGGCGTCGCCGGCGTGGCGGGGGCGATCTCGTCGTGATGCATGGCCTCGTCCATGTCGCGTCTCCTCAATGCAGCGCGCCCGGCACGTGGCGGCCGATCATGCGCTGGTACAGGAACAGCAGTTCGTGGTCGGCCGGCGAGCGCTTGGCGCGCTCGGCGAACACGCGGATGTCGGGCAGCAGCTCGCGCGCCTCGGCCGGGCTCAGCGTCAGGCCCATGCGCGCGTAGGCGGCGATGATGCCGTGCGAGCCGGAATGCTTGCCGACCACCAGCCGGTGCGTACGGCCCACCTCGCTCGGGTCGAAGCCCTGGTAGGTCTCGGGGTCCTTCAGGAGGCCGTCGACGTGGATGCCGGATTCGTGGGTGAACACGCCCTCGCCCACCACGCTTTTCTGCCAGGCCACCGGCCGGCCCGACGCCGACGCCACCGTGTCCGACAGCACCGGGAACAGGCTCAGATCCACCCCGGTGCCGATGCCGTACAGCTTGGTCAGGCCCAGCGCGACTTCCTCCAGCGGCGCATTGCCCGCGCGTTCGCCCAGGCCGTTGACCGTGGTGTTCACGTGCGTCGCGCCGGCGCGGCAGGCGGCCAGCGTGTTGGCGGTGGCCAGCCCCAGGTCGTCGTGCGCGTGCATCTCGATTTCGAGATCGACCGTGCTGCGCAGGGTGGCGATGGCTTCGAGCACGCCAAAGGGTTCCATCACCCCCAGCGTGTCGGCGTAGCGCAGGCGCCGCGCGCCGGCGTCCTGCGCAGCCTCGGCCACGCGCAGCAGGAATTCCGGGTCGGCGCGCGAGGCGTCCTCGCAGCCGACGATCACGTCCAGCCCGAGGTCGAGCGCGCGCGGCACCATGTCGCGAATGGACTGCAGCACCCAGGCACGGTCCTTTTTCAGCTTGCGCGTGATGTGGAGGTCGGACACCGCAACCGATACGTCGATGAGATGCGCGTTGAGCCCGCGGCAGGCCTCGATGTCGGCCTCGCGCATGCGGCTCCACACCACCAGCCGCGATTTCAGCTGCAGACCGGCCAGCGCGCGGATGCCCTCGCGCTCGGCCTCGCCCATCGCGGGAATGCCGACTTCCAGCTCCGGCACGCCCATCGCATCGAGCCGTCCGGCGATCTCCAGCTTTTCGTCCAGCGTGAAGGCCACGCCGGCGGTCTGCTCGCCGTCGCGCAGGGTGGTGTCGTCGATGATGATGGTGGTGCGGTCCATGCTCGCTCGGAATCCATGCGTTCGGCGGATGCCTGGAGATTCGCAAGCCCCATGCCAGACGCGCCGGAAACGTATCCGCATGAATTGCAAGGCGAATTTGCCGGCGGCCCGGCCCAACCCCGGTAGGCAATGGCACGCCGGATCGGGCTTCGTCGGGTTTGCTACAAACGGGCCGACGGCGACGAACGTCACCTTGCGGCAGGCAATGGACGGCTTTGCCATTTACCGGTAAACGATATAGCATGGCGCCATGATTGCTTCCTTCGCCGACAAGGACACCGCCGACCTGTTTGCCGGCAAACGGATCAAGCGCTTCGCCAACATCGCAGCCATTGCCGAGCGCAAACTGCAGCAACTCGACAGCGCGGCAAAGCTGGAGGCCTTGCGGGCACCGCCCGGCAACCGGCTGGAAAAGCTGTCCGGCGATCGCGCGGGACAGCACAGCATACGCATCAACGACCAATGGCGGCTGTGTTTTGTCTGGCAGGAAGACGGCGTGCACGACGTGGAGATCGTGGACTATCACTGAACGAGAGATGGCAGAGGAAACCGACATGGCAATTTCCGCACCCCAAAATCGCATGCGTCCGGTTCATCCCGGTGAAGTCCTGCGCGAGGACTACCTCAAGCCCCTGGGCATGAGCGCCAACGCGCTGGCCCAGGCGCTGAAGGTGCCCGCCTCGCGCATCAACGACATCGTGCTCGAACGGCGCGGCATCACCGTCGACACCGCCATGCGGCTGGTCCGCTATTTCGGCGGCGACGTGCAGAGCTGGATGAATCTGCAGACCGCCTACGAGATCAAGGTGGCGGAGCAGGCGCTGGCGAAGAAGATCAAGGATGAAGTGCAGCCTTTGGCTGCCTGAACCCGATTGAGCGGCGATGCCCGGCGCGGGCAGGTACTATCTCGCCTTGCCCGCTCATCGTAAGCCCCGCCGCATGCAACCAGACCCCCAGGAAAAACCCCGCTACGCCGTCGCCGCGGCCGTCCAGCTGCCGGGCGTCAGCGACGTCGAGTTCGAAGCCTCGCTCACCGAACTGCGCGAACTCGCCAAGACCCTCGGGGTCAAGGTCACCCGCACCTTCGTGCAGAAGCGGGCCGGGTTCGACGCCACGGCCTACCTGGGCGTCGGCAAGCGCGAAGAGATCCGGCACTTCGTGCGCGGCGAGCCGGACGACGATGCCGGGCCCGACCGTGCCCCGCCGAATCCCCTGTATCGCCTGTCCACGGTAGTCGAAGGGTACGAAGACGATGTATCGCCCGACCCCATCGACTTCATCTTCGTCGATCACGAAATTTCACCGTCGCAGGCGCGCAACCTCGAAAACGCCGTCGGCTGCGAGGTGATGGACCGCACCATGGTCATCCTCGAAATCTTCCATCGCAACGCACGCTCGCCCGCCGCGCGCGCCCAGGTGGAAATCGCCCGCCTCGGCTACATGGCGCCGCGCCTGCGCGAAATGGCCAAGCTCGCCGGCCCGCAGGGACGGCAGCGCAGCGGCGTCGGCGGACGCGGCGCGGGCGAATCGCACACCGAACTGGACAAGCGCAAGATCCGCGACCGCATCGCCGAACTGCAGCGCGAGATCACTGCGATGGACGCCGACCGCAAGACGCAGCGCGCGCGGCGCCAGGCGCACCAGGGGCTCGCCAGCGTGGCGCTGGTCGGCTACACCAACGCGGGCAAGTCCACCCTGATGCGCGCGCTCACCGGCAGCGAGGTGCTCGTCGCCAACAAGCTCTTCGCCACGCTCGACACCACCGTGCGCACGCTCTATCCCGAAAGCGTGCCGCGCGTGCTGGTCAGCGACACCGTCGGCTTCATCAAGAACCTGCCGCACGGGCTGGTCGCCTCGTTCAAGTCCACGCTGGAAGAAGCGCTGGATGCCTCGCTGCTGCTCCACGTCATCGACGCCAGCGACCCCGGCTTCGAACGGCAGATCGAAGCCACCGAGGATGTGCTGAATGAAATCGGCGCGCAGGATCTGCCGCGCTTGCGCATCTTCAACAAGATCGACCATGTCGGCGACGCCGCGGCGCAGGCCGAACGCGAAGCCGCGCTGCGCGCGGACTATCCCGGCTGCATCGTGATGAGTGCGCGCCGACCCGACGACGTCGCGCAACTGCACCGGGCCATCGTCGCGTTCTTCCAGCGGGACCTGGTCGAGGCCGAATTCTTCTTGCCGTGGTCGGCGCAACAGCTGCGCGGGGAAATCTTCGCGCGCTGCGACGTGCTGGACGAACGCGCCGACGAAGCGGGCGCGTTCTTCAGCGTTCGCGGCGAGCAGGCTGCCCTCGACAAGCTGCGCGAGCAGCTCGCTCAGGCATACACCGGCGCAAAGTCCTTTTCCGGCTCGGCCGAAGGCCCGTTCTCGCCCCAGTAGGGCGACAGCTTGCGCAGCTGCGCGACGATCTCCGGCACCACCTGGATGACGCGATCGATCTCCGCTTCGGTGGTGTAGCGCGACAGCGAGAAGCGCGTGGTGCCGTGCGCGGCGGTGTAGGGAATGCCCATCGCGCGCATCACGTGGCTGGGTTCGAGCGAGCCGGAGGTGCAGGCCGAGCCCGAGCTGGCGGCGATGCCGAACTTGTTCAGCAGCAGCAGGATCGCCTCGCCCTCGATGTATTCGAAGGCGATGTTGCTGGTGTTGGGCAGGCGGTTGCTGGTGTCGCCGGTGGCGAAGGCGTGCGGCACGCGGGCCAGGATGCCGGCCTCGAGCTTGTCGCGCAGACGCTTCACTTCGGTGTTCTCGTGCTCCATCGCCGCCAGCGCCATTTCGCAGGCCTTGCCGAGTGCAACGATCGAGGCGGTGTTCTCGGTGCCGGCGCGCCGGCCGCGTTCCTGGTGGCCGCCGCGCAGCAGCGGACGGAAGCGCACACCGCGCTTCAGATACAGCACGCCGATGCCCTTGGGCGCGTGCAGCTTGTGGCCCGACAGCGACAGCATGTCGATCTTGCTGTTCTTGAGATCGATGGGCACCTTGCCCACCGCCTGCACCGCGTCGGTGTGGAACATCACGCCGGCGGCGTTTGCCAGTTCGGCCATTTCCAGCACCGGGAAAAAGCTGCCGGTTTCGTTGTTGGCCCACATCACCGACACCACCGCCACCTTGTCCGATAGCAGGCGCTTGTATTCGTCCAGGTCGACGCGGCCCTTGCCGTCCACTTTCAGATAGTGGGCGGTGTAACCCTCTTTCTCCAGCTGGCTGTAGAGCGACAGGATCGCCGGGTGCTCCAGCACCGTGGTGATGATCTCGCGCCGCTCGGGGTTGGCCTTCAGCGCGGAAAGAATCGCGGTGGAATCCGACTCGGTACCGCAGGAGGTGAAGATGATCTCGGATTCGTGCTCCGCGCCAAGCAGTTCCTGCACCTGCATGCGCGCCTTCTTCACCGCCAGGCCCACCTTGTTGCCGAAGCTGTGCAGCGACGACGGGTTGCCGAACTGCTCGGTGAAGTAGGGCAGCATGGCCTCCACTACCGCCGGATCGACGCGCGTGGTGGCGTTGTTGTCGAGGTAGATGCCTTCCATGTTCGCTCCTTCGTTCGGTATCGACTCCCCTCTCCCGCAAGCGGGGGAGGGGTGGGGGAGGGGGAATGCCAGCGATGGCGCCGAGAACGTTTCCCTCTCCCTAACCCTCTCCCGCTCGCGGGAGAGGGGACTGTTGTTACGGATGGCTCGTCGCGCGCGACAGCGAACCGGCGCGCGTGGGCACCAGCCGGATCATTTCGCCCAGGTCTTCCATCAGCTTCTGCTGCACGCCCTGCAGCGTGAGCGCTTCCATCTGGCAGCCGGCGCAGGCGCCGGTCATGCTCACGTAGACCGTCTTGCCGTCCACGTCCACCAGCTCGATGTCGCCGTGGTCGCGCTGCAGCTGCGGGCGCACCGATTCCAGCACCGCCTCGATGCGGCGGATGCGTTCCAGGTTGGTGAGCTTGCCCGGCTTGGGGCCGTCCTTTTTGATGTTCACCGGCACCGCCTTGAAGGTCTCGCCGCGCTCTTCCAGCACCTTGGCGAGGATTTCCTCGATGCCTTCGTGGCACGAGGCGCAGCCGCCGCCGGCCTTGGTGTAGTTGATCACGTCCTCGACCGTGGAGAGGTTGTTGGCGCGCACCGTGTCCTCGATCATCACCGCGTCGATGGCGAAGCACTTGCAGATCAGCGCGCCTTCTTCGTGGTCGTCCTTCCATTCCTCGCCGCGGTAGTTGGCGATCGCCGCCTGCAGCGCCTCGCGGCCCATCACCGAGCAGTGCATCTTTTCAGGCGGCAGACCGTCCAGATAGTCGGCGATGTCCTGGTTGGAAACCTTCAGCGCATCGTCGAGCTTCATGCCCTTGATGATTTCGGTGAGCGCCGACGACGAGGCGATGGCCGAGCCGCAGCCGAAAGTCTGGAAGTGGGCTTCCTGGATGGTTTCCGTCTCTGGGTCCACCTTCAGCATCAGGCGCAGCGCGTCGCCGCAGGAAATGGAGCCGACGTCGCCCACCGCGTTGGCCTCGGGCAGCGGCCCGGCGTTGCGCGGCTGGAAGAAATGCTCTTTGACCTTGTCCGAGTAATCCCACATGGCTAGCTCCTGGATGGCTCCCCTCGCCCGCAAGCGGGAGAGGGGCTGGGGGTGAGGGAGAAAACGTTCATGGACATGAACGTTTTCAGGCAGAGAAGGAAGAACCGCACGCGCAACTGGAAGTCGCGTTGGGGTTCTCGAACTTGAAGCCGGAGCCGTTCAGGCTGTCGACGAAATCCACCGTCACGCCGTCGAGCATGGGCGCCGAGAACGGATCGATCAGCAGCGTCACGTTGCCCATCGCCAGTTCCACATCGTCTTCGGCTTTCACTTCTTCCAGCCGCATGCCGTACTGGAAGCCGGAACAGCCGCCGCCCGAAATCGAAATGCGCAGCCCCGCCACCGGCGTGTCGGAACCCTTGATGAAACGTTCTACTGCGGTGAGTGCGCTGGGGGTAAGGGTAAGCATGGTTCGGCTCCTGACAGGGTGAAGGGATACACGCCCTGACTATCGCAAGCGGCATGCCAGCCGGCCGTATGGCAACAAACCCTTGTTTTATCGGGCGAATGTGCGGCGTGCCCGCCCAACCCCCGTGTGTGGAACCCCACCGGACGGGCACCTTGTCGGGTTTGCAACAAGCCCCCGCGCGCCCGCGCTTGCGCACCGACAAAACCGCGCAGCGCGCCATGCCGCGACCGGCCGGCAACGCGCGCCACGCCTGCATGCGGGCCCTCGTCGCGCGGGTGCGCAGCCCTTGGTCCGCTTATTGCTGAACCCGGGTATCTGCAACCCGAGGACCCGTTCATGCTGCTCGATACCTACGAAACCCAAGGCCTGCTCTACAACAGCAACTTCAAGGAAAGCGCCGGCGCCGGCCTGCAGGCCTACCG
>JBGAFQ010000034.1:0-29809 GCA_044227195.1 Thiobacillus sp.
CCTTCGAGGACGTGCCCTGCCGCGCTGGCAGGGCGCTGCTGCTGGATCTGCTTGGCGATTGCCAGCGCAGCGTCCATCCGCTTGCCCTGAATCTCGACCCCGCCCAGCATTTGCTGTGCAGCCAGATAGTCCGGCTGGATGCGCAGCGCGCTTTGCAGGCTCTTGCGCGCATCGTCCAGATCCTTGGCGACGATCTGCGCGGTGGCCAGCTTGACGAGCGGCGGTGCCTGATTGGGCTGACGCTCGACCAGCTTGCGATAGCTACCGAGCGCGTTGACGCTGTCGCCCAGTGCCAGTTGCACGGTTCCGAGCAGATCGATCGCCGCGGGGTTGT
Organism: Thiobacillus sp.; assembly: GCA_044227195.1. Lineage (GTDB taxonomy): Bacteria > Pseudomonadota > Gammaproteobacteria > Burkholderiales > Thiobacillaceae > Thiobacillus. The sequence continues at coordinate 335 of JBGAFQ010000034.1, forward strand.
CGGGCTGCGCGTTGACGGCTTCGCTCGCCACGCTGAGCGCTTTGTTCTTGTTGCCCTTGGCGAGCAGGAAGCGCGCCAGTGCGACGCGGGGCTGCAGGGCTTCCGGGTGGGCAGCCGCGGCCTTTTCCAGCCATTTGGAATAGTTGGTCTCATCCTTGCTGCGCAGGCTCAGGTCGGCCAGCGCCAGCATGGCATTCAGATTCTTCGGGTCGGCCTTCAGCACGTGTTCGAACCGCTGGCGGGCTGCATCCGGTTGATTCGCCTGGATGTCCTGTTGTGCCAGATTGGCGGCGGCGGGGAAGAATGCGGGCTCCATTTTCAGGGCCTGCGTGAAGCTTTCGCGTGCCTTGGCCGGGTCGTTCTTGCCCAGATAAGCGGCTCCCCGGTAGTTCCAGATCACCGGGCTCGTGCCCTGTTTCTTTTCGAGCGCGGCAATGCTGGCAAGCGCGGCATCGAATTGCTTCCGTTCGAGCTGGCTGACGATGAGGAAGTTATCGGGCCGGCTGCCCGAGCCTTCCATGCCGGCGGCAGCCTGCAGTTCGGCGATCGCCCGGCTGTCGCCCTGCGCGAGTCGGGAAATGCCGAGTTCGGTGCGGATGGCGGCGCTGTCTGGGCTGCGTTGCGCGGCCTGCTCGAAATAGGCGGTGGCTTCGGCGAAATTCCGCTTGGCCAGCGCGATCTCGCCGGCGACCACGAGCACGCCCGCGTCGGCCGTCGATTTGAGCGCAGGGGCCAAGGTGCGCGAGGCATCGTCGGGGCGCCCCAGACGCAGCTGGGTGGCAGCCAGCAGGCGAATGGCGTAAAGATTGTCGGGCAAGGCCGCGACTGCCTTGCCAAGATAGGTTTCGGCGGTCTGCAGGTGGTTGAGGCTGTACTCGATTGCCCCGCCGAGCAGCAAACCCGGGATGTAGTCGGGCGCGCTTTTCAGCACTGCAGCCAGATGGTCGCGCGCGGCTTCGGTCTTCTTCTCGCGAAAGTCGATCAGTGCCTGGGTGTAACGTGCCTGCAGGCTGTTGGGCGTGTTCTTGAGCGCCGCATCGACTTCCTTCCGTGCGTCCGCCAGCCTGTTCTGGGAAATGGCGATATCCGCAAGCGCAAGCTGGGCGGGCGTGTGCCGGGGGTTCGACTTCAGGGCGGCCCGGTAGACCTGGCTTGCCTCGTCGAGCTTGCCCATGGCGCGCAGCAGATCGCCTTTCAGCAACAGGGCATCGATGTTCCTCGGGTCGAGTTGCATGGCCTGGTCGATTGCCTGCATGGCCTGCTCGGGGCTGCCGTCGACCAGGGCCAGTCGCGCCGACGCGAGCTGGACTTCGGGGTTTTTTGGTGCGGCAGGGACGATTTTCTGCAGGATCGTGCGCGCTTCGTCCCGGTTGCCCAAACCCAGGTATGCCGTGGCGCGCAATGCGTCGAGGGTCGCCGCATCGTTGCCGTCGCCGGCAGAAGCCGGCAACTCGTCCAGCACACGCTGGTATTCGCGCAGCCCCAGCAGGGCACGCGCAATCATCGGGTTGGCCTGGTTCGAGGGAAAGCCGGCCTCGCGGGCACGGCGGAATTCCTTTTCGGCGCTGGCCAGATCCAGCTGGTCAAGGTAGAGCTTGCCCAGTTCGAATCGTGCTTCGGCATTTTTCTCGTCTGCGGCCACCGCGTTCTTGAGCTGGATCATGGCGGCCTTGTAATCGCCTGCGGCGGCCTTGGCCTTGGCCTCGCGCACCAGCGTCGCGCTGTCCTCGCCGCCGCAGGCGGCCAGCAGCGAGGCACTCAGAACCAGAATCGATAACAGCCTGGGAGTACGAACGGACATAAGAAACCCCGGAAACGGATTTGAAAAAATAAGACAGGACTTACTTCATCCCGATCTTCGCCATCAGGTCATACAAGGTCGGGCGGGTAATGCCGAGCAGTTCGGCCGCCTGCGCGATGCTGCCGTCGCTGTGCGCCAAGGCACGGCTGACGGCGAGACGTTCGGCGTTTTCGCGCGCCTGGCGCAGGTTGAACGGCTGCGGATCGACGTGCGCGGCGTCGAGACCGAGATCGGCGGCGGTGATCTGGGTTCCCTCGGCCATGATGGCGGCGCGCTTGATGAGGTTTTCCATTTCGCGGACGTTGCCCGGCCAGGCATGCGCTTCCAGCGCGGCGAACGCGTCCGAGGTGAAGCCGCGAATGCTGCGGCCCAGTTCGCGGGCGTAGCGTTCGAGGAAGGCCTGAGCCAGCAGAACGGGGTCGCCCGGGCGCTCGCGCAGCGGCGGAATCTTCACCGTGATCTCGGACAGGCGGTAGTAGAGGTCTTCGCGAAAACTGCCTTCGCGAATCATGCCGGCGAGATCGCGGTGGGTGGCGCAGACGACGCGCACGTCGACCGGGATCTCGCCGCGTCCGCCCAGACGCTCGATCACGCGTTCCTGCAGGAAGCGCAGCAGTTTGGCCTGCAGCGGCATGGGCAGATCGCCGATTTCGTCGAGGAAGAGCGTGCCCTCGTTGGCGTATTCGATGCGGCCGATGGTCTGCTTGGCGGCGCCGGTGAACGCGCCTTTTTCGTAGCCGAACAGTTCCGATTCGAGCAGGGTGTCGGGAATCGCCGCGCAGTTGATGGCGACGAAGCGCTTGCCGGAACGGGGCGAGAGTTCATGCACGCCCCGCGCGAGAACCTCCTTGCCGGTTCCGGATTCGCCGAGCAGCAGCACGGTCGCGTTCGCCGGCGCGACCTTCTCTACCGTGCGACAGACTTTCAGCATGGTGTCGCTGCTGGTGATCAGACCGTTTAGCGCGGAGCCGCCCTGCTTGGCGATGAGTTGCCGGTTCTCGATTTCCAGCGCGTGCACGTGCAATGCGCGCGCGACCATCAGGGCCAGCACGTCTGGGTCGAAGGGTTTCTGGAAGAAATCGTAAGCGCCGAGATGGATGGCTTTCACCGCGTTGCCGCGATCCAGGTTTCCGGTGACGACGATGACTTTGGTGGCGGGGGCGAGCGAAAGGATTTGCTGCAGCGCGGCCAGACCTTCGGTGGCGCCGTCGGCGTCCGGCGGCAGGCCCAGGTCGAGCAGTACCACGGGCGGTTCGTGACGGCGCAATTGCGCGATTGCGCCGTCGCGGTCGGCGGCCACGACGAGTTCGTAATCGTTGAGGCTCCACTTCAGCTGCTTTTGCAGACCGGGGTCGTCCTCGACCAGCAGAATCTTTTGTTTGGCATCGCTCATGCAATGTCTCCTCCCACTCCATTATCGTCCAGCGGCAGGCTCAGGCGAAAGCGCGTGCCGTGCCCGGGCGTGCTGTCCACTTCGATGTTGCCGCCCAGCGCGCGCAGGGTTTCGCGGCATTCGTAGGCGCCGATCCCCATTCCGGCGCCCTTGGTCGAATCGAAAGGCTGGAACAGTCGGGTCCGGATGAATTCGTCGTCCATGCCGCAACCGGTATCGGCGATCTCGATGAGGGCGGTCGGGCCCTCGGCGAATCCGCGCACGGACACGTGCCCGTCGGGCGGGGTGGCTTCGAGCGCGTTCTGCAAAAGGTGGCCGACCGCGCGGGTGAGCCGCTCGCGTTCGGCGCGTACGCGCAGGTCGGGCGGCGGCAGCTCCAGCGCGGGCCGCAGCTTGAAGGCCTGCTTGCTGGCGGCCGCGTCCTGGAGGATGTCCGCCAGCGCGACCGATTCCTGCGTCTCGTTGCCGCTGCGGCGCAACTGCGCAAGAACCTTGTTCATGCGGGTGACTGCACTTTCCACCGTATCGAGCATGTCGGCCTGGAATTCGGGGTTGTGTTTATGCTTCTCGGCATTGGCCAGCAGCAGCGAAAGCTGGGCGATCAGGTTCTTCAGGTCGTGGATGACGAAAGTCGTGGTGCGGTTGAAGGATTCGAACTGGCGCGCCACGATGAGCTGGTTCGAGGCGCGCATCTGCGACAGGTGCGCGGCCGCCTGGCGCGCCGCCACTTTCAGCAGGTCGCTCACTTCCCAGTTGAACGTCACTTTGGCGAGCGAGTGTTTCAGTACGACGAAACCAAGCAGTTCGTCATGCAGCATCAGCGGCACCACCAGCCAGGCGTCGTCGGCGCCACGGATCCAGGCGGGCGCGTCGAGGTCGCCGTAGAGGTCGCGCCGGGTATGCATTTCGTCCAGGTCCACCACCCACTGTTTCTCGGCCAGCCACTTCACGAAGGGTGAATCGGCCGGTTCGGTGCCCTGGAGGTCGGCCCAGTTCCAGTGGCTGGCGCGTTGATAGACCACATTGCCCTCGCGCATCCACAGTGCGCCGCTGGGGCTTTCGAGCAGGCGCGCCAGGGCTTCCACGGCACGCTCGCACAATTGCTCGCCCGGGCGGCCTTCGGTGAGGGTGCGGGTGAAATTGAGCCATTCCTCGCGGTAGTCGTAGCGGTAGCTGAAGAAATGCTTGGAAAGAAACACGCGCAACCGTGCGCGCAAGGTGCCGGAAACCAGCAGCAGCACCAGCAGCATGGCGGCGGCGAAGACGAACACGGTCTGCACCACGTCGCCCCACTCGCCGCCGAACAGCTTGATGTAATAGCCTGCACCGGCCATCAGCAGCAGATAGATTCCCGCGCCCAGCAGGCTGGCGGTGTGGAAGGCCATGCTGCGCGACAGTCCCACGGGGGCAGCCCATTCCGGGTTGCGCGCGGCGGATACTGCGATCAGCGGGGTGACGAGTGCGGCCACGTAGCCGCGCGCGGCCCAGACCTGCGCGTCCATGGCCCGGAACAGTGCGGCATTGGCGTAGAGATAGAAATCGTAGACGAACAGCCCGCCGAGTCCCAGGCACAGAAACTTGATGGCCCAGCGATCCTGCGGACGGGTGCTGCGGTAAACCTGCTCGACCAGTACCAGCCCGGCCACGGTCAGCAGCACCAGGCCGATGTTCCCGGCCCACTCTGACAGCACGAGATGCCCGGGCGCGAGCAGGGGATAGGCGCTGGCGAACAGCAGGCCACCGACCAGCAGCGCGACGAATGCGCGCAGCAGGCGCAAGGGTCCGGGCAGGTCGGCATCCCGGGGAAGACGCTGATGCAGGATATGGAACAGCAGTGCCAGCCAGGCGCCGTTGCGCGCGATCTCGACGGGGAATTGCAGGCGGGGTGGCAATGCCCCCCAGGCCGCCAGTGCGGACAGGCCGCCCCACAGCGCTGTCAGCGCGGCGGCGGCGACCAGCAGCCGTCCCTGCGGCCGGCGCCGCCAGCTGGCGATGATGAGGCCGGACAGGCCGAGGTACGCCAGTGCCGCCAGACCGTATCCAATGGCGGCCAGGAGGAACAGGGTAGCGGTCATGGCTTCGGCGGCGGCACGCGTTCAGCGTACGCCCTTGCCCCACAACACCACCTGGGCAGTCTGGAACAGGATCATGAGGTCCAGAAACAGGCTGTGATTCTTGACGTAGTACAGGTCGTACTGGAGCTTGTGCATGGCGTCCTCGTCGGTGGCGCCGTAAGGGTAGCGCACTTGCGCCCACCCGGTGATGCCGGGTTTGACGGTGTGACGCACGCCGTAATAGGGGATTTTCTGCGTCAGATCCTGCACGAAATAGGGCCGCTCGGGGCGCGGGCCGACGAAACTCATTTCGCCGAAAAACACGTTGAAGATCTGCGGCAGCTCGTCGATGCGGGTGCGCCGGATGCAGCGACCGACGAGGGTGACGCGGCTGTCGTTCTGCCTGGCCCAGCGTGGCTTGCCGTCCTTTTCTGCGTCCACGCACATGCTGCGGAACTTGAGGATGGTGAAGCTGCGGCCGCCCTGGCCGACGCGTTCCTGCCGGTACAGCACCGGCCCGGCGCTTTCCAGTTTGATCAGCAGGGCGGTGACGGCCATGATCGGCAGGCATACCGTCAGCATTGCCGCACTGACCAGCAAGTCGAACAGGCGCTTCACGGTGTCGCGGAGCATGCCCTGGGTGAAACCCTCGGCGAGGATCATCCAGCTGGCGTTCATGGAATCCAGTTGCAAGTGGCCGTTCTCGCGCTCGAAGAAACTCGACAGTTCGAGGATGCGGATGCCGCGCAGCTTGCATTCGAGCAGGGCCTGTACCGGCATGCCGCCGCCGCGGCGGTCGCGCACGGCCAGGATGATCTCGCCGATCTGCAGCCGGGAGGCGAGGTCGGGCAAGGGCTCCTGGGTGTCGAGAATGCGGGCATGATCGACGAAATGATGACTGCCACCCATCGGCAGGTAGCCCACGACCTGGGTGTTGCTGGTGTGCCCGCGCTTGGTCAGCAGCGCCTCGACGTGGGCCGCGCGGCTGCCTGTGCCGATCACCAGTGCGCGTGTTTTCAGCGCGCTGACGCGCGCCCAGCGGATGAACAGGGCACGACTCAGCAGAATGCCCAGGAGCGCCAGGCCAAATGCCAGCAGAAACGCGCCGCGCCCCACCAGCAGGCTGGGAAAGAAATAGAACAGCAGACTCATTGTGACCAGGCCCAGCCCGAAACTCAGGCCGAGCCGGTGCAGCAATGCCCGGATGCCCCCTTGGGATTCGAGGTCGTACAGGCCGCTGGCCGTCATCAAACCCAGCATGACCAGGGTAAAAGTCGCGGCCTTGGGCAACAGGGGGTTCAGTTCGTCCGGGATGACGCGGCTGTCGAGGAAGCGTGCGCTCACGCCGAGATACATGGCGCCGCACAGGACCAGGGCTTCGAGTATCACCAGCAGTAGCAGATTCAGCGGGACGTAGTGTCGGAAAAATCGGATCACGGCCGTTTGTTGGTCAGGGTCATGTGGCCTGGTTCAGCATCTTCCATGCCAAAGTGGCGGGCGGCCTGGCGCAAACTCGGATCAAACCAGGGTGCGCACTTGCGGGAGGCGCAGGCGTCGCGGGCTGCCGTCGGCCTGCAGGCGTTTCATGCCGCGCAGTTCGGCCGCAGGGTAGACCACGAGGTCGACCGGCGCGCGCGGGTCGTTGATGAGGAAACGCGGGTAGGTGCGTCCGCCGGATTCGGCGGGACGGTATTCCCCGGCTTGATAGGGCGATCCCAGACGCATCAGCAGAAATTCCACGTCTTTCTGGTCGTCGGTGAAAAGTTGCAGGTTGATATCGGCATAGGGGCCGGCCGTGCCGTTCAGAACGGAGCCCGTAAGGTGCGGGTCGAATGCCGCCAGATGTTCCATGTATTCGATGGCGGTCTGGCGAAGGGTGGTCAGCAGCGCGCGCGTCTGGTCCGCTTGATAAATCGCCTGGTAGCTGCGCAGGGCTTCCTCGATCTGCTGGTTGTCCGGCAGGTTGCCGCTGTCGGGCGCGCCGAGCTGGCGTGCCGCCTTGCGTTTGGCGCTGCCGTAATCGAGACTGCCGTCTTCGGCCAGCAAGCGTGCCGCCGCATGCGCGATGCGGCGGCGCATGTCCTGATGCTTCATAGTGCGGTTCCAGGCAGGGTGGTCGGGGCCGTCGGTTCAGTGGGGCCGGGGGTGCTGCTTGTTCCGGGGGATGAGGCTTCGGGCGGTGGAAATTCCTGGTAGAAGTGTTCCGTCATGCTCTCGGGCGCAATGCCCAGTAGATCGTTCAGGACGCTGCCGATACCCGATTCCGGTATGCGGGCGCCGGTGGCGGGGTCTATTTGCAGGGTGACGATGCCGGCCGGCATGGGCCAGCCCTTCTGCGGCGTAGCCCTGAGCGCACTGCCCATGAAATTGATCCAGATCGGCAAGGCCGACTGCGCGCCGGTTTCACCGTGGCCGAGAGAACGCGGCTGGTCGTAGCCCATCCACGAAATCGCCACGAGATCGGGCGTATAGCCCGCAAACCACGTATCGCGCGCGTCGTTGGTCGTGCCGGTCTTGCCGGCGATGTCGCTGCGCCCCAGTTGGCCGGCGCGCGCAGCCGTGCCGTAGCGCACCACGTCCTGCATCATGTTCGTCATCAGCCAGGCGTTGCGGGAGTCGATCACGCGCGGCGCATTGTCCCCTACCTGCTGTGGGCTGGCCTGCATCAGCACGCGGCCGTCCTTGTCGGTGACTTTCTCGATCAGATAGGGATTGACGCCGAAGCCGCCGTTGGCGAATACGCCATAGGCAGCCGCCATTTGCAGCGGGGTGACGCTGCCCGCACCGAGTGCCATCGTGAGATAGGGCGGGTGACGCGCCGGGTCGAAGCCGAAACGGCGAATGTAGTCGCGCGCGTAGAAGGGGCCGATACCCTGCAGAATCCGCACCGATACCAGGTTGAGCGATTTGGTCAGCGCGCTGCGCAGACGGACGGGCCCGCTCGTGCTGCCGTCGTAGTTCTTGGGTTCCCAGGCCGTGCCCCCGGCCTCTTCTGCGGCGAGCGTGATCGGCATGTTGTCGATCATGGTTGCCGGCGTATAACCCTTTTCCAGGGCGGCCGAGTAGATGAAGGGCTTGAAGCTCGAGCCCGGCTGGCGCCAGGCTTGCGTGACATGGTTGAATTTGTTGCGGTTGTAATCGAACCCGCCGACTAGGGCGGTGATGGCGCCGTTGCCGGGGTTCAGCGCAACCAGTGCAGCCTCGATTTCGGGCAACTGGGCCAGCCGCCAGGGGCCTTTGGTGCCGGTGGCCTGTACCCGGACCAGTGCACCCGGTGCGAGTTGCCGCCCTTTCTTGCCGGCGACCCAGTTGGCCACCCATTTCAGGGAGTTGCTCGCGATCTCGACGACAGTGCCATCCAGCAATTGCGCCCGGATCAGCTTGGGTGTCGCGGCAAGCACGACGGCAGGCTGCATGTCGCCCACCGGCGCGAGATCTTCCAGCGCAGCGGTGATCGCCGCAGTGCGCTCCGTCTTGTCGGCGGGCAGGGATACCTGTTTTTCCGGTCCGCGATAGCCGTGGCGCTGATCGTAGTCGGCGATTCCCTGCCATACCGCCCGATCCGCAGCCGCCTGCTGCGCACGCCGGAGCGTGGTCACCGCCTTGTAGCCGGAGCTGTAGATCGATTCGCCGTACTTCTCGAACAAGGCCTGGCGAACCATCTCCGCCGCGTAGTCGGCGGCCACGTCGGTTTGCTGACGGGCTTCGCGGATGACCAGCTTGTGCTGCATGGCATTGCGCCATGTCGCTTCGTCGATGAATTTCAGCGTGCGCATCCGCCCCAGCACGTATTCCTGGCGCGCCTTGGCGCGCGGGAAGTTGACCACCGGGTTGTAGCGCGATGGCGCCTTGGGCAGGCCGGCCAGCATGGCAAACTCGGCCAGATTCAGTTCGCGCATGGGCTTGCCGAAGTAGGTGCGCGCTGCGGCTTCAAAGCCGTAGGCACGTTGTCCGAGATAGATCTGGTTGATGTACAGCTCGAGAATCTTGTCCTTCGTGAGGCTGTGCTCGATCTTCATCGCCAGCATCGCCTCGGACAGCTTCCGGGTCAGCGTTTTTTCGTTGGACAGAAAGAAATTGCGCGCCACCTGCATGGTGATGGTCGAGGCGCCTTCCTTGGCGCCGCCCGACAGCAGGTTGGCGGCGGCCGCACGCAGGATGCCCAGCGTATCCACTCCGCCGTGGGTATAGAAGCGTTCATCCTCGGCGGCGATGATCGCCTGCTTCATGTATTTCGGTACGTTCTGGATCGCGATGAAAGCCCGGCGTTCTTCGCCGAACTCGCCGATCAGCGCGCCATCCGCGGTATACACGCGCAATGGCAGCTTGGGTTTGTAATCGGTCAGTGCCTCGAGGGGCGGGAGGTTGGGATAGATCAGCGCGGCGGCCAGTCCGGCAAGCGCCGTCCCGACCACGCCCAGACTCACGAGCAGGGCCAGCGCGTAGTGCCACCATTTGGAAAACATCCGGTTCCTTCGATTCGACGCCTAAAGTTTCCGACGATTATAGGCGTTAGTGGTGTTGGAAATTGGACACAGTTGTTTAAGCCCCGCAATGCTGCAAGGAAAAAACTGTTAAAAACCGTGCGTTGTTGCTAGCATCTAAAAACCACAATAAGAATAAGCGCCAACTCACAGAAGCGTAAAGGAAAACTCTTGCACCTGAATATCAATCTGGACTGGCTGTCTGCCAAGGGATTGCCGATCATCGGACTCGACATCAGCACGACTGCGGTCAAGCTGGTGGAATTGTCCGATGCCGGCAAGGGCATGCTGCGGGTGGAACGTTACGTGATCGAGCCCTTGCCCAAGGATGCGGTGGCGGACGGCAACATCGCCAACCTCGACCAGGTGGCGGAGGCGTTGCGCACCGCCTGGAGGAATCTGGGGTCGCGGGTCAGGAACGTCGCGCTGGCGCTGCCCTCGTCGGCGGTCATCACCAAGAAGATACTGGCGCCTGCCAGCCTCAAGGGCATCGATCTGGAGAACCAGGTCGAGACCGAGGCCAATCAGGTCATCCCCTTTTCGCTGGACGAAGTCAATCTGGACTTCCAGGTGCTTGGCCCCTCGCCGGCCAGTCCGGACGACGTGCAGATCCTGCTTGCCGCCGCGCGCAAGGAAAAGGTCGAGGACCGGGTCGCGGCTGTGGAAGCGGCGGGGTTGAAGGCGCTCATCATGGACGTCGAATCCTATGCCACCCAGACGGCCTACGAACAGATCGCCCACCTGCTGCCGAACAGCGGTGCAGGCCAGACCGTGGCGATCATCGACGTCGGTGCGCAGAACATGCACATCAATATCCTGCATGACAACGAATCGGTCTATCTGCGCGAGCACGGCTTCGGCGGCAACCAGCTCAACAATGAAATCTCGCGTCGCTACGGCATGACCAGCGACGAAGCCGAGAGCGCCAAGCGCAAGGGTACGCTGCCCGAAAGCTATGACATGGAAGTGCTGCAGCCTTACAGCGAGACGCTGGCGATGGAAATCGGCCGCGCACTTCAGTTGTTCACGACGTCCACGCAATACCGCAAGGTCGACCAGATTCTGCTCGCCGGTGGCGGCGCCATGATCCCCGGCGTGGACGACGTGGTGGCCCAGCGGACCGGCACGCCCACCATGGTGGTCAATCCGTTTGCCAACATGGCGGTGGGCCCCAAAATCCGGCCGCAGGCGTTGACTGCCGACGCGCCTTCACTTTTCGTTGCCTGTGGCCTTGCCATGCGGAGGTTCGACCCCCAATGATCCGCATTAACCTCCTCCCCCACCGCGAACTCGCGCGTGCAGCCCGCAGGCGCCAGTTCGGCATCCTGCTCGGAATCGCTGTTGCGACCGGCGTCGTCGTCGTCGTACTTGGGCATACCCTGATTGCGGCGCGCCAATCCAATCAGGAAGCCCGGAACGCGTTTCTCGATCAGGAAATCGCCAGGCTGGATGGCCAGATCGGCGAAATCAAGAAAATCAGGGAGCAGACCCAGGCGCTGCTGGCGCGCAAGCAGGTCGTGGAAACCCTGCAATCCAACCGCACCGAGGTCGTTCATCTGTTCGACCAGATGATCCGCCTGCTGCCGGACGGGCTGTATCTCAAGTCGTTCAGGCAGGCGGGCGACACGATTACGCTCAGCGGCTACACGCAGTCGAGCGCGCGCGTATCGACGCTGATGCGCAATCTGGACGACTCGCCGTGGTTCGAATTGCCCTCGCTGGTCGAAATCAAGGCGGCGACCGTCAACAATCTGCGCGCCAACGAATTCGTCCTGACGATCAAGCAAACCCGGCAAGCGCCGGAAGAAAATAACGCCAAGGGGGGCAAAGCATGACCCTGGACGACCTCAACAAACTCGATCTGAAGACGCTGGCCGACTGGCCGCTGCCGACCAAACTCGTGGCGTTGGTCCTGCTGTGTGTGGCTATCGTGGCTGCCGGCTGGTGGTTCGACTGGCGCAGCGGCCTTGAAAATCTGGATGCGGCCAAGCAGAAGGAAACAGAATTGCGCGGCGTCTTCACCGTGAAGAAAAATCAGGCGATCAATCTGGACGCCTACAAGAAGCAGCTGGCGGACATTCAGCAGGCGTTCGGTGCCCTGCTCAAGCAGTTGCCCAACAAGCAGGAAATGGATGCCCTGATCACCGATGTCAACCAGGCGGGTCTGGGACGCGGTCTCCAGTTCGATCTGTTCAAGCCAGAGGCGGAGACCGTGTCGGAGTTCTACGCGGAAACGCCGATCCGGGTCAAGGTCACGGGGGGCTACCACGACATCGCAGCCTTCGTGAGCGACGTTTCGAAACTCTCCCGCATCGTTACCCTGCAGGATATTTCGCTCGAGCCGGCGAAAGACGGCGTATTGAACATGGACGCCGTGGTCAAGACCTATCGTTATCTTGACGACGAGGAAGCTATCGCCAAGAAACAAAGCGGCAAGGAGCAAAAGAAATGAGGCGCCTCGCCAGTATCGCGATTGCATTGGCCCTGACCGGTTGCGGCGGCGGCGACATGGACGACCTACGCAGCTTCGTTGCCGAAACCGGCAAGGACATGCAGGGGAAGATCGAACCGCTCCCGGAAGTCAAACTGTACGAGCCGTTTTCCTACAATGCGTTCGATCTGCCCGATCCGTTCAAGCCGAGAAAGCTCTCGACCGGCGGCGGCGGCGGTCTGCAGCCCGACTTGACGCGGCCCAAGGAGCCTCTGGAGGCCTTTTCGCTGGAGACGCTGAAGATGGTTGGCGTGCTGTCCAGGAAGGGCGTGATCCATGCGGTGATCAAGACGCCCGACAACGCCATCTATCACATTCGCAAAGGCAACTACATGGGCCAGAATTTCGGCCTCGTCACGCAGATCAGCGATAGCGAAGTGACCTTGCGCGAAATCGTCCAGGACAGCGCCGGAGATTGGTCCGAGCGCACCAGTACCCTGATCTTGCAGGAATGAATGTAGCACTGAATTTCAAAGAGGCTGACATGAACGCATTGCCCAAAATTGCCCACAAAATCGCCCGCCAACTGTTTGGAATCGCGCTGCTGTCCCTGGCGATGCCGCTCGTGGCCCAAGCCGCCGACCTGCCGCCGACAGGCAACGCGGTGCAAAGCGTGGAAACCACGACTTTGCCCGGGGGCAAGGTGGTGGTCCGCGTCAACCTGAAGAACGCGCTGACCGCGACGCCAGCGGGCTTCACCGTTGGCAATCCGCCGCGCATCGCGCTCGATCTGCCCGACACCGGCAACGCAATCGGGAAGAATACGGTCGAAGCCAATCTCGGCCCCCTGTCGAGCGTCAACGTCGTCCAGGCAGGCACGCGTACCCGTCTGGTGCTGAACCTGAACAAGTCGGTCGAGTACGAAGCCAAGATAGAAGGCAAACAGCTGCTGGTGGCGCTGGGCGACGTCGGGGCGGGGGCGGCACCCGTCAACGTCACGCCGCGTTTTGCCGAGGCTGCGCCCGGCAATGCGAGCCACAGCATTCGCGACGTCGATTTCCGGCGCGGTGCCGCGGGCGAAGCGCGCATCGTGACGACACTCTCCGATGCGCAGGCCGGCATCAACATCCGTCAGCAAGCCAACGGCGTGGTCGTCGATTTCATCGGTACGGAACTGCCCAAGGCCCTGCAGCGCCGCCTCGACGTCGCGGATTTCGGCACGCCGGTCCAGACCGTCGAAACCTACACGCTGGGAGACAACACCCGCATGGTGATCGAACCCAAGGGCGGCTGGGAATATTCAGCCTACCAGACCGACAACAGTTTCATCGTCGAAGTGAAACCCTCGACCGACGGCCAGAAGAAAACCGCCGACGGCAAGATCAAGTACACCGGCGAAAAACTCTCGCTCAACTTCCAGAACGTCGAAGTGCGCTCGGTACTACAGGTCATCGCCGATTTCACTGGCCTCAACATCGTCGCGAGCGATACGGTCACGGGCAATCTGACCCTGCGTCTGAAGGACGTGCCCTGGGATCAGGCGCTCGACCTCATCATGCAGACCAAGGGCCTCGACAAGCGCCAGAACGGCAACGTGGTCTGGATCGCGCCGAAGGACGAGCTCCTGACCAAGGAGAAGCTGGAATTCGAAGCCAAGAAACAGGTTTCAGATCTGGAACCGCTGACGACTGAATACATCCAGCTCAACTACATGCGTGCCGACGAAGCGCAGACCATGCTGTACGGCTTCGCTTCGGGTGCGTTTTTGAACTCGGCCACCAACAATTCGGTGAACTGTTCGGCGCAAGCCCAGGGTCTGGGTGGCGCCGCGGCGGCACAGGCGTCGCAGCAGGGGCAGGGAGAAAACGACCAGAAAGTTCTGACCAAGCGTGGCCGTGCAACCTACGAATTGAAAACCAACACGTTGATCATCACCGATACGCCGAAGAAGATTCAGGAAGTCCGCGAATTGCTAGCGCGGCTGGACGTGCCTGCGCGTCAGGTCATGATTGAGGCGCGGGTTGTGGTGGCCACCGATGGCTGGAGTCGCGACCTAGGAGCAAAGCTGAGCTTCTCGGCACAAAACGCTAGCGGTAGCCGCACTTTTAGTGGCGAGGGGCAAAATGCACCCAGTGTTACACCAAACCTGCTGGTCTCTTTGCTTGATCCAGCGAATGGGAACCTCTTGGGTCTCGAATTACGTGCACTCGAGGCAGAAGATCGCGGCAAGGTAATTTCCAATCCGCGTGTGGTGACATCCAACCAGAAGCCGGCTGTCATTCTCAATGGCACGCAAATTCCCTATATCACACCAGGTACCGCGAATTCGCCGCCGACCGTCACCTTCAAGGACGCATTCCTCTGTCTGCTCGTCGATCCGCAAATTCTGAATAACGATTCAATCATTCTGACTGTGGAAGTACAGAAAGATGCAGTTCGTGATATTGCAAACATTGGTGATAACCCGGCTATTGACACCAAACGGATCAAAACGCAGATTCGCGTTAGTAACGGAGAAACGCTCGTTTTGGGCGGGATTTTCGATGGAAGCGAAAGCTCGTCTGTGAGCAAGGTTCCGCTGTTGGGCGATGTCCCTGTACTGGGTAATCTGTTCAAGACTACAACCAAAGAAAACAGCAAAACCGAACTCATCATCTTCCTCACCCCGCGCATTCTCGATGAGCGTTTGTCCTTGCGTTAACAGCGATCGGCACCAATAAAAAGCGCGGGCATGCCCGCGCTTTTTTTGTTGCATCGCCGAAGATGCTGGCTGTCGCGGGTGGTGGCTCCGCTAGAATGCGCCCATGAGTAAACGGGACAACCTTTATCTCGTCGGATTGATGGGGGCAGGCAAAACCACCGTGGGGCGATTGCTGGCCAGGCACTACGGATGCGACTTCTTCGATTCCGATCATGAGATCGAGACGCGGACAGGCGTGAAAATCCCGGTGATTTTCGAGATCGAGGGCGAAACCGGGTTCCGCAAGCGCGAGGAAGCGGCAATTGCCGAACTGACGACGCTGCACGGCATCGTGCTGGCAACTGGCGGCGGGGCGGTTCTCTCCCAGACCAATCGCGAAGCGCTGGGCCGCAACGGCATGGTGATCTATCTGCGCGGTACGCCCGAACATCTGTTCGAACGTACCCGTCACGACCGCAACCGCCCGCTGCTGCAAACCGGGAATCCGCTGGAACGATTGCGGGAACTGTACAAACAGCGCGATCCGCTCTACCGGGAGATCGCGGACATTGTGGTGGATACGGGGCGGCAGAGCGTGTCCAGCATGTCGCGTGCCTTGTTCGGCAAGATCGATCTGCTCAGGGCGGCGGGCGCGGCCGATACGGATCAGGAAGTCGCCGACTGAGCGTCGGGGGCGTCAATCGAGCAGCGCGCGCCACCAGCGCACGAGGCGTTGCGACAGCGAATCGTCTTCCAGATAGTCCGCAGGCTGGACGTAGATCTTCCGACTGCCGCTGGCGGTTTCGAGCGAGACATCCATGCGGTCAGGTGTGAACCACCATCGACGCGTACCGCCCGTGCCGACAATTTCCACGCCGCGCAGTCCATTCCTCTCGATTTTCCGTATCTGCGGCGCCGTAACCGCAGTCGCCAGGCGCGGAACCAGAACGACGAGAAATTCATCGTCCGTGCGGGGCGCAGGCGGCGAGATCTCGATCCGCCAGTTGCCGGGCTCGACCGGCTGTCTGCGCGAGGCGATGACCGCGGCAAGCATACCGTTCTCGTCGTAATTCTTGCCGTCCACCCAGAACTCGAACCCCGGCCCGCCGATGGCGTTCAGGCGCGCTTGCTCGGGCAACAGAACGTAGCCGTCGAGCTGCCCGCCAGCCTGGCCGCGAGCGAGGTTGGGCGGCAGGTCGACGTGGAAGCGGTTGCCACCGATCGATGGACGATCGGTCGTGTGCAACAGCCAGCGTTTCTGGAATTCGGCATGCGTCGAACGCACCAGGTCGCGCACGATGACGACGTCGGCGGCGCGGTCGTAGATGAAGGTACGCCACAGTTTCTCGACCCGGCGGGTCCGATGGGAGAACTCGCCGGCGCCGGACTGGCTGTTGGTGTAGGCGGGTGTGACGTCCGCCACGGCGACGACGCTGTCCGCATCGGCGCGGTAGCCGACGAGGCTGCCGGTGTGGTAAAGCGCACGCTGATCTTCCCAGTCGGTCACGTCGATCGGTGCCGATGCCAAGCCCCAGCCCGAACCGATGCGCCGCTGACCGCCGTCGTTGGCGATTTCGCGCACGGTCTTGCCCTCCGAAACTGCGGTGTCGGCCGGGTCGGTGACCGTCACGAGATTGTGCGCGATGCTCTGATACGTGTAGTTCATGTGGTGATCGGAGCCGTATTTCGGACCGTAGAGGCCGCTGTCCAGCGCGAGTCCGCCGCCCTTGTACAAAGTGAAGGCGCCCTGGTCGAGGTGCGAATGCGACCAGAAGTTGTCGCCTGCCTTGAACGTGACATAGGTGGCGTCCGGCGACCAGTCGCTGCGTGCCACGACCATGCCGATGCCGTCGAACCGGCGCGCGAGCGGCAGGCGTTCGCGTGCCAGCGGATCCACCATGCTTGCGTCGCTGAGCGGCCCCCACGGCCATCCGGTGGGCACGGTCTCGCGCGGCGGCGATAGGCTGTACGCCGCGGCGTGGCGGTATTCGAGCGCCAGCGGTATCAGGTCGGGGACGATCCTGTCGAAGTAGCCCGCGTCGCCCCAGCGGAAATCCGTGCCGTCCGGCTGTTTGCGATAGACCATGAAATCGAGGAAACCGCGAATTCCCGGTTCGGTCTTGAACAGGTCTTCGCCCGTAGCCGCGCGCCACATCGCGGGCACCTGATAGATTGCCTGGCCGATGCCGACGCCCACGTATTCGCCGCCTTCGTGCCAGCCGCCGTTCTGTCCCATCACCTGCCGCCAGGCCGGCAATACGCGGTGTTTCCACAGATCGTAGGTGAACCGCATGTTGAGCTCGCCGCGCGGATCGTCATCGTACAGCGCCAGATTGGCCGCGATCAGCGCCTGGAAAGGACTGTTGTAGAGATAGACGTTGTAGGGCGACAGACGGTCGCGGCGGATCAGTTCGACGAGGAAGGCCACGCCCTCGGCGAGCTTGTCGCGCAGCTGGGCACGCTGCGCGTCGCTCCACTGGTCGTACAGCCAGTCGTAGGCCAGGGCCACGGGTTTCGCCTGTTCGCCGCGATAGCTGTATTGCTCCGCCATCAGACGCTGATGCAGGCGGGCCAGATCCTGGCTGCCGGGTTCGATCAGCGCGAGCAGGGTGATGGCGTACAGATCGCCTTCGCCGTTGCGCGCCCGGCCGCGCAACTGGTTGAACCATTCGGGATTTTCGACGTGCAATCGCTCGATATCGGCCCGGCTTGGATGCGGCAGGCGCGGGTGGCTGCGGTGAAAGCCCGGTAGCGCAATGGGCGCCAGATTTTCCGGAGCCGGCAGCATGGCGCGGCCGCGTTCGTCGGTTTCGACGCGCACGGTACTGCCCACGGTCCAGCCGACGAAACCGAGCGACGCCACCGTGACGGCGAGCGCCGGCAGGGCCCAGCGTACCGCACGGGCAGGCGCAACGGGTTCCGCCATGCGGCCGCGCGTATCGGTCAGCAGCCAGGGCAGCATCCAGCCCGCGACGGCGAGCAGCACGTCGGTGATGTCGGCGAAGCGGCCGGGAATGGATTGCTGCATCCACTCCAGCGCGAAAGTCAGTGCGGCGACCGCCAGGCCGCCGCCCAGCCAGACCGCACGCCGCCAGCGCCAGGGCGTGAGCCATCTCACCGCCAGCGCCAGCGCCATGAAGGGCCACAGCGTTTCCAGGATATCGCTCATGCCGGCGAGCGTGCCGACCTGGTCCTTGAACGGAATCCAGTTGATCGCATAGGTGCTGGCCGTATCGCCCGGCCGGAATTGCGAAAGCGCGTAGGCGGACACGAGCGCGGCACCCATCCCGAGCACGCGCGCGGGCATCGATTTCGTGGGCCAGACGAGCAGGACCGCCATGGCGCCCGCCCAGCCGGCCATCGCCTCGAGCGTCAGTTGCCGCCCCACCACGGGTACCTTGAGCAACAGGACGCCGAGCGTGAAAAACAGGAAGGGCCACACAGTGGATCGCAGCGCCGCCATGCGCGCGAGCAGGCCCAGGGCCAGGATGGTCAGCCCGGTTTCGAGCGCCAGCAGGGGTTGAAAGGTTTCCAGGTGTCGCAGCGTATTGCCCAGGGGCTTCAGGCCGGTCTTCAGGTTGCCCCAGTCCAGCGAAGGGATGAAGGGCGCGGCCTGCGTCATCGCCCACAGTCCCAGAATCGACAGGGCCAGATTGACCAGCGCGCCCGGCGCGAACCAGCTTCGGCGCAGCTCGAGCAGGGCGCGGCTGGACGGAAGCCGCGGGTCGAACAGCGCGCCTGACAGCGCACCCGTCAGTGCGCCTGCCGTGTTGGTCGCCCAGTCGAGCCGCGACGGGACGCGGCTGGGCAGTGCCGATTGCAGGATTTCCAGCGCAAAGCTCAGACCGCAGCCGAACAGACTGGCCAGCAGCACCGCCAGGACGATGCCCAGTTTGCTGCGCAGCCACAAAACCAGAAACAAACCCATGGGAATATAGGCCAGCACGTTGACCATGATGTCGGCGCGGGACGCCTGGGCGGGCCATGGCAGCGTGATAGGATTCGACCAGCCGAATATCGGGGGTGTCCACTCGTCGAGCGGAAACAGGGTGCCGTACACCAGCAGCGTGCAATAGGCGACCGCCATCCAGAACATGGAAGCTGACTGATGGGATGTTCCGGGTCGTGCTGGGCGCGAAGCGTGGCGGCGTGGCATGGAAAGATTCTAACAACTGAGATGACGCAACAAGTGATCGATGTATTCAACGGCGATGCCGACGGCATCTGCGCCCTGCACCAGCTGCGGCTCGCCGAACCCGGCGAATCGCAGCTCGTTACCGGCCCCAAGCGCAACATCGATCTCTTGAAGCGCGTGCAGGCGCAGGCCGGCGACCGCGTGACCGTGCTCGACATCGCCCTGTCCAGGAATCGCGCAGCGCTCGATGCCTTGCTCGGAACCGGCGCGCTGGTGCGCTATTTCGATCATCACCAGCCGGGCGAAATTCCTGTGCATCCGAATTTCGAGCCGCACATCGACACGGATGCGAACGTATGCACCAGCCTGCTGGTGAACGATTACCTTGGGGGCAGGCATCTGGCCTGGGCGGTGACCGCCGCGTTCGGCGACAACCTTGCGGAATCCGCACGCCGCGCCGCCGCGCCGCTGCATTTGTCGGACGACCAGCTGGATTGCTTGCAGTCATTGGGCGAATGTCTCAACTACAACGGTTACGGCGAGACGCTGGACGATCTCTTCTTCGACCCGGCCGAGTTGTATCGGCAGGTACGGCCCTATGCCGATCCGCTCGCCTTCGCCGCCGATTCGCCCGCGTACCGCATCCTGAAAACCGGCTATGCGGACGATATGGCACGCGCCGTCGCCGTGCCGGCGGCCGAATCGCGGCCGGCCGGCCGCGTTTTCGTGCTGCCGGCGGAGAAATGGGCGCGCCGGATTTCCGGCGTCTTCGGCAATCGCCTGGCGGTCGAGTCGTTTGAACAGGCGCACGCCGTGCTCACGGCCAAGCCGGGCGGTGGCTACCTTGTCAGCGTGCGTGCGCCGCTGGCGACCAAGGCAGGCGCGGACATACTGTGCAGCCAGTTCGATACCGGCGGCGGTCGCAAGGGGGCGGCGGGCATCGATCATCTGCCGGAAAGCGAACTTGGCCGGTTTATTGCTGGCTTCTACACGGTTTTTTCACGGAGCTGACCGAGTATGCATTCAAGCGGCATGGACCAACTGATCGCGCCCTACGGCGGCACGCTCGTCAATCTCGTCGACCCGGCGCGCGCCGACGCGCTGAAGCAGGAAGCGCTCGCCCTGCCTTCGCTCGACCTCGACTGGCAACAACGCTGCGAGCTCGAAATGCTCATGAACGGCGCCTATTCGCCGCTGAGGGGATTCATGACGCGCGCCCAGTGCGCGCGCGTCGAAGCCGAACGCAGCCTGGACGACGGCCGCTTCTGGCCGGTGCCGATCACACTCGCGACGCGCCACAAGGCCGCTGGCGGATTCAAGACCGGCGACCGCATCGCACTGCGCGACGGCGAAGGCTTCATGCTCGCCATACTGAGCGTGTCCGATATCTGGGAAACCGACGGCACCTGGCATCTGGGCGGTCCGGTCGAGGGCGTCGCCCTGCCGGCGCACCCGGATTTTTCCGCCTTGCGGATGTCCCCCGCCGAGCTGCGTGCCCTGTTTGCGAAGCGTGGCTGGCGGCGGGTGGTCGCATGGCAGGCGCGCCAGCCCATGCATCGCGCGCAGTTCGAGTTCTGCCTCAAAAGCGCGGTCGAGAACGAAGCGAACCTGCTGCTGCATCCGCAGGCCGGCGGCGACATCACCGATGCCCCGGCCTATTTCGGCTTGGTGCGCAGCTTCATGGCGGTCCGGGAACGCTTCCCCGCCGCCACCACGCAGCTTGCCCTGCTGCCCGCGCCGCCGCGCGAGGCCAGCGCGGCGGCGCTGCTGCTGCGCGCCATCGTCGCGCGCAACTACGGCTGCGGCATACTCATCGCCGGCGGGGAACATCAGCCCGATGGCGAATGCCGCCGCGGCGAGGACCTGACCCGCGATCATGCCGGACTGCCCGTCGCCGCGCGTGCCGAAGAAATCGGCGTCAAACTCATCGCCTATCCGCGCATGGTCTATGTCGAGGACCGTGCCGAATACCTGCCTGCTGCCGAGGCGCCCGAGGGCGCGCGCCTGCTGACCTTGTCGGGCGAGGAATTCCGCCGCCGCATGCGGGCTGGCCTGAAGATTCCCGAGTGGTACAGCTTTCCCGAGGTGCTGGCCGAACTGCACCGCCAGAGCCCGCCGCGCGACCGGCAGGGCTTTACCGTGTTCTTCACCGGCCTGTCGGGCGCCGGAAAATCCACGCTCGCGCGTGCTTTGGCGGCGCGCCTGATGGAGATGGGCGGGCGCAACGTGACGCTGCTGGATGGCGACATCGTGCGCCGTCACCTGTCGTCCGAACTGGGATTTTCCAAGGTGCACCGCGACATCAACGTAAGGCGCATCGGATTCGTTGCCAGCGAAATCACCAAGAACCGCGGCATCGCCATCTGCGCGCCCATCGCGCCTTACCGCCAGACGCGGCGCGACGTGCGGACCATGATCGAAGCGGTGGGCGGGTTCATCGAAATCCATGTCGCCACCCCGATCGAAACCTGCGAGGCGCGCGACCGCAAAGGGCTGTACGCCAAGGCGAGGGCAGGGTTGATTCCGGAATTCACCGGCGTGTCCGATCCCTATGAAGTGCCGGAGCAACCGGAACTCGCCATCGACACCACCGGGCTCGGGATCGACGAGGCCGTGCAGCAAATCCTGCTCAAGCTGGAATACGAAGGTTACCTGCGCTGAACTGAATGGCAGGCGTTGTCAGAGACCCAAAACAAAAACGGCGACCAAGGTCGCCGTTTTTGTTGGTGCGTGAATCCTGCTCAGGCAGTCTTGCGACGGCGCATGGCAGCCAGGCCGGCCATGCCGATGCCCAGCAGAGCCAGGGAGGCAGGCTCCGGAACGCCACCCACGGAACCCCGCGGAACCGAAGCGAAGCGCAGCGTGCCGCCGGCCACCAGGACTTCGCCGAAACCGTCGCCGAAGAAGGTGACCTTGGAGAAGAAGCTCGAGGAGTCGATGGCGCCGATAAAATTCTGGTAGCCATCACCCGCCGGAATACCGGGGTTGTCATTCGCGCTAAGCGCATTGGCCGGCAGGGTGGCTGCGCCGCCGTCGAAGGCGATCCACAGGCCGGAACCCTGTGCGGGCACGCCGTAGGTCGACTGGATGTTGGCAGGACGGCTGCCAGCGGTGCAGCAGGTTGCCCAGTCTCCGATCTCGAAGCCGAAGGCGTTCACCGGGGAGCTGAAGGTGAAGGTCAGGCCGGAGTTGAAACCGGGAATGGGGTCGCTCGCGGAAGAAGCGGGGCCGATGTCCCAAGCGGAACCCGAAAGCGTTCCGTATTGGCCATAGAAGCTGGGAGCCGACCCATTGGGGCGGGTCACGGTGACGGTGGCGGGGTTGCCGTCCTTGTCGATGTAGTTGTAGGTGTTCGTGCCGGTGACGACCTGCGCAGTGACGACGCTCGCACCGGTGCCGGTGATGATGTTGTCGAACGCCGTCCCGATGTTGGAAAGCGCGGTGTTGACGATGACGGGGGCAGCGCTGGCGCTGGCCGCGGCGAACAGGGCCGTGGCGAACAGGGCGCTGGCGAGTGCGGTTTTTTTCATAATGCGGCTCCTTGGTTGAAGGTCTGTTGTTTGAAGACTGAGGAAGCAATCCATCCCAATTCACTGATTAAACAGCCCTGAAATTCAGCGCGTGTTCAGTTGCCTGTATTCAAGCATCGTTTGTGCCAGCCACGCCATGGGGGTGAAAATGTCTTTCTTAACAGTGCTTTAACTTGGAAGTGTGGTGCAGGTTGACCATGAAGGGGCCCGGGACTGTAAATTATTCCGACGCTGTCGATCCGGGCCGGGCGATCTGTTCAGGCATGCGCGTGATGATGCGCTTGCTGCCCCGTCAGGCTGCCGACAACCATGCCAGCGATACTTGCCAGAAAACCCGCGAACTGAGGCGGCATCAGGGCTTCGCCTTCCGGCAGCCAGATTTCCATGGGAATCCAGACCGCGAGCCCCAGGGCGATCGCGAGATACGCACCGTGCCTGTTCGCGCGTTTCCAGTACAGTCCGGCGACCAGGGGCACGAAGGCGACGACCAGGGTGACCTTGTAGGCGTTCTCGACCATCTGGTAGATGGTGGCGTCGGAATACAGGGCGAACAGGGTGACCACGGCGGCGAAGCAGACCACGACGATGCGCATGGTGAGCAGCAGCGTCTTGTCGGTGCGGTTGGGCAGGTAGGGTTTGAGAATGTTCTCGGACAGGGTGACCGAAGGTGCCAGCAGGGTGCCCGAGGCGGTGCTCATGATGGCCGAGAGCAGGGCGCCGAAGAACATGATCTGGGCGAACACCGGCATGTGGTTGAGGATGAGCTGCGGCAGGATCATCTGCGAGTCCTTGTCGAGCAGGCCGGACACCAGCTGCGGGTCGATGAGCGTGGCGGAATAGGCGATGGTCAGCGGCACGAAGGCGAAGAGGAAATAAAAGCTGCCGCCCAGCACCGAGCCGGCGACCGCGACGTTTTCGCTCTTGGCCGACATGACGCGCTGGAACACGTCCTGCTGGGGAATCGAGCCGAACATCATGGTGATCCAGGCGGCGACGAAGGCGATGACGTCCTTGCTGTTGGCTTCGGGCCAGAAGTGGAACTGGCCTTTCTGTGCGGCGTGCTGCACCACGTGGCCGAGCCCGCCCGCCATGTCCGATGCCACGTACAGGATGTACAGCAGACCGACGACGATGATGCTCATCTGGAAGAAATCGGTGAGCGCCACCGACCACATGCCGCCGTACAGGGTGTAGAGCAGCACGATGGCGGCGCCGATGAGCGTGCCCTGGGTTTGCGTGATCACGCCCTGCGAGAGGATGTTGAACACCAGGCCGAGCGCGGTCATCTGGGCCGAGACCCAGCCGAGGTAGGAAATGATGATGGCGATGCCGGTGACGACTTCCACCTTGCGGCCGTAACGCTTGCGGTAATAGTCGGCGATGGTGAGCAGGTTCATCCGGTAGAGCTTGCGCGCGAAGAACAGGCCGACCAGGATCAGGCACAGCGAGGAACCGAAGGGATCGGACACGATGCCGCGCAGGCCTTCGTTGAGAAAGGTGGCGGGAATGCCGAGCACCGTTTCCGAGCCGAACCAGGTGGCGAACACGGTGGCGGTGACGATGTAGATCGGCAGGTGCCGGCCGGCCACCACGTAATCCCGTGCGTTGTGGACGCGGGTCGCGGCGTAGACCCCCACGCCGACGGAGACGAGCAGATAGAGGATGACGAAGCCGATCAGCATGGGGCGAGTCCTAATTATCGCAAGAGAGAATAAAACGCGGCGAGCGCCAGCAGGGCGAGCAGGCCGGCGATGGCCCCCAGCCAGCGGTTGCGTGCCTGCTGCTGCTTCAGCAGCAGGGTGAGGCCCGATTCCAGCTGGGCGAGGCGATTCTCGTTCAGGGCGTGGTGGGCCAGACGCGGCAATTGCGGCAGCAATTGCGCCCACTTCGGCGCTTCGTTCTTCAGGTTCCTGACCAGCGCACGCCAGCCGACCTGTTCGTTCATCCAGCGTTCCAGGAAGGGCTTGGCGGTTTTCCACAGGTCAAGGTCGGGGTCGAGTTGCCGGCCCAGCCCCTCGATGTTGAGCAGGGTCTTCTGCAGCAGGACCAGTTGCGGCTGGATCTCGACGTTGAAGCGGCGCGAGGCCTGGAACAGCTGCAGCAGCACGCGGCCGAAGGAAATCTCCTTCAGCGGGCGGTCGAACACCGGTTCGCAGACCGCGCGCACCGCGGCCTCGAGCTCGTCGACGCGGGTGTCGGCGGGGACCCAGCCCGA
Source organism: Thiobacillus sp. (assembly GCA_044227195.1). GTDB lineage: Bacteria > Pseudomonadota > Gammaproteobacteria > Burkholderiales > Thiobacillaceae > Thiobacillus. The sequence continues at coordinate 25,058 of JBGAFQ010000034.1, forward strand.
CTCCAGATGCGCCTGCGCCACCCCCTTGTAGTCGCGGCGGAAGAAGGCAAGGAAGTTGCGTGCGAGGTACTGCTTGTCGACCTCGGTGAGCGTGCCCATGATGCCGAAGTCGAGGGCGATGTACTGCTCCGAGCCGGCGCGCACGAGAATGTTGCCCGGGTGCATGTCGGCGTGGAAGAAGCCGTCGCGGAACACCTGGGTGAAGAAGATTTCCACGCCGGTGGCGGCGAGTTTGGGGATGTCCACGCCGGATTCGCGCAGCCGGTCGATCTGGCTCACGGGGATGCCGTCCATGCGGTCCATCACCATCACTTCGCGCGCGCACCAGTCCCAGTAGACCTCGGGCACCGCGAGCAGCGGCGAATCCTTGAAGTTGCGCCGCAGCTGCGAGCAGTTCGCCGCCTCGCGCATCAGGTCGAGCTCGTCCTCCAGGTGCTTCTCGAACTCGGCGACCACTTCGCGCGGGCGCAGGCGGCGGCCGTCGGCGAAGAGTTTTTCGACGAGCCCGGCGGCGGCGTAGAGCAGGGAAACGTCGTGGGCGATCACCGGGGCGATGCCGGGCCGCAGTACCTTAACCGCCACCGCCGTGCCGTCGTGCAGGCGGGCGAAGTGCACCTGCGCCACCGAGGCCGAGGCGACCGGTGTGGCGTCGAATTCGGCGAAGACCGCATGGAGTGGCTTGCCGTAGGCCGCTTCCAGCGTGGCGACCGCCTGGCCGGAAGGGAAGGGCGGGACGCGGTCCTGCAGCAGCGCCAGTTCGTCGGCGATGTCCAGCGGCACCAGGTCGCGCCGGGTCGAGAGCATCTGGCCGAACTTGACGAAGATCGGCCCCAGCGCCTCCAGCGCCTGGCGCAGCCGCACACCGCGCGGTGCCTTCAGCGGGCGCCAGAACAGGGTGGCGCGCACCAGCCAGCGCAGCGGGCGCACCCGTTCGTGGCCAAGGAAAAACTCTTCGAGGCCGTATTGCAGCGCGACGCGGAGGATGCGGGCGAGGCGCAGCAGTTTCATGATTCGAGTCGGGCGAGGCGCGCTTCCAGTCGGGCGACGGCGTCGGCAAGCGCATCGACGTCGGCATTGAAGCGTGCCACGTCGACGCCGCGCGCCATCATCTCCGCTTCTTCCACTGCGTATTCGCTGGCATTGCGGCCGAGTGCCGCAACCGTGCCGCCAAAGCGTTCGATTGCGGTTTGCCCCAGCGCGTGCAGGCGATGGGCCAGCGCATCGCCGACGAAGGGAGCGAGGTCGGCCTCGACATCCCATCGGAGTTGCTTGAACACGCGATCCAGCGTGGCGAGCAGCGCGGGGTCACCCTGATAGTCGGCGTCGCGCAGGGCCTCGCGGCCGAAGAAGGGCAGGCGGGCCAGCAACCGGGCGGTCGGGCGAATGGTCGCATCGGGCGCTTCGAATACGGCTTCGGAGAAATAGCCGTCGTCTGCGATCCGGAAGTCGAGGTGCGAGGCGGCGAGATCGAAACGCACGCCCATGCCGGCGTGGCGTTGCAGGCTTTCGGCCGCGCCGGGCGACTGGCGCAGCAGGTGGTTGAGCCCGCGCTCGACGAGGGCCGTGGTCATCATGCCCGGGGCGATCAAACCTTGAAGCCCTTGTGGAGCGCGACGATGCCGGCGGTGAGATTGTGATACTGCACGCGGGCGAAGCCGGCGGTTTCCATCATGGCCTTGAGTTCTTCCTGGCCGGGGTGCATGCGGATCGATTCGGCCAGGTATTGATAACTGCCCGGGTCGTTCGCGACCAGCTTGCCCATCAGCGGCAGCAGCTTGAAGGAATACAGGTCGTAGGCCGGTTCCAGCGGCTTCCATACCTTGGAAAACTCCAGCACCAGCAGGCGCCCGCCGGGCTTCAGCACGCGGTGCATCTCGGCCAGCGCCTGATCCTTGTGCGTCATGTTCCTGAGACCGAAGGCCACCGACACGCAGTCGAAATGGTTGTCCGGGAAGGGCAGGCGTTCGCCGTCGCATTGCACGGCGGGCGGGGTCCGGCCCTCGTTCAGCATGCGGTCGCGGCCTTCGCGCAGCATGGAGAAGTTGATGTCGGTGAGCAGCACGGTGCCGGTGTCGCCGACTTCCTTCAGGAACAGCCGGGTCAGGTCGGCGGTGCCGCCGGCCACGTCGAGCACCCTCATGCCCGGCCGCAGTCCGGCCTGGGCGACGGTGAAGCGCTTCCACAGGCGGTGCAGGCCGGCCGACATCAGGTCGTTCATGAGGTCGTATCTGGCGGCGACCGAATGGAAGACCTCGGCCACCTTGGCGGCTTTTTCGGATTCGGGCACCTGCTGGTAGCCGAAATGGGTGGTTTTATCCATGGCAGACGGGAGGCGGGAACTGGCTGGATTCTACCAGCGCGCGGGCCGGCGCGGGTTTGGCCGATCTCGCGCCATGTCATAAATCAGTCATACTGCTGTCATAGTATGGCCACCGGTCAAACGAGCGGAGTCATCATGGCTGCCAACATCCTGCTGGTCGAAGACGAACCCGGTATCCAGGAACTGCTGAAATTCAATCTGGCGCAGGCCGGCCATTCGGTTACCGCCGCCGGCGACGCCGAGCACGCGCTGAAATTCCTCAAGAGCACCCTGCCCGACGTCATCCTGCTTGACTGGATGCTGCCCGGCATGTCGGGCATCGACCTGTGCAAGCGCCTGCGCAGCGACGAACGTTACCAGCCGATTCCCATCATCATGCTGACCGCGCGCGGCGAGGAACGCGACAAGGTGCTGGGCCTGGACACCGGCGCCGACGACTACATCACCAAGCCGTTTTCCCCGCGCGAACTGGTCTCGCGGATCAAGGCCGTGCTGCGCCGCCGCGCTCCGCAAATGACCGACGAGCCGGTGGAAATCAACGGCCTAAAACTCGACCCCGGCAGCCACCGCGTGAGCGGCAAAGGCCAGGCGCTGGATCTCGGCCCCACCGAATTCCGGCTGCTGCATTTCTTCATGACCCATCCCGAGCGCGTGTATTCGCGCACCCAGCTGCTCGACCAGGTGTGGGGCGACGACGTGTTCGTGGAAGAACGCACCGTCGACGTCCACATCCGGCGTCTGCGGCTCGCGCTGGAGCCGTCCGGGCATTCCGACCTGATCCAGACCGTGCGCGGCGCGGGCTATCGCTTTTCCGCCGAAGTAAGTTAATAATCCGGCCACCGGGTTTGAGGGTGGGAACAAACATGGGTTTCTGGTGGCGCCCCTTGAGCGTGCTTGCGGGCGTGCTGGTGGTGGCGCTCATCCTGTGGGCGTCTTCCGGGCTGGTTGCTGCGCTGGGTTTTCTGGCCGGCATCCAGGCCTTCGTCATGCTGCGTCGACTGTGGCAGGAATTCCGCCTTGCCCGCTGGCTTGAAAATCCCGAGGAAGTCGAGCCGCCGGACGCCACCGGCACCTGGGGCGACATCTTCTACCGCCTGCAGAAACTCCAGCGCCGCCAGAAAGCCAGCCGCAGCGAACTCACCACCGCGCTCGAACAGTTCGAACACGCCGCCCAGGCCGTGCCCGACGGCATGGTCATTCTCAACGGCAACGAGCAGATCGAGTGGTGCAACCCCGCTTCGCGCAAGTACATGGGGCTGGACTGCGAGCGTGACCGCGGGCAGTTCATCCGCTATCTCATGCGGCAGGCGCATTTCCTCGAATTCCTCGACGCCGCCGATTTTTCGCGCCGGCTGGTGTGCAAATCGCCGATCAACCGCGAAGTGTCGTTATCGCTGCAACTCGTCCCTTTCGGCGAGGGCAAGAAGCTGCTGGTCGCCCGCGACATCACCGAACTCGAGCGGGTGGACGCGATGCGGCGCGACTTCATCGCCAATGTCTCGCATGAATTGCGCACGCCGCTCACCGTGGTCGGCGGCTTCGTCGAAACCCTGGCTGACGCGCCAGCCCCCTTGCCGGCCGACGAATCGCACCGCTATTTCGATCTGATGCTCGACCACACCCGCCGCATGCAGCGCCTGCTCGACGACCTGCTGACGCTGTCGCGGCTGGAAAGCGAGGAGCACGCACTGAAGGAAGAGGACGTCAGCGTGCCCGACATGGCACGCGCCCTCGCCGCCGAAGCCGAATCGCTGAGCCGCGGCCGCCATCGCGTCCACCTCGAACTCGCCAGCGAAGCGGGCCTGCGGGGCAATCTGCAGGAAATCCGCAGCGCGCTCGCCAACCTGGTGTCGAACGCCGTGCGCTACACCCCGGAAGGCGGCGACATCACGCTCGCCTGGCGCATCCAGAACGGCGAAGGTGTGTTCTCCGTCACGGATACCGGCGAAGGCATTGCCGCCGAACACATCCCGCGCCTGACCGAGCGTTTCTACCGGGTCGACCGCAGCCGATCGCGCGAAACCGGCGGCACCGGCCTCGGGCTCGCCATCGTCAAGCACGTCCTCACCCGCCACGGCGCGCGCCTCGACATCCAGTCCATCCCCGGCAAGGGCAGCACCTTCTCCGCCCTCTTCCCCGCCGCGCGCGTGCAGGCGCACGAGCCTGCGGCCCGGGTCATCCCCTTTCCCGGACGCGAACAGGCCGTCGGTTAGGCCCGCATGGCCTGGGCGAATGCCTGGATCAGTCGTGCCTCCAGATCGGCAGGGACGGCATGGGAGGTGTCGCGCAGCTTTCCGCCCCAGATCGGATTCGGGAAATGCGGGTCATCCCCGAAGCGTGGAATCACGTGCCAGTGCAGATGCGGCACCACGTTGCCGAGCGAGGCGAGATTGATCTTGTCCGGCTGCAGCACGTCGCGCAGCACCTGCTCG
>JBGAFQ010000035.1:0-29187 GCA_044227195.1 Thiobacillus sp.
AAGGAATACAGCTTCGCCCGCTACGTGGAGGACTGGGTCGCCAAGGTCGAACGTGTGGGCAACGTCAACTACCCGGAAGCCGCGCGCCGGCAGGGCATCTACGGCAGCCTCAAGCTCACGGTCTCGATCTACGCCGACGGGCGCATCGAAACCATCGAGATCGACCGCTCCTCCGGTTCCAAGGTGCTCGACGCTGCGGCGGAGAACATCGTCCGGCTCGCCGCGCCCTACGCCGCCTTCCCCGACGACATGCGCAAGAAGGCCGACATCCTCTCGATCACCCGCACCTGGACCTTCACCCGCTCTGACCAGCTCGTCGGCACCGACTGAGCGCCGGTCGCCCCCCGGATCGCCCCGGCCATCCCTCAGGTTCCCCTGAAAACCCGCCGTTTCGGCGGGTTTTGCTTTGCGGCTGCCCGGTCACGCCACCGGGACTGCCATTTGTTGCCTTTATCCCGTGATAAAATGTTTGATTCTTCTAATATTCCCATTTGATCCCCCTCACCAGGAGACCGACATGCATACCGGCACCACCCTTACCCAGTTCATCATCGAAGAACAGCGCCGCACCGCAGGCGCCACCGGCGACTTCACCTCGCTGCTCAACGACGTCGTCACCGCCTGCAAGGCGATTTCCAACGCCGTCAACAAGGGTGCGCTGCTGGGCGTGATGGGCGCGCTCGATTCCGAGAACGTGCAGGGCGAGACACAGAAGAAGCTCGACGTCATCACCAACGACATCATGATCCGCTCGAACGAGTGGGCAGGCCATCTCGCCGGCATGGCGTCGGAAGAGATGGACGACGTGTACGCGATTCCCAACCAGTACCCGCTCGGCAAGTACCTGCTGGTGTTCGATCCGCTCGACGGCTCGTCGAACGTGGACGTGAACATTTCCGTCGGCACCATCTTCTCGATCCTGAAGGCCCCGGTTGCCGGTCGCGCCGCCAAGGCCGAGGATTTCCTGCAGCCGGGCACCAAGCAGGTCTGCGCCGGCTACGCGATCTACGGTTCGTCGACCATGCTGGTGCTGACCTTCGGCCACGGCACCAACGGCTTCACCCTCGACCGCGACGTCGGCGAGTTCGTGCTGACCCATCCCAACATGCAGATTCCGACCGAAACCAGGGAATTCGCGATCAACGCATCGAACATGCGTTTCTGGGAAAAGCCGGTGCAGCGTTACGTCGAAGAATGCCTGGCCGGCAAGACCGGTCCGCGCGGCAAGGATTTCAACATGCGCTGGGTCGCCTCGATGGTCGCCGAAGTGCACCGCATCCTCACCCGCGGCGGCATCTTCATGTACCCCAAGGACACCAAGGATCCGAGCAAGGCCGGCAAGTTGCGCCTGATGTACGAAGCCAATCCGATGGCCTTCATCGTCGAGCAGGCCGGCGGCGCGGCCACCACCGGCTACCAGCGCATCCTCGACCTCGATCCGGAAGGTCTGCACCAGCGCGTGCCGGTCATCCTCGGTTCCAAGACCGAGGTGGATACCGTGACAGGCTATCACCACGAGAAGGCGGCCTGAGGCGCGCCCGATCGACGAACGAAAAAGCCGGGCCGTCCCGGCTTTTTCGCTTCCGAACGACAGAAATGCGCCAAACGAAGCACGTATCCAGGTTCTGAACCCTCCAGTGGAACAGATAGCCACCAAACCAGCCGAAATGCTCCTGCCGACCACCCCGGACGCCGATGTCGGCGGCTCGCCGGTCATCCGTGCGCTTGCCGAATCGGATCTCCCGAATCTGTTTGCCTTCATCCGCGGGCTGTCCTTCGCCACGCGCTACTTCCGCTTCGGCCATGGCGACTACGACCCCGAGCAGCACGGTGCTCGCCAGGGGTGCCTACTGGCGCCCGAGCAGGGCGCGCACCTGATTGCCCTGGTCAACACGGACGGCGGCGAAGTCGTGGCCGGTTCCGCCCGGTACGTCGTCCAGCCCGGCAAGACAAGCTGCGAGTTCGTCATCGTCGTGGCGGATTCCTGGAAGCATCATGGAATCGGCCATCGGCTGATGGACGCCTTGTCGAATCGCGCCAGGGCCCAGGGCCTCCGCACGCTCTTCGGTCGCATCCTCGAAAGCAATCAGGAAATGATCGAATTCGTCCGAAGCTACGGTTTCGAGATTTCCGACAGTCCGGAAGGCCCCTGGCAAAAGATTGCCGTCCTGAACCTCTGAGCCGGCCGCGCGCCAGCCTCGTTCAATTTCACCGGCGCAAGAATCGGGTGGCCGCGCATGCCGCGCGGCAGTAGAGTGCCCGCATGACCACCCCGCTCGCCGATTCCAGCCGCGACTACGCCCGCATCGCCGAGGCGATCGAATACCTGCGCGAACACCGGCGTGCGCAGCCCGATCTCGCCGCGCTGGCAAGGCATCTGCATCTTAGCGAACCGCATCTGCAGCGCCTGTTCACCCGCTGGGCGGGAATCAGCCCGAAGCGCTTCCTGCAAAGCCTGACGCTGGAATACGCGCGTGCCCGGCTCGACGCGACGCACGACGTGCTCAGCCTGAGTCTGGAGGCCGGGCTGTCCGGCCCCGGGCGGCTGCACGACCTTTTCGTAACGCTCGACGCGGTATCGCCGGGCGAGGCGAAATCCGGCGGACATGGGCTGACGATCCGCTACGGCGTGCATCCGACGCCGTTCGGCAACGCACTCATCGCACGTACCGAACGCGGCATCTGCAAACTGCATTTCCTGGCCGAGAACGAGACGCCAGAACTGCTGCTGCGCGCCGACTGGCCGCACGCGACCTTGCTCGCGGATGCAGCCGCGACGGCCTCGCTGATTGCAACGATCTTCGGCGCCGTTCGCCCGACCGCGCCGCTCGCGCTGTGGGTCAAGGGCAGCAATTTCCAGTTCCAGGTATGGCGCGCGCTGCTGGCGATCCCGCCGGGCGGACTGGCAACTTACCGCATTTTGGCCGAGGGCATCGGCCAGCCGCGTGCGGCGCGCGCGGTGGGCAATGCCGTCGCCGCCAATCCGCTCGCCTACCTCATCCCCTGCCACCGCGTCATCCGCGAAACCGGCGCCCCCGGGGGGTATCGCTGGGGCGTGGTGCGGAAGACGGCGATTCAGTGCTGGGAATCGGGCGGCGCGGGGTGATGCGACGGCAGGTGCGCACTGGCACCATGGGCATGGTGCGGATGCGCGTCGATCTCTTCCTGGCTGACCTTCAATCGCCTGTCGTTTACCCAGTGGTAGAACAGCGGGATGAAGAACACCGCCAGGAAGGTCGCGGCGAGCATGCCGCCGACCACGCCTGTCCCCACCGCATGGCGCGCGCCGGCGCCGGCGCCGGTCGAGATCGCCAGCGGCACGACGCCGAGAATGAAGGCGAGCGAGGTCATGAGGATGGGACGGAAGCGCAGGCGCGCCGCCTCCAGCGCGGCCGCCACGCTCGAATAGCCTTCCTGCTTTTTCAGCACGGCGAATTCCACGATCAGGATCGCGTTCTTCGCCGCCAGGCCGAGCAGGGTGACCAGGCCGATCTGGAAATACACGTCGTTGGTCAGGCCGCGCAGCCACACCGCGGCGAGCGCGCCGAAGGTGCCGAAGGGCAGGGCCATCATCACGGCAAAGGGCAATGACCACTTCTCGTACTGCGCGGCGAGGATCAGGAACACCATCAGCACGGCGAGGCCGAGCGCCAGCCCCGAAGTGCCGCTGGAGCGCTTCTCCTGGAACGAGGCGCCGGTCCATTCGTAACTGAAATCGGGCGGCAGGGTCTTCTTCGCGATTTCGTCGACGATGGCGAGCGCCTGCCCCGAGCTGATGCCCGGCACCGCGCTGCCCATGATCTTGACCGCCTGGTAGTTGTTGTAGCGGTCGAGCGTTTCCGGGCCGGACGAGAAACTGATCCGCGCCAGCGCCGACATCGGCACCATGTCGCCCTTCGCGTTGGGCACGAACAGCGCCGACACGTCCTGCGGCGTCTTGCGCGCGCCGGGCTCGGCCGACATCAGCACCTGCCAGGTGCGACCGTACTTGTTGAAGTCGTTGACGTAATAGCTGCCGAGCGTGGCCGACAGCGTGCTGAAGACGTCGTCGATCTTCACGCCGAGCATCTTGGCCTTCTCGCGGTCCACGTCCACGTAGAGCTGCGGCACGTGTGGCCGCCACAGCGTCAGCACCTGGGCGAGGCGCTTGTCCGCACGCGCGGCGCCGAGGAAGGCGTCTGCCACCTGCGAGAGCTTCTGCGGATCGCCCTCGCCCTTGTTCTGGATGTAGAACTCGAAGCCGCCGGCGTTGCCCAGCCCGAAGATCGGCGGCGGCGCAAACGCAAGCACCAGCGCTTCCTTGATGTGGCCCGTCGCGCCCATCATTTCGCCGACCATCTGCTGGATGGTCTTCTCGCGCTCGTCCCAGTGGCGCGCGGCGACGAAGATGGTCGCCGCGCTGTTGCGGAAACCGCCGCCGAGAAAATCGAGGCCGGCAAAGGCGACGACGTGCTCGACCGCGGGATCCTTGCGCACGATGGCGTCGACCTGCTTGACCACCGCGGTGGTGCGCGCGAGCGTCGCGCCGTCCGGCAGGTAGGCCGCGCTGATGTAGTAGCCCTGGTCTTCGTCCGGCACCAAGCTGCCGGGCGTGACCTTCCACAGAGTGAACGCGGCGGCAATCATCAGGCCGTAGATCGACAGCGCGATGAGCGAGCGCCGCATCAGGAATTTCACGCCGCCCTGGTAATGGTGCGTGACGCTCGCGAAGCCGCGGTTGAAGGCGCGGAAGAAGCGGCCCGGCTCGTGTGGCTTCTCGCCCTTCAGCAGCGCCACGCACAGGGCTGGCGTGAGCGTCAGCGCGACGATGCCGGAGATGACGACGGCGATGGAGATCGTCACCGCGAACTGGCGGTACAGTTCGCCGGTCAGTCCGCCGAGGAAGGCGATGGGGATGAACACCGCGCACAGCACCAGCACGATGGCGATGACCGGTCCGGTCACCTCGCGCATTGCCAGCAGCGCCGCCTCGCGCGGCGTTTTCTTTTCCTCGTGGATGATGCGCTCGATGTTTTCCAGCACCACGATCGCGTCGTCGACGACGATGCCGATGGCGAGCACCATGCCGAACAGCGTCAACGTGTTGATCGAGTAGCCGAGCAACAGCAGGCCGACGAAGGTGCCGAGCAGCGACACCGGCACGGCCAGGATAGGGATCAGCGTCGCGCGCCAGTTCTGCAGGAAGATGAACACGACGAGCACGACCAGCGCGATCGCCTCGCCCAGCGTCTTCAGCACTTCGCGGATCGAGACCTCGACGAAGCGCGTGGTGTCGTAGGGAATCGCGTAGTCGAGTCCCTGCGGGAAGGATTTCTTCAGTTCCTCGACCGTCCGCTTGACCTCGTCGCCGACGTCGAGCGCATTGGCGCCGGGCTGCAGGAAGATGCCGACCAGGGTCGCCGGCTTGCCATTGTAGAGGCCGTTGAAATCGTAGTCCTTGGAACCCAGCTCGACCCGCGCGACGTCGCGCAGCTTCAGCAGAGAACCATCGGCGTTGGCGCGCACGACGATGTTCTCGAATTCCTTCGGGTCGGCGAGGCGTCCTTTCGCCGTCAGCGAATAGACCAGCGACTGCCCCTGGTCGATGGGCGGCTGGCCGATCTTGCCCGGCGCGAACTGCGCGTTCTGCTCGCCGATGGCCTTGGAGATGTCGGTCACCGTCACGCCCAGTTGCGCCATGCGGTCGGGCTTGAGCCAGATGCGCATCGCATAGTCCTTGGCGCCGAAGATCTGCACGTTGGTCGTGCCGGGAATGCGCTTCAGCCGGTCGAGCACGTTCAGCGTGACGTAGTTGCTGGTGTAGAGATCGTCGTAGCGCCCGTCGGGCGACAGGAAGGCCAGCACCTGCAGGAAGGCCGACGACCCCTTCTCGACCGTCACGCCCTGGCGACGCACCTCTTCCGGCAGGCGCGCCTCGGCCTGCTTGACGCGGTTGTTGACGTTGAGCGCGGCCTTGTCGACGTCGGCGCCGATCTCGAAGGTGACCTGGATTTCGAGCACGCCGTTGGATGCCGAGGTCGAGGACATGTACATCATGTCCTCGATGCCGTTGATCGCGTTTTCCAGCGGCGCGGCGACAGTCTGCTCCAGCACGGTGGCCGATGCGCCGGGATAGATGGCGCGCACGGTGACAACCGGCGGCGCGATCTCCGGATACTGCGCGATCGGCAGCACGCGCATGGCCAGCAGGCCTGCCAGCACGACGAGAATGGACAGCACCGTCGAGAAGATCGGCCGGTCGATGAAGTAGCGCGAAAGCATGATGGCGGCCCCGGTTTATTTCGCTGCCGCGGGCGCGGGCGGCGCGGCGGGCTTCGCGGGAGCGGCGCCGGCTTCAGCGGCGGCAACCGGCATGCCGGGGAAGAAGATGCGCGCCATGCCGTCGACGATGACGCGGTCGCCCGCCTTGAGACCGCTCTTGATGACCCAGCGGCCCGCGCTCTGCCCGGGTTCGCCGCCGGTCCACGCGCCGACCTGGACCGGACGCGGCAGCGCCACCGTCATGCCCTTGTCGGCGAGCGTCGCGACGTAGACGAACTTGCCGGTCGGACCGTCCTGCACCGCCGATTGCGGCACGGTCACGGCGTCGGACAGGGTGCCGCCCTCGACGAGCACGCGCACGAACTGGCCGGGTTTCAGCTGGCCGTCCGCGTTGGCAAACTCGGCGCGCATGTCGAACGCGCCGGTGTCCGGGTTCGCCTTGTAGTCGCTGAAATTGAGCTTGCCCGCCGCGTCCACGCGGCTGCCGTCGGCCAGCAGCAGGCCGATTTTCTGCCTGCCCGGATGCAGCGCGCCCTCGTCGATCTGCTTCTGCAGCGCGAGGCGCTCGTCCTCGCCGATGGAGAAGCGGGCGTAGATGGGCTTGACCTGCGCCAGCGTGGTGAGCGCCGGGCCGCTCGGGCTGACCAGCGCGCCCTCGACCTGCAGGGCGCGTCCCATCACGCCCGCCAGCGGCGCACGGATAGTTGCGTAATCGCGGCTGATGCGCGCATTGGCGAGGCCGGCTTCGGCCGCCTTCACCCCGGCCTGGGTCACGTCGAGCGCCGCTTGCGTCGCATCGAGCGCACGCTGGCTGACGAAGCCCTGCGCCGCGAGTTTCTGGTTGCGCGCGAGTTCGAGCTGGGCTTCCTTGTACTGGGCCGCACGGTTGGCCACGTCGGCCTGGGCGGCTCGCACCTGCGCGTCGAGGCTGGCCGAATCGAGGGTATAGAGCAGCGCCCCCGCCTTGACCGGCGCGCCTTCCTCGAAATGGCGGCGTTCGATGATGGCCGACACGCGCGGGCGGATCTCGACTTCGCGCGAGGCTTCCAGCCTGCCCACGTATTCGAAGCTGACCGGGACCGTGCGCAACGCGACGGTTTCCACAGTCACGGCGGCGGGGGGCGGCATGCCGCCTCCCTGCGCGGGCGTTTCGTGTTTGCCGCACGCAGCAAGCAGTACGACCAGGCTCAAGACAACGGGCGTGGCAAGGCGTGACATGACGCTCCCCTGGATTGGTGTTGTGGCCGATAATAAACGCATACATTCATGTATGTAAATTGATTCACGCACCGGTTTTGTGGACAATCGGCCCATGGTCAAGAAAACCCGCGAGGATGCCCTCGCCACCCGCGATGCCCTGCTGAGCGCCGCCCTCCAGGTATTCCGCGAACGCGGCGTCGCCCACACCCGGTTGTCGGACGTGGCCGAGCGCGCCGGGGTGACGCGCGGCGCGATCTACTGGCATTTCAGGGACAAGGCCGAACTCTTCGCGGCCGTGTGCGAGCGCGGCACCATGCCGGTGGAAGCCCTGCTCGCCGAGGCCAGCCGCACCGCCCAGCACGACCCGCTTGCCACGGTCAGGCAGCTGGCACAGATGGCGCTCATCCAGCTGGCACAGCACGCCGACACCCAGGCGATGTTCGACGTGATTTTCCACAAGTGCGAATTCACCGAGGAACTGGCGCCGGTCGTCGCCAAGAACGACGCCGACCGGCTCGCCTGCCTGTCTCAGGTAAGGGCGCTGTTCGACCAGGCCGTCGCGGTGGGGCAACTGCCGCCCGGCACCGACACCCTTCTCGCTACCCACGGCCTGCACGCCTACATGGTCGGGCTGATGCACGAATGGGTGCTCGACCCTACGAGCTACGACCTCGCCGCTTGCGCCGCGCCGCTGCTCGACTGCTATCTCAGCGGCCTGGCGACGCGTCCGCCGGCATGCCCGAAGCCCGCCTGAACAATGCAAGTGCCTGCCGGCGCTGCGCGGCGTGATCGACGACCGGCGCGGGGTAATCGCGGCCGACGATGACGCCCAGCCGCGCCTGTTCCGCGGCCGGCAGCGTCCACGGTGCGTGGATGAACCGGTCGGGCAGCTTCGCCAGCCCGGGCAGATAGCGGCGGATGAATTTGCCCTCGGGATCGAACCTCTCCGACTGCGTAACCGGGTTGAAGATGCGGAACCAGGGCTGGGCGTCGCAGCCCACCGAAGCCGCCCACTGCCAGCCGCCGCTGTTGGCGGCCAGATCGTAATCAATCAGCTTGTCGGCGAAATATTTTTCACCCAGTCGCCAGTCGACCAGCAGATCCTTGGTCAGAAAACTCGCCGTCACCATGCGCAGGCGGTTGTGCATGTAGCCGGTCTGGTTCAGTTGCCGCATCGCCGCATCGACCAGCGGATAGCCGGTACGCGCCTCGCACCAGGCCTCGAAATGGCCGTGGGGGTTGGGCCAGGGGAGATCGTCGTACAGGCGCTTGAAAGCGTGCCCCGCCGCGACGTCGGGGCGGTGCCACAGAATCTGGTGGTAGAAATCGCGCCAGATCAGTTCAGACAGCCAGGTTTCCGCGCCGCGTCCGCCGATGCCGAGCGCCGCAGCGGCGAGCTGCCGTACCGACACCGTGCCGAAACGCAGATGCACCGACAGGTACGACGGCCCTTTGACCGCGGGAAAATCACGTGCCTCCTTGTAGTGGGCGATACGCGCGAGGAAATCCTCGAACAGCCGGGCACCGCCCGACATGCCGGCCGGCAGCCGGGACTGCGCCCGATCGGCGGGCCGAAACCCCAGTTCTTCCAGTGTCGGCATGGCGCCGGTCTCGGCCGCGAACCGGTCGGGGTAAGACTCGACCGGATAGTGTTGCAGGTAGAACGGTGTCAGCTTGCGTAGCCAGGCATTCTTGTATGGCGTGAAAACGCTGAAGGGCCGCCCGCTTGCAGTAAGCACTTCCTCGCGCTCGAAGACCGTGCAGTCCTTGTAGTGATGGAAGGCGATGCCATCCCGATCCAGCGTGGCCGCGACCGCCGCATCGCGCGCCTGCGCACCCGGGTCGTCGTCGTGATTACAGTACACCGCCTCGGCACCCGTTTCGCGCGCGAGTTCGGGAATGGCCGTGCGCGCGTCGGCGTGGCGCACGATCAGCCCGCCCCCCTTTGCCTGCAGGGAATGTTGCAATTCGGCGACGCTGGCGTGGATGAATTCGACGCGCCGGTCGGCCGGGTCGGGCAACGCATCCAGGATCGCGCGGTCGAACACGAAGACGCACACGACCTCTTGCGCAGCCTTCAGCGCATGGTAGAGGGCGGCGTGATCGAAATCGCGCAGATCGCGGCGGAACCAGACGAGCGCACGGGCGTATTCAGGCATGGGGCATGCTAGCCGCTATAGTGAATGGACAGACTTGGCGTCGGCGCAGATTACAATGGGGGCGTAAACATGGATACCGTGAATCTCACCCACCACTTCCTCATCGCCATGCCTGGCATGGTCGATCCCAATTTCAACGGCACGCTGACCTACATCTGCGACCACAGCGACCAGGGCGCGCTCGGCGTGGTGGTCAACCGGCCCATCGATCTCGAGCTCCTGACCCTGTTCGAACAGATCGGCCTGTCGCTGCCCGAGCGCCTGCACCGCAAGACCGTCTACTTCGGCGGCCCGGTGCAGACCGAGCGCGGCTTCGTGCTGCACACCCCGCCGCAGACCTTCAGTTCCACCCTCACCGTCAACAACGCAGTCAGCCTCACCACGTCCAAGGACGTGCTCGAAGCCGTCAGCCAGGGGGCCGGGCCGGACAAGTTCATGGTCTCGCTGGGCTACGCCGGCTGGTCGCCCGGCCAGCTGGAGGATGAACTGAAGCAGAACGCCTGGCTGTCGGTTGCCGCCGATCCGCAGGTGATCTTCGATCTGGCGCCGGAAGAGCGCCTGCCCGCCGCCATGAAACTGCTGGGCATCGACTTCGCCAGCCTCTCCGAAGAAGCCGGGCACGCGTGACCCTGGCTGAAACCCACGGCACGGTGCTCGGCTTCGACCTCGGGTTGAAGCGCACCGGCGTCGCATCGGGCGAGCTTTCCCTCGGCATCGCCCACCCCCTCACCGTCATCCAGGCCGACTCGACCGAGACGCGGCTAACCGCCATCGCCAGGCTGATCGCCGAGTGGCGCCCCACCCTGCTGGTGCTGGGGCTGCCCACCCACGCCGACGGCAGCGAACACGAAATGACGCGGGTGGCCAAAAACTTCGCGCGCAAATTAGAATCGCGCTTCGAACTGCCGGTATTCCTGGTGGACGAACGCCACACCAGTACGGCGGCCGAATCCGAGTTGCACGCGCAGGGCATACACGGCAAGAAGAACAAGGCGCTAGCCGATGCCGTCGCCGCGCAACTCATATTGCAGGGGTTTTTCGATGCACGCCTCATTGCCTGACGCCAACGCGCTGATCGCGCAACTCGCCGACGCCATCGCGCCGACGCTCACGTCCGATACGCTCATCGTCGGCATCCACACCGGCGGCGTGTGGGTGGCCGAGCGACTGCACAGCCTGCTGCATGCCACGCACCCCATCGGCCAGCTCGACATTTCCTTCTACCGCGACGACTTCTCGCGCATCGGCCTGCACCCGCAGGTGAAGCCGTCCGCTTTGCCGTTCGATCTGGAAGGCCGCGACATCCTGCTGGTGGACGACGTGCTGCACACCGGCCGCACCATCCGCGCGGCGATGAACGAACTCTTCGACTACGGCCGTCCGGCCTCGATCCGGCTCGCGGTGCTGGTCGATCGCGGCGGGCGCGAACTGCCGATTCGCCCGGATTTCGCCGGCCTCGCGATCGACGTGCCGGCACACCAGAACATCAACCTTTCCCGCCTCGACGACGGCCATCTCACGCTCAGCCTCGCATGAATCTACAACTCGCTCCTGACGGCAGGCTGCGCCACCTGCTCACCCTCGACGGCCTGCCGCGCGCGATCCTCACGCAGATCCTCGACACCGCGGAATCCTTCATGGACGTGGGCGAGCGCGAGGTGAAGAAAGTGCCGCTGCTGCGCGGCAAGGCCATCTTCAACCTCTTCTTCGAACCGTCAACGCGCACGCGCACCACCTTCGAGATCGCCGCCAAACGCCTGTCGGCCGACGTGGTCAACCTCAACATCGCCACCTCCAGCCAGACCAAGGGCGAGGCGATTCTCGACACCGTGGACAACCTCGCCGCGATGCACGCCGACATGTTCATCGTGCGCCACGCGCAGTCGGGCGCGGCGCACTTCATTTCCCGCCACGTGGCGCCGCACATCTCGGTGGTGAACGCAGGCGATGGCCGCCATGCGCACCCGACGCAAGGCCTGCTCGACATGTTCACCATCCGCCGCTACAAGGGTGAGTTCCACAATCTCACCGTCGCGATCGTCGGCGACGTGCTGCATTCGCGCGTGGCGCGTTCGCAGATCCACGCACTCACCACCCTGGGCGTGCCGGAAGTGCGCGTGATCGGCCCCAAGACCCTGCTGCCGACGGGCGTCGAGCAGATGGGCGTGAAGGTCTTCCACGACATGGAAGAAGGTCTGCGCGGTTGCGACGTGGTCATCATGCTGCGCCTCCAGAACGAACGCATGAAGGGCGCGCTGCTGCCCTCCGCCCAGGAATATTTCAAGTTCTTCGGCCTGACGCCCGAGAAACTCGCCCTTGCCAAGCCCGATGCGATCGTGATGCACCCCGGCCCGATGAACCGCGGCGTCGAGATCGACTCCGAAGTCGCCGACGGCCCGCAGTCGGTGATCCTGCCGCAGGTGACCTACGGCATCGCGGTACGCATGGCGGTGATGGCGATGCTGGCGGGAGGATCGCAATGAAGATCGCAATCAGGAACGGACGCGTGATCGACCCGATGCGCGCGCACGACGGCGTCACGGACGTGTACGTCGCCGCCGGCAAGATAGTCGCCCTGGGCGCTGCGCCCGACGACTTCCATGCCAACCGCACGATCGATGCGAGCGGCCTCGTCGTCTGCCCCGGCCTGGTGGATCTCTCGGTGCGCCTGCGCGAACCCGGCTACGAATACAAGGCCACGCTGGAATCCGAGATGCTCGCGGCGGCGGCGGGGGGCATCACGTCGCTGGCCTGCCCGCCCGACACCGATCCGCCGCTCGACGAGCCGGGACTGGTGGAAATGCTGAAATTCCGCGCGAAGAACCTGCCCGGTCCGCGCGTCTATCCCATCGGCGCGTTGACGCAGAAACTCGACGGCAAGCTGCTCACCGAAATGGCGGAACTGACCGAAGCGGGCTGCCGTGCCTTCACCCAGGGCGACGCGCCGCTGACCGACACCCAGGTGCTGCTGCGCGCGATGGAGTACGCCGCCACCTTCGGTTTCAGCCTGTGGCTGCGGCCGCAGGACGTGTCGCTCGCCCGGGACGGCGTCGCGCACGACGGCGCCGTGGCTTCGAGACTCGGTCTGCCCGGCATCCCCGCACTGGCCGAAACCGTGGCGCTGGCGACCATCCTGCAACTGGCGCGTGCGACCGGCGCACGCATCCATATCGCCCGGCTGTCGACCCGCGACGGCATCGCCATGGTGCGCGCAGCCAAGGCACAGGGACTCGCCGTCACCTGTGACGTGGCCAGCACCCACGTGCACCTGTCGGAAAACGATCTGCTCGGTTTCGATTCCCACTTCCACCTGGCGCCGCCGCTGCGCAGCCTGCGCGACCGCGACGCCATCCGCGAGGCGCTGCGCGACGGTTCCATCGACGCGCTGTGCTCGGACCATACGCCGGTCGACGAGGACGAGAAGCAGGTGCCCTTCGGCGAATCGACGCCCGGCGCCTCGGGTGTCGAACTGCTGCTGCCGCTGACGCTGAAGTGGGCGCGCGAGATGGGTGTGCCGCTGATGCAGGCAATCGACCTGATCTCGTGGAAACCCGCGCAAATCCTCGGCGTGCCCGGCGGCCACCTGTCGGTCGGCAGTTGCGCCGATATCTGCATATTCGACGAAACCGCCGAGTGGGTGGTCACGCCGGGCACGCTGGCGAGCCAGGGTGGCAACACGCCTTTCCTCAACCAGCCGATGCAGGGCCGGGTACGCTACACGCTGATCGACGGCCACCTCGATTTTGAAGCCCGCTAGCCGGCCACGCGTGCCGGCCGCGCTGCTCGCGCTCGACTTGGGCGCCGGCGCGCTCGCCGTGGCGGGCTTCGCGCCAGTCGGCCTCTGGCCGCTGCCCTTCCTGAGTCTTGCCGTGCTGTTTGCCACGCTCGTGCGCGCAGATTCGCTGCGCGCCGGGTTCGCGCTCGGCTTCGCGTGGGGGCTGGGTTTCTTCCTCGCTGGCGTGAGCTGGATATACGTGAGCCTGCACGTGTACGGGGGCATGGCGGCATGGCTTGCCGCGCTGGCCACCCTGCTCTTCTGCGCCTTTCTGGCGCTGTTTCCCGCAGCCGCCGGCGCCGTCGCCATGCGCATCCGGAACCCGGCAACGCGACTGCTGCTTGCGCTGCCGCTGGCCTGGGGCACAAGCGAATGGGTGCGCGGCTGGCTCTTCACCGGTTTCCCCTGGCTGGGGCTGGGTTACTCGCAGGTACCTGCAAGCCCGCTGGCGGGTTTCGCGCCCGTAGTCGGCGCGTACGGAATCTCGTATCTGCTCGCACTCTGTGCGGCGCTCGCGGTCTGGGTACTGCGCCAGCACGGCACCCGTACGTCTCGCCTGTGGGCAGGCGTCGCAGTTGCGACCCTGGCGCTCGCCGGGCAGGGATTGCAGGGCATCGGCTGGACGACGCCCGATGGCGCACCGACCTCGGTTGCCCTGCTGCAGGGCAACGTGCCGCAGAACATGAAATGGCAGCCCGAGCTCACGCACAGGACGCTCGCCCTGTATGCCCGCCAGGCGGCCGCCTCGCCCGCACGGCTGATCGTCCTGCCGGAAACCGCATTGCCGATTTTCGAATCCGAGCTGCCCGACTTCTATCGCGAAGGCCTCGCCGACCTGGGCCGCAGGAATGGCGGCGACGTGCTGTTCGGCCTGCCGACGGGTTCGCCGTCCGGCGCTTATTACAACAGCGTGGTCAGCCTGGGTTCGGCACCCAGCCAGCGCTACAGCAAGGTCCACCTGGTGCCGTTCGGCGAATACATTCCGCTGAAGCCGGTCTGGGGCTGGGTGATCGATGTGCTGCATATCCCGCTATCGGACTTTGCGCGTGGCGAGAAGGACCAGCGCCCGCTCGCCGTGGGCGGCCAGCGGGTGGCCGCCAACATTTGCTACGAGGATGCGTTCGGCGAGGAGATCATCCGCCAGTTGCCCGAGGCGAGCGTACTGGTGAACGTGAGCAATCTGGCCTGGTTCGGCGATTCGCTCGCGCCCTGGCAGCATGCTCAGATGTCGCAGATGCGCGCGCTGGAAACCGGCCGCATGATGCTGCGTGCGACCAATACCGGCCTGACGGCGATCATCGATGCGAAGGGCCGCATCGTCGCGGCGTTGCCGCTGTTCGAAGGCGGCAGCCTGGGCGGGACCATCCAGGGCTACGCCGGCAGCACGCCTTACGTGCGCTGGGGCAACGCGCCGGTTCTGCTCGTGTGGGCCGCACTCGCGCTGGCGGTGTTCAGGTTCAGGCGCTAGCCCGGATGCGCGTAGCGTTGCGCCCGCTGCGCTTGGCTTCCAGCAGCGCGGCGTCGGCACGCGCGAGCGCCTCGTTTTCCTGCTTGTCGTCGCGGCTGTATTCCGCGAGACCGCCGCTCCACGACAGTTTCTGCGTCACGCCCGGGATCAGCTCCACGCTTTCGGGCATGTTGGCGCGTAGCCGTTCGGCAAGTTCCTGCGCACGGTCGAGCGGCGTGTAAGGGAACAGCACGCAGAATTCGTCGCCGCCGAGACGCGCGATGAAATCGCTGTTGCGCAGCGCGCTTTTCAGCGCGTTGCCGAACTTGATGATGAGCTGGTCGCCCGCCTCATGGCCGAAGGTGTCGTTCACCTGCTTGAAATTGTCGATGTCGAGGATGAGTAGGCTGTGCGACCAGCCGTCTTTCAGGCTGGCGAACAACTCCTTTTGCTTTTCGTCGAAGCTCCTGCGGTTGTTGACCTGGGAGAGGTGATCCAGGCGCGCCTGCGAAGTCGCTTCCTTTTGCCGGCCGAGCATCACCTTGCCGAGCTTCATCATGGTTTCGAGCGGCGTGGCGAATTCGGCAAGACTCACCGGGTAGTCGCTGCGCAGGCGCTGCTGGCGCAGGTCGTTGGTGAGCTTCACCACCGTGCGCAGGTTGTCCGACACGCGATTCTTCACGGTGAGCGTCACGGCCATGACGAGGATGGCGATGACGAGGCTGACGACCAGCCAGCCCAGCACGTAGGGCGCGATATTTTCGATGACGCGCGAATCGTTGCGCCATACGGCGATGGTCCACGGTGTGCCGGCGAGCGCGATCCAGTTCGGCTGGTTGCGCTGCTTGATTGCCTGGTTGCCGCGCCGCATCAACACGTTGACCGAACCGTCGCCCTGACTCTGCTGCAACTCGGCGTAAGCCGCCGCATCCGGCAGCGGCAGCGTATCGAACAGGGTCTGGAGTTGCGGCAGGCTCTGCTCGACGATGACGAAACCCAGCCGCTTGCCTTCGGCGTTCACCACCGGATGCGACAGCGACAGGCTGAAGGTGGCCGCCGCCCCGGCGCCGCCGCGTCCCGCGTTGGCGATCAGCCGCCGCGTATCGCCCGGCAGGAAGCCCGGCAGCAGTTGGCGCTGGCCGTCCGTGACGAACAGCACGGTGGCATCCTGGTTGAGCGCGTGCAGGTTGGCGGCCTGCGCCTGACAGGTTTCCGGCGATGCCGTCGAGAAGCACGCGAGCGTCTGCGGATGCGCGGCGATGCGCGATGCGCTTTTCTGCATGGCATCGGCCAGGAATTCGATCTGCGCGGCCATCACCGGCTTGTCGAGTTCTTCCGCCGCCGGCTGCGGTTGCGGCCGTGTCTGGTAGACCGCGAGCGTGACGAAGCCGGCCAGCAGCACCAAGGCTGCGACCAGGATCAGGCCGAATCGCGATATGGATGTGTGGGGCATGACGACTTCGCCAGCAGGCACCAACCTCTTTTGTATGTTCTCCGCAATGGCGGGCCTTGCACTTCCTGGAAAGCCCGCCGACTTGGCGCTAGTCCAGCAAAATCCATGCCCTGGCCGGCCTCTCCCCGCCAGCCGGCCAAACGAGGGCCTATGTCACACAGGTGTAAAAAAAATCGACACTACTGCCGGCCGGTGCTGCCGAAGCCGCCCTCGCCGCGTTGGCTGGTTTCGAATTCGTCCACGATATTGAACGTGGCCTGCACCACCGGCACGACGACGAGCTGTGCCAGCCGCTCCATCGGGGCGAGTTCGAAGGCGGCCTGCCCGCGGTTCCAGGCTGAAACCATGAGCTGGCCTTGATAATCCGAGTCGATCAGCCCCACCAGATTGCCGAGCACGATGCCGTGCTTGTGGCCCAGCCCCGAGCGCGGGAGGATCAGCGCGGCATACCCCGGATCGGCCAGATGGATGGCCATGCCGGTCGGAATCAGGCGGGTTTCCCCCGGCTGCAGCGTGAGCGGCGCGTCGAGGCAGGCGCGCAAATCGAGACCGGCGGCGCCCGCCGTGGCGTATTCCGGCAGTTGATCGCGCAGGCGGGCGTCGAGAATCTTCACATCCATCTTCATATTCGTCGGGATTTCGTCGGTTATCGGTTAGAGGAGGCTGGCCAGATGCCGGATCAGGTGTCGCGCCTGGACGTATTTTTCCGCACGCGGCAGCGGATGCTGGCCGGCAGCGTCGAACAGGATCAGTTCTGCGGTATCGCAGCCCAGCGTCTCCTGCGCGAGATTGCCGACCAGGAGCGGCAGTTTCTTGCGCAGGCGCTTGGCCTCGGCATGCTCGGCGAGGCGTTCGGTCTCGGCGGCGAAGCCCACGCAGAACGGCGCGTTCGGCAGCGCCCCAACCTCGGCGAGGATGTCCGGGTTGGCGACCAAATCGAGCGTGAGGCCGGCGGCGCTTTTTTTCATCTTCTGCGCGGCGGCTGCATCCACGCGGTAATCCGCCACGGCCGCGACCGCGATGAAGACGTCGGCCGGCAGTTCGGCGAGCACGGCCGCGCGCATCTCGGCTGCGGTCTCCACCTCGACCCGCCTCACCCCGCGCGGCACGGCGAGGCACGTCGGCCCGGACACCAGACACACCGCTGCGCCCGCCTCCGCGGCCGCCTGTGCGACGGCATAGCCCATCTTGCCCGAACTGCGGTTGGTGATGCCGCGCACCGGGTCGATGGGCTCGAAGGTCGGGCCGGCCGTGACGACCACCCGCCTGCCGGCAAGCGGACCGGCGCCAAACACATCGGCCAGCGCTTCGACAATCTCGGCCGGTTCGAGCATGCGCCCGAGGCCGATCTCGCCGCAGGCCTGCTCGCCCGCCGCCGGGCCGAGCAGGCGCACGCCATCGGCCGCCAGACGCTCAAGATTGCGTTGCGTCGGCAAAGCCGCCCACATCTCGCGGTTCATCGCCGGCGCCACCGCAAGCGGGCAGGCTCGCGCCAGACACAGGGTCGACAGCAGATCGTCCGCCCGTCCGTGCGCAAGCCGGGCCAGGAAATCGGCCGAAGCCGGCACCACCAAGATGAGATCGGCGTCGCGCGAGGCGTGGATATGCGCCATGCCGTCAGCCGCGTCGCCTTCCCACAACGAAGTGAGCACCGGCTTTCCAGACAGGGCCTGAAAAGTCAGGGGGGTCACAAACCGGCTGGCAGCCTCGGTCATCGCCACGCGCACCTCGGCGCCCGCCTTGGCCAGCAGACGGCAGAGTTCGGCCGCCTTGTAGGCGGCGATGCCACCGGTCACGCCCAGAATGATTTTCTTGCCCGTCAGCGACACTGAGCCGATTCCCCGCGCACTTTTCATAGAATGGCGACATTCTACGGGAGGGGAAGACAGGTGGCGATTCGAGACTGGCCGGAAGACGCGCGCCCGCGCGAAAAACTCCTGCGACAGGGCGCAACTGCGCTCACCGATGCCGAACTGGTGGCAGTCTTCCTGCGCACCGGCGTGGTCGGCAAAAGCGCGGTCGATCTCGGGCGCGAACTGATCGAGCGTTTTGGCGGGCTGGGCGGTCTGTGCCGCGCCGAGCGCAAGGCCGCGTGCGCAGCCCCCGGCGTGGGCGAAGCCAAGTACGCGCTGCTGGCGGCGGTGCTGGAAATGGCACGCCGCACGCTGGCCGAGGACATGCAGGCAGGCGACGCCCTGACTTCGCCCGACGCCGTGCGCAACTATCTGCGCCTGATCCTGCGCGGCAAGGAATACGAGGTATTCTGTTGCGTCTTCCTCGATGCGCAACACCGCGTCGTCGCGGTCGAGGAACTGTTTCGCGGCACGCTCACGCAGACCAGCGTGTATCCGCGCGAAATCGTCAAGCGCGCGCTGCATCACAACGCCGCCGCGCTCGTGCTTGCCCACAACCACCCCAGCGGCGTGGCCGAACCCAGCCAGGCGGACCGCACGCTGACCGACCGCCTGACCGAAGCGCTGGCGCTGGTCGACGTGCGCGTGCTCGACCATTTCATCGTCGCCGGCCCCTCGGCACTGTCTTTCCGCGAGGCCGGCCACCTCTGACTTGCCTTGGTTCGATCCGGTATGGTATAAATCGCGGTTCTCGGGTTGACCCTTGGCGTTAACCCCACCGGTCAACCTTCAATTTCTGGAGCAGCATCATGGCTCGCGTATGTGTCGTAACGGGCAAGAAGCCCATGGTCGGAAACAATGTTTCCCACGCCAACAATAAAACCAAGCGTCGTTTCCTGCCCAACCTGCAGTACCGCCGGTTCTGGGTCGAAAGCGAGAACCGCTGGATTCGTCTGCGTCTGTCCAATGCGGCCCTGCGCACCATCGACAAAAACGGCATCGAGTCCGTCCTGGCCGACCTGCGCGCCCGCGGCGAAGCCGTCTAACCCCAACCCATCAGCAAGGAGCTAGATCATGGCTAAAGGCGGACGCGAAAAGATCAAGCTGGAGTCCACTGCGGGCACCGGCCACTTCTACACCACCACCAAGAACAAGAAGACCATGCCCGAGAAGATGGAGATCAGCAAGTTCGATCCCAAGGCTCGCAAGCATGTGATGTACAAGGAAACCAAGCTGAAGTAATTCGGCGGACCCGACCAAAAGAAAACCCGCCATCTGGCGGGTTTTCTTTTGCGTGCGCCGGACCGCGTCCGGCGCGATCAATCACGCATAGCTGCGCAGGCGGACCGAGAAATCCTTCAGCGAAGGAATGCCGCTGTCTTCGGCGCGCCGGCACCAGGCCTGCAGCTGCTCCAGCAACTGTTCGCGGCTCGCGGTGGAACGACCCCACAGGGCAGCCAGTTCCTGGCGCATGCGATACACGGTCTGCAGACGCTCGCTCTTGCCCAGCAGGCCGTCGAGATCGGCCTTGTCGGCGGCGGCCAGTTCAGCCGGCTCCTTGTGCAACCAGCGGCGGAAACTGTCGAGGTTCCAGGTCTGCGGCGCTCCCGATTTGAGCTTGGCGATCTCGGCCGCAGCGTCGGCGCCGACGCTCTTCACGAAGCGCGTCATCACGTCGTAGCGATGGGTGATGATGGCCTGCAGGGTGTCGAGATCGCACAGCGGCTTGGCCGGACGCCATTTCACCGTCGGCGCCACCTTGCGGATATTCGCCAGGCCGACGTAGGACATCAGCTTGATGTAGAGCCAGCCGATATCGAACTCGTACCACTTGTTGGACAGACGCGCCGACGTGCCGTAGGCGTGGTGATTGTTGTGCAGTTCCTCACCGCCGATGAGGATGCCCCACGGGAAGATGTTGGTGCTGGCATCCTCGCAGGCGAAGTTGCGGTAGCCCCAGTAGTGGCCGATGCCGTTGATGATGCCGGCGGCGGTCACCGGAATCCAGGCCATCTGTACCGCCCAGATGGTCAGTCCGAGCGGGCCGAAGAGCGCAAGGTTGATCGCCATCATCAGCACGATGCCCTTGGCCGAATGGGGGCTGTAGAGATTGCGCTCGATCCAGTCGTCGGGCGTGCCGTGGCTGTATTTCTCGATGGTTTCCTTGTTCTTCGCTTCGGCGCGGTAGAGTTCGGCGCCTTCCCAGAACACCTTCTTGATGCCCTTGGTCTGCGGGCTGTGCGGATCCTCTTCGGTCTCGCATTTGGCGTGGTGCTTGCGGTGGATGGCCACCCATTCGCGCGTGACCATACCTGTGGTGAGCCACAGCCAGAAACGGAAGAAGTGGCTGACGACGGGGTGCAGATCGACTGCACGGTGTGCCTGCGAGCGGTGCAGGAAAATGGTGACGGCTGCGATGGTGATGTGGGTCAGGCCCAGCGCCACCAGTACATAGCCCCACCAGGGGAGGTCGATTAGACCAAGTTGCATATCAGGCTTTCCTTAAAAAGGACAAATTAGTCCGTAAACATACAGATAAACCCCATAAAAATCAAGGATTATCCGTTCTCGTCTGGTGCATGTGCACCACACGTTGAGGGAAGGGAATTTCAATGTTCGCCGCCTTGAATCGCTTCCAGATCGCCCAGTTGATGTCGGATCGCAGATTGCTTTGGCCTTCGCTGGGGTCACGGATCCACACGGCCAGTTCAAGTATTACGCCATTGTCGGCAAATTCCTTGAGAAAGACTCTCGGCCGATTGTCCGGCTCGTCCAGAACCACGCGGCTATGGCTGTTCGCCGCTTCGAGCATCAGCGCCTCGGCCTGCTCGAGATCGGTATCGTAGGCCACCTGCACCGGCAGCACGATGCGCACGTTGGGCTTGGACAGCGAATGGTTCACCACGGTCTGGCTGATCAGCATCTCGTTCGGCACGATGCTTTCGGTGCCGTCCAGCGCTTTCAGCAGCGTGTAGCGGGTGTTGATCTGGCTGACTTCTCCGTATTTGTTATCCACCGTGACCAGATCGCCGATGCGCACGGAACGGTCAAGCAGGATGATGAAACCGGAAATGTAATTGCTCGCCACTTTCTGCAGGCCAAAGCCGATGCCCACGCCCAGCGCCCCGCCGAATACCGACAGCACCGTAAGGTCGATTCCCACCGCAGGCAGGGCCACCAGCACCGCCAGGATCAGCAGCACCGTGCGTGCCGCCTTCGACAGGGCCATGCGCAGCGAGAGATTCATCTGCGTGAATCCCATCAGGCGGTTTTCCACCAGCCGCGCCGCCGCCAGCGCGCCGACCACCGCCACCACAATCACCACCGCCGCCTGGAACAACAGCCACAGCGAGAAACGGTGACTGCCGGACTGGAACGACAGGGCTTCCATGGCCGCGTGGATGCGCGGCAGCAGACCAGTGATGTGCAGCGCAAACGCGCCCCAGATCAACCACGCTGCGGTGCGCTCCCACAGCTTCAGCGAATCGCGCGGCTGGAACACGTAGCGCAGGCTGTAGATCGCAAGCCGCACGCCGACGAGGGAAAGCAGCAGCGGTACCGCCAGATTCAGCAGGTGCGTGTTCGCCAGCCACATATCGACGATGCCGCGTCCAGCCAGCACCGCCAGCAACATCAGCAAGGGAAAACCCACGCGACGCACGCCCTCGCGGCCGGCCGACCACAATGCCTCGGTTGCGGCGAGGCGCGGCTTGAGTACGCGCATCGCCCCCCATGCCGCCAGCGCGCACAAGGCCAGCACGGCAACCTGCCACAGCAGGTCGATGTCGCGGCTGTCGTCGATCAGCCGCGTCAGCAGGTTGTCGAAGGGGACGGGGTGGGGCACGCTACGTCAGAAATTGTGGGTGAATTGCGCCGAGAGGATATCGACCGAAGCATCGTAGGTACCCGTCAGGGTCACGCCGCTTTCGGTCTTGTTGATATTGGCATCCTTCACGAACAGGTGCGCATAGCCAAAATCCAGAGTGCTTGCATCCGAAAGCTTGTACTGCGCGCCAAAAGCAATCCAGGTACGGTCTTCGTCGGGAATCCGGGCAGTGCGATACGCATCGGCGACCGGCGTCTCGTCGAATGCGAGCCCGGCGCGCAGCAACCATTTCGAATCCATGTGGTAATTCATGCCCAGCGAATACCGGTAGCTATCCTCCCAGTTTTCGGGCGTCACGCCGACAAGCGCACCGGTCGTACGCAGGATGCGTAACTCGTCGAAGCTGCTCCAGCCCATCCAGGTCACATCGGCCAGCAGATCCAGCCGGTCATCGATCTTGTGGAACAAGGAGAGCGAGGCTGAAGCGGGCAAGTCGGCATCCGCGGTCACCGGGCCATTCAGGCCAGTGGCAACGCTGAACCCCACCGTGCCCTCCAGCGTGTAATCGACTTCGGAACGGTAGGCAAAACCCAACCGGGTGGCATCGCCGAGCTTCCACAAGGCGCCCAGATTGAAGCCCCATCCATAATCATCGCCTTTCACGGTAACCAGTCCGGGCGCGCCAGCCAGATTGGTCAGCGTCGCCTCCGCGTACTGGATGCTTACCCCCGCCCCCAGGGAAAGTGTCTCGCTCGCCTTCCAGGCAATCGACGGATTGACATTGATGGTCTTGAGTTCCGACTTGATCGCCTGCGTACGGCCGGCCCATGTGCTGTCGTACTCGGTTGCCAGACCGAACGGCGCATTCACGCCGATACCCAGGTGCACATCGGGCGTCAGCCGAAAGGCGAAATAGGCATTGGGCACCAGGGATAGACTGCCCGCATCGCCGCCATTTCCGCCGCCGATGTTCGACGAGCCGCTGAACTCGGCCTGAGGCCTGATCAGGTGCCCCGCGATCACCACCTGCCGGTCCGGCAGCATCGTCATGCCCGCGGGGTTGAAGTAGATCGTGCTCGCATCCTGCGCGCTGGCCGCCTGGCCCGCATAGGCATTGCCGAGGCCGCTGACATTCTGCTCGATGAGCGCAAACCCCGCCGAATGCGCGGCCGAGGCGAAACCGGCGAGTGCGAGACTGGTGGCCAGGCGGCCGAGGCGATACGACATGGTAGTTCTCCCTTGTAATTGCTGGTTTGAAATCAGCTGCGCGCGAAATCGGCATACATCGCCTCGACCGCGGCGCGGTAACGATCGAGCACCTGATTGCGTTTGACCTTGAGCGTGGGGGTAAGCAGACCATTATCCACGGTCCACGGCTTGAGTTCGGGATGCAGGCGACGAATCTGCGCGTAGCCCGGGAAATGCTTGAGATGCTCCGCCACGCGGCGCGTCAGAGCCTTGACGACTTTCGGGTCGTTGAGCGCAGACGGCTGTGCCGGATCGACATTGAGACTGGCGGCAAACGTCTGCCAGTGTTCCTCGTTGAGCACGGTCAGGGCCGCGAGATAGGGTTTGCCCTCCCCGACCACCATCACCTGTTCGAACAGGGGATCGAGCAGGATCGCCGATTCCATGTCGGTCGGCGGTACCTTCTCGCCGTTGTTCAGCACGATGATGTCCTTGAGGCGCCCAACGATCGCGTAATGCCCGCGCGCGTCCATGCGGGTCTTGTCGCCGGTATGCAGCCAGCCGTCGGCATCGACCATGGCGCGCGTGGCCTCCTCGTTCTTCCAGTAGCCGCGCATCACGCACGGGCTGCGTGTCAGCAACTCGTCGTTTTCGCCAACCCTGACCTCGATGCCAGGCAGCGGCAGGCCGATGCTGGCCGGCACGTTCGATTCGGGCCGGTTCACGCACACGACCGGGCTGGTCTCGGTGAGGCCATAGCCCTGGATGATGGGCACGCCGAGCCCGATGAAGACACGGGCGATCTCCGGCGACAGCGCGGCACCACCGGAGATCGCAAGCCTCAGGCGTCCGCCCAGCTTTTCGGTGACGTTGCCGGCGACCAGCTTTTCAAGCAAGGGCCACAACAACAGCTCGGGATGCCAGGGTGCGACGCCCTGCGCATGTTCGAAACGTCGCCACCCCACCCGCACCGCAAGATCGAACAGCTTGCGCGCGATCGGCTTCTTTTTCGCCAGGCTATCCTGAATGCGCCCGTAGACACGTTCGTAGATGCGCGGCACCGAGATCAGCACGGTCGGCCGGATGGTCTGCAGGTCTTGGGCAAGCTGGGCGATCGAACGCGCATAGGCGACTTCGGCGCCCAGCAGCATCGGCAGGTAGTAGCCGCCGGTGCGTTCCAGGGTGTGCGACAGCGGCAGGAAGGACAGGAAGGTTTCGTGCTGGCCAAAAGCGGCACACTGCGACGCAAAGTAGGCGTTCCACAACAGGTTGGCATGGGTCAGCATCACGCCCTTGGGACGTCCTGTGGTGCCAGATGTGTAGACGATGCTGGCGAGCAGGTCGGCTGAGAGGTGCCGTTCGGGCAACGCCGTATCGGCTGCCTGCGCAAGCCAGTCAGCCGCCACGACGAAACGCGGGCTCCACTCGGCCAGGCCGTTCTCGGGCGGGTTCAGGCTGACGATACGTTGCAGTTGATGGGCCGTCCCCGCGATTTCAGCAAGCTTTCTGTGCTGGAACTTGCCTTCGACCAGCAGCAGCCTGGCATCGGCGTGGTCGAGAATGTAGGCCGCATTGTCCGGACGGTCGTCGAGATAAAGCGGAACCGTCACCAGTCCCAGCGAAAGCGCGGCCTGATCGAAGATCACCCATTCGACGCAGTTTTTCAGCATCACCGCGACGCGGTCGCCAGGCGCGAGTCCCTCCTTCACCAGCGCGCGTCGCCAGCGTTCGACTTCGCCCGCCACCTGCGTCCAGGTAAAGCTCACCCAGGTATCGCGGCCGTCGTCAAACTGACGATAAGCCACTGCATGCGGCGATGCCGCGACGCGCGCACGGAAGAGGCCGTACAGCGTGCCCAGCGTATCGGGATGGAAGGCGCCAGCCGTCATTTTTTTTCGTTAAAGACCCTTAACAAACGCCGCATTGATAACCGCAAAGCCCACAGGGGTCAAGCGGCATTCCTGACCAGCACGGCGGCGAAGAAGCCGTCGGTGCCATGCACGGCAGGCGACAGTTTCAGCGTGGCGCCGGTGTCGAGCGCAATCCTGTGCTGGGCCAGGACCGTGTTCGCCGGCAGTGGCTCGAAGCCGCCCGCCGCGAGAAAGGCTTCGACGATGGCCTCGTTTTCTTCCGGCAGGAGGCTGCAGGTGGCATAGACCAGGCGCCCACCGGGCTTCAGCAGCCGCGACGCGGCACGCAGGATGGCAGCCTGCTTGTGCGTCAGTTCCGCCACGCCTTCCGGCGTCTGGCGAAACTTGAGGTCGGGGTTGCGGCGCAGGGTGCCGAGGCCGGAACACGGCGCATCGACCAGTACGCGGTCGAGTTTTCCCGCCAGTCGCTTGATCCGCGCATCGCTTTCGGATGCGATCAACTGCGGCATCACGTTCGACAGCCCTGAGCGTGCCAGCCGCGGCTTCAGGTTGGCGAGCCGTTTCTCGGCCACATCGAAGGCATAGAGCCGGCCGGTCGAGGCCATGGTCGCGCCGATGGCGAGCGTCTTGCCACCGGCGCCAGCGCAGAAGTCGCACACCATCTCGCCGCGCCGCGCGCCCAGCAGCAGCGCCAGCAACTGGCTGCCTTCGTCCTGCACTTCCAGCGTGCCGTCGAGAAAGAGCGGGTGTTTGTTGATCGCCGGGTGATCCTTGAAGCGCAGGCCCCACGGGGAATATGGCGTCGCCTCGACAACATGGCCTTCGCCCGTGAGGCGGGCAAGCACCGTATCGCGATCCGCCTTTAATGCGTTCACCCGCACATCGAGCGGCGCGGGCTGTTGCAGTGCACGGCCGAGCGCGAGAATGTCGGCATCCGTCATCGTCAGCTGCAATTTGCCGACCACCCAATCCGGCAATTCGGCCATCACACCCAGCGGCAGCGCGTCCGTTTTCGCATCGCGGATGTGTTGGATCAGCTCGGCCCTGGCAAAACGCTCAAGCGTCGCGCCGCTCATGCCGCGCGCCTTGATCAGCCAGGCGACGATCAGCGTGCGCGGATTCGCGGCCGGCACCACGACCGACAGGTAACGGTAGCGCCGCAACACGCCGAACACGGCTTCGGCGACGAAGGTACGGTCGCGCGCACCGAGCTTCCTGTTCTCGCGGAAAAAAGCCGACAGTACGGCGTCAGCCGGGCGCTTGAAGTCCAGCACCAGATCGAGCGCCTGAGTGGCAACCTGCAGCAGGGCGGGCGTGAGTTCCATCAGGCCGGGCAGGCCCGCGCACTACGTCGGCACCCATCGTCGCTATTCATGGCTACGGTTCTTGTCTTGCATGTGCTCATTGTATGGGAAGCGCACATGGCCGTACCGGATCACCAGCACCGCAAGCGCCAGCAGCAGCATAGAAGCGGCGACCCCGAGCATGCGCCAGACGTCGAGGCTTTTCATGTCGAGCACCAGATAGCGCGCCAGTGCGACGATGGCGATGTAGATGGGAAAACGAACCGGCAACTGGCCGGACTGGAAGTACACGCCGACCATGGCGAGAATTTCCAGGTACAGAAACAGGAGCAGCAGGTCGGCCAGCGTCACGGTGCCGGCGGCGACCATCGTGCGCACCTCGGAAATGCCGGCCACCACGGTTGCCAGCGTGATGATCATCAGACCGATGGTTTCGAACACGCCCAGCGTTCCCAGGGCAACGCGCGACAGTTTCTGATCTTTTGCGGGATTCATGGTCAGCGCCAAAAGGGGTCGGGGCGCCATTCTAGCCCGAGCGCTTGTGGACCAGCCACTCGCGCCAGATGGCGATCGACACGGCGAGCAACACCGGGCCGAGAAAAAGCCCGATCAGTCCGAACGCGCTGAGGCCGCCCAGCACCCCCAGAAACACCAGCAGGAAGGGTATCCGTGTCGGTCCACTGATCACGAGCGGGCGGATCAGATTGTCGACCCAGCTCACCACCAGCGCGCCCCACAGGAACAGGCCCAGCGCCGCCTGCGTGTCGCCGTGCGCCAGCAGGTTGAGCGACAGGCCGACCCACACCAGCGGACCGACGAAGGGAATCAGCGACACCAATGCCGTGATCACGCCCCACAGCACCGGTGCGGCAATGCCCGCCACCCAGTAGCCGAGGCCGGCGAGCACGCCCTGCGCCAGCGCGGTCAGCACGATACCGAAGACCACTGCGCGCACCGTGACGCCGGCTGCCACGATGTAATCACGCGCCGACTCCCCCAGCCAGCGGGTGGCGACCCCGCGAAACTGCGACAACACCTCATCACCGTGACGGAACAGGAAGAACAGGGCAAACACCGCGATGCCGAACTTGGCGACATTGCGCCCCACCCCGCCCGCCAGCGTTTTCAGCGCCGAGGCATCCAGCAAACCCAGTGCCTCCCCTCGGCGGCCAGCCGCCTGAGGATCGCCGATGCCGTCGTCACGTCGCCGACCAGGGTAAACATCACCCACAACAACGGCAACAGCAGCATCGCCGCCACCCCCAGCGTCATCAGCAGGGCCACGAGTTTCTCGTTCGACGGCATGCGGCGATGCAGCCGCTGGTGCAAGGGCCAGGTGACGTAGGCCAGGATGCCGGCCCAGGCGAGCGAGGCGAAGAACGGCGACAGCACCCAGAGCGTGGCGCCGAAAATGAAGACCAGGAAGCCGAATGCGACGATGCGGCGGGCAAGCGGCGAGTCGATGTTGGTCGGCATGAAAGCCCTGTCAGGCCCGTCCGTGGAGTCGTCGCATCAGGACGGCTTGCGCGTCACCCACAGGCTGGCGAACATGAATGTCGCGATGATGAGGCCGACGATGCCCAGCGACAAGCCCACGGGAATCTTGTAGAAATCCGCCGCCAGCATCTTCGCGCCGACGAACACCAGCACCATCGCCAGACCGTACTTCAGCAGGTGGAGGCGCTCGGCCATGCCGGCGAGCATGAAGTACATCGCGCGCAGGCCGAGGATGGCAAAGATGTTCGAGGTGAATACGATGAAGGGGTCGGTGGTGATGGCGAAGATCGCCGGGATCGAGTCGAACGCGAACACCAGATCCGACAGTTCGATCATGATCAGCACGAGGAACAGCGGCGTGAACACACGCACGCCCTTCTCGACGACCCAGAATTTCTCGCCGCGGTAATCCGGCGTCATGCGCAGATGCCGCTTGATCCAGTTGAGCGCGGCATTGCTGCCGAGATCGGGCTCGGCTTCGGCGGCCATCAGCATCTTCACGCCGGTGAAAACAAGGAATGCGCCGAACAGATACAGCACCCAGTGGAACTCCGTCACCAGCCAGGCGCCGGCCAGGATCATCGCGGCACGCATGACGATGGCGCCGAGCACGCCGTAGATCAGGACGCGGCGCTGGTACTCCGGCGGCACCGCGAAGTACCCGAAGATCATCAGGAAAACGAAGATGTTATCGACCGCCAGTGCCTTTTCGATCAGATAGCCGGTCAGGAATTCCATCGCCTTGGCATCGGCGACCTCGGCGCCGTACACACCCTTGAGGTGCCACCACAGGCCGAGGTTGAACAGCATGGCAAGTGCGAACCAGACGAAGGACCAGGCCGCCGCCTCCCTGAACCCGACCTTGTGGGCCTTGTTGCCGCCAACCAGGAACAGGTCGACCGCGAGCATCGCCAGCACGAAGCCGGCAAATGCCGCCCACATCCAGGGCTCGCCAATATGCAGGGCAGCATCCATCCGGTTTGTCCGGCCTCAGCCGCTGATCGCGCGCAACGCGGCGATGCGCTCTTCCAGCGGCGGGTGCGTCATGAACAGGCGTTTCCAGCCCTGCGGGCTGCCGCCGGCGATGCCGAAGGCCGCCATCTTCTCCGGCAACGGGCCGGCGTGCACCATCTGCAGGCGCTCGAGCGCGGCGATCATCGCACCCTTGCCGGCCAGGGACGCGCCGCCGCGGTCGGCGCGGAATTCGCGCTGGCGCGAGAACCACATCACGATGATCGAGGCGAGGATGCCCAGTACCAGTTCGGCGACGATCATGGTGACGAAGAAGGCGGGGCCATGGCCGTTCTCGTTCTTGAACACCACGCGATCGACGGTGTGGCCGATCACGCGCGA
>JBGAFQ010000036.1:0-29165 GCA_044227195.1 Thiobacillus sp.
GACAGCGCGCTCGGGCGCGCCTTTGCCTATTACGATTTCGAGCGCGACATCGAAGGCGGGCTGGACCGCATGAGCGAGGCCGAGGCCGAGGCGATGATCCTGCACGAGGTAGGCGAGGCGCGGGCGGAGAAACTGCTGGGCCCCGACTGGCCTGCCATGCTCGGCGGGCTCAACGCACGCCACGCGGAGCTCCTGGCGCGCGCGGTGCGCGATCATCTCGCCGACTGTCTGGTGACGCTGCCGGCGCTGCTGGAACGCGAAGCCGCCGGCTCGCTGCATTTCTATCTGGCGAATCTGTCCGGACTGCGGCGCGCCCTGTTTCCCTCGTTGCAGCAGGCCTACGTGGCTTGGCTCGCGCAGCGCGATGCGGCCCCGCTGCTCGAACTGGCGAAGCGTGGCGAGGGGCACTGGCTGAACGTGGCGCGCAGGCTGATGGACATTGCCCGCAGCGACCCGGCGCAAGCCGACGCGCAGCTCAATGCGCTGGCCGGGGGCGACCTGGCCGGACTCAGGCTGTAGGCGAAACGGGCGGATGAAAAAACGGGCGTCAAACGCCCGTTTTTTCATCCGCCTGCCGGTTTACGCCGGCTGCACCGTCTCCTGCCCGAGCTGCTCAGCAATATGGTCGAGCAGCTGCTGTTCCTGGTAGGGCTTGCCAAGGTAGACGTTGACGCCGATTTCCAGCGCGTGGTTGCGGTGCTTGTCCGCCGTGCGCGAGGTGATCATGATGATCGGCACCGCCTTCAGGCGCGGATCGGCGCGCATCACGCGCGCCAGTTCGAAGCCGTCCACTGTCCACGCGGAAACCTTCGCGCGTCAGCAGGCGCGTGGTGATCTTGCGCACGGTGAGCGAATCGTCGACCACCAGCACCATCGGCGGCTGCAAGGCGGCACTGACTTCGACCACCTCGGCAGGGGCACGCTGCTCGACCGCCGCGCGCGGCTGGCTGGCCCAGCGCAGCGCGAGCGGCACCGGGTTGAGGATGAGGATCACGCGCCCGTCGCCGCGCACCGTGGCCCCGGCCACGCCGGTGATGCGCGCCATCTGCGGGCCGATGTTCTTGACCACGATTTCGCGCGTGCCCTCGATCGCATCGACCAGCACGGCAGCGAGGCTTGCGCCGCTGTGCAGCAGTACCACCGGATTGTAGCGCTGCACTTCGTGCACCGCCTCGCCATCGCCCAGCAGATGCGGGAGATACGAGAACGGATAGCGCGCGCCGCGCCACTCGATTTCACCATGCGACATCGCTTGCGCGAGATCGTCGGGCTTGAGTTCCAGCACCTGCTGCACCAGCGGCGCCGGCAGTGCGTAGTCGTGCTTGGCGGCCTGCACCATCACCGCCTGGGTGACGGCGAGCGTGAGCGGCAGGTAAATGTCGAACTGGGTGCCCGCGCCCCGTGTGGAACTGATTTCGATGCGGCCGCCAAGCGCGGAGATCTCGCTCTTCACCACGTCCATGCCGACGCCGCGGCCCGCCACCTCGGTCACCGCCTCGGCGGTGGAGAAGCCGGCTGCGAAGATCATCTGCGCAAGCAGGCTCTCGGTCGGTTCCACGCCCGGCAGCAGGAGGCCGTTGGCTTCGGCCTTTTCGCGGATCCGCGCGTAGTTGAGGCCGGCACCGTCGTCCTTGACCGTGAGCAGCATCTCGTTGCCGGTCTGCTTGGCGGACAGCACGATCTCGCCGTATTCGGCCTTGCCGGCTGCGCGCCGCGATTCCGGATCCTCGATACCATGCGCCAGCGCATTGCGCAGCAGGTGCTCGAGCGGCGCGGTGACTTTTTCCAGCACCGAACGGTCGATCTCCAGCTCACCGCCCTGGATGTCGAGCTGCGCACGTTTGTGCACGTCGCGCGCAGTCTGGCGCACCGTGCGATACAGGCGTTCGGCCACCGAATACAGCGGCACCATGCGCACGCGCAGCAGATCCTGCTGCAGCTCGCGGTTCAGCCGCGTCTGCTGCACCAGCGCGGCGTCGGCTTCGCCGAGGCGCGCCAGCAGGATGTGCTGCACGGTGGAGATGTCGTTCACGCTTTCGGCAAGGAAGCGCGTGACTTCCTGAAAGCGCGTGAAGCGGTCGAACTCCAGCGGGTCGAATTCTTCGGCTGCGCCCTGCGTCTGGAAGGTCGCCTGCATCTGCGACTCGGCCTGGATTTCCACTTCGCGGATGTGGCCGCGCAGGCGCGCAAGCGCGTCGGACAGTTCGGCCACGTGACGCTTGAAGGCGAACACTTCGCTCTCGATCCGCGACCGCGCGATCGCGACTTCGCCTGCCTGGTTGACCATGCGGTCCACCCAGTCGGCGCGCACGCGCAGGGTGAGCGCGTTGGCGTCGCGCGCGACCGGCTGCGCAGGCGCGAGCGGATCGGGCCGGATCGTCGCCGCAGCCGGGCTGGCCGGCGCAAGCACGGGCTCGAGCGGCGCCTCCAGCGGCGCCGCCGCCTCATCGGCGACCGGCGTCGTATCGCCCTGCCGCAGGCGTTCCACTGCATCGGCCAGACGATCGAGCTGAGCTTCGAGGGTGTCGAACACGTCGCCACCGGCCGCGAGTTGACCTTCGATCACGGCGATGACGCGCGATTCCATCACGTGCGTGAGTTCGCCCAGACGCATCGCGCCGACCATGCGCGCGCTGCCCTTGATGGTGTGCAGGCTGCGGCGCAATGCGTCGCGCGGCCCTGCGTCGGCCGGCGCGGCCCTCCAGGCACGCAACTGCGCACTGGTGTCCGGCACCAGGGTGTCCGTTTCTTCCAGGAAGATCGGCAGCAACTGCTCGTCGATCTCGTCGGCCACTTCGCGCCGTTCGAACACGGGGGCAGGCGCGGCAGGCCTGATCTCCGGAATCAGGGTACTGACGTCGGGCAATGCAGGCGCGACCTCGGCTGCTTCGCTTGCAGTCTGGGCCGGCTCGTCCGCCACCGCGACGGGCGCGGCCGGAGCGACCGCCTGCTGGGCGGCGTTTTCGCTCTGGGGCGCATGCGCCTCCTCCAGTTCGGCGAGCGCGGCGATCAGATCGCTGGCTGCATCCGGCAGCTTCTTCTGCTCGACCACCTGCAGCATGTCGCCGATGCGCGCAACCACATCCTGCGTCAATGGCAGGTGGGCCGCCGGCAGCGGTGCATGCGCAAAACGGTTCCAGTACAGTTCGAAGGCGTGTGCGAGATCGGACAGCACGGTGATGCCGGCGGTCCCCGCGATGCCGCCGAGCGTGTGCACGGCGCGGCGCGCATGTTCGCTCACGGCGCTGCTGCCGACCTCTTCGAGGCGCTCGATTTCCTCGTGTAGCACGGCCAGGCGCTGCTGCGCCTCGGCCAGGAATATCTCGTACAGGCCGGGCGACAGGCACACGGGGCCGATGCAGATTTCGTCCGGCACATAGGGTTCCATCGGCGTGTCGTCGAGGAAGGCGGATGCCGTTTCGCCCGTGGCCTCGGCCGGCGTCGGCACGGCGCACTCGACGATCGCGAAGAACGCGGGCTCGGGCGGGGCGGGCGCACGCATCTCGGCCGCGGCGTCCGCGACAGGCGACACGGCGTACTCGACAACCGCCAGGAATGCGGATTCACCCACGGCTTCCGCGACGGCGGGTACGGGTTCTGGCGCTTCGATCCCGACAGGCATCGCATCGCCCTCCTGCATTTCAGGCGATGGCGGGGGCTCGACCATTGCGATGGCTTCGACTTCGGCAGCAACCTCGGCTTCTGCCGGTTTCCCGGCCGGCCCGTCGAGCGGCAAACCCTGCGCCACGCGGTCGATCGCGACCAGCAAGGCGGGCACCGGGAGCGCCGCGGCCACTCCCGCCTGCAAGGCATCCACCCAAGCCTGGAACACCCCGCGCGAACGCGCGACCAGATTCAGAAGATCGCCGGTGGCCGGCTTCTGCTCGGACAACCAGCCGTTCATCCACTGTTCGTGTCGCCAGGCCACCTCGCCCAGGTCGTTCAGGCTGACCATGCGGCCGCTGCCCTTCAAGGTGTGGTAGCCGCGCCGGATGACGGTCAGCGCTTCACGGTCGTCGGGGTTGGCCTGGCACGCCTCGGCGGCTTCGCCCATCGCGGCAAGCACTTCGTTGGCTTCTTCGAGGAAGATTTCCAGAAGCTCCGGCTCGACGCCTTCGGGCAGGCTCGCGAGCACGGTGTCTTCCGTCGGCGCGGCCTCGGCTGCGACGGCAACCGACTCTGCCATGGGGGCGGATTCCGCTTCCGGCGGCGCGGCTTCGACCGGCGCATCGGACGCAACCGGCTGCACGGCAAACTCTGGCTCGGCCTGCGGCGCGGGCGCCGGCTCGATCGGCGCCGGCTCGACTGCAGGTTCGATCGCGCGTTCCGGAATCGCCAGCCCGGTAAGGCTGGCGATTACCGCATCGGCCTCGACAGGCGCTTCGGCAGCGTCGCGGCAGACGTCGAGCGCAGCACGCGATTGCTGCTTCAAGCCCGCGTCGTCGATCAGCTCGGCATCGCGACCGAGTTCGGTCAGGGCATCAAGGAATTTTTTTTTTGCGGCCTCGTCGCCGCCCTGATCGCGCCAATCCAGATAGGCAGACTGCACGGCTTCCCTGCGCACAGGCAGGCCGGATTCAACGGTGTCGGAGAACGCATCCTCCTCCCCGCCATCCGCGTCGAGCACGCCGAAATCGATCAGTACGGGACGCAGAATGCGGCTGGCGTCGGCACGGCCGGCGCAATACGATTCGATATACAGTCCCAGGCTGGAGAAGGCATCGGCCAGACGCTGCTGGGTGGACGGGTCGGGGTGGCCCTCGCTCATGTAGGGACGGGCAAGTTCGGTGGCAACGCCGAGCAGGCTGGCGGCTTCCGGCTGCTCCAGCATGGTCAGCGCGCCCTGCGCCTGCTGCGCAAGCCCGGGCAACACGGCCAGGCCGTCGCGCGCGTCGGCATCGCGGAAGAAGGCGTCCAGCGCCTCCTCCATCTGTTTCAGGTTCTGCCCGACTTCCTGCGCCATGTGCACGAGCATGTCGCGCTCGACTTCGCGCTGGCTGGCCGATTCGACTGCGACGGCCGGCATGTCGCGGCCCTCGACGAGGGCGCGCAGCCGCATGCGCTGGTTCTCCGCACGCACAGCGAAATCCGCGTGCAGCACGTCTTCGCGTTCGATCGCGTTCTGCATGAACAGAAGGGTCGAGGCCACCTCCAGATTCGCCTGCTCGCGCGCGTCGCCTTCGCGCTGCGCGCACACGCCCGCTGCGGTGGCCAGCTCATTCAGCAGTTCGGGCAGACCGCTGCCTTCGAACATGCCGGCCTGCGGCTGCATGTGCGCGAGTTGGTCCTGGAACTGCGCAAGCTGGGCTGCGTTGCCTTCGACATAGGCATGCCAGTTGTCGCGTGCGGCTTTCAGACCGGTCTGCATCGCATCCAGAACCGGGCGCATGCGCGCCATGGTTTCCGGGTCGAGCAGGCCGCGTCCCGGCAGATAACGGTCCAGGCCAAGCGCGGAGCGGACTTCGGCGGCACGGCCGTCGAGCGTCTGGCTCTTGGCGATGAAGAACAGCGCGTCGCGCAGCAGGCGTTCGGCAACCTGCGGCGAACCTTCCATCAAGCGGCGCATTTGCAGGTCGATGCGCGCGAGCAGCTGCTTGACGTTGAAATCGGCTTCGACGCCATGCGCGATCAGGCTGTCGACGAAACCGACCGAGGCCCACCAGAAGGTTTGCGCGGCCTGCGAGGGCGCGATGCGTTCGATCGCGGTCAGCGCTTCGCGCATCCGGTGCAGCCCCTGTTCGGCGTCGACGTTGCGCAGGAAGGCCAGCAGGCCGCGCTGGAACAGCGCACGTGCGGCCTTCACCTCGGCGGCCAGCGCCTCCTGCGTGAGGCCGTCGTTGGCAGCCTTGCCAATGCCGCGTACGCGCAGGTCGGGGAAGAACAGTTCGCCCTCGAACACGCGATCCGCGCCCTGCAGTTCGCGCAACTTCTTGTAGAGCGGGAACAGCGCCAGTTCACCGCTGCCGCGGCCGTCCGCCAGATCCTTGACCCAGCGTTGCAGGCCCTCGATGGCGTTGCGCAGCGCGCGCAGCAGCGTGTCGTCGGCCGGCAGGCGGTTTTCGTTGACGTCGGCAAGGCACGATTCCATTGCACCCGCCAGGGTGGCGGCGCCTTCGAGGCCGACCATGCGCAGCGCGCCGGCGACCTGATGCGCATCGTCGCGCGCCAGCCGCAGGGCATTGGTGAGATCGGCGTCGACGCTGTAGGCCTGGATGCGGCCAAGCGCGGCCTGCAGGGCGGCATCGATGTCGCCGCGCACCCAGTTGAGGGGGCCGGTATCGTAATCGAGTAAGGCGCTCATGATGTGGGGTTCCTGATGGGGTTGCGGGGGGCGGGCCTGTCGCGTTGCGGATCAGGCGAGCTTGAAGCCCGAGACCGAGTTCTTCAGGTCCTGCGCCAGCTGTTTCATGCCGCCGATGGACTCGGCAGTCTGCTGCGTGCCGCTGGAGGTTTGCGCGGAAATCGACTTGATGTCCTGCATGGTCTCGGCCACCTTGGCGGTCGATTCGGCCTGGCTCTGGGTGGCCGATGAGATGTCCGCGATCAGCGTGGCGAGCTTCTTCGACACGTCGCCGATCTCGGCCAGCGTCTGTCCTGCGGCATCCGAAAGCTTGGCGCCCTCGACCACGCCCTGGGTCGAGATTTCCATCGCCGCCACCGTATCCTGGGTGTCGGACTGAATGGTTTTCACGATCGCCGCGATCTGCTTGGTCGCGTCGGCGGAACGTTCCGCCAGCCGCTGCACTTCCTCCGCCACCACCGAGAAGCCGCGTCCCGCTTCGCCCGCGGACGCAGCCTGGATGGCGGCGTTGAGCGCCAGCACGTTGGTCTGTTCGGTAATGTCGGAAATCAGTTCGACAATTTCGCCGATCTCCTGCGAGGATTCGCCGAGACGCTTGATTCGCTTCGAGGTTTCCTGGATCTGCTCGCGCAGGCCGTTCATGCTGGCAATGGCGTTGGACACCGCCTGCTGGCCTTTTTCGGCGGCAGCCAGCGATTGTTCGGCCACGCGGGCGGATTCGGCGGCGTTGCCCGACACCTGTTGCACCGACTGTGCGAGGCTGACGACGGCAGCCGAGGTTTCCTCGATTTCCTCGGTCTGCCGGCGCGAGGCCTGTTGCAGCGAATCCGATACCTGGCTGGCCTCGCTGGCCGCCTGGTCCATATGGAGGGCGGCGTTGTTGATGCCGCGCACCAGGCTGCGCAACTCTTCCACCGTGTAGTTGATCGAGTCCGCCACCGCGCCGGTGATGTCTTCGGTCACGCTGGCGTTGATGGTGAGGTTGCCTTCGGCCAGTTCGCCGAGTTCGTCCATCAGCCGCAGGATCGCCTCCTGGTTGCGGCCGTTCTCCTCTTCGCTCTTGCGCGCGCGGGACTTGGTTTCGTTGATGTTGACCAGCCCCAGCAACACCAGCGAGCCGATCGCCAGCAGGCCGAATGCGGCAGCCAGCAGATAGCCCATGCCGCCGATCGACTGATAGTCATGCGACAGCTGGTTGGTATCCTGCAGCAGCGTGTCGCTGGCAGCGAACAGGCTGTTGGCGGCCAGCTTGGATTGCAGCAGCGCCTGGGTGTTGGCGAGCACCGCGCCCACCGTTTCCACCATGTCGCCCATGTTGGTGCCCAGGTCCTCCAGGGTCTGCATGCTGTGCTCGCTCTTGCCGGCCGTGCCTTCCATCAGGTCCTGCACGGTGTCGCGGAACAGGGTCGTATCCTTTTCCAGCTGCAACACGACCTGGGGATCAATCACGTCCGACGTCAGCAGCAGGTTGGCATTTTTCGGCAGGCGCTGGGAGAGCATCACCAGTCGGTTTGCGCGCGCCACTTCACGCGTGCCCGCGCCGCCTTCGACCAACTGGTTGGACAGCTGTTCGGCCACGCCCTGCAAATCCAGGCTGAGGGCATTGATGCGTTTCACGTTCTTGTTCATCGTAATCAGATTCTTCTGTTGCGAAAGAATCTGCGCGACCTGCGGATTGGACTTGTCCCACTGCGCCCGGATCTTCTCCAGCACATCCTTCGCCGCGCCGCCCGTGGCCGGCACCTCGTCGTCGCCTTCGACCAGGCCCGCCAGGGTTTTCTCGAAAGCGGTCTTGCCTTCCGCCAGTTTCTTGAAGGCCCCGGTGTTGCCCAGCACTGACTGCTGCGCGGCCAGCGGCAGACGCTGCGACAGAACTTTGAGTTCGCCAGCACGGCCTTCGTAGCCTGCGCGGTTGCCGAGCTGAACGGAGCCATAAATCGTGAAACCGGCGGCGAGCAGCAGCGATACGATCAGCGTGCCGCCCGTATAGAGATATTGCTTTTCGACAGGCAGATGGCCGATCAGGGGCGCCTTGCCCGGTTCCTGGTCGGCCAGCTTGCGCACGGTCTGCATGATCAGGGTGGTGTGTTCGCCGCCCCGATTGCCCCTGACCTTGTCGGTCATGCGGCCCGCCAGGCCCTTCAGCCCGTTCATCGTAATTGCCATGTTCATGTCTCCGATTTCTCCATTCGGTTCGCGCCCGTGCGCGTTGTCGTCACTTTTCGTGGATCAGTTGCCGATCTGGGCCTCGACCATCAGGAATTCCGGGGTGCCCAGCAGTTGCCCGAAATCCATGTCGCACCAGTTCGCACCGCTCTCGTCGGCGTATTGCCGGGCAATCCAGGGGTAGCGCGCCGTGTCGTTCCGCGCCTGGTAACGCCCGATATTGCGCAGCCCCAGCGTGCCGCGCACCAGCAGCGCGGCGTTCACGCCGAAGTCGCGATGCGGAATCAGCAGGCGGCATTCGCTGTTTTCGGGAGTGACACCCTGCCCCATGAAATCCGCGAAATCACTCACCGCGTAGAGATTGCCGCGAATATTCGCCAGTCCGCGAAACCAGCGTCGCGCCCCCGGCACCTTGACGATGGGCGGCACCGGAATCACTTCCTCGGTGTCGGTCAGGCTCACCAGCCAATTGACATCGCCAACGCGAAAACCGAGGCGCGAACCGGACGTATCGCGGTTCGCGGCAGCCTGCAGCTGTTGCGACAGCCGCGTCTGGAATTCACGCAGATTGAATTTCTTCGACATGACGTCCCGCTCAGCCCAGCGCCTTGATCTGCGTCAGCAGGTCTTCCGGCTTGACCGGCTTGACCAGGTAGGCCTTGGCACCCTGACGCATGCCCCACACCTTGTCGGTTTCCTGGCCCTTGGTGGTGCACATGATCACGGGGATGTGCTTGGTCGCTTCTTCCTTGGTGATCATGCGTGTGGCCTGATAGCCGTTCATCCCGGGCATGACGACATCCATCACGATGAGGTCGGGCAGCGTCTGCCTGGCCTGCGCGACGGCTTCTTCGCCGCTCTCCGCCATGCTCACGAGATACCCGTTCTTGACCAGCAGTTCGGATAGGAAAAAACGCTCGGTCGGGGAGTCGTCCACAACCAGAATTCGGCTGATCGCCATGTTGTCTGCTCCTTTTGATTCGCTCAGGCACCGGCGTGGGCGTGCTCGCGCACCGCCGTCAGCAGCGTGTCCTTGGTGAAGGGTTTGGTGAGATATTCGTCCGACCCCACCATGCGGCCGCGCGCGCGGTCGAACAGACCGTCCTTGGACGACAGCATGATGACCGGGGTGGTACGGTACTTGGCGTTGCGCTTGATGAGCGAACAGGTCTGGTAGCCGTCTAGGCGCGGCATCATGATGTCGACGAACACCACATCCGGCTCGTGATCGGTGATCTTCGACAGCGCGTCGAAGCCATCCTGCGCCAGAATGACTTCGCACCCGGCCTGGTTCAGAAAAATTTCGGCACTGCGGCGGATGGTGTTGCTGTCGTCGATGACCATCACCTTCACGCCTTTCAAGGCTTCGTTATCCACACGTCTTCTCCACGAGGATCGTCGAACGGACGGCGCATGCCGCCCCTGCGTGGTTAACATTACGGCAAGGGTTTCCGCTTCTTTAGCACCTCAAAACCCGCTCTCCCGCCCATAAACAAACGGGGCGCCAACGAGGCGCCCCGTTTGCCTGCGGATGCGACAGCTAGCTGCCGTTGAGCACAACCGACCAATCGTAGGCGTAGGGCACCCGGACGCTGATGATTCCCGCAAGCCCGCCCTTGACGTACCCATAGCCCTGCGGGCCGGGATACAGACGGGCAATGACGGCCGGCGCCTTCTCGGGCGTGTCGTGGCAAGCCATGCAGCTTTCCTTGGCCACGACCCGGCGCGCGTACTTCATCTCGCCGTTCTGGATTTCGAAATATTCGGCCTGACCGTTCTGGCGCAAGGCCTCCATGGCGCGCGTATCGAAGCCGTCCGGCGCATTCATCGGGTTCATGTATTTGTCCGAGGTCAATCGGAACTTGCCGCGGGAGCTGGACTGCTGGATGACGTCGGCCAGCTCGCGTTGGACCAGCGCCGGATTCTTGCGGTAATAGGCATCGTAAAGATCGTGCGGGTCGCCCGATTCCTCCGCCTCCGTCCGATAGCGCCGGGTATCGATATGCGTGCCGATGTCGATGCCCGCGTGCGTCAGGCC
The DNA here is from genome assembly GCA_044227195.1 of Thiobacillus sp. Lineage (GTDB taxonomy): Bacteria > Pseudomonadota > Gammaproteobacteria > Burkholderiales > Thiobacillaceae > Thiobacillus. The sequence goes on from JBGAFQ010000036.1 coordinate 10,506, forward strand.
GTCGTCCTTGACCCATACGCCCTTGTAGGTCGAAGCCCAGGCGCCGACGTTCTCCGCCATGTCGGCGATCGACCGCGCCTCGTTGACGATCTGGGCACGATACACCCGGTCGCCGACAAGGTCGGCCGCAGCGTAGGCGCCAAGCGCCGCGCCGAATCCCACCGCAAGAACGCCGCCTGCCAGCTTCACCATCGTGCGGCGTTTTTTCACTACTGTTGCGTAAGCCATTTTCCACCTGATTCGTTTGCCAGTCCGTCCTGGACTAGCATGGCTTACGTCGCCCGGCACGGCGACTTAAGGGCGATTGCGTCAGGCAACTGTAAAATCTGTGCGAAAAAAAGCGCTGCCGTGGCAGCGCTTTTTTCTTGCCTCTGGCCACTCACTGCTGTTGCCAGGCGGACTCCACTTCATTCTTGTCCACGCCTGCCACCTCGCCCATGGTGTCGAGAATCGCGTTGGGCAAGGCGGAAATGCGCATGAACTGGCCCATACCCACGTCCGGGAAAGCGAGTGCGATGCGGAAACGGGCATGCGGCGATTCCACTTCGTTGTTGACAATGTAGATTTCGTAGGGCAGGCCGGCAATGCTGTTCTGCATATCGATCCGCTTGATCCATTCGCCGTCGGCCGTATCGGTGCCGTTCATCGCCACGCCGAATACCGCGAGCTTGCGGTCGGGCATGACGATCTCGTAGATCTTGCTGGTCTTGCCTGCGCCCTTGGCGAGATTGTCGCGCACGGTTTTCAGCGCCTCGGCAAAGCTGCCGTACTCGGCCAGCTTGTTCTTGTAGGAATCGAGTCGTTCCATGCCGATCATGTAGCGATAGTTGGAAAGGCTGGACGCGGTTTCGTCGCCGCCCATGCCCTTGCCGGCGCCCAGCGCGTCCTGCAGACGGGTTTGCAGGGCCTTGACCGCCGCCTCGCGCTTGTCGAATCCTTTACGGAAATAGGCGCGGTACCAGTAATCCGGGTTGGTGTAGCTCACACTGCCGTCGGCCTTGACGCCCACGCGGAGGGCCGCGCCCAGGATGGCATTGCCGCCGACAGCACCGACCTGGTCGAGCATGCCGTCGTCGCTCGCCACCACCACGCCGTAGCCGGGCAGATCCTTGGGGAAATACTTGCCGATCACCTTGAAGCCGCCGCTCTTGAGCTTGCCTTCGACCGCCGTCGCAACCGCCTGGACCGTACTGCCTGCAACCTGATCGCCCTGAATGTAAGGCGAAATTGCCCACCCGCTCACCGCATAAAAGAACAGCGCCCAGCCTGAAATCCACCGTAACATCATGATTCGTCTCCTTATTCCATTGTTGTTTGCTGGCGTACCGGCCGTCCGCAGGACGGCGCCGCTCTGCATTCGCTCTAACGCCATTCGAGCGGTTTTCTTGAGCAGATACCGTCAAATAAACCGTTTCTGCTCAAAACGCAACCATTTCGAAGTCGTCCTTGCGCGCGCCGCAGTCCGGGCAGGTCCAGTTGATCGGCACGTCCTCCCAGCGGGTGCCCGGCGGAATGCCGTCGTCCGGCGCGCCGGTTTCCTCGTGATAGATCCAGCCGCAAATCAGGCACATCCAGCTACGGTATTGGGGGGTTTCGGGCATCGGTATGGGCAATCGGCTAAAATCGGTGCTTGATTCTAGAGCAGTGACGTCATGCCGCCTATTTTTTCCCCCAAGCCTACGCCGCCCATGGTGCTGAGTTTCGCCGCGTCCGATCCCACCGGCGGCGCCGGCATCCAGGCCGATCTCCTCACGCTGGCGAGCATGGGCTGCCATCCGTTATCGGTCATTACCGCCCTGACGGTGCAGGACACCGCCGGGGTGGACGGCATCCTGGTGATCGATTCGGAATGGGTGATGGATCAGGCGCGCATGCTGCTCGAGGACGTGCCGGTCGCCGCGTTCAAGCTGGGCATGCTGGGCAGCCCGGAATCGATCGCGGTCATCGCCGAAATCCTCGCCGATTATCCCGACATTCCTGTGGTGCTCGACCCCGTCCTCGCCTCCGGGCGCGGCGACGAATTCGCCAGCGAGGATGTGATCGCCGCCATGCGCGACATGCTGATCCCGCAGACCAGCGTGCTCACGCCGAACAGCCACGAGGCCCGGCGGCTGGCGCTGTTCGAATCGGACGAGGAAGACCTCGATCTGGCCGGCTGCGCCGCGCGGCTGACCGAACTCGGCTGCGAATACGTGCTGGTCACCGGCACCCACGAAAACACCCCGCGCGTGCTGAACAGCCTGTACGACGCCAACGGCCACGTGCAAACCGACGCCTGGGACCGCCTGCCCGGCAGCTACCACGGCTCGGGCTGCACGCTTGCCTCGGCGATCGCCGCCGCCCTGGCCTACGGCCACGACGTGCCCAACGCCGTGCGCGATGCGCAGAATTTCACCTATGAAACGCTGAAAGCGGCCTTCCGGCCCGGCATGGGCCAGTACATCCCGGAGCGCTTCTTCTGGGCGCAAGATACGCAGGCCGAAGGCAACGCGTGAGCGCAGGACGCGAATTTCCGGGCGGCCTTTACGCAATCACCGCAGAAACCGCCGACACCGCCCGCCTGCTGGCGCAGGTGGAAGCCGCGCTTGCCGGCGGCGTGGCGGCAGTGCAATACCGCGACAAATCCACCGACGTGGCGCGCCGCCATGAACAGGCGAACGAACTGGCCGCACTGTGCCGCCGCTACGGCGCACCGCTGATCGTCAACGACGACCTGCGACTGGCCGACCTCGCCGGCGCCGACGGCGTGCATCTGGGCCGCGACGACGGCAGCGTGCGCGAGGCGCGTCTCATCCTCGGCCCGGGCAAATTCGTCGGCGCCTCGTGCTATCAGAGCCTCGACCGCGCGCTGGCCGCCCAGGCCGAAGGCGCCGACTACGTCGCCTTCGGCAGCTTCTTCCCGTCGCCGACCAAGCCCGACGCCGGGCGTGCGTCGCCCGAGCTGCTGCGCGCGGCGGCCGCCGTCGTCCGCGTACCGCTGGTCGCCATCGGCGGCATCACGCGCGACAACGCACCCGCGCTGCTCGACGCCGGCGCCGACAGCCTCGCCGTGTTGTCGGCCGTGTTCGAGGCACCCGACATCCGCGCCGCCGCGCGCGACCTCAATCAACTTTTCGAAACGGAATCCGAGCAATGAGCCGCAACGAACAACTCTTCGAACAATCGCAACAGGTCATCCCCGGCGGCGTGAACTCGCCGGTGCGCGCCTTCCGCAGCGTCGGCGGCACGCCGGTGTTCTTCAGCCGCGCCAGCGGATCGCGCGTGTGGGATGCCGACGGCCGCGAGTACATCGACTACGTCGGCTCGTGGGGTCCGGCCATTCTCGGCCACGCCCATCCCGACACGGTGAAGGCGGTGCAGGATGCCGCAGCCAACGGCCTGTCGTTCGGCGCGCCGTCCGAGGCCGAGCTGACCATCGCCCGCCGCATCATCGAACTGGTGCCCAGCATCGAGAAAGTCCGCCTCGTCTCCAGCGGCACCGAGGCGACAATGAGCGCGATCCGCCTGGCGCGCGGCTTCACCGGCCGCAGCAAGTTCATCAAGTTCGAAGGCTGCTACCACGGCCACGCCGACTTCCTCTTGGTGAAGGCCGGTTCCGGCGCGCTCACCTTCGGCAACCCGACCTCGGCCGGCGTACCGCCCGAAGTCGCGGCACAGACCATCGTGCTCGACTACAACGACGTCGCCGGACTGGAGCGCACCTTCGCCGAGATCGGAAACGAGATCGCCTGCATCATCGTCGAACCCTTCGCCGGCAACATGAACCTGGTGAAGCCGACCGCCGGCTTCATGGCGGCGATGCGGCGCCTGTGCGATACGCACGGCGCGCTGCTGATCTTCGACGAGGTGATGACGGGTTTCCGCGTCGACCTCGGCGGCGCGCAGAAGCTGCTCGGCATCAAGCCCGACCTCACCACGCTCGGCAAGGTCATCGGCGGCGGCATGCCGGTCGGCGCCTTCGGCGGCCGCGCCGACGTGATGGACGCGCTGGCGCCGGTCGGCCCGGTCTACCAGGCGGGCACGTTGTCCGGCAACCCGGTCGCGGTCGCGGCAGGGCTCGCCACGCTGGAAGCGGTGTCCGCGCCCGGCTTTTACCCAACGCTCGCCGCGCGCACCGACAGGCTGGTGAAAGGCCTCTCCGCCGCCGCGCGGGACGCCGGCGTCACCTTCTGCGCCGATTCGGTCGGCGGCATGTTCGGCCTGTATTTCGCGGCGAAACCGCCGGCGAGCTTCGCCGAGGTGATGCAGTGCGACCGCGAAAGATTCAACCGCTTCTTCCACGCCATGCTGGACCGGGGAATTTACCTCGCGCCCTCTGCGTTCGAGGCCGGCTTCGTCTCGGCGGCACACACCGATGCCGACATCGACGCCACCATCGTCGCTGCACGCGAGGTGTTCAAGGCCCTATGAACGACGAGCTGTCCCCCGAGGACGAACTGCGCCTCAACGTTCTCTTCAACACCGAACTCAAGGCGGTGCGCATCGACGAATCGAACATGACGTTGTGGGCGCTGACGCCGCAGGGCGAAGCCAGCGTGCCGCTGAAACCCAACGAGCGCAGCGACCGCTATCTGAAGCGCGTGCGTGAACTGCTGTCGGGCCACGCGCTCGGCTCGCCCGGCGGCTACCCGGTGCACCTCACGCGCTGGACGCGGCAGTCGCAGGCCGGGCTGTCCACCCAGCATCTCGCCCAGCTGCTGCTGATCGCGGAAGAGGAAGCGGTAGTCGCCGTGGTGCATTCGCCCGCGCTCACCGACGAACTCGCCCGCTACGCCTGGTGGTGCATGCCGACGATCGAGAACGCGCGCCTGATGCTGATGCGCGACGTGGTGTGCAGCGGCAGCATGGGCCGCACGCTGGCCGAATTCCTGGTCGAGCACCTCGCCTTCCTGCACGAGGACGACGTCGGCATCCTCGACACCGTGGCGGTGATGCTGTACTCGGGCGTACTCAGCGAGGCCGAGCGGACGGCGATCTGGAAACGCGGCAGCAGCCGCAATTCCTACTACGTCGCTTTCCTCGAACTGCAGCCGGACCGGCTGCCGAATCCGCGTCCCGCGCGCGCCGACTGCACGAGCGTGCCGCAACTCGACGGCAATCCCTACGGCACGATGCTGGCCCGCGCACTGTCGGACCAGGGACAGACCTTCCTCGCCACCACGGCGACGATACTCGACCGGCCGGAAATCCAGGAAGTGGTGAACCACACGCTGAACGCGCTGGCCAACTGGTGCGCGCCGCTACGTGCGGCGGATGCGCCTGTGCGCGAGGCCGCGCGTGCGGCGCTGCTCGTCGCCGCGCCGCAGTTCGAGGCGGACTGCACTGCGCTCGATCAGCTCGCCGCAGTCGACGCCGACACCGTGCGGCCGATCTTCCTCAAGACCACCGCCATCGGTTCGCTGATGCGACGCAAGATCCAGCCCGTGGTCGCGCCGCTGATGGACGCCATCGCGGTGCTGCGTCGCGCGCCATGAACCTTACTTGCCGAGCGCGCTCTCGATGCTGGCGAGGAATTTCTCGGGCTTCTCGAAGCCGATCACCTTGTAGTCCGACTGTGCGCCGGCGGCATTCCAGAAAATGAGGCCGGGCGGCCCGAACAGGCTGAAGCGCTTGAGCAGCGCCTTGTCGGCGTCGGTATTGTCGGTCACGTCGACCTGCAACAGCACCGCGTCCTTCAGCCGGGTGCGCACCTTCGGATCGACGAAGGTCAGATGCTCCATTTCCTTGCACGACACGCACCAGTCGGCATAGAAATCGAGCATCACCTCGTGACCGCCGGCCCTGGCCGCCGCCAGCCGCGTGTCCAGTTCGGCCACCGTCTTGACGCGTTCGAACGCCAGCCCCTGCGGCTCGGCGGCAATCGCGTTGCCGCCCCCGTTGCCCGCAACGCCCTTGAACACGTCGAGCGGTTGCAGCAGGTCGCGGCTGCCGGCCAGCAGGCCGAGCAGCAGCGCCAGGCCGCCGATCAGCAGCGCCACGCCCAGGCCTTTCCACAGGCGCTTCCAGCCCGAGGCCTTTTCCGACAGCGGATCGAGCGCGTGCAGGTAGATCGCCGACGCGATCAGCAGCAGCGCCCACAGCAGCATGTTGACCCAGGCCGGGATGATGGGCGAGATGAGATAGATGGCGATCGCCAGCATGAGCACGCCGAAGAAATACTTCACCGCGTTCATCCAGCCGCCGGCTTTCGGCAGCAGCGCGCCGGCCGACAGGCCGACCAGCAGCAGCGGCACGCCCATGCCCAGCGCCAGCACGAACAGCGCGACGCCGCCCAGCGTGGTGTTGCCGGTCTGCGCGATGAAGGCGAGCGCGGCGGCCAGCGGCGGCGCGACGCAGGGGCCGACGATCACGGCAGACAGGGCGCCCATGACGAAGACGCCGACGAAATTGCCGCCCTGCATCTTGTTCGACGCATCGGAAAATTTGCTCTGGATGAAGCTCGGCAGCTGGATTTCGAAGAAGCCGAACATCGACAGGGCAAGCAGCACGAAGATGCCGGCGCCGACGCCCAGCGCCCAGGGATTCTGCAGCGCGTTCGACACCAGCGTGCCGGAGAGCGCCGCCGCCACCCCGGCCAGCGCGTAGGTGATCGCCATGCCCAGTACGTAGGCGAGCGAGAGCAGGAAGCCGTGCGACTTGGTGAGCGGCTTGTCGTGGCTCTGCCCGGCGATGATGCCGGACAGGATGGGAATCATCGGGAACACGCAGGGCGTAAGCGCGAGCAGCAGGCCGAAGCCGAAGAAGGTGGCGACCACCGCCCAGAAGCTGCCGCCCTTCAGCACGCGCTCGATCTTCGAGGTCTCGGATTCCTTGCCCGTTGCGGCGGATGGCGCGGCGGCCGTTTCCGGCGCAGCCGCAGCCGCGGCGGCCACGCCGGCCGGGCTCAGCGTGAATTCGCGCTTGATCGGCGGATAGCAGATGCCGACGGCCTCGTTGCAGCCCTGCCAGGCGGCTTCGAGCACCAGCTTCTCGCCTGCGGCGAGCGCGCGGGAAAGCGCAACGGTGGCGGAAAAACCGTGGTGATACACCTCCATCGGGGTGTCGAAATTCGGGTCGTTCTTGACCTCGCCGGCGGGCGTGTCGGCTTTCGCCACCGTCACGCCAGCGGGCGACTTCACCTTCCATTCGAGCTTGTTGCGGTAGAGATAGGTGGATTCGGTCGGCGTGTAGTCCAGCCTGACGGTTTGCGCGTCGGGCATGACCGCCGACACGACGAAGGCCTCGTCGGGCGGCAGCACTTTCGGCATCGCCATGCCGCCCAGGCTGCGCAGTCCCTCCAGCGCGGAACCGGTGGATGAGGCGGCAGGCGCGGCGGCCGGCACCAGCGCGGCAGCCGCCGCAACCGGCGCGGGCAGCTTGATCGAGATCGACGTGGTCTGCGGCGTATAGCACAGGCCCGCATCGGCACAGCCTTGCGCAACGGCCTTGAGCGTGACCGACATGGTGCCCGGCGTACGCGTGATCGGCAGGGCGATGCGCACGTCCTTGCGATAGATTTCGACCTTGCCGAAATTCTCGTCCTGCTTCACCTTGCCGGGCGGCAGATTCGGCTTGCCGAGCGTGCCGCCGGCAAGTTCGAACCTGAACTTGTCGCGGTACATGTAATAGCCGTCGGCGATCTGCCAGCGCGCTTCCAGCGTGTTTGCGTCCAGCGCGCGCGCGGAGAACCTGAAAGCCAACTCGGGCTCGAGAAAGTCCTCCTGGGCGAGCGCCCCTTGCGAAAGCGCGAGCGCGCCCCAAAGTGCCGGCAATGCAGCCAGCAGGCGGAACCATTTCTTGATCATGTCTTTCAGTCTCCTGGTCGTTCTGTTTCCTGGCTCAGCCAATCGAGGTAGGTCGGCAGGCCATGCGTAATCGGTATGGCAATGAGTTCCGGCACGTCGTAAGGGTGCTGTGCGCGGACGATTTTTTCAACGGCGGGATAATTCGCCGTCGTGGATTTGATCAGCAACGGGATCTCGTCCGCAGTATCCACCCCGTCCCGCCACCTGTAGATGGAGCGGCAGCCCGCCAGAACGTTCACGCAGGCGGCCGCGCGCGACTCGACCAGGGCGCGCGCGAGTTTTTCGGCGGTCGCCTGATCGGGTACATTGGTCAAGACTAACAAAGGTTCCATGTCATGCGCTTTGGTTGGATTGTGCTACTGCTGCTGTCGTTTCCCGTGCTGGAGGCTGTCGGCATTTTCTGGATGGCGAACCGGATCGGCGCCTGGGTGCTGCCGTGGCTGCTCGCCGACGTGCTCGCGGGCATCGCCCTGATCCGCATCGAGCGCGTCGCCTGGAGCGCCCGTCTGCTGTTCTCGGTGCAATCCGGCGTGCATCCGCTGTCCGCGCTGTTCGCCAGCGGTCGTATTCTGCTCGCCGGCGGCCTGCTTGTCTTCCCCGGCTTCATCAGCGACGCGATGGCGCTGGTCCTGCTGCTGATTCCCGGCACCTGGTCGAAACGCAGGCTCGATCCGCTGCGTTCCGCCAACGACGACATTCCCTCTCCCCAATCCTCCCCTCCATGGGAAGACGGCGTGAACGCCGCGCCCAAAACGATAGACGGCGAATTCAGGCGCGAGCCGGACGACCAGTTGCGCTAGCCGCGCGATCAGAACAGGTCCATCTGCCCGCGCGCGGGGCCGACCGTCCGCGCCGCCTTGACCTCGCGCAGCAGGTCGTCGGACGTCGGGTAGCGGTATTTCATCCGCAATTCGCGCGTGGTGCGCGCGTTCGACAGCTGACGCGATTCGCGCAGGAAGGACAGCAGCGCCTCCGACAAGACCTTTTCCGCCTCGGCGCGCTTGACGCGCGGCGGACGCGGCAGGCCGAACGCATCGGCGCAGCTGTCGAACCAGTCGGCCATTTTCAGCGGATGCGCATCGACCGCGTGGTAGATGCGCTGGCCGCGCCCCCGGAACAGCGCCGCCCAGGCAAGCCGCGCCAGATCGTCGGCATGGATGTGGTTGGTATAGCTGTCGTCTTTCGCCACCAGGGCCGGCGTGCCGCGCCGGATGCGTTCCAGCGGCAGCCGGTCGGCGGCGTAGATGCCGGGGGCGCGCAGGATCGTCACCTGCACGCCCTGCGTTTTCCCCCAGGCGCGCAGCTGCCGTTCGGCATCGACCCGCCGCACCGCGCGGCCGTTGACCGGCGCCACCGGCCGCGTTTCCGCCACCCAGTCGCCGCCGCAGTCGCCGTACACGCCGCTGGTGCTGACGTAGACCAGGGCGCCCGGCCGGCGGCGCCCCAGCGCGTGCAGCAGGCGCGCCGTACGCGGATCGGTCTTGCCTTCGCCGGGCGGCGGCGCGAAGTGGAACACGCCGTCCACGCGCGGCAGACGCACCAGCGAGGCGGCATCGTCGAGGTCGCCCAGATAGGGCGTCACGCCCAGCGCGCGCAGTTCGGCGACGCGCTCCGGCCGCCGCACCAGGCCGACGAACTCGGCCTGGCCGGCGTAGAAACGCACCAGCCTTTCCGCCACGTCGCCGAAGCCCACGATCAGGATTTTTCTCATTTGGAACGCATCTTCAACAGAAAGCCAGCCTTGCCGGTAACCCTGTGCCGCCAGGGGTGAAAACCCCGGCCGGCCGGGCGATAATCCGCCTTGTTTGTCATCCGCATTGTAAGCGCACGCCATGCCGTATCACGTCACCATCCAGCCCAGCGGGCACCAGTTCACCGTCGGCGACGACGAAACCATCCTCGAAGCCGCCCTGCGCGAAGGCTTCGCCCTACCCTACGGCTGCCGCAACGGCGCCTGCGGCGCGTGCAAGGGCACCGTGCTGTCGGGGACGCTGGATTACGGCGCCTATTCGCCCACCGCGCTGAAGGACGAGGAAAAAGCGCAGGGCCGCGCGCTGTTCTGCCGCGCCAGACCGCAGTCCGATCTCGTTATCGAAGCCAAGGAAATCGGCGCCACCAAGGACATCGTGGTGAAAACCCTGCCGTGCCGGGTGGAAAAACTGGAGAAGCGCGCCGACGACGTGATGCTGGTGAAGATCAAGCTGCCGGCGAACGAGCGTCTGCAGTTTCTCGCCGGGCAGTACGTCGACTTCCAGCTCAAGGACGGTCGCGCGCGCAGCTACTCGCTCGCCAACCCGCCGCACGACGACGCGCTGCTGGAACTGCACATCCGCCACGTACCCGGCGGCCTGTTCACCGACCGGGTGTTCACCACGCTGAAGGAACGCGACATCCTGCGCCTGAAGGGCCCGCTCGGCAGCTTCTTCATCCGCGAGGATTCCGACAAGCCGATGCTCTTCATCGCCGGCGGCACCGGCTTCGCGCCGATCAAGGGCATGCTCGAACACGCCTTCGCCGAGCACACCGAGCGCGAGTTGATCCTTTACTGGGGCGTGCGCTCGCTCAAGGATCTGTACATGGCCGAGCTGCCCCAGCAGTGGCAGGCCGAACGGCCCAACTTCAGCTTCATTCCGGTGCTGTCCGATCCCGCGCCGGAAGACCGCTGGCAGGGCCGGACCGGCTTCGTCCACGACGCCGTGCTCGCCGATTTCGCCGACCTCTCCGGCTACCAGGTCTACGCCTGCGGCGCGCCGGTGATGGTGGACAGTGCGCGCGAAGCCTTCACCCGCACGCGCGGGCTGCCCGAGGACGAATTCTTCGCGGATTCCTTCGTGTACGCGGCGGACGCGGAAACCGCGCCCGCCGCCTGAATCGGCCGAACCTGCAGTTCCGGCCCGCCTTGATCGGGGCGAACTTACAGCTCCGGCCTGCCTCAATCGGGGCGAACTTACAGCTCGCCCTTGGCCCCCGCCTGCATGATGCTGACCAGCGACTGGCGCACGTCCTGGATGCGTGCCTTCAGCGCGTCGGGGAGACGCTTTTCCTTCGCCACGGCATCGACGTTCACGTCCATCATCACCAGCCAGCCCTGGCCGTTGGCATCCTCGATCAGCGCGATGCGGCAGGGCATGTAGACGGAGAAATCGAGATTCAGGTCGATCAGGTCCTTGGCCGTCACGGCATCGCAGAACTGGAAGATGGTGATGGTGCGCTGGGCGTGGTCGGTCATCGCCTCCACCTGCTTCGACAGCGGCAGTTCGGCGACCAGTTTCAGGTTGAGCGCGTTGGCGCGCAGGCGCATCGATTCGGCGGCATCGGCCAGACTGACCGAGCGGTCGATCGCGACCTTGTAGACGTCGGTGGGCGGGGCGGTTCTGGCCTGCGCCGCGGCGAACGCGGCAGGAAGGGCGAACGCGCTCAGCAATGCAAACAGCGCAGCAAGGAAGGGGGTACGCATGGGAACGGCCTTAAAGAATATTAGCGATTTCTAATGCTATACCTTGTGCCGCCAGCCGTGCATTCATGGCAGGCCTGGAACCGCCTGTTACGCATTAACTGCGCTTATGTGCCGCGGCACAGGGCCAGCGCCTTCTGGTAGTGCTGGCAGGCCTCCGAAGGCTGGCCGCTGTGCGCCTTGAGTTCGGCCATGCGTACGTGGCCTTCGGTGCTGGGCGCAATGGCCAGGCTGGCTTCGAGATAACTCTGCGCCTTGCCCCACAATTGCTGGGCGCTGCACAGTTGCGCCAGCGCCAGCAGCAGGTGCGCGTCGCGCGGCCGGGCGTGCAGCCACTTCTCCGCCTGTTCGATCTGCCGCGTCGGGCTGGTGCCGCGCACCTCGCCGTAGAGGACGACCAGATCCTCGTGCCACTCGCGGTTGAGCGCGGCTTCCAGCACGTCGAGCGCGGTGTCGTGGCCGCCGCGCTGCAGGAAGGCGCGCGCTGCGGCGCGTGCGACCAAGGCATCCGCCTTGAAGTCGGACGGCAGCTTTTTCCAGTATTCGAGCAGGGCGCGGTCGTCCTCGGCGCGTCGTTTCAGATTCTCGGCGTATGCCACGCGGCGCAGTTGCGTTGCCAGCGGCGCTTCCAGCGCATTGCTGCGCACCAGCGCGTCGAGCAGCCTGTCCACCTCGTCCCACTGCCCGGTCATCTGGCGCGCCTTCAGTTCCAGCCGCAGCAACGCGGTGTGTTGCGGCGCGATCGCCTTGGCGGACTGGATCGCGGCCAGCGCGCCGGTCGCGTCCTTCGCTTCCAGGCAGGCGTCCGCTTCGAGCAGCTGCGCGGCAAGTTCGGCGCCGTGTTCGCCCGCTTCGCGCACATAGCGTTCGCGCTGCGCGGGCGCCCGCATTTCCTGCGCGGCGCGCGCCGCCAGCACGCGCGCAATGCCGACGCGCGCATCCTCGCCCTGCCACTGGCCGAGCGCCTGCTCGGCGTCCTGGAAACGGGATTCGGCGAAGGCGCGCAGGCCCCCCACGAAATTCTCGTCGCGCTTTTTCGCGGCGCGGCGCGCGCGCTGCTCGCGCACGATGCCCGGCAGGCTCAAAGTCAGCGCCGCCAGGCGCAGCAGCACGACGCCGCCGACGATCAGGCCGACCAGCACCAGCACGAAGCCGATGAAGGAAATTTCCAAGCGCCAGGGCGGATACACCAGCACGACGTAACCGGGATCGTAGCGGCCGGCCATCGCCAGCGCGACGGCGAGCACCGCGACGATGAGCAGCGAGACCAGCCAGCGCATCAGTGCGCCCCCTTGTAGGCGTCGAGCGCGGCCAAGCTGGCGTCGATGCCCGGCAGCTTCACCGCGATCCTGAGGCTGGCAAGGCGCCGGATTTCCTTGATCGCCGCGGCGACGCCGGCATCGCGCGTGTTGAAGTAGCGGGTCAGCATGTCGGACGCCGCCCCGAGGTCGGCGTGGAACGCAGTCTCGTCCTGCCCCATCAGCGCCAGACGCGCCGACAGCAGACGCAGGCGCAGATTCTCGCGCAGGAAATAGGTCTGGTCGGGCGGCAGCAGCACCGCCTCGTTGCTGCCGATGCGGCGGATCTGCACCAGCCCCTTCAGTTCCGCCCACAACTCCTGGCCCAGGCCGGCGGCGCTGACCGTACGCGGCGCCGGAACCGATTCGGAGCCCTGCGCGCTCGCCAGCGGCCAGTTCGCGTGCTGCGCAACCAGGGCCTCGATGCGCGCGCTGGCGCCCACCTCGTCGAGCGAGGGCGCGGCGCGCAGATTGGCCAGGTCGGTCGCGATGGCGCGGCGCAGATTGGTGAACTGCGGCTTGTTCAGGCGCTGCAGGCGCAGATCGGCGCCTTCCAGCGCGATAATCGCGGCCTTCACGTTGCCCGTCAGCTGCAGTTGCTGCGCGGCGGTCAGCAGCACCTGTTCGATCTCGGCCAGCGTCCACTGGTCGCGTCCCTGCGCCAGATCCTTGTAGAGCGCTTCGAGCGCGAGCTGTTGCTGCTGCGAAGTCGCCATCTGGCTTTCGATGTGCGCGACCCGCTCGCTGGTCTGCCGCATCGCGTCGTCGGCGTTGCGCGCCAGCAGGCGGGTCTCGTTCGCGTCCTGGCCGGATTCGGCGAGCCGCCGGCCCAGTTCGGACTTGAGATCGCGGATGCGCTCGCGGCTGTCGGACCACGACCATGCCGCCATGACGATCGCCAGTACCGCGACGACGGCGGCGATCAGCGCCAGCGACGAGACCGGCGCGCGCGGCGCGGTCGGCGGTGTGACGGGTGCGGAAGCGGACGTTTCGGGCGTGTCGTTCATCGTTGTGCCTGCGGGTTGAACCAGTGAATCATGCCGTCCACCAGTGCGGCGTCGCCGCCCGGCGCGGCGATCGCCTGGGCGATGCCGGAACGGCGGGCGGACGCGGCGATTTTCTCATGCGGCGCGAAAAGTGGGGTGGCGGCCAGAAGCGGCGCGCCGGCCTCGCCCAGCATCGCCGCCAGATTGGCCAGGGTTTCCGCGCTCGCCACCGTCACCGCGTCGATCCCGCCGGCGCGCCAGCGCGCCAGCAGCGGCGCGGGATCGGCCTGCGGCCGCACGCGCCGGTAGCACTCGACATAGCCGACGCGCGCGCCGCGCGCGGCGAGCGTGTCGCCGAGCACGGGCCGGCCGCCGACGCCGCGCACGATGACGATGCGCTGTCCGGCCACGTCGGCCAGTTGCGGCAAGGCCAGCAGGGCCTCGCTGTCCTGGCCGTCCGGCACGACGCTTGCGACGCCCGCCTCGGCCAGCGCGCGCGCCGTACCCGGTCCCACCGCGAACACCCGCGCATGCGCCGGCAAGCGGCCGAACGCCGCCATGCCGAAACGGGCCGCATTCGGGCTGATGAAAATCACGCAGTCCGCCGCGTCGAGCGCAGCGCGTTGCGCATCCAGATCGGCTACGGGCGTCGCCTCGATGGCGAGGGCGGGGAACTCGACCGCCTCGCCGCCCGCAGCGCGGATCGCCCGGACCAGCGACGGCGCCTGATGCGCAGGCCGCGTCACCAGCACCGCGCGGCCGGCCAGCGGCAGCGTCATGCAGGCAGGGCGTCGAGGATCGCGCGCGCGCCCTGGGCGAGCAGTTTGTCGGCGAGCGCCTGGCCGACCGCTTCCGGGTCGGCCGCGTCGCCCTCGGCGCGGTCGTGGATGAAGCTGCTGCCGTCCGGATTCGCCACGAACCCGGCAATGTGCAGGGTGCCGTTTTCCAGCGTGGCATGGGCGCCCAGCGGCACCTGGCAGCTGCCGCCGAGCACGCGGCTGACCTGGCGCTCGGCGCGCACGCAGGCGGCAGTCCGCGGGTGGTTGAGCGCGGCAAGCATGGCGGCGACCTCGGGCTTGTCGCTGCGGATTTCGATGCCGAGCGCGCCCTGGCCGGCGGCGGGAATGCTGTCCTCCACCGAGAGCAGGCTCTTGATGCGGTTCCCCAGGCCGAGGCGCTTGAGCCCGGCGGCGGCCAGCAGGATGGCGTCGAACTGGCCTTCGTCGAGTTTCTTCAGCCGCGTGCCGACGTTGCCGCGCAGCGGCTTCACCACCAGGTGCGCATAGCGCGCGCGCAGCTGCGCCTCGCGGCGCAGGCTGGAGGTGCCGACCACCGCGCCGGGCGGCAGATCGGATAGCTTGTCGTACTGGATGGAAACGAAGGCGTCGCGCGGATCCTCCCGCTCGCCGATCACCGCGAGTTCGAAACCGGGCGGCAGTTCCATCGGCACGTCCTTCATCGAATGCACGGCGAGGTCGGCCTGGCCGGCTTCGAGCGCGACTTCGAGCTCCTTGACAAACAGGCCCTTGCCGCCGATTTTGGAGAGCGTCACGTCGAGGATCTGGTCGCCGCGCGTGGTCATGCCCAGGATATTGACCGTGCATTCGGGGTGCAGCGCGCGCAGCCGGTCGCGGATATGCTCCGCCTGCCACATGGCGAGGGCACTTTCACGGGAAGCGATGGTCAGGGTTTGCATGGCGGTAGGAATAGACGGTACAAATTGACGGGTGCGAATTGAACGCGATGACGCGACACTGCCTGCAACAAGGTATCCGCATCCATTCGGGGGAACGACAACAATGATGCGACTGCTCGCTGCCTGGGCACTGATTCTAACATGGGGCCTCGCGCCGGCCGGCCCGGCCCGCGCGGCGGACGGGCTCGTCCACGCCCGCGATTTCAAGGCCGACGCACGCCAGGCGGCGCGCCTGCAGGTGCCTTTCCTGGTGATCTTCACCAGTCCCGGCTGCCACTATTGCGAGCGCGTCAAGCGCGAGTTCCTCATCCCCATGCACAAGGACAAGGCCTACCGCAACAAGGTGCTGATCCGCGAAGTCACCTTCGGCGCATCCACCCCGCTCGTCGATTTCGACGGCACGCAGACCACCGAGGGCGCCTTCGCCGCCGCGCAGAAAGTCTTCATGGTGCCCACCGTGAAGGTGTTCGATCCCCAGGGCCGGGAAGCCTCCGAAGCCATCGTCGGCCTGCTCACGCCGGACTACTACTTCGGCTATCTCGAAGCCGCCATCGACGAAGGATTGCGCAAGTCGCGCGGCAAATAACACCCTCCGGGCGAGGCTTCGCGGCGTTAGAATCCCCAGGCATGGGAGCCTCCGCATGAAAACCCTGCTGGCCGACGACCACCCGCTGATGCGCGAAGGGGTGCGGCAGGTGCTCGCCCAGTTGGAGCCGGGGGTCGAAATCATCGATGCGCACGACTACCCCAGCCTGTTCGCACAGACCGCCGCGCACGTCGATCTCGACCTCGCGCTGGTCGACCTCAACATGCCCGGACTGGTCGGCATGCAGGGCATCACGCAGTTCCGCCACCACTTCCCCGACATCCCGCTGGTCGTGCTGTCCGCTTCCGAATCGCCGCACGACATCCGCAGCGCGCTCGAGGCCGGCGCGCTCGGCTACATTTCCAAGGCCACCCCCACCGCCACCATGCTCGCCGCGCTGCGTCAGGTGCTGGCCGGCGACATCTACGTGCCGGAGTGTCTCGACGAGGCTTCCGACGGGGTCGTACTGCCGTCGACCGATCTCAGCGCGGCCGTGCTCGACGGCTTCACCGCACGCCAGCGCGAGGTGGCCCGGCTGCTTGGGCACGGCTTCACCAACAAGGCCATCGGCAGCATGCTCGGCATGTCGGAAAACACGGTGAAAGTGCACGTCGCCGGCATCTTCCGCGCGCTCGGCGTCACCAACCGCACCGAAGCCGTGGTGGCCATGCAGCGCCTGACCCAAGCCTGACGCCGTGAAATTCGCGCGCGCGCTCGCCGGCCGGCTGCCGCTTTCCAGCATCCGCAGCCGCATGCTCGTGATCGCGCTGCTGCCCGCGCTGCTGACCGAATTCGGTATGGTGATCTACTTCACCTCGCAGACCATCGACACCGCCGAGCGCGCCCT
The DNA here is from genome assembly GCA_044227195.1 of Thiobacillus sp. Classification (GTDB taxonomy): domain Bacteria; phylum Pseudomonadota; class Gammaproteobacteria; order Burkholderiales; family Thiobacillaceae; genus Thiobacillus. The sequence goes on from JBGAFQ010000036.1 coordinate 27,157, forward strand.
GCTCGCGCGGGCCAACAACGCCGCGCGCCATCTCGCCGACGCCTTGCCCTATGCGCTGATAAGCGGCGACAACGCGCTTGCGTATTCGCTGCTCGCCACCGAGACCGCGAACAGCCAACTCGTCCACGCGCGCGTCATCGACCCGCTGGGGCACACTCTCATCAGCCAGGGCACCGCCATACCCGACGCCATCGTGCGCCGGACGACGATCCGCCTGCCTGCAGCCGATCTCCGCGACGAGGCGCTGTTCGCGCCCGACCCGCGCACCGCCAGCCCCGTGCTGGGCGAAATCGAAGTCGGCGTGGCGCTGGATGCGATCGAGGCTTTCAAGCGCAACACCCTGATCCGCGCGGCGCTGCTGATGCTGGCCGCGCTCACGCTCACCGGCATCCTGGCCTGGCGGCTGTCGGACAGCCTCGCCGGCCAGCTGCGTCACATCGGCCGGGTCGTGGCGCGGCTGGCGCGCGACGACCTCGCGGTGCGCACGCATCTGCCGGTGCGCGGCGAGGTCGGCGCGCTCGGCGCCGGGGTCAACGACATGGCCGACGCGCTGCAGGCGCAGCGCAACGAAATGGAGCAGCGCATCCGCGCCGCCACCGCCGACCTCGCCGCGAAGAAGGACATGGCCGAGCGCGCCAACACCGCCAAGTCGCGCTTCTTCGCCGCCGCCAGCCACGACCTGCGGCAGCCCTTGCACGCGCTGTCGCTGTTCGTCGCCACGCTGAAGGCACGCAACCGCCAGCCCGAGACGCAACCGCTGATCGACAACATCGAGGCCGCAACCGCGGCGATGGAGCTGCTGTTCAACGCCCTGCTCGACATCTCGCGGCTCGACGCCGGCGCGATCGAGGCGCATCCGGTGCATTTCCCGCTGCAGAAAATGCTCGACGATCTCGACAAGCAGTTCGGCGGGCAGGCCAGCGAGAAACACCTGCGCCTGCGCTTCCGCCCGTGCGCGCTCACGCTCTACAGCGACCCGATGCTGATCGAACGCATCCTCGTCAACCTCATCGCCAACGCCATCCGCTATACGGACGACGGCGGCGTGCTGGTCGCCTGCCGGCAGCGCGGCCGCATGGTGCGCCTCGCCGTCTACGACACCGGCCGCGGCATCCCGGAAGACCAGCAGGAAAGCGTGTTCCAGGAATTCGTGCAGCTGCACAACGCCGCGCGCGACCGCAGCAAGGGCCTGGGACTCGGACTCGCCATCGTCTCGCGCCTCGGCCGCCTGCTCGGCCACCGCATCGACCTGCGTTCGCATCCGGGCCACGGCTCGGCATTCAGCATCGACGTCCCGCTCGGCGACCCCGCCCTCGTCCTGCCGTCCGCGCCGCCCGCCGCGCCCGGCCAGATGCCCGGCGACGCACTGGTGCTGCTGGTGGACGACGAGTCCGCCATCCTGCGCGGCATGGCCGAACTGTTCGACAACTGGAACATCGACCTCGTCACCGCGCACAGCACCGACGAGGCCGAGCAGTGGCTCGACAGCCTCGGCCGCGCACCCGACGTCATCGTGTCCGACTACCGCATGCCCGACGAGGACGGCATCGACGTCATCGAGCGCCTGCGTCGCAAATACGGCCGCGAAATCCCGGCCATCCTCGTCACCGGCGACACCGCACCCGACACCATCCAGCGCATCGGCCAGGCCGGTTTCCCGCTGATGCACAAGCCCCTGCGCCCGGCCAAGCTGCGCGCCCTGCTGACCCACCTCATCCAGCAATCGCGGGCGGCGGCCGTGGGATAATCCGGGAGTGGTGAGTGGTGAGTGGTGAGTGGTGAGTGGTGAGTGGTGAGTGGTAAGTGGTAAGTGGTGCGGGGGCTTTGCTGCCCACCACTTACCACTCCCTACTTGCCACTCCCCTTCATCACCATGCACATCCACATCCTCGGCATCTGCGGCACCTTCATGGGCGGCATCGCCGCCATCGCGCGCGCGGCCGGCCACACCGTCACCGGCTGCGACGCCAACGTCTACCCGCCCATGTCCGACCAGCTGCGCGCGCTCG
>JBGAFQ010000037.1:0-28867 GCA_044227195.1 Thiobacillus sp.
GCAGACGATCTGACGGAACAGGCGGATGCGCGCGTGCGCGCATTCCTCAATCGTTCGTAGTCGAAACCACCGTCGCGCGCGCGCGGCCGCGCCGGAAGCGCAGATTCACGTTTTCGCCCGCCGCCAGCGTGGCGGCGTCCTGTACCACGCTGCCGTCGGCGCGCTGCACCAGGCTGTAGCCGCGCGCCAGCACCCGGTCGGGATCGAGATGGGCGAGGCTGGCCACAAGCCGGTCCAGCGTGAGCCTCCGGTGCGCGATTTCGGCCGAACGTGCGCGTTGCAGGCGGGCGTCGAACTCGATGAGCCCCTGCTGTTTCCGCCGCAGTGCCTGCGCGGGGCTGACGAGGCGGCGCTCCAGCGACTCCAGCCGGTTGCGTGCATGCAGGCCGGAGAACCTGAGGTTCTGCCGCAGTCGCAGCGACAGCTGATCGAGCTGCGCACGCTGCCTGCGTACCTGCTCGGCCGGGTGTAGCAGCCGTCGTGCCAGAAAATCCAGCCGTTGCGCGGCGTCGTGCTGCCTGCGTGCAAGATGGCGATGCAGTTGGCGGCCCAGTCCGTCGAGCTGCGCGCGCAGCTCGCTGCGCAGCGGGCTGGCAAGTTCGGCCGCCGCGGTTGGCGTGGGGGCGCGCAGGTCGGCAGCGAAATCGGCCAGCGTGAAATCGGTTTCGTGACCGACCCCCGACACGACCGGCATCGGGCTCGCAGCGATCGCGCGCGCAACCGCCTCGTCGTTGAATGCCCACAGATCCTCCAGCGAACCGCCTCCGCGACAGACCAGCAACACCTCGCATTCCGCGCGCGCGCCGGCGGTGCGGACCGCAGCGGCGATCTGTGCGCCGGCGCCGGCGCCCTGCACCGGCGTGGGGTAGAGGATTATCTGGATCGCAGGCATGCGGCGCGCCAGCGCGGTCAGCACGTCGCGCAAGGCGGCCGCCTGCGGCGAGGTCACCACGCCGATCGTGCGCGGAAAGCGCGGCAGCGCGCGTTTTCTCGCAGGGTCGAACAGTCCTTCCGCTTCGAGTTTCGCCTTGAGCTTGAGGAAGGCTTCGTACAGTCGACCTGCGCCGGCGCGGCGGATGGACTCGGCGCCGAGCTGGAATTCGCCACGCGCTTCGTAGAGCGAGGGCAGGGCGCGGATTTCGACATGGTCGCCGTTGGCCGGGGTGAAATCGGCGAACTGGTTGCGGCCGCGGAACATCACGCAGCGCACCTGCGCCTGCGCATCCTTCAGCGAAAAGTACCAGTGGCCCGAGGCGGCACGCGTGAAATTGGAGACTTCGCCTTCCACCCACAGGAGCGGCAGTTGCGATTCGAGCGCGCGTCGCGCCATGCGATTGAGCTCGCTTACGGTGAGCACGGGCAGGGCGGGCGCGTCGTCGAGCAGGTCCATGGGCGCGAGGATAACGGGTGCGGATTGGAACGGTTCATGCACAGTCGTCAAACTTTCATAAAAAATACCTTCGTCGCCCTATTGACGGCCGCTGAAATTTTGTAACTAATTGATATATATGATGAACGGCCAACTGATCACTTTTTGGGCCGTTTGCATTTTTCCTTTGTGGGCGGGCGTTTAGCCCCCCCCCCGGCGACTTCTTCACAGACTTATCCACACCAATTGTGGAGAACTCGTTCCCAGGTCGTCCACGCGTATCGCGTGCAAGTCGGGCTTGCCGAAACCGGCGCGCGGGCGCTACATTTCGGTTGTTCTTTATCCGAGGAGTGGTATCCAGTGCTTGCCATCATCGAGGCGGCCGGCTGGCCGATCTGGCCGCTGATCCTGGCGTCGGTCATCGCCGTCGCCATCATCATCGAACGCAGTTACAGCCTGCGCGCGCAGGAAGTCGTACCGGCCAACCTGCTGCTGGAAACCATCAAGGCGTATCAGGATCGCGGCGTGACGCAGGATCTCGTCACCAAGCTCGCCGACGGATCGCCGCTTGGACGCATCTTCGCCACCGCGCTGAAAAACGCGCAGTACTCGCGCGAGGTGATGAAGGAATCCATCGAGGAGTCCGGCCGCGCGGTCACCCAGGAACTCGACCGTTTCCTGACTTCGCTCGGCACCATCGCCAGCATGGCGCCGTTGCTGGGCCTGTTCGGGACGGTCGTCGGGATGATCGAAATCTTCGGCGCGCAGACCGCTGGCGGCACCAACCCTGCCGAACTTGCGCACGGCATTTCGATCGCCCTCTACAACACCGCGTTCGGCCTCATCGTCGCGATTCCCGCGATGGCCTTCTACCGGCATTTCCGCCGCAAGGTCGAAGCCCTGGTGGTGGACATGGAACAGCAGGCGATCAAGCTGGTGGAAATCGTGCACGGCGAGCGGAAGTAAATCGTGAACTTCCGCAGAGGCCGCCGCGAGGATTACCCGGAAATCAACCTGATTCCGTTCATCGACATCCTGCTCGTCATCGTGATCTTCCTGGCGGTGACCACCACCTACGCGCATTTCGCCGAACTCAAGATCAACCTGCCCACGAGCAGCGCCGAACAGACGCCGAATCCGCCAAAGCAGATTGAAGTCGGCGTTGCAGAGAACGGCCGTTACCAGATCGACAGCGTCGCCCTGGGCGACGCCAATGTCGACCAGATCACCGCCGCGCTCAAGACCGCCGCCGCCAACCAGCATGAATCGGTGGTGGTGATCAACGCCGATGCGCGGGCGACACATCAATCCGTGGTGAACGTGATGGAAGCGGCGCGCCGCGCCGGCCTCACCCGCATCACCTTCGCCACCCAGACCGCCCCCGCGCCCTAACCCGCATGACGCAGCTCGCGCATCTCTGGGCACGCACCGGCGTGCTCACGGTGCTGTTGCTGCCGCTTGCCGGCGTGTTTTCCCTGGCCGCGATGCTGCGTCGCCTGGCCTATCGGCATGGCTGGCTGGAAACGGCTGCCGTCGGCGTGCCGGTCGTCGTCGTGGGCAACATCACCGCAGGCGGCAGCGGCAAGACGCCGTTGGCGATCTGGCTGATCGAACGCCTGCGCGCGCGCGGCCTGCGCCCGGGCGTGGTCAGCCGCGGCTATGGCGGCGACGCGCATGGCTGCATCGAGGTGACGGCGGATAGCGCCCCGGCCGAAGTCGGCGACGAACCGCAACTGATCCATCTCAAGACCGGTGCGCCAGTGGTGGTGGGACGCGACCGCGTCGCTGCCGCGCGCACGCTACTCGCGCGCCATCCCGGCATCGACGTCATCGTCTCCGACGACGGGCTCCAGCATTACCGTCTGCATCGCGACCTCGAACTTGCGGTGGTCGACGCGGCGGCTGGACTCGGCAACGGCTGGCCGCTGCCGGCCGGCCCGCTGCGCGAGCCGGTGCGGCGGCTGCGCGCGGTCGATGCGGTGGTGCAGGTGGTGCGTGGCCAGTCCCTGCTCCTCGACCTTGATGGCATTGCGAGCTGGCGGGTCGACACCATGCCCGGCCGCGCCTATCGGCTGAGCCGGCCACAGGAAAAATGCGCGCTGGCCGAACTGCCGCAGCAGCAGTGGCTGGCCGTTACCGGCATCGGCCGGCCGCAGGGCTTTTTCGACATGCTGGCGCGCGCGGGCCTGCGTTTCGAGGCGCGGCCTTACCCCGACCACCATGCCTTCCGTCCGGGCGAACTGCCCGCCGATCGCCCGGTACTGATGACCGAGAAAGACGCGGTAAAATGCCAGACCTTTGCGGGGACAAACTGGTGGGCGGTCGAACTCGATCTCGTCCCCGAAGCAGGATTCGCAGGCTGGCTGGATGCACACATACCAACGATTACCCAGCAAGCCTGACGCGCATATTGGGAGGATGGGCAATGCGGGTTACTGATTGGGGCGACCGCCGTCACCCTTGCCGCTGGGAAGTGGCGTCCGAGGACACGGGATTCTGGGTGCCGGACCGTTCCGAGATCGTCACGCAATTCTTCACCCGCTACCTGTTCTTCTCGCTGGCGGTGATCTACTTCTCCACGCTGCAAAGCGTGCGCCCGGTGTTCTTCAGCATCGAACAGCTGCTGGTTGCGCTGGGCGTGTATTTCGTGCTGAACAGCTGGTATTTCCATCTCGCGCTGAAACGCGTCACGCTGCTGCGCATCCGCAGTGCGATGTCCGCCGACCTGATCATCGTCACCCTGTGCGTGCTGCACGACCCCAACCCGATTCCCCCGTCCGCGCTGGCCTTTCTGATGGTGCTGCTGGGCAACGGCATGCGCTATGGCATGCGCCTGTTCGCCGAGGTGCTGGGCGGCGCTCTGCTCGGCATGTCGATCGCCTTTGCGCTGCGCTACCGCCTGGGCGGCTTCGAAGTCGGCGCGGGCGACGTGTTCTTCGGCGTGTTCTGGGTTACGCTGGCGCTCTATGCCTACATCCTGATGGGCCGCATCGAAGGCCAGCGCAGGCAGCTCGACTACCGCAGCCGTTTCGACGCGCTCACCGGTCTGTTGAACCGCCATGGCCTGCTGGCTGCGGCCGACCACGTGTTCGACAAGAGCGACGCCAGCCTGCCGGCCACCGTGCTGTTCGCCGACCTCAACCAGTTCAAGGCGGTCAACGACCGTTATGGCCATGGCGTGGGCGACCGCGTGCTGGCAGAATTCGCGCAGATCTTCAGCGAATCGGCCGACATGGGCGTGTGCGGACGCTGGGGCGGCGACGAATTCGTCGCCATTCTGCCGATGCGCGACGACGCGGCCATGCAGCAGATATTCGAACGCATCGAGTCGCGTACCGAAGCCTGGAGCCAGGGCAACGGCCTGCCGATGGCGGTGAGCCTCGGCGTCGCCCACGCCCCGCGCGACGGTCACGACCTGGTGACCCTGCTGGCGGTGGCCGACATCCATCTCTACCAGAGCAAATCGCAGCGGCCCGCCGCCGATGCTTCTCCGATCTACAGGACATTCGCGAATGAACCCGAAGCTACTTGAAATCCTCGTCTGCCCGGTCTGCAAGGGCCCGCTGGAATGGAAGAAATCCGCCCACGAGCTGGTCTGCCACGCCTGCCGCATCGCCTATCCCATCCGCGACGACATTCCGGTGATGCTGCCGGAAGAGGCGCGCGCCCTCGAACCCGGGGAAATCCGCCCCAGCTGAGATGCATTTCCGCGTCGTCATCCCTGCGCGCTACGCGTCCAGCCGCCTGCCCGGCAAGCCGCTCGCCGACATCGGCGGCAGGCCCATGGTACTGCGCGTGCTGGAGCGCGCGCTGGACGCGGGCGCCGAATCGGTCGTCGTCGCCACCGACGACGCGCGCGTGCGCGATGCCGTCGAGGCGGCCGGTCACCAGGCACTGATGACCTCGCCCGATCACCAGTCCGGTACCGAACGGCTGGTCGAGGTGGCCGAAATTCTCGGCTGGCCGGACGACGCGCTGGTCGTCAACGTGCAGGGCGACGAACCGCTGATCGATCCCGCGCTCATCCGCGAAGCCGCGCGCCAGCTGGTATTGCACGACGACGCAGTGATGGCGACATTGGCACATCCCATCCACGACCACGCCGACTTCATGAATCCCAACGTGGTCAAGGTCGTCGTCGACGAGGCGGGTTATGCGGTCTATTTCAGCCGCGCCCCGATTCCCTGGCCGCGCGACGCCTTCGCCGCCCGGCAGCCCATGCCGCACGAACTGGGGGCGCTGCGCCACGTCGGCTTGTACGCCTACCGCGCCGGTTTCCTGCGCACCTACGCCGGCCTCGCCGCCTCGCCGCTGGAACGCCACGAAATGCTCGAACAGTTGCGGGTGCTGTGGCACGGCTACCGCATCAGCCTCGGTGTGACGCCCACCGCGCCGGCGCCGGGCGTGGACACGCTCGAAGACCTGGCGCGGGTTCGCGCGCTGTTCGGCGCAGCGTAGCAGTTGCTTGAATCCCTGAATAAAATTTTTTAAGTGTTGCCGGCCCCCGGCTTGGCTTAGGCTATTGGAGTTTTTCCAATCCAAATATCGAGGGAGACTGCAATGCGTTTGATTCTGTTGGGCGGCCCTGGCGCCGGCAAGGGCACCCAGGCCAACTACATCAAGGAAAAGTACAACATTCCCCAGATCTCCACCGGCGACATGCTGCGCGCGCAGATCAAGGCCGGCACCGAGCTGGGCATGAAGGCCAAGGCCATCATGGACGCCGGCGGCCTGGTCTCCGACGACATCATCATCGGCATGGTCAAGGCCCGTCTGACCGAAGCCGACTGCAAGAACGGCTACCTGTTCGACGGCTTCCCGCGCACCATTCCGCAGGCCGAGGCCATGAAAGCCGCCGGCGTGCCGATCGACTACGTGGTCGAGATCGACGTCGCCGACGAGGAAATCGTCAAGCGCATGTCCGGCCGCCGCGTGCACGTGGCCTCCGGCCGCACCTATCACGTCGTGTTCAACCCGCCCAAGGTGGCCGGCAAGGACGACGTCACCGGAGAAGACCTGATCCAGCGCGACGACGACAAGGAAGAAACCGTGAAGAAGCGCCTCGACGTCTACCATGCGCAGACCGAGCCGCTGGTCAAGTACTACGGCGACTGGGGCAAGAGCGGCGAAGCCGGCGCGCCCAAGTACGTGAAGGTCGCCGGTGTCGGCAAGGTCGAAGGCATCCGCGATTCGATCTTCGCCGCACTCGGTTGAGCCAGACTTTCCTTAGTCGATGCCGCAGCAGATTCATCCGCTGACCGACACCGAGCGCTGGATCGTTACCGGCGCGGTGAAGGAACGCTACGGCCGCGACGTCGAGATCCAGGACGTCGAGACCGAGATCCGGCTGCACATCGACGACCGCGAACTGACGCTGTGCCCGGGGTTCTACTGGACCGAGCACGGCTGCCATTTCGTGCTGTCGAAAACCGGCGACTCGCGATATCGCTGCATGTTCTTCTGGCGCATTCGCGACCGTTTCGCGACGGGCCGCGAGGAATACGACGACATCGGCGACTGCGTCACCACGCTGCTGAAAATGCAGGCCGACGAAGAAGCCAAGCGTCTGCTCGAAGGCGAAGCGTCCGGCAACAGTTGATTTTCAAGCCAGCCTCGCGCTGGCTTTTTGCTTTTCGCACCATCCATTTCGGGAAATAAAGGAGACCAAACCATGGCGAAAAAAATGAACGCCTTCTACGCGCAGTCCGGCGGCGTCACCGCCGTCATCAACGCCTCGGCCTGCGGCGTGATCGAAACCGCGCGCAAGCACAAGGATGTCATCGGCAAAGTCTACGCCGGCCGCAACGGCATCATCGGCGCGCTGACCGAAGACCTGATCGACACCACCAAGGAAAGCGCCGCGGCGATTGCCGCGCTGCGCAACACGCCGTCGGGCGCCTTCGGTTCCTGCCGCTTCAAACTGAAGTCGCTGGAAGCTAACAAGCGCGAATACGAGCGCCTGATCGAAGTCTTCAAGGCGCACAACATCGGCTACTTCTTCTACAACGGCGGCGGCGATTCGGCCGACACCTGCTTCAAGGTGTCGCAACTCTCCGAGGCGATGGGCTACCCCATCCAGGCGATCCACGTGCCCAAGACCGTGGACAACGACCTGCCCATCACCGACTGCTGTCCCGGCTTCGGTTCGGTCGCCAAGTACATCGCCGTCTCCACGCTGGAAGCCAGCTACGACGTGCGCTCGATGGCCAAGACCTCGACCAAGGTCTTCGTGATCGAGGTGATGGGCCGCCACGCGGGCTGGATCGCTGCCGCCGGCGGCCTGGTGGAAGACCAGGGCATCCCGGTCGTGATCCTGTTCCCGGAAATCGAATTCGACCAGAAGAAGTTCCTCGCGCTGGTCGACAAGAAGGTCAAGGAATTCGGCTTCTGCACCGTCGTCGTCTCCGAAGGCTGCCATTACCCCGACGGCAGGTTCCTCGCCGAGCAGGGTACGCGCGACGCCTTCGGTCACGCCCAGCTGGGCGGTGCCGCCCCGGTGGTGGCCAACATGATCAAGGACGCGCTGGGCCACAAGTTCCACTGGGCCGTCGCCGACTACCTGCAGCGCGCCGCGCGCCACATCGCGTCGAAGACCGACGTCAAGCAGGCCTACGAACTCGGCAAGAAGGCCGTCGAACTCGCGATCAAGGGCCACAACTCGGTGATGCCGACGGTCGACCGCCTGTCCGACAAACCCTACAAGTACAAGATCGGCATGGCGCCGCTGTCGAAAGTGGCCAACGTCGAGAAGTTCATGCCGCGCGATTTCATCAGCAAGGACGGCTTCGGCATCACCGACAAGTGCAAGCGCTATCTGACGCCGCTGATCCAGGGCGAGGACTATCCGAAGTACAAGGATGGCCTGCCGGTGTACGTGACGCTGAAGAACGTGGCGGTGGCGAAAAAGCTGCCGGCGTTCAAGATTTGATAGGGATCAGGATTCAGGGGCCAGGGGTCAGGGGATGTGCGGCTGCGCCGCGCAATTAAATCAGGAGGAGCGGACTTTTCCCGCACGTTCCCTGATCCCTGAATCCCGCCCCTGATCCCTAACCAAATGACACTCGACCGCGCCAGACAACTGCTCAAGGTACAAGCCGACTTCGGCGGCTTCTACAACGGCAATTCGGCCAAGCTGATCCTGTCCGAGGTTCAACGCGAACACGGGCAGGAGGCGGTCGACGCGTGCATCCGCGATCTCCGGCTCGACGACATCTTCGGGTTCGAGCCCGGCACACGGTTCGAGGGCGGCCTCGCAATGGGCAAGAAGCAGTGAACGGGACGGTGGCGCAGGCTGCCGTTTTTTTTTGATAACGAAGGAGACTCAACAATGAACGAAGGCTTGCTGTTCGCCCTCGTGGCCGCGGTGCTCGCACTGCTCTACGGGATTGTGTCGATCAAGTGGATTCTGGGACTGCCCACGGGCAACGACCGCATGCGCGAAATCGCGGCGGCCGTGCAGGAAGGCGCGTCCGCTTATCTGAACCGTCAATACACCACCATCGGGATCGTCGGCGTGATCCTGCTGATCGCCATCTTCGTCTCGCTGGGCTGGCAGACTGCGGTCGGCTTCGCGCTTGGCGCCTTCCTCTCCGGCCTCACCGGCTACATCGGCATGAACGTTTCGGTGCGCGCCAACGTGCGCACCGCGCAGGCCGCCTCGCAAGGCCTCAACGCCGCGCTCAACGTTGCCTTCAAGGGCGGCGCTATCACCGGCATGCTGGTGGTGGGCCTCGGCCTGCTCGGCGTCGCCGGTTACTATGCCGTGCTGACGCTGGTGCTGGGCGAGACCACGGAAGCCGCGACGCACGCGCTGGTCGGCCTGGCATTCGGCGGTTCGCTGATCTCCATCTTCGCCCGTCTCGGCGGCGGCATCTTCACCAAGGGCGCCGACGTCGGCGCCGACCTGGTGGGCAAGGTCGAAGCCGGCATTCCCGAGGACGACCCGCGCAACCCCGCGGTGATCGCCGACAACGTCGGCGACAATGTCGGCGACTGCGCCGGCATGGCCGCTGACCTGTTCGAAACCTACGCCGTGACCATCATCGCCACCATGCTGCTGGGCGGCCTGCTGATCACCGGTTCGCCCGAAGCGGTGATCTATCCGCTGGTGCTGGGCGGCTTCTCCATCGTCGCGTCCATCGTCGGCACCTACTTCGTCAAGGCGCGCGAAGGCGGCAAGATCATGAACGCGCTGTATCGCGGCCTGATCGTGTCCGGCGTGCTGGCTGCGGTCGCGTTCTATCCCATCACCAACTGGATGATGGGCGAGGGCGTGATGATCGGCGGTGAACTGGTGAGCTCGATGAACCTGTACTTCGCCACGCTGATCGGTCTGGCCTTGACCGCCGCCATGGTGTGGATCACCGAGTACTACACGGCGACCGAATTCGCGCCGGTGCGCCATATCGCGCAGGCCTCCACCACCGGCCACGGCACCAACGTCATCGCCGGCCTCGGCGTGTCGATGAAGTCCACCGCCGCGCCGGTGCTGGCCGTCTGCGCCGCCATCTGGGGCGCCTATGAACTGGCCGGCCTGTACGGCATCGCCATCGCCGCCACCTCGATGCTGTCGATGGCCGGCATCATCGTCGCGCTCGACGCCTACGGTCCCATCACCGACAACGCCGGCGGCATTGCCGAAATGGCCGAACTGCCGGATGCCATCCGCAACATCACCGACCCGCTCGACGCCGTGGGCAACACCACCAAGGCCGTCACCAAGGGCTACGCCATCGGTTCGGCCGGCCTCGCCGCGCTGGTGCTGTTCGCCGACTACACCCATGCGCTGACCTCGCATGGCAATGCTGCGCTGAGCTTCGACCTGTCCAACCACATGGTCATCATCGGCTTGTTCATCGGCGGCATGGTGCCCTATCTGTTCGGCGCCATGGGCATGGAAGCGGTCGGCCGCGCCGCCGGCTCCATCGTGGTCGAGGTGCGCCGCCAGTTCAAGAGCATCCCCGGCATCATGGAAGGTACCGCCAAGCCCGAATACGGCACCTGCGTCGACATGCTGACCAAGGCCGCGATCAAGGAAATGATCGTGCCCTCGCTGCTGCCGGTCGCGGTGCCCGTCATCGTCGGCCTCACCCTCGGCGCGCAGGCGCTCGGCGGCGTGCTGGTCGGCACCATCATCACCGGCATCTTCGTGGCGATTTCCATGACCACCGGCGGCGGCGCCTGGGACAACGCCAAGAAATACATCGAGGAAGGCAACCACGGCGGCAAGGGCAGCGACGCGCACAAGGCCGCCGTCACCGGCGACACCGTGGGCGATCCCTACAAGGACACCGCCGGTCCGGCCGTCAACCCGCTCATCAAGATCATCAACATCGTGGCGCTGCTCATCGTGCCGCTGATCGGCTGAGCGAAATGCGTTAAGCTTGCCTCCGGGGCATGGCCCCGGAGGACAAGTTGGCAAAATCAACCAGGAGGAATAAATGGCTAAAAACGTTGGAGGAGCGGATCGCGTGATTCGCGCAGTGGCGGGCATCGGACTGATCGGCTATGCAATGTCCAATCTGCCCGGGGCGGAGGACTGGATGGTTCCCGCCGGCATCGTCGGTTTCGTGCTGCTGCTGACGGCGATCTTTGCATGGTGTCCGGCCTACCTGCCGTTCGGCATCAGGACCTGCAAGACCAAATAAACTTTTGCAGTAACTGGCAGTCTGCACAGTGCGCCCGCCGGGCGCACTTTTTTTCGGGGATTTCCATGCGTCTCGCTGCTTTTCTGCTCGCCATCGCCCTGGCCGGCACTGCCCAGGCCGGCGGCGTCGAACGCCTCAAGGCCTTCATCGCCGGCGCCCGCACGGCCGAAGCCGATTTCACCCAGACCGTTGCCGATCGCAGCGGCCGCGTCACCCAGCAGGCCAGCGGCAAGATGGCTTTTTCCCGTCCGGGCAAATTCCGCTGGGACTACACCGCGCCCTACGAGCAGATCATCGTCGGCGACGGCGCCAGGCTCTGGCTCTACGACACCGACCTCGACCAGGTCACTGTCAAGCCGCTCGGCGAGGTGGTGGCCGGCACCCCCGCCGCGCTGCTCGCCGGCGACAATGCCATCGAAAAATATTTCAGCCTCAAGGACGCCGGCGAATCCGGCGGACTGGAATGGCTGGAGGCCACGCCGAAGAACAGCGACACCACCTTCGAACGCATCCGCATGGGCTTCCGGGGCGACATCCTCGCGCAGATGGAACTGCTCGACCACTTCGGCCAGCGCACCACGCTCAGGCTGACGAAGTTCGCGCGCAACCCGGCCATCGCGCCGTCACGGTTCAGGTTCACGCCGCCGAAGGGGGCGGATGTGATTGGGGAGTAGCAAGTGGTGAGCGGTGAGGGGTAAGCGGTTAGTAGTGAATGGTAAGTGGTCGGAGCGTCATGCACTCACCCCTCGCCACTCACCCCCACAGTGGGATAATCCCCCCATGTGCCCCCAGGACCTTTTCGCAAGTGCCCCCGCACCTACCGAGCCGGCGCGCGATCCGCATGCGCCCTTGGCCGAGCGCCTGCGTCCGCACACGCTGGCCGACGTCGTCGGGCAGACGCATCTGCTCGGGCCGGGCAAGCCGCTGCGGCTGGCCTTCGATTCGGGCAAGCTGCACTCGATGATCCTGTGGGGGCCGCCGGGGGTGGGCAAGACCACCCTGGCCCGGCTCACCGCGCAGGCCTTCGGCGCCGACTTCATCGCGATTTCCGCCGTGCTCTCCGGGGTGAAGGACATCCGCGAGGCGGTCGAGCGCGCGCGCATGAACCAGAGCCTGGGCCGCGCCACCATCCTGTTCGTCGACGAGGTCCACCGCTTCAACAAGTCGCAGCAGGACGCCTTCCTGCCGCACGTCGAATCGGGGCTCTTCACCTTCATCGGCGCCACCACCGAGAATCCCTCGTTCGAAGTCGTCGGCGCGCTGCTGTCGCGCGCCCAGGTCTACGTGCTGAAGTCGCTCTCGCCCGAGGAGCTCGGCCAGCTGATGCAGCGCGCGCTCGCCGAGCTGCCCGGCCTCAAGCTGGGCGAGGGCGTCGACAAGCTTTTGGCCGCCTACGCTGACGGCGATGCCCGCAAACTGCTCAACCTGCTGGAACAACTCGACACCGCTGCGCGCACCGCCCAGGTAAAGGAAGTCGACGCCGCCTTCGTTGAAAATGCGCTCGCCCAATCCCTGCGCCGCTTCGACAAGGGCGGCGAAGCCTTCTACGACCAGATCTCCGCGCTGCACAAGAGCGTGCGCGGCAGCGATCCGGATGCCTCGCTCTACTGGCTGGTGCGCATGCTCGACGGCGGCGCCGACCCGCGCTATCTTGGCCGGCGGCTCATCCGCATGGCGAGCGAAGACATCGGCCTGGCCGACCCGCGCGCGCTGCGGCTGGCGCTCGACGCCGTCGAAACCTACGAAAGACTGGGTTCCCCCGAGGGTGAACTCGCACTCGCCGAAGCCTGCCTCTATATGGCCTGCGCGCCCAAGAGCAACGCCGCCTACGTGGCCTACAATGCCGCGCGCGCCTTCGTGCAGAGCAATCCCTCCAGCGACGTGCCCATCCACCTGCGCAACGCGCCGACCAAACTGATGAAGGAACTGGGCTACGGTCGCGCCTACCGCTACGCCCACGACGAGCCCGAGGCCTACGCCGCCGGCGAGCGCTATTTCCCAGACGACCTGCAGGAACAGGCGTTCTACACGCCCACCCCGCGCGGGCTCGAAGGCAAGATCGCCGAGAAGCTGGCGCACCTGAAGAAGCTGGACGAAGAGGCGGGGAAAGACTGAGCGTATCGCGTGCGTGCCGGGGCGCCACGACGGAAGTCGGCGCCGCGCCTATCGCACCTTGATTTCCGTCCACATGCGGGACAGCACGCGGCGCCGGGTGCGATCCAGGTCTTTCAGCATCTCCAGCCGGCGCTGGATGTCGGGCGTGGGAAAAATGGCCCGGTTGGCGACGATGGCGGGGTCGATGAACGGCAGGGCCGCGCGGTTGGGATTGCCAGAGCCGATCAGGTTGGTGAGTTCGGCCGAATTGCGGCCTTCCAGCATGAAATCGATGAAGCGCAGGGCGAGGTCGGGACGCGGGCCGGTCTTGTGCAGCACCATCGAATCGAGCGCGAGCACCGCGCCCTCGCGGGGCGTCGCGTAGCCGATGGCAAAAGGGCGCCCGGCGTGCAGGGCGTCCTGCCGGGCCTGGAACATGTCGCTGGAATAGCCGTGGGCGAGCCAGATGTTGCCCACGGTCAGTTCCTTGATGTAGCTGGAGGCGTTGAACGCGGCCCAGTAGGGCTTGGCGCGAATGATCAGGTCGCGCGCGCGGCGCCAGTGCGCCTCGTCGGTGTCGTTGACGGAATAGCCCAGATATTTCAGCGCGGCGGCCATCAGCTCGCGTTGCGAATCGAGCACGGTCACCCGGCCTTTCAGTTTCGCGAGATACTTCGGCTCGAAGATCACCGCCCAGGTGTCGGTGGGCAGCCCGAGTGCGCGCATTTTCTGCTCGTTGTAGCCGATCAGCGTGATCGTGAACGCATACGGCACCGAGTAGCGGTTGCCCGGGTCGAAGAAGGCATCGAGGTAGGCCGGATCGACGTTCTTCAGATTGGGCAGCAGCCGTTTGTCGAGCTGGCGCAGCTGGTTCGACTTGATCAGCGATTCGACCGCATTGCCGGTGGGAACGATGAGGTCGTAGCCGGACGCCCCCGCCGCCAGCTTGGCGAGCATTTCCTCGTTGTCCGAGTAGTAGTCCTGCACCACCCGGCAGCGGCAGGATGCTTCGAAGCGCGCGAGGGTCTGGTCGGAGATGTAGTTGTTCCAGTTGTACAGATGCAGCACGTCCGCGGCGTGGGCCGCGCCGGCCAGGAGCAGGAAGAGGCCGACGACAAATTTCATGGCCGTCCGCCGAGGGCGCCCCGGTGGATGCGCGTGGCGAGCACGATCAGGCTCAGGGTGAAGGCCATCATCAGGGTGGAGACGGCGTTGACCTCGGGCGTGACCGCGATCTTGATCATGGAGTAGATCTGCAGCGGCAGCGTGGACACGCCCACGCCCGCCGTGAAGAAGGTGATGACGAAGTCGTCGAGCGACAGCGCGAAGGACATCAGCGCCCCCGCCACCACGGCCGGCAGGATGAGGGGCAGGGTCACCAGGCGGAAGGTCTGCCAGGGCGTCGCGCCGAGATCGCGGGCGGCCTCGAAGATGCTGTTGTCCAGTCCCAGCAGGCTGACGCGCACGACGATGGTGACGAAGCCGATGCAGAAGGTGATGTGGGCGACGATGACCGACCACAGGCCCAGTTCCAGGCCGAGCCAGGGCCGGAACACCAGGTTGAAGAACAGCAGCAGGCTGACCCCGAGCAGGATTTCCGGCATGGCCACCGGGGTGATCGTCAGAATGGGCAGGACGCGCAGCCGGTAGCGGTGGATCGCCAGCCCGGCCATGGTGCCGAGCACCGTCGCCGCCACGCTCGCGACCAGGGCGATCAACACGGAATTGCGCGCGGCGAGCAGCATGTCGGCGTCGCTGAACAGTTCCGCGTACCACCTGAAGGTGAAGCCCACCCATTCGGCGTTCAACCGCGAATCGTTGAAGGAATACACCACCACGATCAGCAGCGGCAGATAGAGAAAGGCGTAGACCGCCAGCGCCGCGGCCCACAGCCACCACGAAGGCTTACGCATGGCGGCCGGCCCCCCGTCGGGCCAGCCACGCCGTCAACCCTGCGCACAGCAGGACCGCCACGGTCAGCATGATCGAAAGCGTGCTGCCGAAAGGCCAGTCGCGCGTGCCGAGGAATTGTTCCTTGATGAGATTGCCGATGAGGATGTCGCCGGTTCCACCCAGCAGTTCGGGGATGGCGAACATGCCGAGCACGGGGATGAAGACCAGCGCCGAGCCCGAGTAGATGCCGGGCAGCGACAGCGGCCAGGTGACATGCCGGAACCGGCGCCAGGCGCTAGCGCCGAGATCCTGGGCGGCGTCGAGCAGCACCGGGTCGTGCCTTTCCAGATTGGTGTAGAGCGGCAGGATCATGAACGGCAGGTGCACGTACACCAGCCCCACCAGCACGGCGAAAGGCGAGAACAGCAGCGAGACGGGCTCGAAGCCGAGGCCCGTCAGCACGCCGTTGAGCGCGCGCGCCAGCGCCGCCTGCGGACCAAGGATGATCATCCAGGCGTACACGCGGATGAGGAAATTGCTGGCAAAGGGCAGGATCGCCAGCAGTACCATCAGATCGCGATGGCGCTTCGGACTGCGTGCGATCAGCCAGGCCAGCGGGTAAGCGAGCAGGATGCAGATCAGCGTCGTGGCGAGCGCCACGCCGAAAGACTTGATGAAGATTTCCGTGTAGATGAAGTCGCTGAAAAAGAACCCGTAGGTTTCCAGCGTGAGCTGCCAGTGGCCGTCGGCCCGCAGCGGCGCGAGCCCGCCGTAATCGCCGGGAAAGCGGAAGGAGGCCACCACCATGATCAGGCTTGGCGCCACGAAAAACAGCAGCAGGAACAGGGTGGGCGGCAGGCCGACCAGCCAGCGGGTCAGGCGCTTAGGCATGGAGAAATACGCCCGCGTCGTGCCGCCAGGCCACCGCGACCGCGTCGCCGGACTCGAAGAAGGTGGCGCGGCCGGGCGCCGAATTGGGCAGCAGGGCCTCGACCGCGCTGCCGTTGTCGAGATCGACGGTGTAGGTCGTGACGTTGCCGACGTAGATGAAATTGCGCACCTTGCCGGAGAAGCGGTTGCGCAGCGCCACGTCGTGATGCGTGCCGATGCGCACCTGTTCGGGCCGCACGGCAAGCCAGCCCTTCTGGCCGGCGTGCACGCCTTCCCGCGGCGGCGCCACGATCTCGCCCAGACCCGCCGCGGCGAGGCGCAGATGGCCCGGCGCCGCCTCGATCACCTCCACGTCCAGCATGTTGGTGTTGCCGATGAAGTCGGCGACGAAGCGGTTGCGCGGCAGGCCGTAGATCTTCGACGGCTCGTCGAACTGCTCGACGCGTCCCCGGTTCATCACTGCGATGCGGTGCGAAAGCGCCAGCGCCTCGTCCTGGGCATGGGTGACGAAGACGAAGGTGACGCCGACCTCGCGCTGCAGGTCGATGAGTTCATGCTGCATTTCCTCGCGCAGCTTGGCATCCAGCGCTGCCAGCGGCTCGTCCAGCAGCAGCAGGCGGGGGCGGTTGACCAGTCCGCGCGCCAGGGCCACGCGCTGCTTCTGCCCGCCGGAGAGTTCGTGCGGATACGCGTCCGCCCTGTCCTCCAGATGCACGTTGGCCAGCGCCTCCATGACCCGCGTCTTCACCGTGGCCGGGGCCTTGCCCGCCATCCTGAGCGGAAACGCCACGTTCTCCGCCACGCGCATGTGCGGAAACAGCGCGTAGCTCTGGAACACCGTATGCAGCGGGCGTTTCTCGGGGGGCGTGTCGGCGATGTCGCGGCCGTCGAGCAGGATGCGGCCTGCGTCCGGCAGCTCGAAGCCGGCGATCATCCTGAGCAGCGTGGTCTTGCCGCAGCCCGATGGGCCGAGCAGGGTGACGAACTCGCCCGACTCGATGGCCAGGCTGACGTCGTCGACCGCGACGAGATCCCCGAAGCGGCGGGTGAGATTGCACAGTTCCAGGAGCGCCATGGTGCTGTTCCGACAGGATGATCAAGTGTGCGTGTCGGGCAAGCCCCATCCCGATGACAGGCGGCGCAGGAAAAATGCTCGAGTGCGCGACAGGGCCCGCTTCAGATCGGAAATTCTCCCGCCCTGAAAATGTAGTGCCAGGGCGGTCGGGCGTCAATGCGCGTGGCGGGGGGCGGCCCGGCACGAACTGCCGGGCCGTGTCCCGGTCAGGCTGCCTTCTGCTGTTTGTACTCCACCCACTTGGCGACCTGGTCGTCCCAGTCGTCGGAGCGGAAGTAGGGGTTGGAGCGCGGTTCGCGGATCATGTTGGGGTCGATCGGGATGTCCATGCCTTCGAGGAAGTTGGCCAGACCGATGCGCTCGATCATCTCGCCGGTGCGTTCGTGGTCCAGCGCGTTTTCAGCGAAGAAGTCGAGCACGTTGCGCGCAAGTTCGTTGAGTTTCTGGAAATCCTCTTCGGTTTCCAGCTTCATGAAGGGGATGATCACCGTGCCCATGGTGGCGCCGATCTTCAGCACGCCCTTGCCGCCCACCAGGATGGTCACACCCTTGTCCTTGCCGGGCAGCAGGCCGCCGGGGATGACGTTGAGGCAGTGCATGCAGCGCACGCAGTTCTTGTTGTCGATGCACAGCGCGTTGCCGTCGCCCAGGTGCGCCACCGAAGTGTGTGCGTCGGCTTTCACCTGGTCGGACGGCACCACCGTGAGGGCCTTGGTGGGGCAGCGGCCGACCACGTCGTTGTAGAGGTCGTGCATGCCGTGCACCTTGTAGTAGTCCTGCACCAGTTCCTCGTTGACACGGATGTTGTCGCGCCAGGTGCCGATGGTCGCCATGTCGGAACGCTGGATGGCGTTCACGCAGTCGTTCGGGCAGCCGGAGAACTTGAACTTGAACTTGTAGGGCAGGGACGGGCGGTGCATGTCGTCCAGGTTGTTGTTGATGACGGTACGCAGGGCCTTGGCTTCGTCGTAGCAGGACATCTCGCAGCGGGCCGCGCCGACGCAGGACATCGAGGTGCGCAGCGCCGGGCCGGCGCCGCCGAGGTCGAAGCCGCACGCCCTGGAACATGATGTCGCCGGACTGGCCGTGGAAGGCGATGAGCCCCGAGCCGCCGTTGTCGATCCACACGTCGCACAGCTTGCGCAGGAGGTCCGAGGTGTAGTGCATGCCGGCGGGCGGCTGCACCCGCAGGGTGTGGAACTCGGCTGCCTCGGGGAAGCGCGGCTTGCCGTTTTCGTCCTTCAGCTCGGTAAAGCGCGGGATGATGCCGCCGCCGTAGCCGAACACGCCGACCGTGCCGCCTTTCCAGTAGCCCTTGCGGGTCTGGTAGCTGGTTTCCAGGTGGCCCATCAGGTCGACCATCATGTCGTTGTCCCCGGCCAGGCGCTTGAGGCCGGTGACGAAGCTCGGCCACGGGCCGCTTTCCAGCTGGTCGAGCATGGGGGTGTCTTGGAGGGTATGGGTAGGCATGGCTGTCTCCAGTCAAATCAGGGAAGACGGTTCTCAGTATAGACAATACCTGAGTGATTTGCTCGGGATTGCGCATCGACATCCGAGAATGGCCTTACGCTGCACCGGCATCGTCAAACTGCCTGCACGCCGCCCACCCGGAATACCGGTGGAACGGGCAGGGGATCGGTGCGGTGTTCGAGGCGAATCGGCTGCCGTGAGGCGAAGCCGCTTCATCGGCAAGCCGGATATGCGAAGATTCGGCAGATAACAAACGCAGGGGGCGTTACGGATGAAAGTCCAGGCCTCCAGGAAATCGAACCCCAGACCTGAGAAGCCTGAATTCAACGGACCGTAGCAACCCGTCCTTCGTACTAAACATCATGGCCCGCCGCAAGCAAAACCCTATCGAAGACCTGATAAGCCTGACCGGAAAGCTTCCCTGGTGGGCGGGCGTGGCGCTCGCTTTGCTCGCCTACGCCGGGCTGCACAGCGTGGCCGTCGGCGAGGCGACGGCGGTTGCGCAGCCGGGGAAGATGGGCGCATTCGTCGGACCGAGTCTTTTCAGGACCGTGGCCTGGTTCGGCCAGTATCTGCTGCCCCTCGTTTTCCTGGCAGGTGCGGCGGTGTCGGCCTGGGGGCGCCGCAGGCGCCGCGCGCTGCACGCGCAGGTGGCGGGCAGGCCGGATCAGGGTGCGCTCAATAGGATGAGCTGGCAGCAGTTCGAGGCGCTGGTGGGCGAGGCGTTTCGGCGCAAGGGCTATTCGGTGACCGAAACGGGCGGCGGCGGGGCGGACGGGGGGGTCGATCTGGTGCTGAAGAAGGGCGGCGAAAGCTTCCTGGTGCAATGCAAGCAGTGGCGCGCACTCAAGGTGGGGGTCAGCATCGTGCGCGAGCTCTACGGGGTGATGGCGGCGCGTGGCGCGAGCGGCGGCTTCGTGGTGACTTCGGGGGTGTTCACGGACGAGGCGCGGGCATTTGCCAAGGGCCGGAATATCGAGCTGCTGGACGGCAAGGCGCTGCACGCGCTGATCCGCGGGGTGACGGTGCCGGGCCGGATTTTCCGGGTACGCGATCCGCTCAGCGTGCTGACGAACGGTGCGCCGTTCTGTCCGGAATGCCAGAGCCGGATGGTGAAGCGCAAGGCCAGGAGCGGTTCGAATGCAGGCAAGGTATTCTGGGGCTGCGCGCGCTATCCCGATTGCCGGGGCAAGCGCCCCCTGTGAGGCAGCAGGCCGTCGCAGCCGGCTAGCCCAGGATGTCTTCCCACTCCTCGATCGGCACGGGGCGGCCGAACAGGTAGCCCTGGTAGGCGAGGCAGCCGTTTGCGAACAGGAAGTCGCGCTGGGCCTGGGTTTCCACGCCTTCGGCGATCACCTCCAGCCCCAGCGACTGGCTCATGGCGAGGATGGCGCGCACGATGGCGGCGTCGTTGGGGTCGGCGGGAATGTCGCGCACGAAGGACTGGTCGATCTTGATCTGGTCGAGCGGCAGGCGCTTCAGGTACGACAGCGAGGAATAGCCGGTACCGAAATCGTCGAGCGAGAAGCCCACGCCCAGGGTGTCGAGTTCCTGCATCCGGGAGATGACGGTGTCGAGGTTGTCCAGCACCACGCTTTCGGTGAGCTCCAGTTTCAGGCGGGTGGGGTCGGCGCCGCTGGAAATCAGGCTCTGCCGCACCTGCTCGACGAAGCCCGGCTGGAGGAATTGCCGCGAACTGACGTTGGCCGACAGCATCAGGTCGCGGCTGCGCGGGTCGCGTTCCCAGGCCTTGAGCTGGGCGCAGGCGGTGTCGAGCACCCACTGACCCAGCTGCAGGATGAGGCCGGATTCCTCGGCCAGCGGAATGAACTGGGCGGGGGAGACGACGCCCTGCTTGGGCGACAGCCAGCGCAGCAGGGCCTCGGCACCGATGAGGCGGCCGTTCTGGTCGACCTGCGGCTGGTAATAGAGGCTGAACTCGCCCTTGTCCAGGCCGCGCCGCAGGGCGGCTTCCATGGCGGCGCGCGCCTCGATCGCGGACTGCATGGCGGGGCTGAAGAAGCGGATGGCGTTGCGCCCCGCGTCCTTGGCGCGGTAGAGGGCGACGTCGGCGTGCTTGAGCAGGATTTCGGCCGTGTTGTCCTGGCCGCGGAAGAGGGTGAGGCCGGTGCTGGTGGTGCTGAAATATTCGGCCTCGCTGCCGCCCAGCACGTAGGGCAGGCTCAGGGCGTAGCGGATCTTTTCGGCGATGGCCTCGGCCTGGGTGGCGGCGGCGCGTTCCGCCTGTCCCAGGCCTTCGAGCATGACCACGTATTCGTCGCCGCCCAGGCGCGAGACCGTGTCTTCCTGGCGCAGGCAGGACTGGATGCGGTGCGCCACCTCGACCAGCAGACGGTCGCCCACGTCGTGGCCCTGGGTGTCGTTCAGGCCCTTGAAGTGGTCCAGGTCCAGGATCATCAGGGCGCCGAATTCGCGGCTGCGGGTGCTGGCGGTGAGCGCGTGGCCCAGGCGGTCCATCAGCAGGCGCCGGTTGGGCAGACGGGTCAGCGGGTCGTAGTAGGCCAGGTTGCGGATTTCCTCTTCCGATTTCTTGCGCTCGGTGATGTCGTCGACGATGGCGATGCCGCCCTCGATGCGGTTCTGCACGCCCAGCAGCGCGGTGCACGACAGGGTGATCCAGAGATGCACGCCGCGCAGGGTGGAGATGTACTCCCCTTCGTAGTAACCCTCGTTTCCCTCGATCGCTGCCTGCAGCGCGGGAACGATGCGCGGGTCGCGCAGTTTCTTCATGTCGAGGCCGACGAGTTGCTCGCGCGAGGCCTGGAGGATGTGCGTCATGCGATCGTTGCAGAAAGTGATGATGAGATCGTTGTCGTAATGCAGGATGCCGGTGGGCGAGTGCTGGAGGATGCGGCGGTAGCGTTCCTCGCTGCTTTGCAGGGTTGCCTCGGCCTGCTCGCGTTCGGCCAGTGCAGCCTGGGCGGCATCGCGGGCGCTTTCGAGATTGCCGACCAGGCGGCCCTGTTCGAGTCCCAGGCGGATCGCCCTGTCGAGCGTTTCGTCCAGGTAGCGCGCACTGGCCAGCACGGCCGCCAGGAACACGAGGGTCATCGAGCCGAAGGCCCAGTCGAGCGCCGAATCCGCCTGCAGCAGGATCACCAGTGCCACGGGCAGCAGCAGAGGAAAGGTGAACACCTGGAACGCCGCTGGCACGGGCGCCAGGATGGGCACCGCACCGGCGACCATGCCCGCCAGGATGAGTCCGGTGAACAGGCGCGCGTCGTCGGGGGCATGCCACATGAACAACACGGCGCCCACGCTCCATGCGAGTGCGGCCGCCGCCGTGAGGCCGATGTAGCGGCGCCGCCATGACCTTGCCGCTGCCGCCTCCGGCATGGCCAGCCGGAAGCGGCGCGCCAGCAGGTAGCGGCCCGTCGTGATGACGACGACGCTGGCCCACCACGCCACGGTCAGGATGGGCGAGGCGTGCAGCGTGGCATTGACGTAGGCCATGAGCGTGGCGCTGACGATATTGACCAGTTGCGCGAGGCCGGCATTGCGATACAGGAGGGCGGTTTTCTGGCGCTGGGCTTCGGACTCGATGTCCGTGGCCGCATCGGGATGGGAAGACATGCAATTGATTCTAGTGGATATCGCAGTGGATCATGCACACCTGCTACAACCTGACATGGAACGGGGCTGGATTCGGCGACGGGATCATGCCGGAAGGCGTGGTGAATCAAGAATTTCTCCATCCGGCCGCTTTATCATTTCCATGGTACCCGCGTGGTATCGTTTCCCAGGCACTCCGACCGACCCCATCCGCCCAATGAGCAAGAACCGCCGCTCTCTTCCGATCATGCCCTGGCAGCCTGTGCTGTTCGTGGGCGTGGTCGGCCTGCTGGCCGGAGTGGCGGGCATCCGCTTCGCCGAGGATATGCGCTGGGTGCGCTTCTTCGACAATCTGCACTGGACGTCCGGCACGCTGATGGCGGCGGCGTTCGCCTGGCAGGGCGTGCGCGCGGCGCCCGCCGACAGCGTGCGCGGACTGCGCTGGATCGCCATCGGACTCGGCGCGTATGCGGTCGGCCAGCTTGTCTGGGATATCCAGACCCTGGTCGGATTCGAAGGCTTCGCGTCGCCGTCCGACTTCTTCTATCTGTGGCTGGGTCCCTGCGTGACGGCCGGACTGCTGATCGAGGCCTTCCGCCTGGCCGACGGCGCGCAGCGCAAGACGCTGCTGCTGGATGCGGCCACACTGGCAATCGCGGCCCTGACGCTGGTCCTGGTGCTGTACCTGCCGCGGCAGGGGGACGTGCCGCTGCTTTCCCTGGCGCTGCTGGTGGCGTATCCGGCCACGCTGTTCACCGCGGCGAGCGTCGGCCTGATCGCCGCGCCGACGCTGCGGCTGAAGTTTGTCTGGAGCTACTGGCTCTTTCTGGCGTCGCTGATCATCACGGGCGTGTGCTGGATGACGTGGAACCTGATGCTGCTGGACGGGGCCGTCGTCGACGGCATCTGGTTCAACAGCCTGTTTTCGGTCTCGATCGCGGGCATGGGCCTGGCCACGCTGTTCTGGCGGGTCGAGGTTTCGCGCAACGCGCGCTGGGATCGCGTGAGCGAGAGCTTTCTGCGGTTGCTGCCGCTGGTCGCCGTGATCATCGCCGGCCTCGCGGTCGTGCTGGCCGGCCAGCACGAGGGCGTGCCCCTCGTCGTCGATCACGCGGTCGATGCGGGTGCGGTGCTCGTCGTTGTCCTGGCGATGGTCAAACAGAGCATGGTGCTGCGCGAACACGACCTGCTGAAGACCGTGAGCCGCGATCTGGAGGAGAGCGAGCGGCAAAAGCAGTTGATCCTCAATGCCATGCCCGATCTGGTGTGGCTCAAGGATTCTTATGGCAACTACCAGATGTGCAACCCGGTTTTCGAACGCCTCTTCGGCGCACCCGAATCGGCCATCGTGGGCAAGACCGATTTCGATTTCGTGGATGCGGAACTGGCGCGCTTTTTCCGCAAGAAGGACCAGGAGGCGATGGCGGCCGGCCATCCGGTACGCAACGAGGAATGGGTGACCTTCGCCGACGGCGGCCACCGCGTGCTGCTCGAAACGCTGAAGACGCCCCTGCGCGACCGGAATGGCAAACCCATCGGTGTGCTCGGCATCGCGCGCGACATCACCGAACGCGAAACGGCGAGCCGCCAGCTGGCGCTGGTGGATTTCGCACTCAACCACGTGAAGGAGGCGGCTTTCCTGGCGGACGAGGCGGGGCGTTTCCAGTACGTGAACGACGAAGCGTGCCGGGCGCTGGACCGGACGCGCGAGCAGTTGATGCAGATGCGGGTGATCGACGTGGACAACGATTGCACCACGCTGGAACAGTGGAAGACGACCTGGGCGCAGCTCAAGCTGCAAAGGACGATGACCTTCGAGAGCACGCACAGGGCGCGGGACGGCACGGTTTTTCCGGTGGAGATCAGCGCCAACTATTTCGAGTTTGCCGGGCAGCCCTACGTGCTGAGCCTGGCGCGCGATATTGCCGAGCGCAAACAGGCGGAAGAGCAGATATGGAACCTCGCGTATTTCGACGCCTTGACCAAACTGCCCAACCGGCGCCTGCTGATGGATCGTCTTGGGCATGCCCTGGCGTCCAGCCATCGCAGCCGCACGTTCGGCGCGTTGCTGATCCTCGATCTGGATCATTTCAAGACGCTCAACGACACCCAGGGCCACGACGTGGGCGACCGCCTGCTGATCGAGGTGGCGCAGCGCCTGAGCGCGTGCGTGCGCCAGGAAGACACCGTGTGCCGCCTGGGGGGCGACGAGTTCGTGGTGGTGCTCGAAGGCCTGGGGCTGGACGAACGCCAGGCCGCTCATCAGGCCGAGCTGGTCGCGGAAAAAATACGCATCACCCTTGGCCAGTCCTATCTGCTGAACCCCAACGAGGCGCAGTTCCATGGCAGCGCGAGCATCGGCGTCACCCTGTTCAGCGATCAGAGGCTCTCGGCCGAGGCACTGCTGAAACAGGCCGACGTGGCCTTGTATCAGGCCAAGGATGCCGGGCGCGATCAGATCCGCTTCTTCAACCCGGCGATGCAGGCGGCCATCGATTCGCGCACGGTGATGGAGGCGGCGCTGCGGCGCGCGCTGCAGCAGAACGAATTCCGGCTTTTCTACCAGCCGCAGGTGGACCAGCACGGCGCGCTGGTCGGTGCCGAGGCGCTGCTGCGCTGGTGCCCGCCCGGCCAGGACATGGTGTCGCCCGCGGATTTCATCCCGCTGGCCGAGGACAAGGGGCTCATCCTCGCCATCGGCCAGTGGGTGCTCGACACGGCCTGCGCCCAGCTCAGGGAGTGGGCACAGGACCCGCGCACGTGCGCGTTGCTGATGTCGGTCAACGTCAGTGCGCGCCAGTTCCACCAGGAGGATTTCGTCGAACTGGTGCAGCATGCGCTGGAGACCAGCGGCATCGATCCGTCGCGGCTGAAGCTCGAGCTTACCGAAAGCGTGGTGCTCGACGACGTCGACAACGTGGTGAGCCGGATGCAGCAGCTGATCGCGCTGGGCGTGAGCTTCTGCCTCGACGACTTCGGCACGGGCTATTCGTCGCTGTCATATCTG
Source organism: Thiobacillus sp. (assembly GCA_044227195.1). GTDB lineage: Bacteria > Pseudomonadota > Gammaproteobacteria > Burkholderiales > Thiobacillaceae > Thiobacillus. Next base: position 25,020 of record JBGAFQ010000037.1, read on the forward strand.
AAGCGCCTGCCGCTGAGCCAGGTCAAGATCGACCAGTCCTTCGTCCGCGACGTGACCGACGACCAGAACGACGCCGCCATCGTCCGGGCCATCATGGCCATGAGCCGCTCGCTGGGGCTGGCGGTGGTGGCCGAAGGCGTGGAAACCCGGGCGCAGCGCGACTTTCTGCTGCAGAATGACTGCACCATTTATCAGGGCTTCCTGTTCTGCGAGCCGATTCCGATCGAGGAGTGGGGCCGCTGTCTGGCGCGCTTCGACGGCACGGCGGTGGCAGCCTGACCGTAACGGCCGAGCCTTGCCCATGCAGTAAGCCCGCAACTGCGGACACACCATGCCCACATTCGTGAAGATTTTCCTTGCCTGCCTGATTTGCCTTGCCGTGGTCGGCAGTGCGGCATGGCTGGTGCAGGTGCTGTTCGCGTAAGGACGGCGCGGGGCGAAACAGGCACAATGCCGGCCTGGACCCGTTCGAACTACGCATGAGCACGCACGACAACCCCCTGAGCGAAGACGAAACCTGGATGCGCGCCGCGCTGGAACTTGCCCGTGCAGGCCGGGAAGCGGGCGAGGTGCCGGTGGGCGCGGTGGTTGTGGCGGGCGGCGAGATCGTCGGGCGCGGCTACAACCAGCCGATCTCCAGCCACGATCCCACCGCGCACGCCGAAGTGGTGGCGCTGCGCGACGCGGCGGGCCGGCTGGCCAACTACCGCCTGCCCGGCGCGACGCTCTACGTGACGATGGAGCCGTGCGTGATGTGCGCCGGCGCGATCCTGCATGCCCGCGTGGCGCGGGTGGTGTACGGCGCGAAGGAATACAAGACCGGCGCGCACGGCAGCATCATGGACGTGTTTGCCGAGCCGCGCCTGAACCATCACTGCGAGATCGTGGGCGGCGTGCTGGCGGACGAATGCGCGGCGCTGATCTCGGGCTTCTTCGAATCGCGCCGGCAGCGGAAAAAGGAGACGTCGCAATGAGCGAGATCGTCATCGAGGTGGATACCCGCCTGCAGCAGCTGTATCTGTGGGAGCCGTTTCCCGACGGCGACATGCTGATCCGCCAGTATCCGGTTTCGACCGCGGCCAAGGGCACGGGCGAGGAGAGCGGCAGCTTCCGCACCCCGCGCGGCCGCCACCGCATCGCCGAAAAGATCGGCGCCGGGATGCCGCTCGGCACCGCGTTCAAGGCGCGCGTGCCCACCGGCGAAATCTGGACGCCCGAACTGAACGCGGAAAACCCGGGGCGCGACTGGATCCTCACCCGCATCCTCTGGCTGGAAGGCCTGGAACCGGGAAAGAATCGGGGCGGCAACGTCGACACCCACGACCGCTACATCTACATCCACGGCACCCACGAGGAACACAAAATCGGCACCCCGGCCTCGCACGGCTGCATCCGCATGAAAAACGCGGACGTGGCGGAGTTGTTCGATCTGGTGAGGGTGGGGACGGAAGTGCGGATCAGCGCCTGAGTGCACGCCCGATAAAAAACCCGGCTTGTGCCGGGTTTTTTATCGCCGAAGCGACAGGCTTACTGCAGCACCACCAGCGTGACGCGGCGGTTTTCCGCGCGTCCCGCGCGTGTCTTGTTGCTGGCGATCGGCGCGGTTTCGCCGTAGGAAATGGCGTTCATGCGGTGCAGGGCGAAGCCGTGTTTCATGGCGAGATAACGGCGAACGATTTCCGCGCGCTGCTCACCGATCAGCAGGTTGGTGTATTCGGGGCCGCTGCTGTCGGTATGCCCCTGGATCTCGATGTAGACGTTCCGGTTCTCGGCCTTGATCTTCGCGGCGAAGTCGTCGAGCGCCTGCTTCGCCTGGTCGGTGAGCGTGTTGCCCTCGAATCCGAAGGCGATCTGGCTGGACAGCGTGGTTTCGTAGAGGAACTTGCCGGCGGCAAGCTTGCCGGCGGCGTTGGCGCGGTCGAGCGCGTCCTGCGCGGTGCGCGAGACGCCGTCGAGCGCGGTCTGCTGGCCGTTCACACGGTTTTCCAGGCCCTGGACCAGGCCGGCGGTCTTGCCGAACTTGTCGCTGGTGTCGGCCTGCTGGCCGTCCACGCGCTTGTTCACGCCGGCGATCTGTTCGTTGACGTAGTCCTTGGTGGCGCAGCCCCCGAGCAGGGCGGAGGCGGCGAGTGCGGCGAGAAGAATGCGGGTGTTCATTGTGCGCTCCAGTGGTTTGTGCATCTGAATAAGCTTAGACGATCATCGGCTTGCCGTCGTTGAGATTGAGCCAGCCTTTGGCGATGCGGTAGACGAACCAGACGAAGGCGACCCCCCAGACCACCCAGCCGATCAGGACGATGAAGGTGATCCAGCCCAGCACGCCCCACAGCAGGCTCCACCAGAAGGTGCGGATCTGCCAGGTGAAATGGCTTTCGAGCCAGGTGCCGCGGGCGTCGTCCATCTTGATGTAGTTCAGCACGATGGCGACGATCCAGGTGATGCCGAAACCGAGGAGCGACAGCGCATAGAGGCCGTAGATGACGTGGGTGAGCGTCTTCAGGCTGGCGAGTTTGTCGTCGGCAAGGGGTTCCATCAGCGGGCCTTTTCGTAGAGGGGCATCATCGTCGGCACCAGGGCGTTGAGCGCCTGGATGCGGTTGTCGGGCGAGGGGTGGGTGCTGAGGAATTGCGGCGGCCCGTTGCCGCTGGCCTGGCTCATTTTCTGCCAGAGCTTGACGGCGGTGCGCGGATCGTAGCCGGCGCGGGCGGCGAGTTCGATGCCGTAGCGGTCGGCCTCGGATTCGCTGGCGCGGCTGTTGGGCAGGGTGAGCGCGATGTCGGCGATGGGTGCAAGCCCCGTGAGATCGGTGCCGGCGGCGATGGAGCCGAGCTGCAGGCCGGCCTGCGTGGCCAGCGCGCGGCTCATGCGTTCGCGGCCGTGGCCGAGCAGGGCATGGGAAATCTCATGGCCCATGATCTGCGCGATCTCGTCGTCGGAGAGGGCGAGCTTGTCGATGATGCCGGTGTAGATCGCCATCTTGCCGCCGGGCATGCACCAGGCGTTGAGCGTGGGTTCGTCGAGCACGGCGACCGACCACTTCCAGTCCTTCGACGGCGGGTACATCACCGTGGCCTGCACGATGAGGCGGTCGGTGATGCGCTTGACCCGGGCGTTGAGCGCGGCATCGGTGCTGATCTTGCCCTTCTTCTGCGCGTCCGAGAGCGTCTGCGTGTAGGCCTGGGCGGAGGATGCCTGCGCCTGCTGCTCGGACACGAGCACGAACTGCTTGCGGCCGGAGACTGGATTGGCTTCGCAGGCGACGAGGGCGACGGCGGCAAGCGCGAGGGCGACGAGCGTGCGTTTCACGAGGCGTCCTTCCGACCGGCTCAGATGCCGCGCAGCAGTTCGTTGATGCCGACCTTGGACAGCGTCTTCGCGTCGACCTTCTTCACGATCACGGCGCAATACAGACTGTACTTGCCGTCCTTGGAGGGCAGGTTGCCGGACACCACCACCGAGCCGGCGGGTACGCGGCCGTAATGGACCTCGCCGGTCTCGCGGTCGTATATCTTGGTGCTCTGGCCGATGTACACGCCCATCGAGATCACGCAGTTGTCCTCGACGATCACGCCTTCCACCACTTCGGAACGCGCGCCGATGAAGCAGTTGTCGCCGATGATGGTGGGGTTGGCCTGCACCGGTTCCAGCACGCCGCCGATGCCGACGCCGCCGGAAAGGTGCACGTTCTTGCCGATCTGCGCGCACGAACCGACGGTGGCCCAGGTGTCGACCATGGCGCCTTCGTCGACGTAGGCGCCGATGTTCACGTAGGAGGGCATCAGCACCACGTTCTTCGCGATGTACGAGCCCATGCGCGCGGCGGCCGGGGGTACCACGCGGAAGCCGCC
>JBGAFQ010000038.1:0-28471 GCA_044227195.1 Thiobacillus sp.
CGGCCATGAGTCGATGGTAGGTGTGCAGGTTGTGGATCGTGGCCAGCCGCGCGCCCAGTATCTCGTTGGCGCGGATCAGATGGTGCAGGTAGGCGCGCGAAAAATGCGTGCAGGCGTGGCAGTCGCATTCCGGATCGATGGGCGAGGTGTCCATTTTCCAGCGCGCGTTGCGGATGCGGATTTCGCCGCGCCGGGTGAACAGGATGCCGTGGCGCGCGTTGCGCGTGGGCAGCACGCAGTCGAACTGGTCGATGCCCTGGGCCACGGCGGCGACGAGGTCGGACGGCGTGCCGACGCCCATCAGGTAGCGCGGCTTGTCGACCGGCAGCTGCGGCGCGGTGTGGGCGAGGATGCGCTGCATGTCGTCCTTGGGTTCGCCGACCGAGAGGCCACCGATGGCGTAGCCGTCGAAGTCCAGGTCGATCAGCGCGCGCGCCGATTCGTCGCGCAGACCTTCGTACATGCCGCCCTGCACGATGCCGTAGAGCGCGTTGGGATTGCCCGCGTGCGCCGCCTTCGAGCGTTCGGCCCAGCGCAGGGAGAGGCGCATCGAATCCGCCGCTTCCCGTTCGGTGGCGGGGTAGGGCGTGCACTCGTCGAAGATCATCACGATGTCGGAATTCAGCGTGCGCTGGATCTGCATCGAGATTTCCGGCGTGAGGAAGAGCTTGTCGCCGTTGATCGGCGAGGCGAATTTCACGCCCTCCTCGGTGATCTTGCGCAGCTTGCCGAGGCTGAAGACCTGGAAGCCGCCCGAATCGGTGAGGATGGGTTTGTCCCAGCCCATGAAACGGTGCAGGCCGCCGAACGCCTCGATCACCTCCAGCCCGGGCCGCAGCCACAGGTGGAAGGTGTTGGAGAGCAGCATCTCGAAGCCGATGTCGGTGAGCTCGGCGGGCGACATCGCCTTCACCGTGCCGTAGGTGCCAACCGGCATGAAGGCCGGCGTCTGCACGGTGCCATGCGCAAGGTGGAGCTGGCCGCGGCGCGCGCCGCCGTCGGTGGCGAGGAGGTCGAATTTCATGGGGCGGTAGCTCTCTCCAGGAACATCGCGTCGCCGTAGCTGAAGAAGCGATACCGGTGTTGTATGGCGTGGGCGTAAGCCGCGCGGATGACGTCGAAACCGGCGAAGGCCGACACCAGCATCAGCAGCGTGGATTTCGGCAGGTGGAAGTTGGTGATGAGCGCATCGACGACTTTGAACGTGTAACCCGGCGTGATGAAGATGTCGGTTTCGCCGGGGCCGGCGCGCAGGGCGCCAGGCTGCGCCGCAGCTTCCAGCGCGCGCAGGCTGGTCGTGCCCACCGCCACCACGCGACCGCCGCGTACGCGGGCTTGCCGGACCGCATCGACCGTGGCCTGCGGGATCGTGTAGCGCTCGCTGTGCATCCGGTGATCGGCGACCGCCTCCACCCGCACCGGCTGGAAGGTCCCGGCGCCGACATGCAGGGTCACCCGTGCCGTGTGCACGCCTTGCGCGTCCAGCGTGGCCAGCATCGCATCGTCGAAGTGCAGGCCGGCAGTGGGTGCGGCGATCGCGCCGGGCGCGTCCGCATAGACGGTTTGATAGCGGGTCTCGTCTTCCGCCGTCGGCGGGTGTTCGATGTAGGGCGGCAGCGGCAGGCGACCGAGCGTGTCCAGCACGTCGAGCACCGGGCGCGGGAAACGCAGTTGGGTGAGATCGTCCTGCCGCGCCAGCACGTCCAGCCGGGTGTCATCCGCCAAGAGGATGGAAGAACCGGGTTTGGGTGCATGACTGGCGCGGATGAAGGCCAGCGCCTCGCGTTCCCCCGTCACCCGCTCGACCAGCAGTTCGACCCTGCCGCCGCTGTCCTTCCGGCCGAACAGGCGTGCCTTGATCACCCGGGTGTCGTTCAGCACCAGCAGATCGTCCGGGCGCAGCAGGGCGGGCAGGTCGCGAAACCAGCGGTCGTGGAGCATGCCTGCCGCATCCACGTGCAGCAGCCGGCTCGCCCCGCGCGTCTCGGGCGGAAACTGGGCAATGAGTTCGGGAGGGAGGTCGAAGTCGAAATCGGCGACGCGCATGGGCCGCGATTATAGCGGTCGCCTTGCCCGGCCCCTTCGGCTTGGGCCATAATGCGCGGCTTCCCTGCCGGCCTCGTTCGAGGCGGGCAACCAGCCCAGGTGGCGGAATCGGTAGACGCAGCGGATTCAAAATCCGCCGCCGCAAGGTGTGGGGGTTCGAGTCCCCCCCTGGGCACCACAAGCTTCGTCCTTCGTTGTTTCTCGTTTTGGTGCTTTACGCACTGCTTTGGCGTCCGGGCACCGTTCGGGTGCATTTCGTCCATCCAGGCCGGTGGATTTCGGCCGAAATCGGGCGCGTGCCGAGTGTTTCCGGGTTTTGTCACAAGCAAAACACAGGTTTTTCCTATAGTTAATAAAGAGGGCTGTCGTAAATGGCACAGCCGTTGCTTTGTGACGTGGTGATGACGGTACGTGCCGTTGCGTGTGGGTAAGGAGATGGAGATGTCGGCTGTGCAGGCGATGCGTGAGGCAGTGGCCGAGGGGCCGTTGCACCGGCCGGTGTGCCGCAGTTTGCAGGCCCACCAGTCGGAGATGGCGGCGGTGCACATGCGCGACCTGTTCGCGGCCGACCCGGCGCGCTTTGAGCGGTTCTCGCTGCAGGTGGGCGATCTGCTGCTGGACTATTCGAAGAACCGCATCACCGACGAAACCATGCGCCTGCTGTTCCAGCTTGCCGAGGAGGCGGACGTGGCCGGCTGGCGCGAGCGCATGTTCGCGGGCGAGAAGATCAATCACACGGAGAACCGCGCGGTGCTGCATGTGGCGCTGCGCAACCGCAGCAACACGCCGGTGATCGTCGACGGCGAGGACGTGATGCCCAAGGTGAACGCGGTGATCGAAAAGATGGGCGCGTTTGCGGAAAAGGTGCGCAGCGGCGAGTGGCGCGGCTATACCGGCGAGCGCATCACCGACGTGGTGAATATCGGCATCGGCGGCTCCGACCTCGGTCCGCAGATGGTGTACCAGGCGCTCAAGCCCTATCGCCATCCGCGCCTCAAGGTGCATTTCATCTCCAACGTCGACGGCGCGCACGTGATGGAGACGCTGGAGACGCTGAACCCGGAGACGACGCTGTTCATCGTGTCGTCCAAGACCTTCACCACGCAGGAGACCATGACCAACGCGCATTACGCGCGCGACTGGTTCCTCGCGCAGTCGCAGGCGGTGAAGCACGTGGCCAAGCACTTCGTCGCGGTCTCGACCAACCGCGACGCGGTGGTCGGCTTCGGCATCGACCCGGCGAACATGTTCGAATTCTGGGACTGGGTCGGCGGTCGCTATTCGCTGTGGTCGGCGATCGGCCTGTCCATCGTGCTGGCGGTGGGGGCGGAGCGCTTCGTCGAACTGCTGGAAGGCGCGCATGCGATGGACACCCACTTCCGCTCGACGCCGCTCGCGCAGAACATGCCGGTGATCCTGGCGCTGCTGGGCGTGTGGTACAACAATTTCTTCGACGCCGAATCGCATGCCATCCTGCCCTACGACCACTATCTGCGCAGCCTGCCCGCCTACCTGGAGCAGGCCGACATGGAATCGAACGGCAAGTCGGTCGATCGCGAGGGCAGGCACGTCGATTACGCCACCGGCCAGATCATCTGGGGCGCGACCGGCATCAACGGCCAGCATGCCTTCTACCAGCTGCTGCACCAGGGCACCAAGACGATCCCGGCGGACTTCATCGTCTCGGCCGTGCCGCACACACCGGACATGCAGGCGCACCACGACATTCTCATCGCCAATTTCCTTGCGCAGACCGAGGCGCTGATGCGCGGACGCACGCTGGAGGAAACGCAGGCGCAGACCGGTCAGTTCGTCTCGCACAAGGTGTTCGAGGGCAATCATCCGAGCAACGCGCTGCTGCTGAAGAAACTGACGCCGATCACGCTGGGCATGCTGATCGCGCTCTACGAGCACAAGATTTTCGTGCAGGGCGTGATCTGGAACCTGAATTCGTACGACCAGTGGGGGGTGGAACTCGGCAAGCAGCTGGCCAGTCGCATTCTTCCCGAACTCCACGCCGACGCGCAGATATCGGGACACGACGCCTCGACCAATGCCCTGATCAATTTCTATCGCCGCATGAGCCAACCGGATACGGGTATCTGATTTATAGTGCACACATGGAGCTGATCGCAGGCGATATCGGTGGGACAAAAAGCTGGCTGGTCTGGGTGGAGACGCATACCGACGGCGCGCAGACACCGCGCTACGAAAAGGTGTATCCCAGTGCCGATTTCGCGTCCGGTGCTGCGCTGCTGAAACGCTTCATCGCCGACGCCGCGCAGCCCGTCCGCCCCGACGCCCTGACCCTGGCCCTGCCGGGCCCGCTCGACGCGCAGCGCGTCGTCCTCACCAATCTCGACTGGACGCTCGATGCGGCCGAACTCGGCGCCGCGCTGGCGATTCCGGACGTGCGTTTCGTCAACGACTTTCAGGCGGCGGCGGCGGGCGTGGCGACGCTCGCCGAGGCCGATCTCGTCACGCTCAATCCGGGCGTGCCGCAAGCCGACGGCGTGCGCGCCATCACCGGCGCCGGCACCGGTCTGGGGCTGGCCTTCATGACACCGGACGCCGACGGCGGCTGGCGCAAGCACGCCAGCGAAGGCGGCCACGCCGATTTCGCGCCCGCCAATGCGATGCAGGTACGGCTGCTGGATTTCCTGCATGCGCGCCATGGCCATGTATCGTGGGAACGCGCCTTGTCCGGCTCGGCGCTCGACGACCTCTATCGTTTCTGCTGCATCGAACGCGGCCATCCGCTGCCGGAGAGGGCGCTGGACGGCGCCGCGCTGTCGGCGCGTGCCGCGGCGGGAGACGCCGCCGCCGGCGCCGCGATCGGTCTGTTCGTCGATCTCTACGGTGCATGGGTGGGCAACGTTGCGCTTCTGTATCAGCCCTTCGGCGGGCTCTATATCGCCGGCGGCGTCGCGGTGCACTGGGCGGAACGCCTGCGCGGCCCGCACTTCATGTCGGCTGCGCTCGACAAGGGGCGGATGCGCGGCGTGGTCGAACGCACCCCGATTCACCTGATCACCTGCGCCCGGCTGGGCGTGCAGGGCGCCGTAGAACTGGCGCGAGCCCGGCCAAGAAACGAAGCATTCAATTCCAATACGGCAGTGACGAGGAGTGGGACATGACCTTATCGAAGGACGAACAGGCGCGGCTCTACCGCTATTACACCGAGCCGAAGATGGTGACCGACCTGACGCGCAAGACGCTGGCACTGGTGCTGGCCGGCGGCGAAGGTTCGCGGCTGAAGGATCTGACCGCGTGGCGCGCGAAACCGGCGGTGCCGATCGGCGGCAAGTACCGCATCATCGATTTCCCGCTGTCGAACTGCGTCAATTCCGGCATCCGCCGCATCGGCGTACTCACGCAGTACAAGTCGCATTCGCTGATCCGGCATCTGCAAAGGGCATGGGGCTTCATGCGTGCCGAGATCGGCGAGTTCGTCGAAATCCTTCCGGCGCAGCAGCGCACGCACAAGAAGGAGTGGTACCAGGGCACTGCCGATGCGCTGTTCCAGAACATCGACATCATGCAGCGCCACCATCCGGAATACGTGCTGGTGCTCGGCGGCGATCACGTCTACACCATGGACTACTCGGAGATGCTGCTGCATCATGTGCAGACCGGTGCCGATTTCACCGTCGGCGCCATCGAGGTGCCGGTGGAAGAGGCGAGCGGCTTCGGCGTGATGTCGGTGGACGAGAGCCTGCGCATCACCAAGTTCACCGAGAAACCCAAGCATCCGGACAGCATCCCGGGCAAACCCGGCATTGCGCTGGCTTCGATGGGCATCTACATCTTCTCCAAGGACTTCCTTTACAAGACGCTGATCGAGGACGCCGGCAAGACGGGATCCTCGCACGATTTCGGCAAGGACATCATTCCCGCCAACATCGTCGAATCGCGCGCGATGGCCTATCCCTTCCGCAACGACAAGGGCCTGCCCGCCTACTGGCGCGACGTCGGGACGCTGTATTCCTACTGGCAGACCAACATGGAACTGTGCTCGGTGGAACCCGAGCTCAACCTCTACAACCGCGACTGGCCGATCTGGACCTACCAGCCGCAGTACCCGCCCGCCAAGTTCGTGTTCGACGACGAGGGGCGGCGCGGCGAGGCCATCGATTCGCTGATCGCCGGCGGCTGCATCCTGTCGGGTGCGCGGGTCAAGCGCTCGGTGCTGTTCTTCGCCACCACGGTGGAAAGCTACAGCCTGATCAAGGACAGCGTGATCCTGCCCAAGGTGAGCATCGGACGGAATTGCCGCATCAGCCGCGCCATCATCGACAAGGGTTGCGTGATCGAGGACGGTACGGTGATCGGCGAGAACCAGGAAGCTGACCGCAAACGCTTCCACGTCACCCCGGAGGGCATCGTGCTGGTCACGCCGGCGATGCTCGGTCAGAACCTCTATGCAAGGCTGCAAAACGACTATGACGGCTAAACCGCTGAACGTGGTGCTGTGCTGGCACATGCACCAGCCGTATTACCGCGAAGGTCTCAAGGGCGCGTATCACCTGCCCTGGGTATACCTGCACGGCATCAAGGACTACAGCGACATGGCGGCGCATCTCGAGCGCCACCCTGCCATGCGCGTGGTAGTCAACTTCGCGCCGGTGCTGCTGGAGCAGCTCGACGACTATGCGCAGCAGATGGACACGCTGCTGAAGCACGGCAAGCCCACGCAGGACCATATGCTCAACCTGCTTGCCGGCATCGAGCGCGTTCCCTCGGATTTCGCCAGCCGCCTGCGCATCGTGCAGGATTGCCAGCGCTGCCACGCGCCGCGCATGATCCATCCCTATCCCGCCTTCCACCGCCTGCTGCGCATGATCGGCGCCACCGACGAGGCCGGCGTCGGCAGCGCCGGCCTGGAAGAGCATTTGCGCTATCTGTCCGAGCAGTATTTCCTCGATCTGCTCACCTGGTATCACCTTGCGTGGCTCGGGCATGCGCTCAAGCAGCTGCCGCTCGCCCAGCGGCTGATGAAGCAGGAAAAGGATTTTTCGTCTGCCGACCGGCACGAACTGCTGCACCTGATGCAAAGCTGCATGGCGGGGCTGATCCCGCGCTACCGCGCGCTCGCCGAACGCGGCCAGATCGAGCTGTCGATGACGCCCTACTGCCATCCCATCGTGCCGCTGCTCAACGATTTTTCGAACATGCGCGACGCGCAGCCGGATGCGCCAGCGCCCGAGGCCAAGACCTACCCCGGCGGAGCGGAGCGCTCGCGCTGGCATCTGCAGCACGGCGTCGAGGTGTTCCAGCGCTATTTTGGCATCAAGCCGGCGGGCGTGTGGCTGTCGGAAGGCGGCGTCAGCGAGGATGCGCTGGCGCAGCTCGACGCGATGGGCTTCGCCTGGACCGCGACGGGCGAGGGCGTGTGGCGCGGCAGTTGCGCCAAGTCCGGCTGCAAGGAAGAGGACGTGAACGCCAAGCGCGGCCTGTTCGCGCCGACCCGGATCGATGGCTACCAGACGCGCGTGTTCTTCCGCGACGACGGCCTGTCCGATCTCATCGGTTTCAAGTACAGCGATTGGCACGCGGACGATGCAGCCGGCGATTTCGTGCAGCACCTGGAAAACATCGCCGGCTTCTTCGGCAAGGAGGCGGGGAACCACGTCGTGTCGGTCATCCTCGATGGCGAGAACGCGTGGGAATACTTTCCGGACAACGGGCACTACTTCCTGGACGCGCTGTACGCGTCGCTGTCCAGCCGCAAGCTCGTCCGGCCCGGCGTCTTCGCCGAACAGGCCGCCGCCGCGCCGGCGCGGCAGATGAAGCGGCTCGCCGCCGGCAGCTGGGTGTACGGCAGCTTCTCGACCTGGATCGGCTCGGACGACAAGAACCGCGGCTGGGATTACCTGGTCGCCGCCAAGACCGCCTACGACAAGGTCGTCGCCGCGGGCAAGCTCGGCGCCGAGCAGCTGGATCTGGCCACGCACCAGCTCGCCGTCTGCGAAGGCTCGGACTGGTTCTGGTGGTTCGGCGACTACAACCCGGCCGGCAGCGTCTCCGATTTCGAACAGCTCTACCGCACGCAATTGCGCGAGCTGTACCGCCTGATCGGCGTCGCGCCGCCGGCGCTCCTCGACGTGCCGCTGTCGCACGGCGGCGGCCGGGCGGAAAACGCCGGTACCATGCGCCGCAACGCAGTGTGAAGCCATTGCCGTTCCTGAAGACAATCCGATGAATTTCAACGCGCGCCGCGCCGGCATCCTGCTGCACCCGACCTCGCTGCCGTCCGGCACGCTGGCCGACGCGCCGCGCTGGCTGGATTTTCTCCACGCGGCCGGCGTCGGCGTGTGGCAGATGCTGCCGCTCGGCCTGCCGCTGGTCGGGCTCTCGCCGTATCAGTGCGCGTCGGCGTTCGCGGCGAACACGGCGCTGTTCCCCCCGGGCGAAACCGACATGCGCGGCTTTGCCGCCTGGTGCGCGCGCCAGCGGCACTGGCTCGACGATTTCGCGCGTTTCATGGTCATCAAGGGGCAGCAGGGCGGCGCCTCGTGGACCGAGTGGCCGGCGCCGCTGCGCGACCGCGACGCGGCGGCGCTCGCCGCCTTCGACATCGCCCACGCCGACGCGCTGGCTGCGGAAAAGACGGCGCAATACGTCGTCGCCATGCAGTGGCGCGACCTGCGCATGGCGGCGGCGGCACGCGGCATCCAGCTCTTCGGCGACATGCCGATCTTCGTCGCGCACGACAGCGCCGACGTGTGGGCGCGGCGCGATCTGTTCCTGCTCGACGGCACGGGCCACCCCATCGTGGTCGCCGGCGTGCCGCCCGATTATTTTTCCGAAACCGGCCAGCGCTGGGGCAACCCGCATTACAACTGGACGGCGATGCAGGCCGACGGCTTCGCCTGGTGGCGTGCCCGGCTGGCCGCGCATTTCGAATGTTTCGACTTGGTGCGCATCGACCATTTCCGCGGGCTGGCGGCGGCGTGGTCGATTCCCGCCAGCGAGCCCACGGCGATCCATGGCGAGTGGGTCGACGTACCCGGCGGAGCGCTGCTGCAGACGCTCTTCGACAAAATGGGCGACCTTCCCCTGGTGGCCGAGGATCTCGGCCTCATCACCCCGGACGTCGTCGCGCTGCGGCATCGATTTGGCCTGCCCGGCATGGCTGTGTTGCAATTCGCTTTCGACGACCACGCCGACAATCCGCACAAGCCGGAAAACGTGACGCCGGACACCGTGTACTACACCGGCACCCACGACAACGACACCACCGCCGGCTGGTGGTCGGCCCTGTCCGACGAGACGCGGCAGAAAGCAATGCGGCAGCTCGGCGTGACCGACCCGGCCGCGATGCTGGATACGATGATCACCACCGTGCTGGAAAGCCCGGCTGTGCTGGCGGTATTGCCGATGCAGGACGTGCTGGGCCTGGGCAGTGAGGCCCGCATGAACACGCCGGGTACGGAGTCCGGCAACTGGACCTGGCGCTTCGACTGGGCGGCCCTGCCGTCCGAGCTGGTCCCCCGTTTGCTAGAAAAACTACAGAAAGCTCATCGATGCGAGACACACCAACCGTGAATGCTGCCCTGAAAGTACCGCCTGGCGCGGGCCTGCCCGCGATCAGCGCGCCCGTCATGCGCGTGCAGACCGGCACCCATCACGATCCTTACGAGGTGCTGGGCGTGCATGGCCAGGCCGACGGCACGACCGTGGTGCGTGTGTTCATGCCGCAGGCCGAGGCGGTCGAAGTGGCCGGCGCGCGTATGGCGCGGGTGGCGGGCACCGACTGTTTCGAGCTGGTCCTGCCGGCCGGCGCCGCGCTCGATCCGCATCCGCAGATGAAATGGCAGGACAAGCGTGCGGGCAAATGGCATCCTGGCCGCGATCCCTACACCTTCGACGCGCAGATCGGCGAAATCGACCTGCACCTGTTCGGCGAAGGCCGGCATTTCGAAATCTGGAAGGTGCTCGGCGCGCATCTGCGCACCATCGACGGCATCGCCGGCTGCCTGTTCGCGGTATGGGCGCCGGCGGCGCAGCGGGTCAGCGTGGTCGGCGACTTCAACGACTGGGACGGCCGTCGCCATCCGATGCGGTGTCGCGGCGCATCCGGCATCTGGGAACTGTTCGTGCCCGATCTGGCGGAAGGGGCTGCCTACAAGTTCGAAATTCTCGGCAGCCGCGGCCAGCTTGCGAAGAAGACCGATCCCTACGCGCGCCAGATGTTCATGCGCCCGGAGACCACAAGCCGCGTGGTTGGCGACGCGTCCTACGCCTGGAACGACGACAACTGGCTCTCGGCGCGCGCGCACTTCGACTGGCAGCACAGGCCCATCTCCGTCTACGAGCTGCACGCCGGCTCGTGGCGCCGTCACGAGGACGGCGGCTTCTACAGCTGGGACGAGCTTGCCGCCGAACTGATTCCCTACGTGCGTGACCTCGGCTACACCCACATCGAACTGCTGCCGGTGGCCGAGCATCCGCTCGACGCCTCGTGGGGCTATCAGATCTCCGGCTACTACGCGCCGACTGCGCGTTTCGGCACGCCCGACGACTTCCGCGCCTTCGTCGACGCCTGCCACCAGGCCGGCATCGGCGTGCTGCTCGACTGGGTGCCGGCGCATTTCCCCAAGGACGACTGGGCGCTCGCACGCTTCACCGGCGAGGCGGTGTACGAACATGAAGACCCGCGCCGCGGCGAGCATCAGGACTGGGGCACGCTGATCTTCAACTTCGGCCGCAACGAGGTGCGCAATTTCCTCATCGCCAACGCGCTGTACTGGATCGAGGAATTCCACATCGATGGGCTGCGCGTCGATGCGGTGGCGTCGATGCTTTATCTCGACTATTCGCGCAAGGCCGGCGAGTGGCTGCCCAACCAGTATGGTGGCCGCGAGAACATCGAGGCGATCCATTTCCTGCGCGAGATGAACACCGAGGTGCACGGCCGCTACCCCGGCGTGCTCACCATCGCCGAGGAATCGACCGCCTGGCCGGCAGTGTCGCGCCCGGTCGAACTCGGCGGGCTGGGCTTCTCGATGAAATGGAACATGGGCTGGATGAACGACAGCCTGTCCTACATCGAGAAGGACCCGGTCTACCGCAAGTACCAGCACAACCAGCTGACCTTCAGCCAGATGTACGCGTGGACGGAAAACTTCGTGCTGCCGCTGTCGCACGACGAGGTCGTGCACATGAAGAAGAGTCTGCTCGACAAGATGCCGGGCGACGTCTGGCAGCGCTTCGCCAACCTGCGCGCCTTCTACGCCTGGCACTACGCGCATCCGGGCAAGAAGCTGTTGTTCATGGGCGGCGAGTTCGGGCAGTGGAACGAATGGAAAGAGGCCGGCCAGCTCGACTGGATACTCACCACCTTCCCGGCGCACGACAGCATCCGCGCGCTGATACGCGACCTGAACCGCCTGTATGTGAACGAGCCGGCGCTGCACGACTTCGACTTCGACCCGCGCGGCTTCCGCTGGATCGACTGCCATGACGCCGACCAGTCGGTGCTGAGCTTCGTGCGCCAGGGCAGGGACGGGGCGCCGCCCATCGTCGCGCTGTTCAACTTCACCCCGCTGCCGCGCCGCGGCTACCGCATCGGTGTGCCGCTCAGCGTCGCCTGGTGCGAAATCCTCAACACCGATTCCGTGTACTACGGCGGCAGCAATCTCGGCAACGGCCAGCCGCTGCATCCCGAGGCACTGCCCTGGATGGATTTCGCCCAGTCCATCGCGGTGACGCTGCCGCCACTGGGCGCGATTTTCCTGAAACCATGTTGAAAGGCGAGGGGGGCAGAGGTTAGGGGCTAGGATTCAGGGGCTAGGGAGTTTTGTACTGCGCGCTCTTGTTGGGCGCGGCAAGGCCGCGCAAACCCTGAATCCTGACCCCCTAAATCCCAGCCCCCTAAGCCCTGACCCTAAAAAATGAAACGCGGAGCGATGAAAATCCTGTTCGTGGCGAGCGAAGCCTATCCGCTGGTGAAGACCGGCGGCCTGGGCGACGTGGTCTACAGTCTGCCGCATGCCCTGCGCGGTCGCGGTGCCGACATCCGCCTGGTTTTGCCCGGCTACCGTGCGCTGCTGCGCCAACTGGACCAGGTGCGCATCCTCGGCTGGCTCGACGTGCGCGGCGCGGAAGGCATCGTCAGCGCGCGTATTCTGGAGACGCGTCACCCCGACTTCACCTTCCCGTTGTGGCTGGTCGACTGTCCGCCGCTGTTCGACCGGCCGGGCAATCCCTATGTCAACGCCAGCGGCCAGGACTGGCCCGACAATGCCGAGCGCTTCGCCGTGTTCGCGCGCGTGGCCGCGCTGCTCGGGCAGGACGCGCTCGAAGTCGGCTGGCAGCCCGACGTGGTGCATGCGCACGACTGGCAGACCGGGCTCGTCGCCGCCTTCCTGGCCGACCATCCGGCCCGGCCCAAGACCGTGTTTACCATCCACAACCTCGCCTACGGCGGCTATTTCTCGCATAGCGAGTTCGTCCGCCTGCAGCTGCCCAGCCACTGGTGGTCGCCCGAAGGCGCGGAGTTCCACGGCGGTTTTTCCATGCTCAAGGCGGGCATCGTCTACGCCGACGCGGTGACCACGGTGAGCCCGACCTACGCGGCGGAAATCTGCACGCCCGAATACGGCTACGGCCTCGACGGCCTGCTGCAGTCGCGGCAATACAAGCTGCACGGCATTCTCAACGGCATCGACACCTCGATCTGGAACCCGTCCACCGACCCGCACCTGCCCGCGCACTATTCGATGAGCCGCATCAATCCCGGCAAACGGCGCAACAAGCAGGCGCTGCTCGAACGTTTCCTGCCGGCGGTGGACGAGGCCGCAGCGCATGCGCCCCTGTTCGGTCTGGTCGGCCGGCTGGTCGAGCAGAAGGGCATCGACTGGGTGCTTGCCGGGCTGCCGGTTTTGCTCGCGGAAACCGACGCGCGTTTCGTGCTGCTGGGCAGCGGCCAGGCGGTGTACGAACAGAAGCTCGCGCGGCTGGCGAAACAGCACCCGGGCCGGGTGTTCGTCGAGATCGGCTACGACGAGCCGCTCGCGCACCTGATCGAGGCCGGCGCGGATCTCTTTCTCATGCCGTCTCGCTTCGAGCCCTGCGGCCTCAACCAGATGTACAGCCTGCGCTACGGCACGCCGCCGGTGGTCTACAAGACCGGCGGGCTGGCGGATACGGTGGTGGACACCCGCGAGGCCACGCTTGCCGACGCCAGCGCCAACGGCTTCGTGTTCGATACTCCGGACGTGGCCGCATTTCTCGATGCCATCCGTCGCGGGCTGGCCCTGTTTCGCCAGCCCGCCGTCTGGCGGCGCGTGCAGCAGGCCGGGATGAGCCGGTCGTTCGACTGGCACGAGAGCGCCGGTCATTACCTCTCGCTGTATTCGATTTAGCGCATCGCCGATTTCGACCTGAAGGAGTGCCATCATGCCGCCCAGAAAATCCGCCAAGCCCTGCAATCCCACGTTGACGCCACTGTCCGGCGACGCCCGGGCCGTCACCCAGGATTTCGAGCGCTACCAGTTCTATCACCTGGGGCGCTTCCAGGGCTGCCCGCCGGTGTACACCTACCAGGCCCTGGCCTGGACGCTGCGCGACCGCATCATGACCGACTGGATGAACACCTACGCGCGCCGCGACGTGCCAGGCAACCGCCGCGCCTACTACCTGTCGCTGGAATTCCTGATCGGTCGCGCGCTCTCCAACCATGTGCTGAACCTGAACCTGGATGAGGCTTCGCGCGCCGCGCTGCAGGGCTTTTCGCACACCCTGGAGGACATCGCCGAGGAGGAACCCGACGCCGGCCTCGGCAACGGCGGCCTCGGCCGGCTCGCTGCCTGCTTCATGGACAGTTGTGCGACGCTCGACCTGCCGGTGATGGGTTACGGCCTGCACTACCAATACGGCATGTTCCGCCAGCAGATCGACAACGGCTATCAGGTTGAAGAGCCGGACAACTGGCTGCGCGACGGCAATCCCTGGGAGGTCGAGCGTTCGGAATTCACCCGCCGCGTGCCTTTCGGCGGCCGTACCGAGCACTACAGGGACGAAACCGGGGCAGAACGCGTGCGCTGGGTGGATACCAGCGACGTGCTGGCGATTCCCTACGACATGCCGATCACCGGCTATCGCAACCAGGCGGTGAACACGCTGCGGCTATGGAAGGCCACCGCGACCGACGAGTTCGACCTCAACGAATTCAACGCCGGCAGCTACACCGAATCGGTCACCTCCAAGAACCTGGCCGAGAACATCTCGATGGTGCTGTACCCAAACGACAGCAGCGAGAACGGCAAGGAATTGCGGCTGCGGCAGCAGTACTTCCTCGCCTCGGCCAGCCTGCAGGACGCGCTGCGCCAGTGGCGCGCGGCGGGCAATTCGGACTTGCGCCTGTTCGCGGAGCACAACGTGTTCCAGATGAACGACACCCACCCGACCATCGCGGTGGCCGAGCTGATGCGCATCCTGGTCGATCTGGAGAGCCTGGAATGGGATGCGGCCTGGGCCATCGTGTCGCACTGCATGGCCTACACCAACCACACCCTGCTGCCCGAGGCGCTGGAGCGCTGGCCGGTTGCGCTGTTCGAACGCCTGCTGCCGCGCCTGCTGGAAATCATCTACGAGATCAACGCGCGCTTTCTGCGCGAAGTGTCGATGAAATGGCCGGGCGACATGGAACGCCAGCGGCGCATGTCCATCATCGAGGAAGGCCACCACAAGCATGTGCGCATGGCCTGGCTCGCCATCGTCGGCAGCTTCTCGATCAACGGCGTCGCCGCGCTGCACTCCCAACTTCTCAAGGAGGGCCTGTTCCGCGACTTCGTCGACCTGTGGCCGGCGAAATTCAACAACAAGACCAACGGCGTCACGCCGCGCCGCTGGGTGGCGCACGCCAACCCGGGCATGAGCGCATTGATCACCAGCAAGATCGGCGACGGCTGGGTGGCCGACCTGTCGCAGCTCGAGAATCTCAAGCCGCTGGCGACATCTGCCGCCAAGAACAAGAAATTCCAGGCCGACTGGCACGCGGTGAAGCGCGCGAACAAGGAACGCTTGGCGGCGCTGGTCAAGGCCGAGTGCAACGTGGACTTCGATCCCGACGCGCTGTTCGACGTGCAGGTCAAACGCATCCACGAATACAAGCGGCAACTGCTCAACGTGCTGCACGTGATCCATCTGTACAACCGCATCAAGCACGGCCGGCTCGACGGCTGGGCCGACCGCTGCGTGCTGATCGGAGGCAAGGCCGCGCCGGGCTACGTGATGGCCAAGCGCATCATCAAGCTCATCAACAGCGTGGCCGACGTCATCAACCATGACCCGGACGTGGACGGCCGGCTGAAGGTGGCCTTCCTGCCCAACTACCGGGTGTCCAGCATGGAGATCATCGCGCCGGCAACCGACCTGTCGGAACAGATATCGACCGCCGGCAAGGAAGCCTCGGGTACCGGCAACATGAAGTTCATGATGAACGGCGCGGTCACCATCGGCACCTACGACGGCGCCAACATCGAAATCCTCGACGCGGTGGGCGAGGAGAATTTCTTCCTGTTCGGCCTGCGGGCGGAAGAGGTCGAGAAGCTGCGTCCACGCTATCAGCCCCTGTCCTACATGGAGCACGACCCGGCGCTGCGCGAGGTGATCGACCTTATCGCTTCCGGCCATTTCAATTCCTGCGAGCCGGGCATCTTCGACATGATCCTGGGCGCGCTGATGAGCCCGTACGACCCGTGGATGGTGCTGGCCGATTTCGGCGGCTACGTCGAGGCGCAGGAACGGGTGGCCAGGGCCTGGCAGGATCAGGCGGGCTGGACACGGATGAGCATCCTGAATACAGCGTCGTCCGGTTTCTTCTCGACCGACCGGACCATGCAGGAATACAACGCGGATATCTGGAAGCTGGCGAGCCCCGCCTGACCGGAACATTCGTACTGTCGCGAATTGACAACGGGACAGGGGGCGGGCGAGATGGGCTAAACGGACGCGCAAGTACGATTAATGGGGTTTGGTATATAATCAACTCCTAATATTTTTGGTGCGCGTCCATCAAGTCCATTTATCCGGTTGTTTCGACCGGCGCGCCACGAAACATTTATTCCCCTACCCCATATCCGGAGTTTTCCATGCAGATCAAACCGCTCGTGTTCGCCGTGTCGGCCGTTTTCGCGGCAGGCCTCGCCCAGGCCCAGACTTATCCTGTCGCGCAGCCCATGCCGCTGCCCTCGCCGCTGCCGCAGGCTGCCTCGACAGCTGCGCCCAAGACTGCCGACCAGTGGGTGGGTCGCATGACCGATTTCACCCAGAACGCGTCCGCGTTCAAGGATCCGGCCCAGTTTGCTGCCTGGACCAATGCCATGACCGACCCTTCGATGGTGTCGGCGATGGGCATGCAGATGATGGAACCGGGCAACCTGCTGCGCTCGATGACGACCATGGTGCAGCCCGGCACCACCGGCAACTACATGCAGTTCATGGACCCCAGCATCTACATGAAGTGGGGCGGCGCCATGATGAACCCGATGTGGTACACCCAGATGGCCACCAGCATGGCCGACCCCGGCAAGATGATGCGCTGGGTGATGCTGCCGATGGATCCCAAGATGTGGAACATGGGCATGCAGGCGATGAACCCCAACCTCTACATGAAGTGGATGATGACGCCGACCGATCCGCGCGCCATGTCCCTGATGTTCGCGCCGATGAACCCGCAGCTCTACGGCAGCATGATGGGCGGCATGCTCAATCCGCAGATGATGGGCGGACCCAACTCCACCTGGGGCACCTTCATGTATCCGAAGCAGCCGGTGGTGTCGGTGCAGGGCGCCGCGCCGGTCGCCAGCCCGATCAACGTGTTCGACCCCAGCACCTGGTTCAGCATGTTCAACATGTTCGGCGGCATGCCGACCATGCCCACCATGAGCATGCCGTTCGGCGCACCCGCGGGCAACACCTATGCGGCCGCCCCCGTGCTGCCGTTCGCGCCGGCTGCCGCCGCGCCCGCGCCGTTCGCCGTGCAGGCCGGCGCCCCCGCCACGCTGAGCATCGGCGGCGACGCCCTGTTCAAGACCGGCAAATCCTCGGTCAAGGACCTGACCGCCGAAGGTCGCGCCAAGCTCGACGAACTGGTGGCCAAGATCAAGGCCTTCGGCGCCATCGACAGCATCAAGGTCACCGGCCATGCCGACAAGATGGGCAAGGCCGCCGCCAATCAGAAACTCTCGCAAGCGCGTGCGAAGGCCGTCGCGGCCTACCTCAAGTCCAAGGGCGTGAAAGCCAAGACTTTCGCCACCGCCGGCCTGGGCGACACCAAGCCCGTGGTCGAGTGCGACATGAACCAGCCGAAGGACGCGCTGAAGGCCTGCCTCGCACCGAATCGCCGCGTCGAGATCGAAGTCACCGGCGCCAAGAAGTAAGCTGCCGGCCGCGCCTCGCGGGCGCGGCGCACAAACAAAAAGGCCGGGTAACCCCGGCCTTTTTGTTGACTGCTTTCGTATCCTAAGCGGCCTGCACCGGAATCGCGTGGCGCGTGTCGAGGATGCGGTTGGCCGCGTCCACATACACCAGTTCGGGCGCATAACGCGCAAGTTCGATCTCATTGTAGGTCGCGTAGGTGGCGATGATCACGAGGTCGCCCGGGTTCGCCTTGTGCGCGGCGGCGCCGTTCACCGAGATGATGCCGGAGTCGCGCGCGGCACGAATGGCGTACGTGGTGAAACGTTCGCCATTGGTAATGTTGTAGATCTGGATCTGCTCGTATTCGTGGATGTTGGCCGCGTCCAGCAGGGCTTCGTCGATGGCGCACGAACCTTCGTAGTGCAGTTCGGAATGCGTGACGGTCGCCCGGTGCAGCTTGGACTTGAGCATCGTTCTCTGCATGACGGTGCCCTCCATAAGTAAGGCTGCATATTATAAAACTTCAGGCGGATTTACCCAAGGCGAAATCGAGGTTGTCGATCAGCCGCGTCGAGCCCAGCCAGGCGGCGCCCAGCACTACCAGTCGCGTGCTGTCGGCGGCAGGCGCGGCCAGTGTGGCGGCGTCGCGCACGGCGACGTAATCGACGCGCCAGCCGGCCATGTTGAGGTGGCGGCGTGCGGTGGCGGCCAGCGTTTCGTGATCGCGTTCGCCGGCCTGCATGGCCGCGACGAGCGCGGCCAGCTCGCGTTGCAGCTGCGGCGCCTGCATGCGTTCGCCCGCTGCGAGATAGCCGTTGCGCGAACTCATCGCCAGGCCGTCGGCCTCGCGCAGCGTGTCGCCGCCGACGATGGCGATGGGCAGGTTGAACTGCCGCACCAGATCGCGGATGACATGGAGTTGCTGGAAATCCTTCTTGCCGAACGCCGCGACGCGCGGCTGCACCAGGTTGAACAGCTTCAACACCACCGTCGCCACGCCGTCGAAATGGCCGGGACGAAAGGCGCCGCAGAGATCGTTCGACATGGCTTCCGGCACCCGCACGGTGTAGGTCTGCGGCACCGGATACATCTCGGCGAGATCAGGCGCGAACACCAGATCGCAGCCGGCCGCGTCGAGCTTCTCGCAGTCGGCGGCCAGTGTGCGCGGGTAGCGTTCGAAATCCTCTCCGGGACCGAACTGCAGCGGATTGACGAAAATGCTCGCAACGACCGGCTGGCCGTGTTGTCTGGCCAGTTCGACCAACGAAACGTGGCCGGCGTGCAGATTGCCCATGGTCGGCACGAAGGCGGTGTCGCGTGCGCCGGCGAGCGCGGCGCGCAGGTCGGCCGCAGTGTGGACGAGCCGCATCAGAAGCTGTGTTCGGCCGCGGGGAAGCGGCCGTCCTTCACCGCCGCAACGTAGGCGCGCACGGCGGCTTCGATGCCATCGGCACCGGCGAGGAAATTCTTCGAGAATTTCGGCGCGCGCGGATAGAGCCCCAACATGTCGTACAGCACCAGCACCTGGCCGGCGCAATCCGCGCCGGCGCCGATGCCGATGGTGGGGATCGCCAGCGCCCCGGTGACGGCCTGCGCCAGCGCGGCGGGCACCATTTCCAGCACGATCAACCCGGCGCCTGCGGCTTCCAGCGCACGAGCGTCGGCGATGAGCTGCGCGGCGGCCGCGTCGTCGCGCCCCTGCACCTTGTAGCCGCCGAGCTGGTTGACCGATTGCGGCAACAGGCCGAGGTGGGCGCACACCGGGATGCCGCGCCGGGTGAGGAATTCGACGGTTTCCACCATCACCGCGCCGCCTTCGAGCTTGACCATGTGCGCACCTGCCGCCATCAGCCGCGCGCTGGCGGCGAAGGCCCGCTCGGGCGAGGGTTGGTAGCTGCCGAAGGGCAGGTCGGCGACGATGAAGGCGCGTTCGGTTCCGGCGGCGACGCAGCGCGTGTGGTAGCTCATCTCGGCGAGCTTGACCGGCAGCGTCGAGGCGTGGCCCTGCACCACCATGCCGAGCGAATCGCCGACCAGCAGCACCTCCACGCCGGCGGCGTCGAGCGCGCGCGCGAAGCTGGCGTCGTAGCAGGTGAGCACGGCGATCTTCTCGCCGCGTTCGCGCATCGCCTTGAGGCTGGACAGCGTGATCCGCATCTCAGGCGGCGCGGCTGAAGAACTCGCGCGGACCGCGCATCTTGCCGATGCGCTCGACCAGCAGGCGGAAGTCCTCGTCGCCCTGCGCAAAGTTGAAGTTGGCGGTGTTCACGATCAGGAGCGGCGCCGCGTCGTAGCGATGGAAGAACTCGCTGTAGCTGTTGGCCAGGCGCTGCAGATAGCCCGCGTCCATGCCGCGCTCGAACTCGATGCCGCGCTTGCGCACGCGTTCCTGCAGCGCCTCGATCGGCGCCTGCAGGTAGATGACGAGGTCGGGCGTCGGCGCCTGCGGCGCGAGGTCGGCGTAGATTTTCTGGTACAGCTCGAATTCGTCGTCGTCCAGGTTCAGCCGCGCGAACAGCATGTCCTTGTCGATGAGGAAATCCGACACCGTGCTGGCGCGGAACAGGTCGCCCTGCACCAGCTCGCGCAACTGGCGCGTGCGGTCGAACAGGAAGTGCAGTTGCGTCGACAGCGCGTAGCGCCGCGGCTCCTGGTAGAAGCGCGCGAGGAAGGGATTGTCCATGCCGTTTTCCAGCAGGGTGGCGGCGTTCATCTCCTCGGCCAGCTTGTAGGCCAGGCTGGTCTTGCCGGCGCCGATCGGGCCTTCGACGACGACGTAGCGATAGCGGGCGAGACTCATGCGTTGACGACGGCAGCGGGGGGGAGGAGCGGCACGATGCTCTGTTCCGCGCAGGCCGCGACCCGGTCGGCGGCACGGCCGCATCCCGGGATCGTTGCGTCGGGCGCGATCTCCAGCAGCGGCAGCAGCACGAAGGCGCGTTCGTGCATGCGCGGATGCGGCAGCGTCAGCCCTTCCTCATGGAAGTGCGCATTGCCGTACAGCAGCAGGTCGAGGTCGAGCGTGCGCGGCGCGTTGCGGAAGCTACGCTCGCGGCCGTGGCGGTGCTCGATGTCGAGCAGCGCGGCGAGCAGCGCGCGCGGCGCCAGCGCGGTCTCCACCTGCGCCACCGCGTTGACGAAGTCCGGCTGGTCGACGTAGCCGACCGGCGCCGAGGCGTACAGGCTGGAGCGTGCGACGAGGCGAGTGCCGGGCAGGCGGTCGAGTTCGGCGAGCGCGTACTCGACCTGCGCCGCCGGGTCGTTGAGATTGGCGCCGAGCCCGACCGTGGCAATGACTTTCATGCCGGCTGTGCCTCGCCGCCCGACGCCTCGCCCGGTTTGCGACGTTTGCGCTTGCGGCGCGGCTTCGGCCCGCTATCGGCCATCAGCATGCCGGCGCGTTCGGTTTCGTCGGCCTCCTGGAAGCGCGTCCACCAGTCGCCGAGTTCCGCATCGACTTCGCCGGATTCGGCGCGCAGCAGCAGGAAATCGTAGGCGGCGCGGAAGCGCGGGTGTTCCATCAGGCGGTACGGCCGCTGTCCGCCGCGCTGCTCGAAACGCGGCTGCAGCGCCCAGATTTCCTTCATCGTGCCGTCGTAGCGGCGAGGAATCGCGAGCTGGTTGCGCTGCGCATCGAGCACGTCGTCCATCGCCAGGAACAGCGCGGGCTGCGGCTTCTCGCCGGCGGCCTCGATGGCGTGCCAGCGCGTGACGACCTGCGGCCACAGCAGGGTGGCGAACAGGAAGGCGGGCGAGGACGGGCGGTCGGACTGGATGCGCGCGTCGGTACTCTTCAGCGCAGCGGTGATGAAGCGCTCGCCGGCCGGGTCGTCGAGGATGGTGTCCAGGAGCGGCAGCATGCCGTGGTGCAGACCCTCGGCGCGCAGCTGGTGCACGCCGCGCAGCGCGTGGCCGGACAGCAGGAGTTTCAGCGCCTCGTCGAAGATGCGCGCGCGCGGAATGTTGGCGAGCAGCGGCGCCAGCGTGGCGACAGGCCGGCGCGTCGCCTCGTCGATGCGGAAGTCGAGCTTGGCGGCGAAGCGCGCGGCGCGCAGCATGCGCACCGGATCCTCGCGGTAGCGCGTCTCGGGATCGCCGATCATGCGCAGCACGCGCTTCCTGCAATCCTCCACGCCGCCGAAGTAGTCGTGCACTTCCTCGCGCGCAGGGTCGTAGTACAGTGCGTTGATGGTGAAGTCGCGTCGCGCCGCGTCGTCCTCCATGCTGCCGAACACGTTGTCCGACAGCAGGCGGCCGTGTTCGTCGGTCGGGCGCCCGTCCTCCTCCTCGGCTTCCTTCTGGCCGTTGGCGCGGAAGGTCGTGACCTCGATGGTTTCGCGGCCGCACATCACGTGCACGATCTGGAAGCGGCGGCCGATGATGCGCGAGCGGCGGAACAGGCGCCGCACTTCCTCAGGCGTGGCGTCGGTGGCCACGTCGAAATCCTTGGGCGTCATGCCCAGCAGCAGGTCGCGCACCGCGCCGCCCACCACGTAGCCCTTGAAGCCCGAGGCGCCCAGCGTTTCGCACACCTTGAGTGCGCAGTCGTCGATCCCGTTCTTCGGGATGCCGTGCTCGGCGCGCGGCAGGATGCGTGCACCGGCGCCGGAAACGGAGGGCTTGCGGCCGAAAACCTTGCTGATGATGCGTCGAATCATGAAATGCGCGGGGGCGGACGTGGGGTCGGGCAAAGCCGGATTATACAGGCTGGGCCTCGGCGCCCCGCTGCCACAGCGCGGCCGTGCCGGGGCCGTACAAGGCTTCCAGCGACGTGGGCGTGAGCAGCGCGGCGGGTGTTCCCAGCCGCCAGCGCCCGTCGCCGTACAGGAACAGCAGCCAGTCGCAGTGACAGGCCGCCCAGTTGGGATCGTGCAGCGTCAGCGCCACCGCGCGGCCGCGTTCCGCCTCGGCGCGCGTCCAGCGCAGCAGCGCCGCCTGGTGCGCGGGGTCGAGATGCGTCAGCGGCTCGTCGAGCAGCACGATGCCCGCTTCCTGCGCCGCTACCTGCGCCAGCCGTGCGCGCTGGCGCTCCCCGCCCGACAAGGTCGCGAGCGGACGCTGCGCCAGCGCATCCAGCTCCCACGCGGCCAGCCAGGGGCCAGGGCCGGTCGCCGCCTCGCCGTAGGGAAAGCGACCCAGCGCCACGTAGTCGGCCACGCTGCCGAAGTAGCCACCGGCGTCGTCCTGCGGCAGCAGCGCGATGTGGCGCGCGCGTTCGAGCGGCGCCAGCTGCGTGACCGGCATGCCGTCGAGCTCGACCGACCCGCTGGCCGGTTCGATCAGCCCCGCCAGCGTGGCGAGCAGCGTGGATTTGCCTGCGCCGTTGGCGCCGAGGATGCCGAGGACTTCGCCTGGTTCGAGGGTGAGATCAAGCGCGTCAATCAGCGTGCGGGTGTCAACACGGAGCGTGACTTGCTGGGTGGCCAATCGCATGCCGTTCATCTCAAGACTTGCGCAGCAGCCACAACATCATCGGCACCCCGATCAGCGCAGTCAGCACGCCCACCGGCAGCTCGCGCGGCTCGATCGCGGTACGCGCCAACGCGTCGGCCAGTACCAGGAGGATTCCGCCGGCGAGCGCGGCTGCTGGCAGCAGGACGCGGTGACTGGCGAGGCCGATTCTTCGGAGTGCGTGCGGCACCATGAGGCCGACGAATCCGATGCTGCCGGCCTGGGCGACGACGAGCGAGGTGCAGGCGCCGGCGAGCGCGAACAGCAGCCAGCGTGTGGGGGCGACGGCGACGCCCAGGGACGCGGCCTTGAGCGGCGCGAGCTGGAGCACGTCGAGCCGCCGCGCGAGGGCGAAGGCGGCGGCGGCGGCCAGCAGCAGGGCCAGCCACAGCAGCGCGGGCTGGTCGGCCCAGGCGAGGTCGCCCATCAGGAAGAACAGCATGCCGGGCAGGCGTTCGGCGGGCGCGACCGAGAGCACCAGCGAGATCAGCGCACCGAAGCCGGCGGCGAGCATGACGCCGGCGAGCAGCAGCGGCGTGTGGTCGCGCGCGAGCAGGCGGCCGCCGAGTGCGGCGGCGAGCGCGAGCGCGCCGAGGCTGCCGGCGAAGGCGGCGAGCGATACCCACGGCCACGCGAGCCCGGCTGCCATGCCGAGCAGTGCCGCGAGCCCGGCGCCGCCGGAGGCGCCGAGGAGGTAAGGCTCGGCGAGCGGGTTGCGGAACAGGGTTTGCATCAGCACGCCGGCGAGCGCGAGCAGGCCGCCGCAGGCGAAGGCGGCGGCGACGCGCGGGCCGCGCAGTTCGGCGAGGATCTGCAGCGCCAGTGCGCGGTCGTCGGGCAGGGGCCCGATGACCAGGCCGAGCACGAGGACGACGGGTGCGAGACCGGCGAGCGCCAGCAGGGTGCGGGGGGCGGTCAGGGCTGGCCTTGCTGTTTCTGGCCTTCGACGGGCGCAGGCCGAACAGTGGATGCAGCCGCTTCCGGCAATACGGTGACGAGCCGCATCACGACCGGTTCGTTCGGCACGTCGTCGTAGGGGCCGGCGCGACCGCGCGGTACGGCGACGATGGCGTCGACCACGTCCATGCCGTCGACCACCTGACCGAACACGGCGTAGCCCCAGCCCTCGACGCTCTTGCCGCGATGGTTGAGGAAATAGTTGTCGGCGACGTTGATGAAGAACTGCGACGAAGCAGAGTCGGGGTCCATGGTGCGCGCCATCGCCAGCGTGCCGCGCAGGTTCTTCAGGCCGTTGTCGGCTTCGTTCCGGATCGGCGCGTTCTTCGGTTTTTCTGCCAGGTCGGGCGTCATGCCGCCGCCCTGGATCATAAAGCCGGGGATGACGCGGTGGAAGACGAGGCCGTCGTAGAAGCCGGTCTTCACGTAGTTGAGGAAATTGCCCGTCGACTGCGGCGCGTTGCCGGGGAAGAGTTCGACGGTGATGTTGCCCTTGCTGGTCTCGATCAGCACGCGCGGATTGGGCGGCTGGCCGGGCGCCGGCGCGGTGGAGACGGTTTGCTTGCCGGGCTCGCTGGCGCCGCAGCCGGACATGCCGAGCACGAGTGCGCCGAGGAAAAGCGTGGCGGGAAGAAACGACAGGCGGGGCATGGGGAACTCCGTTCGACAGGGTGCCGGCATTCTACCCAGAGCCGTGCGCGTGCAGGCAAGGTTCAGCCGGCGAGGCAGGCGGACAGGGCCGTGCGCACCGCGTCCAGCGGCTCGCAGCCGGTGCTCACGGTGGTGAGCTGTGCGTCCTGCTGCACGATCAGCGTGGGGAAGCCGCGCACGCCGGCCGCGCGGGCCTGGCGGAAATGCGCGCGGGTCTTGTCGCGCGCCGCGTCGGTGTCCCACGCGGCCAGAAAGCGCGCGGCATCCAGCCCCAGGTCCGCGGCCAGTTGCGCCAGCACGCCGGCCTGCGTGACGTCCCGGCCGTGCGCGTAGAAGGCGGTCTGGATCGCCTTGAACATCGGAAAGGTGAGCGCGGGATCGAGGCTGCCGGCGGCGATCACCGCGCGGCTGGCCGGTTCGGTGTCGTACACGAACCCTGCTGGCAGCGCGCCGTCGAAGCGGAAGGGCTGGCCGGTGCGTGCCTGCACCTCATGCCAGTGGTGCAGGATTTCCTCGCGCCGCGCGGGCGTCATCGTCGCGGTTTCGCCGGGCCGCAGGCCGCCCAGCACCAGCGCGATCTTCATGCGGTCGGGGGTGGCCGCGCGCAGGGTCTCGATCACCGGCGAAAAACCCCAGCACCACGAACACATCGGGTCGGCGAAATACCAGAGGAGGGGCGGGGTCATGACGCGGCGTCCTTCGAATGCAGGCTGTTCGCAGCATAGGCGAAATGCGCCGTGGCGCGCATTCAGGGCTTGGCGTCGTCGTCTTGCCTGGGCGGCGCGTCGTCGTCCATCAGCACGCTGTGCGCCGGCCCCTCGAGGTCGTCGAACTGGCCGCTTTTCGCTGCCCAGAGCATGATCCAGGCGATGATGCCGACGATGACGAGGCTGAGCGGGATGAGCAGGATGAGGATGTCCACGATGCGAGCCCTTAGCGGTGAGCGGCGAGCGGCAAGCCGACCGAATCCGGCACGGGCGCCGTAGCAGGCTTGAAGTCGGACAGGCGCAGCGCGTTCAGCACCACCAGCAGCGAACTCGCCGACATGCCGATGCCGGCGATCCACGGCGTGACGAACCCCAGCGCCGCGGCGGGAATGGCGACGAGATTGTAGGCGAGCGCCCAGCCGAGGTTTTCGCGGATGATGCGCTGGGTCTTGCGCGCGAGCAGCACGCCTTCCGAGAGTGTGGCCATCCGGCTACCCAGCATGACCATGTCGGCTGCGGCCTGCGCGACGTCGGCGCCTTCGCCCATGGCGATGGAGACCTGCGCACCGGCGAGCACCGGCGCGTCGTTGATGCCGTCGCCCACCATCGCCACGATGCGTCCTTCGTCCTGCAGCGTTTTGACGTAGGCGAGCTTGTCTTCCGGCAATGCGCCGGCGCGCCAGTCGGCGATGCCGAACTGGCGTGCCGTAGCGGCGACCGCCGCTTCGGCATCGCCGGACAGGAGATGCAGGCGCAGGCCCAGCGATCGCAATGCGTCGAGCGCAGCCGCGGCGTCGGGGCGCGGCGTGTCGGCGAGCGCGAACCAGGCGACGGGGCGGCCGGATTCGGCCAGCAGGACCCAGCTGGCACCGTCGGCTGCCTCGGGTGCGACCGGCGTGGCATCGTCGTCGGCCGCAAATCGCGGCGTGCCGAGACGATAGAGGCGGCCGTTGATCGTGCCTTCGACGCCGCGCCCCGGCGTGTTGCGGATGGCGTCCGCGCGGTGCGGCGTAGCCGCATGTTCGCGCAGGGCACGGGCGATGGGATGTTCGGAGCCGGCTTCGAGCGCGGCGGCCAGCGCACGCGCCTCGTCTTCGCTGCGGCCGTCGAGCGGGACGACGCGGCGTACCGAGAGCCGCCCCAGGGTGAGCGTGCCGGTCTTGTCGAACACCAGGTCGGTCGCGCGCGCCAGCGTTTCCAGCGCGTGCCCGCGCGTGGTCAGAAGGCCCATCCGCGTGAGCCGGCCGGTGGCGGTGGTGAGCGCGGCGGGGGTGGCGAGACCGAGCGCGCAAGGACAGGTGACGACCAGCACGGAGACCACGATCCACAGCGCCTTCGACGGATCGATGAGCACCCATGCCACGCCGACTAGCGTGGTGATCAGCAGCAGCAGACCGACGAACCATGCCGCGGCGCGGTCGGCGAGCTGGCCGATGCGCGGTTTTTCGCTCTGCGCGCGGTCGAGCAGGCGCACGATGGAAGCGAGCCGTGTGTCGGCGCCGAGCCGGTCCACGCGCACGACGAGCGGGCTGGCCTGATTGAGGCTGCCGCCGACGACGCGCGCGTCGCGGGCTTTCGACACCGGCAGCGATTCGCCGGTGAGCATGGCTTCGGAGACGGCGCTGTCGCCCTCCACCACCACGCCGTCGGCAGGCAGGGTCTCGCCGGGCCGCACCAGGATGTGGTCGCCCACCGTCAATCGGGCGACCGGTACCTGTTCTTCGGCGCGTGCAGGCCAGTGCGGCAGGCGCGTGGTGGCGGCGGGGATGAGCTTGACCAGTTCCTCCACCGCCGCGCCGGCGCGGCGGCGCGCGTTCATCTCGAGGAAGCGCCCGGTCAGCAGCAGGAAGATGAACATGGTGACCGAGTCGTAGTACACCTCGCCGTGGCCGGAGAAGGTGCTGTAGACGCTGGCGACGAAGGCGGTGCCGACGCCCAGCGCCACCGGCACGTCCATCCCCAGGGTGCGGCGCTTGAAGTCGCGCCAGGCGCCGATGAAGAAGGGCCACGCCGAATACAGCACCACCGGGATGGTGAGTACCAGGCTCGCCCAGCTCATCAGCCGGCGGATATCGTCGGTCATGTCGGTGGCGGTGTAGGTCGGCAGCGCGTACATCATCACCTGCATCATGCCGAGGCCGGCGATGGCGAGGCGCTTGATCGCGGTGTTGCGCTCGCGCTTGTGGATGTCGTCGGAGCGGCCAGGGTCGAAGGGATGCGCGATGTAGCCGATGTCGGACACGGCCTTGAGGATCGCCGAGAGCTGGATGCGGCTGTTGTCCCAGCGCACCCGCGCGCGGCGGGTCGCGTAGTTGATCTCCACCGACAGCACGCCGGGCAGCGCCGCGATGTGGCGCTCGTTCAGCCAGATGCACGCGGCGCAGACGATGTTCTCCAGGATCAGCGCGGCCTCGCGGATATTCTCCGCCTCCACCCGGACGAAGCTTTCCTGGATTTCCGGCAGGTCGTACAGGCCCAGTTGCGCGAGTTCGGCCTCGGCCTGCTGCGGCGTGGCGGGCAGGGCCGTGCGATGCAGGTAGTACGCGCCCTGGCCGCTGTCGATGATGGTCTGCGCCACGGCCTGGCAACCGCGGCAGCAGGCCTGTCGGGTTTCGCCTTCGAACAGGATGGGGTATTCGGCGCCGTCCGGCACCGGCAGGCCGCAGTGGAAGCAGCCGGCCCCGGGTGTCGATGCGGTGGACAAAAAAGAAGGGGCGTCCATGAGTCGTCCAGGAGAACCGCTCATGAATCGCCCCAGAGGAGGACGCTACAGCACGGCAGGCCCAGGAGAGATAGTGCACCTGCCGCAAACGTCATACAGTGCCTGGCGCAAGCAAACGCGGATTTCACCGAAAATCCCAGGCACCGGGTAGGTGCCTGGGTCGGCAAGGGCGGCAACGATGCTTGTGGCGCCGATGCCGGTCCGGCTGGGTAAATCTTGCGGTTTGCTCTAGCCATGCTTCGCTACTGCCATGTCCCGACGGGTGCGTCCGCAGGTTCCTGTCTCGATGCCCGCATTATACGGAGCGGCCGGACGGCGACCCGGACGTGTTGCCTGTCGGCAAGCAACACAACAGTATTGAAGATATGCATATCATAATATAGCCGGAGTGAAAATCAAGTGATTTTTTCGTTCCGCTAAGATGCGGGCATGCCGGTCCCACACGACAGTCCGTCCGCCTTTCCGCCGCTCGAAACCGCGCTCGCCGACCCTAACGGTCTGCTGGCGATGGGCGGCGGCCTCGATCTGCCGCGCCTGCTCGACGCTTACCGGCACGGCATCTTTCCCT
>JBGAFQ010000039.1:0-27558 GCA_044227195.1 Thiobacillus sp.
TACGGCGACTGGTGGTCGGTGCAAACCGTGGGCGTCAACCGCGGCCTGGCCAAGGCCGGCTCGCCGGTCTACCAGAAGTGGCACGAGCAGGTCATGGCCTACAACCGCGGCGAAGCACCCCGGCACGGCTCCATCTGGCTTACCTACTACCCCGGTCTCATGGTCGAGTGGTATCCCCACGTGCTGGTCGCCTCGTCCATCGTGCCCACCGGCGTGGAATCGTGCAGCAACATCGTCGAGTTCTACTACCCCGAGGACATCGCCCTCTTCGAGCGCGCCTTCATCGAAGCCGAACAGGCCGCCTACATGGAAACCGCCGAGGAAGACCGCGACATCTGCATGCGCATGCACGAAGGCCGGCGCGCGCTCTACAAACAGGGCGTCTCCGAAACCGGCCCGTACCAGTCGCCGCTGGAAGACGGCATGATGCACTTCCACGCCTTCCTGCGGCGGGAGATCGAGCCACACATCAAGTGAAGGGATATGGAGAATAAAAAGGGCGGCCCGAGCCGCCCTTTTATATTGCGTATCGATCCGGAAGCTGCGCGATCAGCTGCTGGGTGATTTGGGTTGGTAACGCTCAGCTTGCAGGTTCCCCCTCGAAGCGAGGGTTAGAGTTCATTTGCTCCGGAGGGCAGCATACTTCTAAGTGTGATGGCCCATGCGCGGATGGGCAGCGCTGCTAAATCGGACTGAATGCGCTGCTTTTGCTCACCTGACCACTGAGATATCGGGCTCCGCGAAATCTCTTCGGGAACACTGAGCAAAGGAGCAGACCGCACGATTGCGCCGGGAAGATCGCTTTGATTCATGGCGACAGTACGAATTGCAAGCGGCTTTGCGGTGGCGCAATCAAGTAGTGCGATCTTTGAAATTAGGTGCATGACAGACACCCTGCTTCCCGGTCCGCGAACATAGATTCCTGCACCCCCAAAGAATTGATTCGACCCACCTAAGAAGTCACCAGACTTTGTTTTTGCCACCACCAGGATCGCGTCCAGCGCGTGCGCTGAACAGTAGTTCCGTGTGGCAGTTTCGATCGCACCCCAATTGGGCCCCCAGAATGCCGGCGCATCCCAAGGACCATTCAAGTCGTTCACATGAGAGAAGTCCGCCTGCGAATATGGTGCCTTAACGGCAGTTAGCCCGGGGAGCTTTCCGACCTCAGCGGCCAGTTGTTCTTCATATTGCTCGTCAATCTTCCAGTCGGAAATGTCGATTTCTTCCTTTTCATTCCCAAAGACCGTCAGCCCCGTGTACTGCCGAGTGAAAACCTTGGCTGTGGACGAGATTACGGCAATCCGATGGATTCGGCTCGCAGCCTCACGCGCTATAGGCGCGGGGGCGGTTGCGCAGCCGACCATCACGAGGGCAAGCGATGTAACGGTGGATACCTTTAGAGCGCTACGGAAAGATGTGGATTTCATAAGGAGATAACTCGTGGCAAGGAAGATGAACTCTAACGTTTTCGAGTTGAGCGACACCCCGAAGGGGCGCAAGCCGTGAGCGAAGCGAGCAGTGTTCGCTCTAACGAGGCCTTAGGCGCAGATGGCCATGCATCCACTGGACTGGTTTGGATCACGCTTTCCCTCTCCCTTCGGCTCGGGCCGATCTGTTGGAAAAACGTCCCCCGCAATGTTGTTGTGTGTGCGAAAGTTTCGCTGTGCGCATTGATAGCATGTTTGGTTGAGGGAGACAATTCGAGGACGCCGCATCGACTGACCTGGAACTTGAATCGGCATCCATGAAGTCCGCCGGAAAACCGGTTTTCCATGCACACTACGCCTCAATTGCCAATCGTTTTCCCTGACATGAAATCAAGCTGGATGCTGGTGGCCGCCGCCCTGTTCGCGCTGATGGGCGTGCTGGTGAAGCATTCGTCGGCGCAGTTTTCCAGCGCCGAGCTGGTGTTCTACCGTTCCGTGTTCGGCCTGGTGGCGATCTGGATCGTGATCGCGGCGTCGCATCGCCGGCTGCTTGCGCCGCTGGTCACGCCGCATGCGCGGGCGCATGTGTGGCGCGGGCTGTCGGGTTTCACGGCGCTGGTGCTGTTCTTCTACGCGATCGCGCGGCTGCCGCTGGCCACGGCGGTGACGCTCAACTACACCGCGCCGCTGTTCCTTGCGGGCTTGTCGGCGTGGTGGCTGAAGGAAAAGCACGGGCGCGGGCTGGTGGCGGCAGTATTGCTGGGCTTTGCCGGCATCGTGCTGCTGCTGCAGCCGCAGGTGGACGGACAGGCCTGGGTGCCGGCGCTGGCGGGGCTGGTGTCGGGCATGCTGGCGGCGGTGGCCTACGTCAACATCAAATCCCTGGGCAGGCTGGGCGAGCCGGAGTGGCGGGTGGTGTTCTATTTCACGCTGCTGTCCACGCTGGGCGGGGCGGCGTGGATGGCGGTGGCAGGCTTCCACCGGCCGCAGGCGGCGGACTGGCCGTGGCTGATCGGCATCGGCGTGACGGCGACGCTGGCGCAGCTGGCGCTGACGCGCGCCTACCATCGCGGCCGCACGCTCACGGTGGGATCGCTGGCTTACACCACGGTGGCTTTCTCGGCACTCTACGGCGTGCTGCTGTTCGGCGAGCAGCTGCCGATGCTGGCCTGGATCGGCATGGCCGCGGTGGCGGCGGCCGGCATGCTCGCGGTGCGCGCGTCCGCCCCGGCGCCCGCCGATTCGCTATAGTTGAAACATGATTCGACAAAGGAGAAGGCCATGATCAGTCTCGATGTCCAGGGCGACCGCATCGCGGTGTCGGTGATGGGGCAGTTCACGCTGGACGACTACCGCGAGTTCGAGCAGGCGGTGGAATACGGCGTGGAATTCCAGGGCGAGGTCAATCTGCTGTTCGACCTGCGCGACATGCTGTCGTACAGCCTCGACGTGGCGTGGGAAGAGCTGAAGTTCTCGCGCGAGCACAAGAACGATTTCGGCCGCATCGCCATCCTCACCGGCGACCAGTGGGTGGCGTGGAGCATGTGGATCAACCGGCTCTTCATGTCGGCCGACATCCGTCTGTTCGACGATCTCGACATGGCGCAGGCCTGGGTGGCGGGCGCCGATCTGCCGGCCGAAGCCGGATGAGGTGGGCGCTGCTGGTCGCGCTGGCCGTGTGCCAGCCGGCCGGCGCAGGCCCCGCCTGGCAGGTGATCGAGGAGACCTCCGAGGCGGTGGTTTCGATCGACACCGGCAGCGTGCAGCCGATGGCGGGCAACACCAGTTTCCACGAACGCCACGCCATGCGTGCCGGCCGGATCGACCCGAGCAGCCTGCGCCCGATCAAGGAGGTGCTGGAGAGACGCCTGATCGACTGTCGCGGCCGCCGCGTCGCCACGCTGTCGCGCGCGGTGTTTTCGGCGGACGATGCCATGCTCGATCATCATGCGGTGCGCCCGCGCCAGGCCGAGTGGCGGCCGCTGGCGCGCGACGACCCGCGCTTCAGCTTGTTGTGCCGCCGGCCGTGACGCGCCTGGGTGCCGGCCGGAACACGGTGGCGTTCGCGTAGTAGTCCGCCCGGTCGTTGGCAGGGTCCCAGCCGGGGATGCCCTGGATCGGCAGGGGCGCGAGCTGGCGCGGCGACGACACCGCTTCCAGTGCGGCACAGGCGGCGATATCCGGGTCGGCTTCGTCCGGTCCAATCGGCAGGCATTTCCCGGTCATCTCGGGATAGGGCGCGAGCGCCTTTTCCAGCAGGGCATGGCCCACCACGATGAAGCGCATCGCGGATTCGACTGCGCGGCGGCGCGTCCAGAACGCCTCCCGCCATGCATGCGCGACGACCAGGTCGAACAGCGCCGGTTCGGCGCTGATCACCCAGACGCCGGATTCGTCGAGCACCGTCAGCGCATCGCGCCGGCGCCCGCGCAGGGCCTCGGTTTCCGTAGCGATGGCAACGCCGTGCGCAGCGTTGAGCGCCGACTTGAAGCGCGGAAAGCGCAGCCACACCAGGGCATTGAGCGCATCGTGCCAGGTATCGGCGCGCGTCGGCACTTCGCCGCTGGCGAGGATGCCGGTTTCGTAGTCGCGCGCCGCCAGGCGCCCGGCCGGCGCGACGAAGCGCAGCGGCAGACCGCGCGCCTGGCGGATGTCCAGCGCGCTTGCCAACGCGTTCAGCGCTTCCAGCGTCGGCAATCCGCGCGGCAGGTCGAGCGCGTCGACGAGCGCGCGGTAGGGATCGAAGGCGGGGTGGGCGAAGTTCAAATCAATGAAGCGATTCGGACAGGGCGCGGCGATATTTCTGCGTGAGCGGATGCGCGGCACCCAGCAGGTCGAACAGGGCAAGCAGGCTGGTGCGGCCGATGTCGTGGCGGTAGCTGCGGTCGGTGCGCGCGATTCCGAGCAGGGCGTCCATCGCGCCGTCGAAGTCGTCGCCGGCCAGCAGCACGGCGGCGCGCTGGAAGTGCAGATCGAGCTTGTCCGGCTGCTGCGCCAGCGCTGCGTCCAGGTCGGCGAGCGGCGGCGCCAGGCGCGCGGTTTCGGCGAGCGTGAGGTGGGCGTGCAGGGACGCGATCTCCGGCGTGGCGCGCGCTTCGGGCGGCAGGCTGTCGAGCAGTTTCAGCGCCTGTTCGCCTTCGCCCTGCGACCACAGGAGCTTGGCGAGGTCGCGCGGGATGGCGAGATTCTCCGGCTCGGCCATCGCCGCGTTGGCGAGCAGCATGCGCGCCTGCTGGATCTGCCCGGCCTGCCAGGCGGCCAATCCGATGGCATGGGCGCGGTTGGCGTCGCCGGCGATGAAGCGGTCGAGCGCCTCGCGGAAGCTGCTGTCTGGGTCGGCGCCGTGGATGGTGTGCGCGACTTCGCCGCGCCAGAAGAATTTCACCGTGGGCACCGAATTCACCGAAAAGCGCCGCGCGAGTTCGGGCAATTCGCCGGCGTTCAGCATCACCAGCAGGAACTTGCCGCCGTACTCGGTGGCAAGTTTCACCAGGCGGGGCATGAGCATGAAACAGGGGCCGGCCTTGGGCGTCCAGAAATGCACCAGAACCGGGCCCTTGTGCGAGTTTTCCAGCACCAGCCGGTTGAAATTCTCGGCGCTGGCGTCGAAGACGTAGGGCGACAGGCTCACGGCGCGAACCCTCCGGTTGCGGCGAAGCGGTCGCAGGCGGCGACGAGCGAGCGGCAGATGCCCGGCTCGAAGGCGGAATGCCCGGCGTCTGGCACGATCACGTAGCGCGCTTCCGGCCAGGCGCGGGCGAGGTCGTCGGCGGAGACGATGGGGCAGACGGCGTCGTAGCGGCCCTGCACGATGACGGCCGGAATGCCGCGCAGGCGGTCGACGTTGTCGAGCAGGCTGTTCTCCGGCAGGAAGATGTCGTGGACGAAGTAGTGCGCCTCGATGCGCGACAGCGACAGCGCCGTCTTGTCGCTGCCGAAGGCCGAGACGAGTTCGGGGTTGGGCAGCAGCGTCGAGCACGATGCCTCGAAGGTTGCCCAGGCGTGCGCGGCGGGCAGGTGCACCGCCGGGGCGGGGTCGGTCAGGCGGCGATGGTAGGCAGTCAGCAGGTCGCCGCGCTCGGCCTCGGGAATCGCTTCCGCCAGCTTGCGCTGCGCTTCGGGGAAGAAGGCGCGGATCCCGTACAGGAACCAGTCGATCTCGCTCCGGCGGCAGAGGAAGATGCCGCGCAGCACCAGCCCCAGGCAGCGTTCGGGATGCGCCTGGGCGTAGGCGAGCGCGAGCGTCGAGCCCCACGAGCCGCCGAAGACCAGCCATTGCTCGATGCCGAGTTCGGCGCGCAGGCGTTCCATGTCTTCGATCAGGTGCGGCGTGGTGTTGTCGGCGAGCTCGCCGTACGGAGTCGAGCGGCCGCAGCCACGCTGGTCGAACAGGACGATGCGGTAGCGCACGGGATCGAAGAAGCGTCGCTGCGCGGGCGAGGTGCCCGAACCCGGCCCGCCGTGCACGAACAGCACCGGGATGCCGTCCGGCTTGCCGGAGGTTTCCCAGTAGATGCGGTGCAGACCCCCGGTGTCGAGCATGCCGCTGGCGTAGGGCGTGATGGGAGGATGGAGCGGATCGGTGGCGGGCATGGCGGTGGCAAAGGGGGACGTGGCGGAATGATATCGTCTGCCCGCCCGCTGGGTGTATGCTTGACACGCGCGGCAGCGCGTACACATACAAACTTATATTGAGGAGTCGTAGACAATGAGCCATACCATCAAAGTGGCCTTGCTCGGACTGGGCGAGGTCGGGGAGAAGTTTGCAGAGCATTTCCTGGAAAAGATCCAGGAGGAACACGTCAACGTCGAGATCGTCGCCGTCGCGCACCGCAATCTCGATTCGCCGGTTGCCATGGGCTTTGCACACAGCAAGGTACCCGTGTTCAGGGACGCGATGGAGGTGGTGTCGCTGGGGGCCAAGGTCGACATCATTTTCGACCTGACCGGCGACCCCGAGTTGCGCAAGAAGCTGCGCGCCGAGTTGCAGGCCACCCACAACCAGCATACCGTCATCGCGCCCGAGGTGGTCGCCCATCTGCTGTGGAATTTCTTCGGCGAAGGCGAGCTGCCGCACAGCGGCAAGACGGGCTACTGAACCGCCCCACGGTCCATGACGACGCCCTTCAGGTTTGCCCATGCAGCCGACGCCGACTGGACCCGTGCGGCGCAGGCGTGCATGCAGCAGCTTGGGGCGATTCCGTCGGCGGCGACCCTGGGCTTCCTCTACGTGTCGGACGCCTTCGCCGGCGAACTCGACGCGCTTCTGGCCTTTTTCAGGAGCGCGACCGGGGTGCCGCACTGGACAGGCAGCGTCGGTGTGGGCGTTTGCGCGACCGGGACGGAGTATCTGGAAGAGCCCGCGATGGCAGTGATGCTGGGCGAATTCGCGCCGGACGATTTCAGCATGCTGCCGCTGGCGCGGGCGCCGCAGGAACTGGATGCGATCGACGCCGACGCCTATTTCGCCCTGGCGCACGGCGATCCGGCGAATCCGCGCATCCAGGAACTGATCGAAACCCTGAGCGAGAAAGTGGCGAGCGGTTTCGTCGTCGGCGGGCTGGCGAGCGCGCGCGGCGAAACCGCGCAGATCAGCGACGGCGTGGTTTCCGGCGGCCTGTCTGGCGTGCTGTTTTCCGAACGGGTGAAGCTGGCGACGCGGCTGACCCAGGGCATCTCGCCGCTGGGGCCGCGCCACTGCATCACCAATGCCAACAAGAACATCGTCGGCAATCTCGACCACCGTCCCGCGCTGGACGTGATGAAGGAGGAAATCGGCGAGGTGCTGGCGCGCGACCTGCGCCGCGCGGCCGGCTACATTTTCGTCGGTCTGCCGGTGCGCGGTTCGGATACCGGCGACTATCTGGTGCGCAACATTCTCGGCGTCGACCCGGAAAACGACCTGATCGCGATCGGCGAGTACGTGCAGCCCGGCGACGATCTCCTGTTCTGCAAGCGCGATCAGCAAAGCGCCGAGGACGACCTGCTGCGCATGCTGGCGGCCTTGCGCGCGCAATTCGACGGACCGATCCGCGGCGGCGTCTACGTTTCGTGCCTGGGGCGCGGCCGCCACATGTTCGGCGCGCCGCACCGCGAGCTGCGGCTGATACGCGACACCCTGGGCGATTTTCCGCTGGTGGGTTTTTTTGCAAACGGTGAAATTTCGCACAATCGCCTGTATGGTTACACCGGTGTGCTGACCGTATTCGGCTGAACCTTACAAACGACGGAGACAACATGAGCCTGCATGCCATGAAAGAGGACGAAATCCGGCTGTTGCGCGAAGAGATCGAATTGCTGATGTCCGAGCGCAAGCAGTTGCTGCAGGTGACGGGCGCGGCGGCGGTATTCGTCGCCAACCTCGATACCGACAGCCTGCCGGATGAAATGGACACCATCGACGCCGCCGAAATGCTGGCGGAGCAACTCAACGGCCTGCCCGAGGAAACCCTCAAGGACGCACTGGAATCGGTGCGCGCCCAACTCGACCCGGCGCAATAGCGACAGGCTGGGTTGACGTTTTGCTTCGGCCGACGCTGCCCGCCTTCGCCGACTTCCGGCGTCACCTGCTGATCGTGGGCCTGACGGCGCTGGCCTACGGGCTGGCGGCGCTTCTCAGTCTCAAGCTCTCGATCTATGTGGCCAATGTGGTGGCGGCCGTGTGGCTCGCCGCCGGCATCGGCGCCACCGCGAGCCTGCGCTTCGGCCGGGCCGGCGTGCTGGGCGTCCTGCTGGGTTCGCTGGCCGCCAACAGCCTGACCCAGCCATTCGATCTCGCGTTCCTGATTGCCTGCGGCGCCGCTTCCGGCGCCTGGCTCATGGGCGATCTGGCGCGGCGGCTTTCGCCTTTCAGCATGACGCTGGACTATGTCTCCAGCGTGGCGAAATTCGCGCTGGTGATCGCGCCGCTGGGCAGCGCGGTCAGTGCGCTGGTCGGCGTGTTCGGTCTGCACGTCTACGGCAGTCTGGAGGTCGATGCGATACCCAGGGCGCTCTGGGTGTGGTGGCTGGGCGACATCCTTGGCATTTACCTGATCGCGCCCATCCTGATGACCGCGACGCGCTGGGATCTGCTGCCGACCACCAGGCGGGCGCGCCTGGAGGGACTGGTGCTGGTACTGGCCATGCTGGCGCTGACGCGGCTGATGATGCAGTACGCCGACCCCCTGCGGCCTGCCGAGATCGTGCTGTTCGTGCTGCTCCCCGGCGTGCTGTGGGCGGCGTTGCGCTTTTCGGTGACCGGCGCGAGCCTGGCGATCTTCCTCGCCGCGCCCATCGTGCTCGGCATGGCGCTGGTGTCCTACGGCGGGATCAATGCGAACACGAGCCCGCAGGATGTGTTCGCATTGCAGATCAGCATGATGATGATGGCGCTGGGCGGGCTCTTCGTCGCGTCGGCGCTGGCCGAGCGGCGCTATTCCGAGATGCGGCTCGACATGCTGGCGAATCACGACCCGCTCACCGGCCTGCCCAACCGCTCGTATTTCCAGGATTTCCTCGGCCATGCGCTGGCGCGCGCGCAGCGCGAGAAGTCGCAGGTGTCGCTGCTCTTTATCGACCTCGACCGTTTCAAGCACATCAACGATTCGCAGGGTCACGAGGTCGGCGACCAAGTGCTGCGCGTGGTCGCCAACCGGCTCGACGAGCAGCTGCGTGCCGACGATTTCGTCGCCCGCCTGGGCGGCGACGAGTTCGCGGTTGTGCTCATGCATCCGCCGGCCTCGCGCGCCGCGAGCCGGGTCGCGGGGAAACTGATCCAGGCGCTGGCCGAATCCTTCAAGATCGAGCAGCGGCGCTACGCCATCGGCGCCAGCATCGGCATCAGCGTGTTTCCGGACGACGGGCTCGACGCCAACACCCTGCTGCGGCAGGCCGACCTCGCCATGTACCAGGCCAAGCAGCGGCGCACCGGCTTCGAGTACTACAGCGACGAACTCAACACGGTGGCGCAGCAGCAGCTCATGCTGGAGAGCGGGCTGCGGCAGGCCATCGAGCGCAAGGAGCTGGCGCTCGTCTACCAGCCCAAGGTCGACCTTGCCAGCGGCCGGGTGGTGGGGCTGGAGGCCCTGATCCGCTGGCTGACCCGCTCGGGCAACATCGTCGGTCCCGAGCAGTTCATCCCGGTCGCGGAGGAAACCGGACTCATCGTGCCGATAGGACGCTGGGTGGCGCGCGCCGCGTGCGAGCAGTGGATCGCCTGGCGCGATGCAGGGCTGCAGCCGCCGCCGATCGCGGTCAACCTGTCGCCGCGCCAGTTCGTCGACGAGCGGCTCACCGACGACATCGACGTCATCCTGCGCGAAACCGGCATGGATGCGGCGCATCTGCAGGTCGAGGTCACGGAGAGCGCGGCGATGGAGAATCCGGAACGCACCTTCGACATGCTGGACGCGCTGCGCCAACGGGGCCTGCACGTCTACATCGACGATTTCGGCACCGGGCATTCCAACCTGGGGCAGTTGAAGCGCATGCCGATCGACGCGCTGAAGATCGACAAGAGCCTGATCGACGACGTGCTGATCGACAGCGACGATGCCGAAATCGCCAATGCCATCATCCGGCTGGCGCATGCGCTGAACATGCGCGTGGTGGCGGAGGGCGTGGAAACCCCGGAGCAGGTGGCCTTCCTGAAAAGGCACGGCTGCGACGAGATCCAGGGCTACGTGTTCGCGCGGCCCCTGCCGCCGGACAAGATCAGCGCGTTCTTCGGCAAGACGCTCGGCCAGGCGTGAAGCGGCCGCGCCTGCGGCGGCTCAGTTCAGGCGCTTGATGCCCAGCGCCTTGAGCACGAACTTCTCGTACAGCGGTTCCGAGTTGCCGGTCTTCATCTTGCGGATGAAGTATTTCTCGAACGCCGCCTTGGCGTAGTGCACCCACTTGCCCTTGCGCGCCCAGGTGACGTTGCGCGGCGGGATCTGCGGGATGGCGACGAAGGCGGCGCCGGTGTCGCCCATGTCGGCCAGGCAGATCGTGCTCCAGGTGCCGGTGTGG
The DNA here is from genome assembly GCA_044227195.1 of Thiobacillus sp. Taxonomy (GTDB): domain Bacteria; phylum Pseudomonadota; class Gammaproteobacteria; order Burkholderiales; family Thiobacillaceae; genus Thiobacillus. The sequence goes on from JBGAFQ010000039.1 coordinate 10,419, forward strand.
CTGGGCGCCTTGCCCGCGATCTCTTCCTCGATGTTGTGGACGATCGCGGTCACCATGGATTCGATCATGTAGCCGGTCTTGGGCGTGCCGGTGGCCACCGGCGTCTGCTCCACCGGCGGGATGGCGATGCACACGCCCGCCGAGTAGATGTTCGGATACGCGGTGCTGCGCTGGTATTCGTCGACGTTGACGAAGCCGGACGGGTTGCACAGGCCTTCGACGCCGGCGACGGCGTCCACGCCGCGGAAGGGCGGCAGCATCATCGAATAGCGGAAGTCGAGCGCGTGCTCGCGGACCGTCTCGCCGGCATCGTTCACTTCGTCGACGAACATCCTGCCGGCTTCCACGCGGGTCGTTTTGGCGTTGGTGATCCACTTGATGTGGCGGTGGCGGAATTCCGATTCCAGCAGGGTCTTGGAGTCGCCGACGCCGCCGAGTCCGAGATGGCCGACGTAGGGTTCCGAGCTGACGTAGGTGATGGGCACCTTGTGGCGCAGCTTGCGGCGGCGCAGGTCGGTTTCCAGCGCCATCGCGTATTCGTAGGCCGGGCCGAAGCAGGAAGCGCCGGGCAGGGCGCCGACGATGACGGGCCCGGGGTTCTTGAGGAATTCGAGATAGTTCGCGTAGGCCCGCTCGGCGTGGCCGACCGTGCAGACGGATTCCGTGTGCCCGGTCTCGGGGCCTGCGCCAGGCACGAGATCGAAGGCGAGCCGCGGCCCGGTGGTGACCACCAGATAGTCGTAGTTGACCGTCTCGCCACTGGCGAGATGGATCGTGTTGTTGGCGGCGTCGATGCGGTCGGCGCGCTGCGCGATGAACTGGATGCCTTTCTTTTCCAGGTAGGGACGCAGGTTGAAGGTCACCTCGTGCGGCTTGCGCCAGCCGAGCGCCACCCAGGGGTTGGACGGCACGAACTGGAAGATTTCCGATGCGTTGATGAGGGTGACGGTGTGGGACTTGTCGAGCAGTTGGCGCATTTCATAGGCAGCCGGCGTGCCGCCGGTGCCTGCGCCGAGGATAACGATGTGAGCCATGAAGAATGGGAGAGGTGGAGGGATGAAAAAGAGAAAATCAAAAATGCAGAATCAGATTGCATAGCCATGGGCGCAGGGTGCACTCCGGCCGGTTGCGTATGGGGCAAGCCACGCGGCCTGCGCATCGAGGAGTTCGTCGCGCAGAGAGAGGACGGCGACGGCTTCCGCCGGGGCGGGTTTCGTGCAGAGCAGCCACCGGTCGCGTTGCTCGCTGCCGATCCGGAACGCGTAGTGCCGGTACCGCAGCGTGGGCGACCGTGTTGCTCGACGAGCAAATGCGCCCTTGGCTGACGATCCAGACGACACGGACCGGACTTTATTCCTGCAGTAGGGTTGGTTTCGTCGAGCTTCACTTCCTGGTTGCGGTTGCGTTGAAATGTGCACGCACGCTCAGGCGTGATCGTGCTGGTGATCGTGCCCATGTTCGCCATGCGCCTCGGGCTGGCCGAGCGGCAGGGTGCCTGCCAGCCAGGCCGAGACGGCCTGGTCGGGATCGGTTTCGGAGGTGACGAGGCCTTCGATGCCCATGCCCGCCAGCCGGCGCGCGAGGCCCTCGCCCATGCCGCCGGTAATGAGCGTCTGCACGCCCTGCAGTGGATGGGGTTCGGCGCCGTGATAGTCGTGGAAGCTCTGTTCGCGCGGCAGTTCCAGCAGCGTCTTGTCCTTTACGGCCCCGGACTCGACGCTGTAGACCCAGAACTTGCGGCATGTGCCGGCATGCCCGGTGACCTGTTTGCGGTTCTGACTGGCGACGGCAATTTTCATGGTGGCGGTCATCTCAGTGCTCCTCTTCCCAGCCGGTGATCATCGCCCTGATGTGGGCGAGCGGGGTGTGGCCGGTGGTGGTGAGGTAGACGTGTGCGATGAAGAAAATCAGCATCATGAACGCGCCCAGGGTGTGGGCAAGGGCCACCTGCTCCAGGCCAAGCCAGGCCGGCGCGAGGTCGCGCCAGTTCGCGTAGAACAGGTAGGCGAGGCCGCTGATCCAGATCAGCGGGTTGATCGTCAGTTTCAGGCCCAGATAGGCCAGGCGCTGCAGCGGATTGTGCTTGCGCTCGGGCACCACCTTGTAGGGATGCGGGCGGCCGAGAAAGATGCCGTAGCTGTAGTGCAGGATCACCGCGCCCATCTGGTCGAGGCTGGGGATGTACTGTTTCCATTCGCCGGTGGTGAAGTGCCAGAAGATGGCGAAGATCCACAGGCCCACCAGCAGCCATGCTGCCAGGGTGTGGATCGACACCGCCTGGCCGAAGCCGAACAGGCTGTAGGTGCCGTGAATCTCGAAGCCGGTGAGCAGCATGGTGATGACGAGCGCGGCCTGCGACCAGTGCCAGAAACGCTCGAAGCGCTTGAAGAGATAGATGCGTTCAGCCATGTCAGTGCTCCTTGCGCCTGCGGCCGGCGAAGATGCGCAGAGCGCCGTGGCCCAGCACGCCGAGGAAGGCGAGGCCGGCGATCGAATAGCCGGCCGTGTCGAGCCAGGCGCTGCGGTCGCGGCCGGGGATGTAGATGCCGGCGATGTTCTGCAGGCGGCCATGGCGGCTGTGGCACTCGGCGCAGTTCAGCGCTTTTTCCTTGGGCGCGACCATGTGGGTGATCGGCCAGCTCATCTCGGTCTGCACGAACCCCCACTGGCCGCTGTACGGCTTGCCGCTGGCCTCCGCACCGGCGCGCAGCGCCTTGTCCCAGTCGAAGTTGTACCAGTAGGCGGTGTCGTCCGGAATGGCGGTATGCGGCAGCAGCAGGGTGCGGTGCACCTTGTCGTAGGGCTGGTTGCCGTGAAAGACCTTGACCGGCCAGATGCGCGCGCCCGGCGCGCCGGGCTTGCCGTGGAAGGTGTTGATCGACACGGTACGACTGGGGTCGATGCGGTCTGACTGCAGGGTGTAGGTCACCGTGCCGTCGAACCAGCGGTATTCGGGCACCACGTTTTCGCCGAGGACGAAGTCGCCCTTGCGGCTGTCGTAGATCACGTGGCCGTGGGCATCCATGGTTTTGATCGGCTTGCCGGCGGGGTCCAGCTTGCCGGCGGTGGCGTAGTTCCAGCTCAGCTTGGTCGGCACGCCGCCGCGTGCGAATTGCGGAATGTGGCAGGTCTGGCAGGCCACGCTGCGGGTGTGGTCGTTGAGTTTGGAGAAGCGTTGCGGGTGCGGCTTGTCGCCGTGGCAGGCCTGGCAGGTGGCGGGGTTCCGCTCGCCGTGCTTGCCGCGCATGATCGCCGCGTGCGGGTCCGCTGCGGTCGGCGCATAGCGGCTGCCCGCAATCTTGTGGCCATCCGACTGGTGGCAGGTGGCGCACGTAAAATTGAGTCCATCCTTGTCCATGTGCACGTCCAGCGCGCGGTCGGGCTGGTTGAGCGAGCTGTCGAGGTCGCCATGCTTGACGCCGTCGCCGCCGCCGCCTTCGTAGTGGCAGGCGCCGCAGTTTTCGCGCCGCGTCTTGCCGACGTGCGAGGCGATGGAGATCAGGTCAACCGGCTCGATGAACTTGCCGGATTTCGCCGGAAACTCCATCCGGTGGTAGGCGGGATGGCCAGCGAGGCCCGGGATCTTCTTGTATTTGCCGGTTGTGTCGTGACAGACCAGGCAATCGACGTTGCGCTCGGCCTTGAAGTCGAAGGTGTCGTCCTTCCAGCCGTAGCCCACGTGGCAGGCGGTGCAGAAGGCTTCGTTGGAGCGGGTGCCGATGCAGAAGGGGTTGAGCACGTTCTTCTTGCCCAGTCTCTGGCCGGTGTGCACCTGCCTGAAATCCCAGGTCCAGTGCTTGGTACCCATGACCTGTTTCGCGGCTTCGGTGTGGCAGGACAGGCAGGCCTCGGTCACTTCCTGCCCGCTCTTGAACGGCTTCTGCAGCTGGGCGAACTTGCTGTGGTCGGCGGTGGAAGGCTTGGCTTCCGCAGCCAGCGCAGCGGCATGCAGCGACGCCCCCAGCACGCATGCGAAAGCCGCGTGCCGGGCGAAGCGGAAAAGCGTACCCATCGAACTGTTCATGGATTCGTTCTAGGCGGCTTCGTGCTCGCAAACGTGCGTGTTCTCGCCACGGTTGCGCATGTGCTCGCCCAGCTGGACGAACTGCTCATACAGGGCGTCCCGCAGGGGCGCGTCCCCGACCGTTTCCTCCAGCGCCAGCTTCATGCACAGTAGCCACTCGTCGCGTTCCTGGGGGCCGATGGCGTAGGGCAGATGACGCCGGCGCAGCATGGGATGGCCGTGCTTCTCGATGTAGCGTTGCGGACCGCCGAGCCAGCCGGAAAGAAAATCGAAGAACTTGTTGCCGGATTCGGTCAGGTCGGCCGGATGGATCTTGCGCGCGGCGTAGGCCTCCGGCAGTTCGTCCATCAGTTCGTAGAAGCGGTCGACCAGTTTGCGGATGGCCGCGTCGCCGCCGATGCGTTCATAAGGAGTGGAGACGAATGGACGAGAAGCTTCTTGCATGATGTCACCTCAGAAAAAATAGCGGATGTAGAAATACAGCCCGACGCCCATCATCAGCCAGGCGACCACTGGGCCGAGCAGCACGCGCAGCGCGCGATTGCGCGGAACGAAACCGACCCCATGCACGAAGCCTGCCGACAGCCCCCACATGATGAGCATGAGCGCTCCGTGGTTGATCGGGCTGCCGTCTTCCATCGTGAGTGCGCGCGGATACAGCGTGACGAGCAGCATCAGCGCGATCGCCGTGACCAGCGACACGCTGCGTGCCCAGCCGCGATCGAGCGTTGCGTTCATGCGGATCTGTCCTTGCGGTAGGGGCGCAGGTAATGCCATTCGAAATAGCGCTTCGCCCAGTGGAACAGTCGCGAGGGCGGCAGCAGAAAGGCGCGCTTGAGGTCACGGAAGACGAGAATGCCCGAATCCAGTGTGTCGACGATGCAGATCAGTTCGGGCTTGGGTTGCGCCACGGGCGGCTTGCCGTCGAGCGCGAGCAGCAGGTTTTCAGCGGCCGTGCTGGCCTGCAGGTCGGCCATGTGCGCCTGCTTGGGCAGCCAGTCGGGGCCGGGGTAGCTGCCGGCGTCGCCGGCCACGAACACCTTGTCGGCGCCTTCCACGCGGCAGTATGCGTCGGCCTTGAAGAAGCCGCCGGCCGACAGCGGCAGGCCGCTGTCGGCGGCCCAGGCCGGGCCGGTCAGCCCCGGCATGAAGAGGATGAGATCGGCGTTGACGTGACCGCCTTCGGTGTCCACGCCCTTTTCCGAAAAGCCGAGCGGCTTGTGGCCGAGGTGGGTGTCGATGCGGCGCTTCGCCATTTCGGCGAGCAGACCGGATACCGCCTTTTCGCCCAGCCGCTTGCCGGGTTCCGCCGCGGCATTGAAGAAGGTGAGCTCGATGCGGTCGCGCTTGCCCTGCTCGCGCAGCCAGGTGTCGATGCCGAACAGCAGTTCGAACATCGGGCCGCCGCGCATGGCGGAAGGCTCGTTGGGGTTGCCGCCGAAACCGAGCGCGATGCGGCCGCTGTCCATTTTTTCGAGGCGATCGCGGATCGCTTCGGCGGCTGGGATGCCTTCGCACAGGGTGAGGGCGTGTTCGATGCCGGGCAGTTTCTTGATGAAGCGTCCGCCGGTGGCGATCAGCAGCGCATCGTTGGCGAAGCTGCCGTTGTCGGTCAGTACGGTGCGCCCGTTGTCCGCGAGTCCGGTTACCCGTGCCGCATGGAATTCGACCCGGTGGGCGGCGAGAAAGCCCGACACGTCCAGGATCAGATCGGCGCTGCGTCGCCGGCCGGTCGGTACCCAGATGAGGCTGGGCAGATAGACGAACTCGGCCTTGGGTGCGATCAGGGCGATGTGCGCGTCGGGTGCGCGGCGGCGCAGCTCGCGCACGGCGGTGAGAGCGGCGAAGCCGGCTCCGAGGATGACAATGCGCGAAGCGTTCAAGCGGGGATCTCCTTGGTCAAGATAGGTGTGTCAGCTGCCGGCTCTGGCCAGCGCGGCGGCGATGCCGGCATCCAGCCCGGCGGCGGAGCGTTTCAGCACGTCGCTGACCGCGGGCTCCACCATGCCGACCATGGCGACCGCGTTCATGCGCGAGGCGACGACGCGGCCGTCGTCCATGGCATAGACCGATACGCTGCACGGCATGAGGCCGGCCACGTAGCGGGTGGCTTCGTTCTTCAGCAGCGGGATGGCGGCGGCGCCGCCGGCGAGTTCGAGGATGACGAGCCCTCCGGGCAGGTCGACGTTCTTTTTGGCGAGGCGCGCGCCGAGGTCGATTTCGGCGACCAGATTCCAGCCGTCGGCGGCGAGCTGCGGCTTCAGCGCGGCAAGGGGGTCGGCGAATGAGGCGCGGCTGACGGTTTCCGAGACGACGGCGCGCGGATTCGGTGCGGCGGATTCGGCGACGGCCGGGCTGGCGCAGACGGCGAGGCCGAATGCAAGCAGCAGGGCCGGAACGAGTCGGAACGGTTTCACTGAGTCTCCGGGGGAGCGGGTGCGCATTCGCGCACAGGCAATACGAGAAATCCGGACCGGCCTGCATCGCGCAGGCCGGCATCTTGGCTGGCGCGTCAGCTCGGACGCGCGTCGTCGTCGGGCTTGTTGCGCGCTTCGTCGAGTGCGCATTCCTTGGCGTCGCACATCATCGCGCTGATCGAGGCCAGCAGCACGGCCATGGTGACACCGAGAATCCAGGCGAAATACCACATGGGGATTCCTTTCAGTAATTGAGTTTGAGGGTGAGCGCGGCGCCGGACTCCGGCACCGCGACGGCGGCGTCCTTGAACGCCGGCTTGCCGCTGACCTTGGGATTGTTCGACAGCCCCCAGCCTTCCGTGGGAATCATGCCGAGGAAGCGGTTCAGTTCGCCGTTGCCGTCTTCGTCCTGATACGCCATCACGGCGTACTGCCCGGGTTTCAGGCCGTCGAGTGCGAGCACGGTCTGGCCGGCGGGGAGCACGCGCCGCACGCTTGCCTTCGTCTCCCTGGGGAAACCGTCGGCCCGGTCGAACAGCAGCACGGTGAGCGGACCGCCGCCGGGCTTGGCGCCGTCGATGGAGACGCTGAGCGTGGCGGCCTCCGCACCGGGCAGGCAGAGCATCAGCGGCAGGGCGAAATAGCAGGCGTTCAGCATGGCGCGCTTCAATAGACCGATTTGTCGTTGGCGGCGATGTATTCGGTGGTGACCTTGCCCCACATCACCTTGTACGCCCACGAGGTGTAGAAAATGATCAGCGGCATGAAGATCACCGTGGCGCCGAGCATCAGGCCGAGCGTGAGGTGCGAGGACACGGCGTCGTACACGGTGAGGCTCGAACGCGGATCGAGCGAGGACGGCATGACGAAGGGGAACATCGACACGCCGGCGGTGCCGATGATGCCGGCGCAGGCCAGCGACGACGACCAGAAGGCGAGCCCGGCCTTGTGAAGGCGCGCGAACAGGATGCTGGCGACGAGCGCAGCGAAGGCCGCGATCGGTACCCACATCGCCCAGCCGTACTGCGCGTAGTTGTGCATCCAGGCGCCGGTCGCCACTTCCACCGTCTTGGCCAGCGGATCGGGCAGGGCGTTGGCGTCGACCGCGCTGGTGATGACGTAGCCATCGATGCCTTTCGCGATCCACACGCCGGCCAGTGCGAAGGTGACGATGGTCAGCGTGGCGAACAACAGGCTGGCGGTGCGCACGCGGCGGTAGATGTCGCCTTCGGTGCGCATCATCAGGTAGTTCGCGCCCTGGGTGGTGATCATCGCCAGGCTCACCACGCCGGCCAGCAGCGAGAACGGATTGAGCAGCGCCCAGAAGCTGCCGGTGTAGGTCGACATCAGATAGTCGTTGAACTGGAAGGGCACACCCAGCAGCAGGTTGCCGAAGGCGACGCCGAAGATGATCGGCGGCACCGCCCCGCCGATGAACAGCCCCCAGTCCCAGGTGCTGCGCCAGGTGGGATTCTGGATCTTCGAGCGGTAGTCGAAGCCGACCGGGCGGAAGAACAGCGCCCACAGCGCGGCCATCATCGCCCAGTAGAAACCGGAGAACGCGGTGGCGTAAACCAGCGGCCAGGCGGCGAAGATGGCGCCGCCGGCGGTGATGAACCACACCTGGTTGCCGTCCCAGTGCGGCGCGACGGTGTTGATGACGGCGCGGCGTTCGAGGTCGTTCCTGCCGACGAAGGGCAGCAGCACGCCCATGCCCATGTCGTGGCCGTCCATGATGGCGAAGCCGACGAGCAGCACGCCGACCAGCAGCCACCAGACGAGTTTCAGGGTTTCGTAATCCATGTCAGCTCCTTAAATTTTCTGTGCCGGGGCGCCTGCGGGCAGTGCGCCGCCGCTGGACTTCTCGCCGTGATACTTGCCGGTGCCGAGGCTGGACGGACCCTGGCGTGCGTATTTGGTCATCAGGTACATCTCGACGATGAGCAGCACGGTGTAGAACCCGACGAAGCCGGCGAGCGAGCCGTAGATGCTGGCGGGCGTGAGATTGGACACCGAGATGTGCGTGGGCAGCACGCCATAGATCGTCCAGGGCTGGCGGCCGTATTCGGCGACGACCCAGCCGAGCTCGGCGGCGATCCAGGGCATGGGGATGAACCACAGCGACCAGCGCAGCAGCCACTTCTTCTCGATGAAGGTGCCCTTCACGGAATAGAACAGGGCGATCGCGAACAGGGCGAGGAAGGCGAAGCCAAGCACCACCATGAGACGGAAGCTCCAGAACAGCGGCGCGACGCGCGGGATGGTGTCGTCGACCGCTTTCTGGATCATCTCGGGCGTGGCCTGCGAAACGTCGACGACGTATTTCTTCAGCAGCAGGCCGAAGCCGAGGTCGGCCTTGTGCAGGTCGAAGATGGAATGGGCTTCCCAGTCGTTGCGGTCCTTGCGCAGCCTTTCCAGGGCGATGACCGCCTGTATGCCCGATTCGATGCGCTCGCGGTTCTTTTCCTTGATCTCGCTGATGCCGGGCAGGGTCTCGGTGACCGAGCGGGTGCCGATGAGGCCGAGCACGTAGGGAATCTTCAGCTCGTAGTCGTTGCGCATGTGGGCGTCGTTCGGCAGAGCGAAGAGCGTGAAGCCGGCGGGCGCGGGCTCGGTCTCCCACATCGCCTCGATCGCGGCCATCTTGGTCTGCTGCGCTTCGCCGACGGTGTAGCCCGATTCGTCGCCGAGCACGATCACCGACAGGGCGGAGGCAAAGCCGAAGCCAGCCGCCACGCGGAAGGAGCGACGCGCAAAGTCGAGGTCACGCCCCTTCAGCAGGTAGTAGCTGGAGATGCCGAGCACGAACAGCGAAGCAGTGACATAACCGGCCGACACCGTGTGCACGAACTTGGCCTGCGCATCGGGATTGAACACGATGGCCCAGAAGTCGGTCATTTCCATGCGCATGGTGACGAAGGAGAACTCCGCGCCGACCGGGTTCTGCATCCAGCCGTTGGCGATCAGGATCCACAGCGCCGAGAGGTTGGATCCGACTGCCATCAGCACCGTCACCATGAAGTGCTTCCACTTGTTGAGGCGGTCCCAGCCGAAGAAGAACAGGCCGATGAAGGTCGATTCGAGGAAGAAGGCCATCAGCCCTTCGATCGCCAGCGGCGCACCGAAGATGTCGCCGACGTAGTGCGAGTAATACGCCCAGTTCGTGCCGAACTGGAATTCCATGGTGATGCCGGTGGTCACCCCGAGCGCGAAGTTGATGCCGAACAGCTTGCCCCAGAAGCGCACCATGTCCTTGTAGATCGGGCGGTCGGTGATCACGTAAGTCAGCTCCATGATCACCAGGATGAAGGCCAGTCCCAGAGTCAGGGGTACGAACAGGAAGTGGTACAAGGCCGTGACGGCGAATTGCAGCCGCGACAGGTCGACGAGTTCTTCGGTCAGCATGAGCGCTCCTTGGAGGTTAATTCGAAAGTTGTTGTTGTGGATTGGCCAGGCGGCTTGCGACGGCGTCGGGGTCGGTGGGGACCGTTCGGCCATCGAAGAAGACATAGAAAATCGCGGCGATCACAACCAGCTTGACCACGATGGCAATGCTGATCTCGCGTGCAAGCCGGTGCTGCAGGAAATCGGGCAGGGATAATTTCATTAGCATCTCCTCACATTCGCAAAGCCCGTGCCAGCGCGTTAGACGACAGGACAAAGGAATTGGTTTTACAAATCATGGGGATAAATAAACCCAGACTCGGCCCGGGAATAATGTTGGTGACAAATATGGCTAAATCTGCTTCGATTGAGTGACATAAATGTCACTTCCTCTCACGCCATGTCGCCCACCAACGAACTGATCTGTTTTCTCGAAACCCATCCGGATGCCCAAATTATAATGGGAGCCGATTATCGGATTTTGGCGGCGAATGCGGCATATCGCCGCATTTTCGCGGGCGGACGCGACGTGGTCGGGCAATTTTGCTACGCCGTCTCGCATGGCTACAGCCGGCCGTGCGACGAATGCGGCGAATCCTGCCCGCTGGCTGCCAGCCGTGCCACAGGAGAACCGAACCGCGTGTTGCACCTTCATCATACGCCGCGCGGCGAGGAGCATGTCGACGTGGAGCTCACGCCTATCGTGGGGGCGTCCGGCGGTATTGAATATTTCGTCGAACGCATGACCACGGTCCGCGAGGCCAGCAGCTTTCCCGCCGCAGCCGGACTGGTCGGCAAATCGCCTGCGTTCAATCGCATGCTCGAACTGGTGCGGCGCGTCGCACCTTCCAATACCGCTGCCCTGTTGCTGGGCGAATCGGGGACCGGCAAGGAACTGGTCGCGCAGACGATCCACCAGCAGAGCGCGCGCGAACACGGCCCCTTCGTGGTGGTGGAGTGTTCGGGACTGACCGAGACGCTGTTCGAAAGCGAACTCTTCGGCTACGAGAAGGGCGCGTTCACAGGGGCCGGCCAGCGCAAGATCGGGCTGGTCGAGGCGGCTTCGGGCGGCACCCTGTTTCTTGACGAAGTGGGCGATATTCCACTCGGCCTGCAGGTGAAGCTGCTGCGTTTGCTGGAAACCGGCACGTTCCGGCGGGTGGGCGGGGTGGAAGCCTTGCGCGCGGATTTCCGGCTGATCGCCGCGACGCATCGCAACCTGAAGGAAATGGTCGAAAACGGGAGCTTCCGACGCGACCTCTATTACCGTCTGAGCGTGTTTCCGATCGACCTGCCTGCCTTGCGCGACCGTCGCGAGGATATCGGCCTGCTGGCCGACACGCTGCTGGCGCGCCTGGGGCCCGGGCGCGCCTACAGTCTTTCCGACGCGGCGCGCGCACGGCTCCAGGCCTACGATTACCCGGGAAACATCCGGGAGCTGCGCAACATTATCGAGCGCGCCATGCTGATGGCGGACGGGGATACGCTGTTACCGGAACACTTGCCGCCGGAACTTGCGGGCACCGATGCCTACGCGGGCACGCCAGGCGTGGATGCGATCGTGCCGCTGGAGATCGCCGAGCAGCGCTACCTGCAATGGGCACTGGCGCGCCATGGCGGCGACCGCAAGTCGCTGGCGCGCCAGCTCGGCATCAGCGAGCGTACGCTCTACCGCAAGCTGGCCTGAAACCGCGGCAGGCGTCAGACGTCTTCGGTGTTGATGCTGATCTTGTGCCTGCTGATCACCGGCAGGGCGCCGTTGCACTCCACGACTTCGTCCGGCAGCGTGTAGAACCACATCTGCCAGATCGACATCACCCACTGGATGGCGAACGACATGCCCATCAGCGCGCCGCTGCCGATGATGAACCAGGCAAAACCCGGCACCAGCTTGGTGAGATACCAGGAGAAGATGTCGGTGAGGATGGTGAGGAAGGGCAGCACGATCACCACGCACTTGAGCCACAGCGGCTTCATGTAGGCGTGCGCGAAAATGCTGCTGACGATGAAGAAGATGAAGGTGATGCCGAACAGGTGAATGTGCGAGACGCGCACCAGGGTCGGGATCGTCGCGCCTTCGTCGCGTGCGGTCAGCTTGGTGATGTCCTCGTAGGTGGACAGCTTGGGCATGTGCGGGTTGCTGCCGTCGTGGCAGGCCAGGCAGCGGCTTTCCACGATGGGTTTGACTTTCTGCTCGTAGGCTTCCTTCTTGGTGCCGTCCTTGACCCACGCGAAGATGACCGCGCGTTCCTCGGGCGGCAGCATGCCGGCCATCGGGCCTTTCAGCGCCGTCTCCAGGCGGGTGTCGCTGTCGCTGCCGTGATAGGCGATGCGGATGTCTTCCGCGGAGATGTTGTTGGGATTGCCGTCGAGTCCTGCGTGGCTGAAGAACACCTGCAACATGGCAAACAGATAGCCCGTTCCCAATACCAGCAGCGTCATGGTGTACACCATGCGCGTCGACATTGGCAGGGCGCTGAAATGATAGTTATGGCGGTTGCTCATGGTGGCAGGCGTTCCGTTGTGGAGAAGAGTGTCAGTTCTTGGCGCCCTGGTCGATCCAGGTGCCGATCATGGCGACATCCGCCTCGGGCAGGGCGGCCTGACCGTGCGGCATGCGGATCGAGGGATCAGCCTGGCCCGACACCAGGCGGTAGAGCGTGCTGCTTACGCTGGAGCCCGGGACCACCACTGCGCCGAATTTGGTGCCTTTCATCATGGCTTCGTAGCTGTCTAGGCGCAGGCCGGACTTCTCGTAGCCTTCGCCGCCTGGCACGTGGCAGGTGACGCACTTGGCGTCGAGCAGGGGTTTGATGTTGGCTTGATACGTCAGGGCCTTGTCGCCGCTGCAGGCTGACAGGGCGAGGAGGGCAAGCAGGGACAGCGGGAGAAGGGCGGTGCGCTTTTTCATTGTGGGCTCCTGGTCGGTCTGGTGTGCTGCAAACAAAGTAATTAAGAGAATGCTAATGGAATGGCGTGGTCTATTCAAGAGTTAAAGGTATTTTTATTAGTTGTTTGCCGGGCAGTTGCCTGTGAGTCGCGTGTATCAAACAAATATTTAGCAGAACATGATCACTTTGTCTCGATAAGCGATGGGGGAACGCCGACAACGGCCGTCTCTGCAGGGACAGCCGCCGTCTCGGCAGCGGCGCTCACCCCAGCAACTGCTCCAGCACGAAGGGCAGGATGCCGCCCTTGTTGTAGTACTCGACTTCGATCGGCGTGTCGATGCGCAGCTTGAGCGGAACGCGTTCCGATTTTCCGCCGGCGCGGTGGATCACCAGCGTGACATCCTGCTGCGGGGTGATGCCGGATTCGATGCCTTCGAGGTCGAAGCTTTCGCTGCCGTCGAGCTTGAGCGACGCGGCATCGACGCCGTCCTTGAACTGGCAGGGCAGCACGCCCATGCCGGCGAGGTTGGCGCGGTGGATGCGCTCGAAACTCTTGGCGACGACGGCCTTCACGCCGAGGAGCGTGGTGCCTTTCGCCGCCCAGTCGCGCGACGAGCCGGTGCCGTATTCCTCGCCGGCGAAGATCATCAGCGGTTTCGCTTCCGCTTGCCAGGCCATCGCGGCATCGTAGATGGGCATCTGCGTCTCGCCTTTCAGCGTGATGCCGCCTTCCGAACCGGGAATCATCAGGTTCTTGATGCGCACGTTGGCGAAGGTGCCGCGCATCATGACTTCATGGTTGCCGCGACGCGCGCCGTAGCTGTTGAAATCGGCCTTCTGCACGCCGTGTTCGGTGAGGTACAGCCCGGCCGGCGAGGTCGGTTTGATGCCGCCCGCCGGGCTGATGTGGTCGGTGGTCACCGAGTCGCCGAAGATCGCAAGCGGACTCGCGCCCTGGATGCGAAGGGCGGAAGCCTTGCCGTTGACGAAGAAGGGCGGCTCCTGGATGTAGGTCGATTTCGCGTCCCACTGGTAGACCGCGCCGGCGGGGGCGGGCACGGCGTCCCACAGCGGGTTGTCGGCGCCGACGTTGGCGTAGCTCCTGTACGCGGCGGCGTCGCTGGAATAGGGCAGCACGGCTGCGATCTCGGCCGCGCTCGGCCACAGGTCCTTCAGGTACACGGGACCGTTCCTGCCCTGGCCGATGGGCTCGTTCGCCATGTCGATGCCGACCTTGCCGGCGAGCGCGAACGCAACCACCAGCGGCGGCGACATCAGGAAGTTGGCCTTGACGTTCTGGTGCACGCGCGCCTCGAAGTTGCGGTTGCCGGACAGCACCGAGCAGGCGACGAGATCCTTGTCGAGTATGGCTTTCTCGATGGCTTCCGGCAGCGGGCCGGAGTTGCCGATGCAGGTGGTGCAGCCGTAGCCGACCACGCCGAACCCGAGTTGTTCGAGGTAACCGAGAAGACCGGCGGCCTTCAGGTATTCCGTCACCGCGCGTGAGCCGGGGCCCATGCTGGTCTTGACGTGAGCGGGCGTCTTCAGTCCCAGTTCGACGGCCTTCCTGGCAAGCAGGCCGGCGGCCAGCATCACGCCGGGGTTCGACGTATTCGTGCAGGACGTGATGGCGGCAATGACGACGTCGCCATGCTTCAGCTCCGACCCCTGACCCCCGACCCCTGAATCCTGTTTGCCGTAGCCGCCTTCTTCCTTGGGCTTGCCGAGCAGCGATTCGAAAGCGGGCTTGAGCGCCGAGAGCGCGATGCGGTCCTGCGGGCGCTTGGGGCCAGCGACGCTCGGCTCCACCGTCGAGAGGTCGAGTTCCAGCGTCTGCGAGTAATCGATCGCGCCGGCTTTCGGAATGCCGAACAGGCCCTGCGCCTGGTAGTAGGCGCGGATGAGATCGACCTGCGCTGCGCTGCGGCCGGTGGCGGCGTAATACTGGCAGGTGGCCTCGTCGACCGGGAAGAAGCCTATGGTCGCACCGTATTCGGGCGCCATGTTCGCGATCGTCGCGCGGTCGGTCACCGGCAGTGCTGCGGCACCCTCGCCGAAGAATTCGACGAACTTGCCGACCACCTTGGCTTTGCGCAGCATCTCGGTGATCGTCAGCACCACGTCGGTCGCGGTGATGCCGGGCTTGATGCTGCCCTTGAGATTCACGCCGACCACGTCGGGCGTCAGGAAGTACACCGGCTGGCCGAGCATCGCGGCCTCGGCCTCGATGCCGCCCACGCCCCAGGCGACCACGCCCAGGCCGTTGATCATGGTCGTGTGGCTATCCGTTCCAACGAGCGTATCCGGGTAGGCGACGCCGTCCTTTTCCATCACGCCGCGCGCGAGGTATTCCATGTTGACCTGGTGCACGATGCCGACGCCGGGCGGCACCACCTTGAACGTGTCGAAGGCCTGCATGCCCCATTTCAGGAACTGGTAGCGTTCGCGGTTGCGTTCGAACTCGATCTTCATGTTGAGGTCGAGCGCGTCCGCAGTGCCGAACTTGTCCACTTGAATGGAATGGTCGACCACCATGTCCACCGGCACCAGCGGTTCGATTTTCTTGGGATCCTTGCCCATGCGCTGCGCCGCCGAGCGCATCGCGGCCAGGTCGGCGAGCAGCGGCACGCCGGTGAAGTCCTGCAGGATCACGCGCGCCACGGTGAAGGGGATTTCCTCCGTGCGCTCGGCGTTGGGCTGCCAGGCCGCGAGCTGCTTCACGTGCTCGGGCGTGACCTTCACGCCGTCGCAGTTGCGCAGCACCGATTCGAGCACGATGCGGATCGACACCGGCAAGCGCGACAGGGATTTGCCGAGCGCGGCCTCGAGTTTCTTCAGCGAAGCGAACTGCTTGCCGCCGCCGGTAGTGGAGAAGGAATCCTGGGTGTTGAAGGTGTCGGTCATGGCAATCTCGGACTAAGGTCGAAAATTCTGGCGAAGCAACAAGCGTGCGAAGCGTCCGCTCGGTGGCGCATCTGCGGGTGGGATCAGCCCTCCCGCCGCATCTGCGGGAAGAGGATGACGTCGCGGATGCTCGGCGAATCGGTCAGCAGCATCACCAGGCGGTCGATGCCGATGCCGCAGCCGCCGGTGGGCGGCAGGCCGTGTTCCAGCGCGCGGATGTAGTCGGCGTCGTAGTGCATCGCTTCCTCGTCGCCGGCTTCCTTGGCGCGCACCTGTTCCATGAAACGCTCGGCCTGGTCCTCGGCGTCGTTCAGCTCGGAGAAGCCGTTGGCCATCTCGCGCCCGGTGATGAAGAGCTCGAAGCGTTCGGTGATGTTGGGCTGGCTGTCGGAACGGCGCGCCAGCGGCGACACCTCGGCCGGGTAGTCGATGATGAAGGTGGGCTGGATCAGCAGCGCCTCGGTGGTTTCCTCGAAGAAGGTCAGCTGCAGGCCGCCCAGACCGTCGTGCTCGCGGTACTTCGCCTTCATCGCGGCGAACTGCGCGACCAGCCAGTCGCGGTCGTTGAGCTGCGCCACGGTGTAGTGCGGATGGTATTTGCGGATCGCGTCGACGATGGTGAGGCGGTCGAAGGGCTGGCCGAGCTCGATGGTGTGGCCCTGGTAGATGACCGTGGTCGACCCGGTGGCGGCGACCGCGGTGTGGCGGATCAGCGCCTCGGTGTAGTCCATGAGGTAGCGGTACTCGCGGTAGGCCTCGTAGAACTCCATCATGGTGAACTCGGGGTTGTGGCGGGTGGAGAGCCCTTCGTTGCGGAAGTTGCGGTTGATCTCGAACACCTTCTCGAAGCCGCCGACGACCAGGCGCTTGAGG
This sequence comes from Thiobacillus sp., assembly GCA_044227195.1. Lineage (GTDB taxonomy): Bacteria > Pseudomonadota > Gammaproteobacteria > Burkholderiales > Thiobacillaceae > Thiobacillus. The sequence continues at coordinate 26,912 of JBGAFQ010000039.1, forward strand.
AAGAGCTCGGGCGCGATGCGCAAAAACAGTTCCATGTCGAGCGCATTGTGGTGCGTGACGAAGGGCTTGGCCGCCGCGCCGCCGGGGATGGGGTGCATCATCGGCGTCTCGACTTCGAGGAAGCCGTGGCCGGTCATGAACTCGCGGATCGCCTGGATGATCTTCGAGCGGCGCACGAAGGTCTCGCGCGCCGTATCCGCGGTGATGAGGTCGAGGTAGCGCTGGCGGTATTTCTGTTCCTGATCGGCCAGCCCGTGGAATTTTTCCGGCAGCGGGCGCAGCGCCTTGGACAGCAGGCGGATCGATTTCGCCTGGATGGTGAGTTCGCCCTTGTTGGTCTTGAACAGCGTGCCGGACACGCCGAGGATGTCGCCCAGGTCCCAGTGCTTGAACGCCTCGTGCACCTCGGTGCCGGTCACGTCGTTGGACACGTACACCTGGATGCGCCCGCTCATGTCCTGCAGGGTGGCGAAGCTGGCCTTGCCCATCACCCGCTTCAGCATCATGCGGCCGGCCAGCTGCACCTCGACGGCTTCGCCTTCCAGCGCTTCCTTGCTCTTGTCGCCGTGCGCGGCGGCCAGCTGCCCGGCGTAATCCTTGCGGTCGAAATCGTTGGGGAAGGCGACGCCCGCTTCGCGGATCGCGGC